>JACPLD010000002.1 GCA_016186765.1 Candidatus Kaiserbacteria bacterium | reverse complement strand
ACTGATGGAGCAAGCGAGAGCTTGCGAAGGGATTCGAACAGCGGAGCGATGCCGAGCGAGCACGCGAGGCCGCGAGCTGGTGCCCAGACAAACTTTTGCGACGGCAAAAGTTTAGTCGCGGGAGAATCCCTCCCTCTCCGCTCTATAATGAAAGCTAAGAAACACTTGGGTTGGAAAACGTGCAGTCGCGGGGACACGTACCGCGGGAAGGGTTGTCCGATCTGTTGGAAGGGATACCGGAGACGGAACTAACCAGATGCTACAATTCTTCTATATGAATCCAATAGACTATATGGGTTTCGGGGGCATAGGCTCCCCGACATGGTCGGGCGCGTTCTTACTGGTAATCGCGTGGAGCTTATTCTGGAAAGGTTTTGCGCTGTGGCATGCGGCGAAACGAAGCGAGAAATGGTGGTTCATCGCGTTTCTTGTCATCAATACAGTGGGGATTCTCGAGATCGTGTATCTTTTCTTCGTTGCGAAAGTGCCAGAATTCAGGAGCAAGCTCGGGCTCAAGTAGCAGCTGCTAGAAGATCTTTTCGATCAGCCACGTGAGGATCGAGAGCACCAAGGCGCCAAGAAGCGCCGGTACGAATCCCACAACCTGAAAGCCGGGGACCACGAGCGTCATCGCCCAGAATAGAAGTGCGTTGAACACGAACGAGAAAAGTCCGAGTGTGATGACAGTAATGGGGAGCGTGAGAATTGTAAGTACGGGCTTGATAACCATGACGATGACCGACCACACGAGCGCAATGAGGAAAACGGTCGTCCATCCGCCGGAAATCGTAATACCCGGAACGAGATTTACCGTGAGGATCACCGCCGCAACTGTCCCTAGATATCGGAGAACCATGTGCATATTCATAATCTTACCATCTCTTAGAGAATAGTGAGTGAGGAGCTATCACATTGTGAGGGTCTTCGCGCAGCCCGACGGGGCGAGCGGGAGCGATCCGCCAGCAGGCGGATACGCGACCCGAACAATGTGATAGCTCCGAGAGAATCTATTCGTAGCCCTCCTCTTCTTCTGCTTCTCCGCCGAATGTTCCGCTCTCATCCTCATCTCCCTCTTCGTCTTCTTCTGTACCAGCGAGGGGACCTTGAAAATCTACATCCTCGCCACGTCCATCATCATAGTACGCCATACAAAATGAAATCGAATTAGCGGCTAGAGAACACAAATATCTTACAAAGGTCATACCCTCGCGCAAGCCGGGAAACGTTTGGGTGTGAATAACTTTACAGCTACAATCGCTCCATGCGGCCGGAAGACGAAATTGTGAAGCATTTCCGCGTTATACCGACGCAACAGACAGCACTTCGACGGCTCGGCCTCTCGACGATAGAAGACCTATTGCGGCACTTTCCTGCCCGCTACGAACGCGGCGGAGCTTCCGCGCGTGTGCAGGAGCTGCAACGCGGAGCGAAGGTGACGCTCTTCGGCGTTCTCACCGACCTGAAAGCAAAAAAGCTCTGGAAGAGCCGGCGCAACATTACGGAGGGGTGGTTCGAGGACGCGACGGGGCGGGTTAAGGTGATGTGGTTCAACCAGCCCTATATCGCCTCATACGTGCCGCAAGGTTCGACGGTAAAAATTACGGGCACCGTCGGCGGAAGTGCCGAGCGCCCGTATATCGCGAATCCAGAAGTGGAACATCTTCCCCCCGGCGCGATTTCTGAAGGAATCTTTGCACCACCTAAAACCTTAAACCTAAAACCTAGTACCTCGATTTTCCCTGTCTATCCGGAGAGTCGCGGCATCACCTCGCGCTGGTTCTACCATGCCCTCGAGCGAGTGTTCGCGCGCGGCGCACATAAAGAAATTCCCGATCCCATTCCGAGAGATGTGCGCGCACGCTATCACCTTCCCGACCTTTCGACCTCGCTCCTTGCGATCCACAAACCCGAAAAGGAATCGCACGCTGCGGCTGCCCGAAAGCGCTTTGCGTTCGAGGAGATCTTCGTTATCCAGGTGGCGAAAGCTCGGGAACGTGCAGAAAATGATGCGAGCGTCTCGTTCCCGATACGGGGCGCTACATTCGCAGCAAAGTTTCTCCGGTCAGTCGGGATGACGCCCACGCGCGCGCAACGCCGCGCTATCGCCGATATCATCGCCGATTTCGAAAAACCGCACCCGATGGCGCGCCTCCTTGAGGGCGACGTGGGAAGCGGGAAGACCTTGGTCGCAGCTGCAACTGCCTATGCCATTGTGAACTCGCGGCCACCTGGGCGGGTATCGGGCACGCTGCAAGTTGCATACATGGCACCTACCGAAATTCTTGCAACGCAGCACTTCCAATCGTTCATCGAATATTTTTCGCACCTCCCCATTAATATCGCGCTCATCACCGGAAAGAGTTGCAAAAAATTCCCCTCGAAGGTTGCGAGAAATCGCGCGACTGACATTTCGCGCGCCCAGCTTCTCAAGTGGGTCGCAGGCGGCGAGATTGCCATGCTCGTCGGCACTCATGCGCTCATCCAAAAGTCCGTACAGTTTAAACACCTCGCATACGCCATAGTGGATGAGCAACATAGGTTCGGGACGCGACAAAGGAGAGCTCTTGCCCACAAGGGGGACGCTTCAGCACATTTTCTCTCCATGACTGCCACTCCCATTCCCAGGACTCTTGCACTGACGATATACGGTGACCTTGATCTCTCTATTCTGGACGAATTGCCACCGGGCCGAGCGACGGTCACAACCACTATCATCAAGCCCGCCGAACGCGACCATGCGTATGGCGCGGTGCGCGAAGAAATCAAGAAAGGCTACCAAGCCTATGTCATCTGCCCACGCATCGAAGAGCCTGATCCCGCAAAAGAGCGTGCGCTTCAAGCAAAGTCGGCGAAAGCTGAGGCGAAGCGGCTCAAGGCAGAGGTGTTTCCCGAATTTGAGATCGGCCTATTGCATGGCGCGATGAAGCCGAAAGAAAAAGACGAGGTGATGAGCCGCTTCGCCTCGGGCGACATCAATATCCTCGTCGCAACATCGGTCGTCGAGGTTGGCATCAACGTGCCGAATGCAACTGTCATTCTCATCGAGGGCGCCGAACGTTTTGGTCTCGCGCAGCTGCATCAGCTGCGCGGCCGTGTGCAACGCTCCTCGCATCCTCCTTTCTGCTTTCTGCTGCCGGAAACCACTGGGAAGCTCGCCATGAAGCGCTTGCGCGCGCTTCAGGAATCGAACGACGGCTTCAGACTCGCCGAGCTCGATCTCGAAACGCGCGGAGGAGGAGATCTCGTAGGGAGCCGCCAGTGGGGCATGTCGGATCTTGGCATGGAAGCCTTAAAAAACATCAAACTCATCCGCGCCGCAAAAGATGAAGCGGCCGCGCTTGTAAAAAGCGATCCCTCGCTCTCAAAACATCCTTCGCTTCGCGTGCGTGCCGAGCACGTCTCTCACGAGTTGCACGCCGAATGAGGCAGGGCGAACACTCTAGCGAGCACTTCCGTTCACGCACTCATTAGTAGCAACGCAGCCGAATCCGGTGCCGATGCCGCACCACACGTGCCCGCTCTCGCACGGCCCTTGCATACCCACGATGACGGTTTCTTGTGCGCTGTCGCGAACCCACTTTCCACCGCGGCAGATATTCCACCCTGTCTTGCAGCCGCCGGACGGACATGCGAGGTACGCGCGCCAACCCTCTTGCGGACAGGTGATGCCGTAGCCGCTTCCCACCGAGGTTGCGCCGCTTCCTGCATAGGCACTGACGTCGATATCGGCAAACGCAGCCGCGCAGTTCGACGTTTGCGGAATGCACCAGCGACCCGCAGTGCACGTTCCCGAAATGAAGCCGGACGTTGCCGAGAGACATTTGCCCGCTTCGCAGGGAACGGAGAGCGTCGTCCCTTCAGCATAGATGCTACCATCATGCACGCAGCTATTCACGCCTGCCTGCGCGGACGACGTAGAAAACGAGGGGAGCGGAAGAACGGGAGTACCCACAAGAGCCCGCAGAAGGTCCGTCATCGCAGTGCCCGCAATCTGGAAAGGTTCGCTCGAACTCTCAAGCTCTGAAAGAGTCGCGCGGATTACGTAGGTGCCTGGCTCGAGCGAACATATGCTCGTCCCGCCATCGCAGCGCGCAAATTTCTCGATGCATTCGAATGCACTCTCTCCCTCCGAGCAATTCGTGCTTCCCTGTGGTACACGCCAGAGGTAGGTACCGGATGACGCAAGATTGCGTGCAATATCACCGACAATGTTCCCCGAAGAATCAACGAGTGAAAGAGAGACGCTTCCATACGATGGAGCATTGCGGCTCTGCCATGAAATCGTGAGTGTGCTCCCTCCGGTCACCACTGTACCTGTAGTGGGGGAAAGCAGAGTAATGCTCGACGTCGCGGAAACAGGCTCGGCAGCGGGAGTCGAGGAAGCTTCGATGCACTGGTATCCCGTAAGGCATCCTGCGGCGTCGCGTCCCTTCTCCCACGTACCCGAGCAGTCGCTTGCTAGAGGCTCGAGAGGCGAGAGCGGACACGCGCGCTCCTGCGCAGCGCGTGCTTGTGTAACTTGATTTTTACACACGGTCAGAATCGCCACCCGTGTCTTTGGGCCGACGACTCCAAAACCCGTCGAGGCGGCATTCCCCGAAGAGACAATACCTTGTGCCGCCTGCCATTTTTTAACCGCCGCTTCCGTCAGCGCGCCGAAGTAGCCGGTCGCATTGCCCTCTGAAAGAAGGTCCACTGCGATCAAAAACTCCTGCAGCTTCTGCACATCCTCTCCACGCATGCCCATAAGCAACGTCCTACCGAGCGAAAGACAAGGAATCATTGTACCCACTTGTGGAAGTGAAGGCTTCTCGAGCCGCTCAATCTCAACTTTCAAAACAGAAACCCGTTCGAGTATAGCGAGAAGCTGAGCTTTTATCTCATCGAGTGTAAGCGCCGAAGCGGCAAGAGGAAACAGCAGTAAGAGGACGAGCGTTACGACGTTCCGCTTGGATCGCATAGGGTGCGACCTTCGCCGCAACGTTCAATTCACGATACTCACGCCGGCGGTTCCCTTCACCGCGCCGCTTCCATCCCGCAGCGAGATCGTGTAGGTGCCAGTAGAGCTGAACGTGTGATTAAGGGTGGCCCGTGACGAGCCGCCGCTGCAGCCGCTTTGCGCCGCAACGGCTGAGGGGAGCGTACCGTCGCCCCAGTCGATGGAGTACGCGGCGCAGGCCGGATACTCTATCTCAACCGAAACAGCGAACGGATCGCCGCCGATCGCGGGCGTGACGGAAACGATTCCCCACGAGGTGCTCGGCGTTGGCGTTGGCGTTCCCAACGGCGGTCCTGCGCCATATGCCTGAACCGTCGCCGTCGTGCGGTGCGCGCCTGCAGAGAGTGTCATTAGGTACGTGCCGCCATAGGCGTACGTGTGCCCGAGCGTTTGTATCATCTGTGCGCATTGTCCGACGGGCACCGCGATCTGTGTCGGGAGCGTGCCGTCTCCATAGTTGAGCGTGTAAGTCGCACCGCTGCAGGAGTTGACCGTGTTGACGGTCGCCTGCACGGCGATCGTAAGCGGCGCATTCCCGGTGACGGGCGTCACCTGAATGAATCCGCCAACCGGCGCTCCGCTCCCCGAAGGCCCGGGAATGCCGTTGTAGCTGCCGGTAGAACAGAGGATCGCGATCGCGGCAGCCGTGCGCGGACCGACAACGCCGTAGCCCGTACTCTCCGGAGTTCCCGAAGAAACAATGTTGTACTTCGCCTGCCAGCGACGCACGGCTGCCTCGGTGAGCGGACCATAGTAGCCCGTGGCGAGCGCCTCCGGATAGATAGCCGTATCGCGTGCGAGAAACTGCTGAAGACGGGTAACATCGTCGCCTTTCGCGCCTCGTTTGAGTGAGCGGCCGATCAGGGGACACGAACTTGAATCGACAATAGGTGTGGCCGTGCCACCAACGCCACCCAGCTGTGCCTGAAGCTGCTGTACTTTTGCAAGAAGTGCTTCTGCTTGCGCGCGTAACTGGTCTGCCGTCGAGGGAGGCAGTGGAGTCGGGGTCGGAATCGGCGTCGGAGATGCGGGCGGCACGACGGTAATCGTACCGACCATGCCGTTGTGGAAGATGCAGTGGTACGGGTAGGTGCCCGGCGCTGTGAAGGTGCGCGAAAATACGGTACCAGGCGCCATCGTCCCGCTATCGAAGAAGCCGTTATCCGACGTGACCGTGTGCGACACACTGTCAGTATTGGTCCAAGTGATGGTGTCACCGACTTGGATCGTGATATTCGGTGATGTGAAATAATTGGCGCCCATGCCGACATTCACCTGTGCGGCATCGCTTGCGTGCGGGAACACGAGTAAAACAAAAGCCGCGAGTACGATACCAAGCGAAAGGCGAAGGGAGAGGGCCATGGGTCTATTGTTACACATGCCCGACCTCCCACAACGCAAGAATCCACATGCTTGAAGTTTGTACGCCCGCCTGGACTCGAACCAGGATCAACCGGATATAAGCCGGTTACTCTAACCTTTGAGCTACGGGCGCGTTCGTCCGGCGTGCCGGACGTTGCGGATGATAACCTCCCGATGCCCGACTGTATAGAAGATGAGATACGGAAACGGCATGACAGGAAAAACCCTGATGCCTGATTCGTCCGCAATTCTGGCTAAATACGGAAACTCTCCGAGGCGCTGAATTACTTCCTTGATTCGGAGGAACACCCCTAGCGCCGCTTCTGGGTTATCGCGTGCAATATGCGAATGTATCTGCGCCAGTTCGTTAAAAGCAGTCCGAGTAACTTTGACCTTCATGCGCCAATGCGCTTGAAGAAGGCCGCGACTTTCTTCGCGGATACAAACCTCCGAAGTCGGACGTCCTCCGCGCTACGTTTCAGGGCAGCCTTGTCGTCTTCCGTCAGTTTATAGATTCCTCGATGTCCTGCCTCAATCGCCCGAAGAGTATCAACAACTTCTTCTTGTACCTCCTCCGGCCATTTCCTCGCACGCGCCAAAATTTCTTTCAATGCCTTCGTCATATGCATAGTATAGCACAAAACTTTATCTGATCACTTTTGCGACCGCTTTCGCGACACGTTTGTCGAACATGTCGGGGACGATTTTGTTCGGCGTAGGATTCGGCACGAGTGCGGCGATCGCGCGCGCAGCCTTGAGCTTCATCTCGGCCGTAATCTTGCGCACGCTATTGTCGAGCGCGCCGCGAAAGACACCGGGAAACGCGAGCGAGTTGTTCACTTGATTTGGAAAATCAGAACGCCCTGTCGCAATGACCGCCGCACCCCCTTTTTTCGCCTCGTTAGGCATGATCTCTGGAGTCGGATTCGCCATCGCGAGAACAACTGCCTTTCTTGCCATAAGAAAAACGTCATTAGCCTTTACGAGATTCGGACCAGAAACACCAAGAAGAACGTCTGCCCCCTTCAGTGCATCACGGAGATTTCCCTTGACACCGCGCGCATTGAATTTTGCGAGTTCGCGTTTGTGCGGCTCGGGCCGTGAGCCGTTTACAATCCCTTTGCTGTCCAAGACGACAATGTCCCTCGCTCCGGCAGCGTGAAGAATGTGCGCTGTGGCCGTTCCGGCCGCGCCAGCGCCGAGAATGACGATGCGCGCCGATGACAATTTCTTTTTCACGACTTTGAGCGCGTTCAGGATCGCCGCCAAGACGACGATCGCAGTGCCATGCTGATCGTCGTGCATCACCGGAATGTCGAGTGCCTCGATCACGCGCTTCTCGATGTCAAAACACTTCGGTGCAGCGATGTCTTCCAGATTGATGCCGCCAAATGCCGGTGCAATCGCGATGACTGTTTTTACTATTCTCTCGGGATCTTGCGTGTCGAGGACTAGCGGCACCGCGTCTACGCCCGCAAACGTCTTGAATATCGCACACTTGCCTTCCATCACGGGGAGAGCGCCGAGCGCGCCGATGTTTCCTAAGCCAAGAACCGCAGAGCCGTCAGAGATGACCGCCACCATCCGTTTTTTGATGGTGTACATGCGCGCAAGTTTCGGTTTTTTTGCTATAACACTCGAGACTGTTGCGACCCCCGGTGTATACATAAGTGCCAAATCGCCTCTATTCCGTATCGGCGCTGCAGGAGTCACACGGATTTTCCCACCGAGCTTCTTGTGGAGAAGCAGCGCCTGCCACGCGACGTTCTTTTTTGCCATTTCTGCAAGTGTATACTTCCGACATGACGGACACAATAACAATAAAAAAGTCCTTCGACGCGCACGTGCATTTCCGACAGGGCGCGATGCTCAAAGCGGTCGTCCCGCTCACCGCAGCAAAATGGAGTCGCGCGATTGTGATGCCAAACACCGAGCCACCGATCGAAACAGTCGAGACCGCCGTCACGTACAAAAAGGAAATTTTCGCTGCCGTTCCGAAAGGAAACCCATTCGAGCCGCTGATGACACTCTACCTCACGAAGAACCTTAGCCCAGCCGAGATAGAGAAGGGTATGGCAGATCCGCCAGCTGGCGGATGTAAGATCCACGCGGTGAAATCATACCCATATGGTGCAACGACGAACTCGCAGTGGGGCTACCGTTCCATCCTCGAGGCAAAAGACGTACTGAAAAAAATGGAAGAGCTCGGCATGCCGCTTCTTTTGCACGGCGAAGTGCATGTGAACAAGAGTGGGGAGGAAGTGGATCCCTACGAGGGTGAACAACTGTTCATACAAGACGTGCTCCCACGCCTCCTCGACAAATTCCCGAAACTGAAAATTTCGCTCGAACATCTCTCGAGCAAGATTGCCGCAGAGTTTATCGAGAGGAACGGCAAAGCAGGACAGCTCGTTGCGACGATAACACCGCACCACCTCCTCTACTCCCGCGAAGAAGCGGCCCCCAAGCCGCTTCTTCGCTGCAAACCGTTGATCAAAACCAGAGCCGACAGAGAAAGAATCCGCGCACTGGTGCAGAGGGGACTACCGTTTGTGTTTGCTGGAACTGATTCTGCTCCACACCCTGAATCGAAAAAATTCTCCTCTCCTGGAGCGTACGGTGTCTTCAGCGCGCCGACTGCATTGGAGCTGTACGCACAAGTTTTTGATGAGCTGGCCGCCCTCGACAAACTCGAGAATTTTTTGTCGGTGAACGGCCCTCGCTTCTATGGCCTTACGGGATGTGAGGAAACAATCACGCTCGAAAAGAAAGATTGGCAAATCGAGGAGCCCGTCGTGACCGAAGAAGGTGTTCGTGTGTGGCTGCTGGGAGATAGGCAACACGGGGTCGGCAACGAAACGCTCCGTTGGCAGATACCCTCTGCATGAAAGCGGCGCATTTACGTCCACCACAACTCCGATCCACGAAATTTCAACTCGATAGCGCGCGCATTCCCAGCAGCGCGCAGATCCTGAATCGCCTGCATATTCGACACGAGCTCGGAGCGAAGGATGTCGCGCTTCAATATCTCGAGCTGCTTTATCGTTCCCGCATGCCTGATCCTGACCGTGAAATTTTTGACGTGGATCTCCTGAATTTTCGAGTAGGGCTTGCGACGCTCGGGGAATACCCACTCGTTCGAAGCCTCGGGCATCTTCGCATCACCCATGCCTACAGTATAGCCTTCAGGAAACTACGAGTCGCGCCACATACGCGCCGCGACTCGCCCAAAATTACGCGAGAGGTTGGTGCTCGATATCTTCTTTCTTTTTCGGCGTGATACCGTGCGCAACGAGGAGTTTCTCGAACTCATCGCGCTCGATGGTCTCCACTTCGACGAGCTTCTTTGCGATCGCATCCAATGCCTTTCGGTGTTTCTTCAGAACGCCTTCGGCCTTCTTGTGCGCAGCATCGATGATGCGCTTCACCTCTGCGTCGATCTGAGCCGCAACTTCCTGCGATACTTCTCCGCTTTCGATGCCTGCCCCAAAGAGCGTGCGCCCCTGTGCCGCCTCGTAGGCGATCGTGCCCATTTTCTCCGACATGCCGTAGCGCGTGACCATATCTCGCGCAAGCGCCGTCAAGACCTGCAGGTCGTTGGCCGCGCCTGTCGTCACGTCGTCGAAGATCATCTTTTCTGCAACGTAGCCGCCTAAGCTAACCGCTATGTCGTCGAGGAATTCTTTGCGCGACTGCATTTTTTTGTCTTCAAAAGGAAGTTTGAGCGTATAGCCCGCGGCGCGGCCGCGACTGATGATCGAGATCTTGTGCACCGGGTCTGCATACGGTAGCACCGATGAGATGAGTGCGTGCCCGGCCTCGTGGTAGGCTGTTATCTCCTTTTCTTTTTTGTTGAGCACATGAGAGCGGCGTTCGGGCCCAAGCATGACCTTCTCGATCGAGCGGACGAGGTCGAACTGGGCAAGCTCCTTCCTGTTCTCGCGCGCCGCGAGGATGGCGCCCTCGTTCATGAGATTTCCCAGATCCGCGCCGGAAAATCCTGGTGTGCGCTCGGCGATAACTGAAAGTTTTACGTCCGGCCCGAGCGGCTTCTGGCGCGCGTGAACCTTGAGGATCTCTTCGCGATCCTTGCGGTCGGGAAGGTCGATGGTAACGCGCCTGTCGAAGCGACCGGGGCGCAGGAGTGCAGGATCCAAAACGTCGGGCCGATTCGTCGCCGCCATGACGATCACCTTTTCGTTCGGCTCGAAGCCGTCCATCTCGACGAGGATCTGATTGAGCGTTTGCTCACGCTCGTCGTTGCCGCCGCCGACACCCGTGCCGCGCACGCGGCCCACAGCGTCTATCTCATCGATAAAAACAATGGCGGGGGCTGTCTTCTTCGCGGTTTCAAAGAGATCCCGCACGCGAGAGGCGCCGACACCAACAAACATCTCGACGAATTCCGAGCCGGAGATCGAGAAAAAAGGCACGCTCGCCTCTCCGGCGACCGCACGAGCAAGAAGCGTTTTTCCGGTACCCGGAGCGCCCATGAGTATCACCCCTTTTGGAATACGTGCGCCGATCAGAATGAATTTTCTCGGGTTCTTCAGAAAGTCAACGATCTCCGTGAGTTCCTCCTTCGCTTCTTTCGCGCCCGCAACATCCGAGAACGTGACGCGCTGGGCCGTGTCTTCGGGAGAAATGAGCCGCGCAAGCGAGCGACCGAAGGTGAAGGCTTGCATGCCCGCGCCGCGCATTTGGCGCGAGAGGAACCAAATGATGCCGAAGAGAAGAAGGATGGGGAGAATGAGTGGCGCGAGGGTGAGGAACCAGAAACGTACGCCGCCCTCGTCGCGGATCTCGATCTTCACCGCCGCAATTTTTTCTTCAGGAATGTTGTAATTCGCGAGCGTCTCCGTAAACGATGTCTCTGTCTCTTTGCGCGAGGTTTTTCTCGTCTCGTCCTTGTACTCGGCTGTCACATTATCGCCCTCGACAGTGATCGTGAGAATATTTTCCGCTTGTATATCAGCCGCGATTTGCGAGAGTGGCACAGATTCGGTGCCAGGAGCGATGTAGTCGCGCACGAGCGAGTAGCCCGTCGAGAGCACGAGAAATACGGCAAAGGCGATCGCAAGCTGCATCCATATCGAAGGTCCCTGCGAGCCCTTCGGAGCACGCGGTCTGCGCCCTTTTTGTGGCTCCTTTTCTTGATTTGTCATGACCCGCGCGTTATACCACAACTTGCGCTGTTTCGGAATACATGCGGTCTACCCCGTGAGGTAGCGAGCGGCGAGCTCTATCTCATGGGGTATAGTGAGCCAATGTCGCTCATAGAAAACGATCGCGTGCGATTCGATTACGACATTCTCGAGGAGCTCGAGGCAGGCATGGAGCTCAAGGGCTTTGAGGTGAAATCCCTGCGTGCGAAACGCGGCTCCTTGAAAGGCGCGCGCGTGATCGCGCGTGGCGGCGAAGCATACCTTGTCGGAGCGTCTATTCCCGCTTGGCAGATCGCAAATGCGCCGAAATCGTACGATATCGAACGGCCGCGCCGCCTGCTCCTCTCCCGCAAGGAAATAGCTCGCGTGGCCTCGGCGGAGGGAGCAAAAGGGTTGACAGTAGTGCCACTAAAAGTGTATAATCGCGGGCGAAAACTGAAACTCGCGATCGCGATCGCCCGCGGTAAGAAAAAAGAAGACAAACGTCACACCATCCGGGCTCGCGAAGAGAAGCGCCGGATCGAAAGAACATTGAAAAGCAAATACTAGTCAGCCGGTCCCCGCTGCTGCTCTCTGTGGAAACCAGAGAGTAGCGTCGGGGGGTGACTGGCTTCGACGAAGAAATCGGTGTGTGCGTGTGCGCGGCAAAGGTGCGATCACCTTTCCAAACAATCGCAACATTCAAGTGCGAACAAAGTAACACTTGCGCCTGCTTACGCGTAAAGCCTAAGTGGCCGTCCATGGATGTAGAGCTTGAGTAAGTCCGCCGGACGTCATTCTTCAAGCACAGACGAACAGTGTCCGACGTTCGTCTAAGACAAGGACTCGACATGTCGCGTTTCTGATCATCTTTTATTCGACATGTTTAAATCTCCAGATGACCTACGCAGCGTAGATGCGCGCATTCACTTTTCTCCGGACTCGGGATCATTCCCCGACACCTCCACAAATGCAAAAATCCCGCGTCGGCGGGATTTTTGTTTGGCGCTGGTTCAGGAATACGGAGCAAAAGACTTCCAGCCCATGATCATCGCACGGTACAGCGTTCGCCTAAGAGCCTTGTTCTCCAGCCCCTTCGGCACAATCACCTCGTTGCGCTCGACATCCAAAACTTTTTCCGACTCCGGCGGAAAATACTCGCCCCTCGCCGGGCTCCGCATCGGCTGCTTTCTCCAACCGAATGAATTGTGGAATGCGTGTCTCATACCCACTAGGATATAAGATCGTAGTGAAGACGAGGTGAAGCAAAAGGAGGCCTACTCTACGCGCGGGAAAGAAACTTCCTGCACCCCGGCAGCGTAGGGAGCGACTTGATACAGCTGAAAGATAAAGGTGACTTCTTCAGGACCTATAACGAATGTGCTGTAATTCTCGGCCGTTGGATCGGCTCCCTCAGGAGCAATGATGTCGGCACCGAGCGTTGCACTAAGCTCGGCCTTCGCGCGCTCTGCAACCTCATCGAGCGTGAGACCGATCATTGTAAGCGCGTCATCGAGCGTTAATGGTCTTCCTGTCTCTCGCTCGTAATTCAAGCCGTATAGTACGGCATTGCCGTGTGCCCCACCCGTGTATGTAGAAACAACGAGCTTCGCACTCACGACGTCGAGACCAACGTACGCAGAATCGAACATGCTCTCAAATTCATACTGCGACACCGCAGAATCCGGAAGGGGCGGGCCTGCTACAACATCCTCTTTGAACTGCGCCGCGGCTTCCTCGACTAGGGCTTTGACACTCGTGTCGATCGAGGCGATCCCGAATTGTGGATACTTTGCGTCGATCCTATACGTATCTGCCTCCTCCCACTCCGTCGCGGTCGCAACTTGGATACCCGGCAGAGCTTGAGATACGGCAGGCAGTCGCGTCAGGCCCTTATACAACGCGTAGCCGCCGCCTAACACGATTAATATGGCCGCTACGATAAGCGCTCGATTCATGCCGTCAGTATATCAGGATACAAACGCAGACCTGTTTAGCCCACACGTATCTGTTGAGTCAAGAGCGCGAGCAGATTGGTTGCACCCCGAGTGAGCGAAACGTATAGTGCCGTGGGCAAGAGCCACAGAGGCAAGCTTGCATAATATAGATGGAGTCACCGCGATGATGAACATCAACGGGCAGCGCTTCGTCATCACGGGCGCTGCGAACGAAAAGTCCATCTGCTGGGGCATCGCTCGGCAGGCGGCACGCTACGGCGCTGAGGTTATCCTCACGTGCCAGAGTCGAGCTGTCGACAAATTGAAGCGGCTCGGCGAGGCAGAAAATATCTCGCACGTGTACTCTCTGGATTACTTTGATCCGGAGAACCCCCAGAGCGTAGACCAGTGTTTCGAGCTCCTCGCTCCGCATGCGCCCATCCACGGTTTCGTGCACGGCATTGCAGGAACCGGCCAGGACGGGCTGAAGAAACCGTACAGCGAGACCTCGCTCGAAAACTTCAATGCGACCTTGGCGCTTTCCTGCTGGACGTTCATCAACATGTCCAAAAGGATGAAGAATCTTATGACCGAGGGCGGCAGCATACTGACGCTCTCGTTCGATGCCGCCCATGGGGTGTATGAAGGCTATGGCATCATGGGCACCGCCAAGTCGGCGCTCGAAGATGCTGTAAAGAACCTCGCCAAGGAGTTCGGACCGCTCGGGATACGCGTGAACGGCATCTCGCCAAGCCCGGAGAAAACGGTTTCGGCGATGGGCGTTCCCGGCAACAGAGCCATCGGTGCGATCGCAGAAGCGACCTCATTCCTTGGCGGCCGCGCATCAATGGAGGAAATCGGCGATGCCGCCGTTTTTTTCTTGAGCCCAATGAGCGCGGGCACCACCGGCGAGGTTCTCCGCATCGATCGCGGTTCGGGAGCGGCGAAAATGCCACTCGCTCAAAACATCGACAGACCCGCAGGTAACGTCAGGCTCGGCGAATACCTTATCGCCAAAATCCGCGAGGCACGGATTGAGGAGGAGAAGTAGACCATGCCCGTAATTCCTTTTGCCGAGGAGCGCTTCAAGCGATGGCTGAAAGATCAGCTCATCGCAGCACGTAAGGCTCAGCTATCGGCGGCACAGGCCGTCGAGGTTATCTCTGCCAAGCTCGAGGACTACGGCTATGGAAGAGGGTTCCTACCCGCTGAGCCTCTCAATATCGCTCCAGGGCTGCAAAGCCTGAGAGCGGTGATCGCCTTCGAAGGTAACCAGGAAGAAGTGACGATCATTGTCACCTAGTCGCACTGGGCGCGGCGGGAGATCAGCAATTGCTGATCCCGCCGCGCCTCAATTTTTAAAGTTGCATGCGGTATGCATTCGTATTGTGCAGTTTGAATCCGAGCTTTTTGTAGAGTTCATTGGCAATAACGCGATCCGGTCTACTCGTCAGATGGATCGAGTATGCGCCGTGCGCTCGTGCTCGCTCGATTAGCTTTTGGCACAGCGCCTTTCCAATACCTCGTTTCCTGTACTGTTCGTGGACAACAACATCCTCGATCCGAGAAGATGTGCCTCCCACTTTCACCACAAGAACGAGCGTTGCCATTCCAACGATGATCCTATCTTCTACGGCGGTCCACAGTTCAGATGACAGACTTCCGATCATGGTGCGCAAAAGATCTACGGACGTTGCAACGTCGTTGAATTGATGCAGGAGTTCGTTTATCTCGCTGCACGTTTTCTCATCGACACTCTCCAGCCGCACAATCTCTGCCATTCAGGCATGGTACCGCTGAAGCTCTTTGGCTACAATGCGGCAGTGAGAGCACTCACATTTATCGTAATCGCACTCGTTGCCACATTCGTGCTCGGATTTTACGCCGGAAGCTACTCTAAGAAATCTGAACCGGCAAGCATCGAGACATCACCCGTATACGAAACAGCGACAACGACTGTGGATGCTTCCACGCATGAATGGTATCCGCTGGTAAAAGTTATTGACGGTGACACGCTCGTCGTCGCGAAAGACAGAGAGAACCCTTCGACTTCGCTCAGGACAGGCGTGACAATTCGGCTCATCGGCCTCGACACACCCGAAACGGTCGACCCACGCGAACCGGTGCAGTGTTTTGGACAAGAGGCATCAGAAAAAGCAAAACAGATTCTTTCCGGCACGTCGGTTCGTATCGAAACTGATCCTTCGCAAGGAGAGCTCGACAAATATGGCCGTCTGCTTGCGTATGTCTTCCTTACTAACGGAACGAACTTCAACGAGTATATGATAGCTGAAGGGTACGGGCACGAATACACGTACAATCTCCCCTACAGATACCAAGCCGCTTTCAAAGCGGCTGAAGAGCGAGCACGCGCGGAGAAACGAGGCTTGTGGGCAGACAATGCCTGTGACAATAACGACTTACGAAGTCGTTATTCTGAACCACAACCCTTGAACGCGAATATCAGCTCACCCTACGAATGCTCGCGCAATGCATACAACTGCGGAGACTTTACAACGCAGGCCGAAGCGCAAGCTGCCTTCGAATCTTGCCTGCCCGCCGAAGCCTCGGCGCAGGCGGGCGGCGGAAGCGCAAACGACGTACACAAACTCGACGCCGATGGCGACGGAAAAGTGTGCGAAAGTTTGCCATAGCCGCGGCTTCGTCCACAGTCAAACCGCAAAAAAAAATGCTCTGCTGCTGTATGCTTAGCAGCATGTTCATCTTGCGCGACGGACACGCCGTTATTCCCGTCTTCCTCATTTCCCTGTTCTTACTACTGTGGAGCACCTCCACCTACGCGACACCTCGACCGGCAACCGATGCAGACCGAGCAGCCATTGAGGCAGCGGGCCTTATCTATACGAAGGGAATGCTGTGGGATCCGGACAGTCCCTACGTGGGCATCGGTGCAAGCGAGGCAAAGCAGTATCTCTCTCAAGTTCGATGCAGTCGAAATGTAGACGTTGCAAGACTCGACAGCAAATTCGCGATATGTGCAGCCAAATTCTTGGAGGAACTGCGAAGTATTTCCCCTTCGGCTTGTATCAACTCGGCGTACCGCAATTCTATCCAACAGGAGAATGCGTGCAGAGGCATCTGTGGAAATCCGGGAGGATGCCCCGGAAAATGTGCCCCTCCGGGACGCTCATACCATCAGAAAGGTCTTGCGATAGACATGGCGAATTATGGAAATAATCACCAGCAAATGTGGCAAATTGCGGCTCGTTCAGGGCTCCACAATCCGCCTGGTTTGCACCGGTCCGATCCAATCCACATTCAGGCAAGCAGCGCGTCGAATTGTGCGGGCATTTCGGTGCCGCTGGGTGATGGCGGAGACTTCTACAACGATACCGGACGCTACTTCCCAGCGCCTTCTGTAGACTACCAAGCGCCGACTGGCCAACAAGCACTGCCCGTCCAGCCGCTGCAGCAGCCACTTCTGCAACAGCCGCAGGAGCAAATGTGTACGTTGCCTGATGGCATCCAGGTGCCCTGCTCCTCAATCGCAAACCGCGGTGGAGTACCGCCCGGGGGAGCCGCAGGAGGACCATCAGGAGGGCCGATCCCCCCGCAACAATCGCTCTCCCCGAGCGGGCAGTCGCTCTCGTACACGCAGCAGGGCGAACGCCCGATGGCCGCCGACGCGCCACTCATCCCGACGTCCTCGCCCCAATCAGCTATAGAGCAGATCAGCAAGATCGCATACCCGGAAGAGTACATTGAGGAGTCGGACGTGAGCGAAACCCTCCTGCTCGCCCTCTCGGGCTCCGACGCCTACTCTCTCTCAGGAGAAGAGGAAAGCCCTAATGAGGCGAGTTCGTCTGCCGCGCTGGAAGCAAGCTCGCGTGTAGCTCCGGGCCCTGAACAGACCTTTACCTCGATTGATCTAAGCAGGACTCCTGTGCAGCAGTATCCGCCGCAAGAACTCTCGACTCTCCAGCGAGCACTCGCCACAATGAAAGATGCACTCTTGCGCATTCTCGCGTATCTCCGACCGTTCGGCAGACCAAGCGCTAGTGACGGGCATTACGTAGAAGGTGAATAGCCTGAACTTCCATGCTATAGTTCCGCAACTAATGGGATTCACGAAGTACACGTCGCAGGCGGAAAAAGAGCGCATCCGTATGAACGAGGGCATACGCGCGAAAGAAGTACGCGTGATCGGTCCCGAGGGAGGTAATCTCGGTATCATGCTTCTCAAGGATGCGATCGCGAAAGCCCAAGAACTTGGGCTCGACCTCATCGAGATATCCGCAGGAGCGCAGCCGCCGGTTTGTAAGATCACCGACTACGGAAAGTACAAGTACGAGCAGAAGAAAAAAGAAAAAGAGGTGAAGTCAAAGGCGCATGTGACCGAGACAAAAGTGACGCAGGTAAAAATCGGCACCTCAGAGCGCGACATGCACATCAAGGCGTCGAAAGCAGCCGCGTGGCTCAAAGAGGGCCATCGCGTGAAGGTTGATCTCTTTCTGTGGGGCCGATACAAGTACATGGAATTCAGTTTTCTCAAGGAGCGCCTAGAGCGCTTCCTCGCTATCATTCCCGAGAACTTCAAGATCGCCGAAGAGATACAAAAGAGTCCAAAGGGTCTTTCAGTCGTACTCGAGCGCGACACATCGAAGAAGGCTCCCGCGCAAAAGAAAGTGCCTAGGCCCATCGCTGAGACAGCGGCTAAAGAAAGTCCATAGAATTTGCTTTTTTCTTCTTTTCGGGCATACTATCCCGTGCCGCCCTTGGGCGGCGCTATTGTATGAAAACGAATAAATCATTCACCAAGCGAGTGCGCGTCACGCGCAAAGGCAAGATCCTCGCGCGCGTACCAGGGCACAACCATTTTAATGCGAAAGAGAGCGGCACGGGGCGCATGCGGCGTCGCCGCAGTCAGCGACTGAACGGGCTCTTCTCCAACCTCAACCGCAGTCGGTTCCTTCCCCGGTAGCCTCAATATTCTATGGCACGAGTAAAAAGAGGAGTGTCGAAGACGAAACGGCGCAAGAACATCCTTGCGCAAACGAAAGGCTACCGCTTCGACCGCTCGAAAAAAGAGCGCATTGCGCGGGAGGCGATTTTCCATGCCGGTTCGTATGCGTTCCGTGACCGCAAGGCAAAGAAGCGCGAGTTCCGAAAGCTCTGGGCGCTCCGCATCAACGCTGCAGCTCGTCCGCTTGGACTTTCATACTCGAAACTCATCGGCACTCTGAAGAAACACGGGGTCGGCCTCGACAGAAAATCTCTCGCAGCACTTGCAAAAGACTACCCCGATATTTTTGGCAGGGTCGTGTCCCAATTAAGACAATAGCGAGTGCGGGAAGCGCACGAGCGTCACAAGATGTATTCTGCGTTTTTTCCCGACGGGCTCCACCGATCGTGGTTGTTGAAAACGAGATTCGTCTTTTCTCGGTCTTTCACGACCATCTCTATCAAGCGTTCAACGATCGCCTTCGGATCGGCATCATAGATGATTTTGTTGTTCGGCCGATGCGCGGAATCGATAACGTGTCGGACGATCTCGTCAGTTTTCCACGTACCTTCCAGGATCCCGATCGGCCGACGGTCTTCGAACGCGACCGAAAACTCATTGAGTGTGCCGATGCGCCCGCACCCAATGACGACCGCGTCAGACGAGCGCACCAAGAGGAGGTCGCGGCCCGCGTAGCCGAAGCCCGTGTAGACGATGACGTCCATGTAGTCGAGCGGGAGCTTGTAGACATTCACATGCTCGCGCTCGGTCGCGGCTGGCGAGAAGCCGATCGAGAACCCGCACTCATCCTTCGCGCCCATCGCGGCATATAGGGGAAAGCCGGTCGTAGCTCCAGTCGTAATGATGGCTCCCTGCTTTGCGATCTCACGACCCAGCTCCTTGGCTTTTTCGAACGCATCGAGCCCGCAGTAGCCTGTTTCAGCGGCGCCGGAAACGCAGACTTTGACGACGCCGAATCCTTCGGGAAGGCGGCAGAAGTTGCGCGGCACCGCAAGGTGGTTGGGATGCATGATGCGTTTGCTAGACATCGGGAAAAGTATAACACCCTTCAGCAACATCACGTCCGCAACTTATTCCCCAACGACCATCCAATCACAGCTCCTATAACATTCATGCCAAGATCTTTCGCGGTATCGATCGGATAGCTGAAATACTCCGGAAACGTTATACCCTCGGCGTATTCAAATACCTCCCACGCGACACCGACAGCAAGGGTAAATACCACGCACCAGAGCAACGGCGGTGTTTCGCCGCGGCGCGCGAGAACCCACGAGACGCAAAGCGCGGCCCATACACCCCCCAGAAGGTGCATCGGGATATCGAACCACCAGAACCGCCAGTAGAGCGTCTGCCAAAGGGCAATCCACATGAGAGCGGCGAGCAAAAACGCTGCAATAAACTGGGCGGCAAGCACGCGAGCTCCTTTCATCGGAGCATTCTAGCAAAAAATCCCCCGTTTAAGGGGATTTTTTGGGGCGGCAGGTACGGCAAGCCTGGGGTTTGAATCCAGGTGGGTTTCCCCAGTCCTGTGCGCAATTGCACGAGACGATATCGGAATCCCTTACGTGAACCAAGCAGGTTTTAGTACCAGCCGCTTCTGCCACTATAGCACACCGTTTGATGAAGAATCAGTGGACTATTCATCGACCCCGTGCCGTTTATACTCGTGCATATGCGAACCCCCGAACCAGTGCTTGATCTCATGCTCCGCCTCTTGCGGTGTCTCTGAACAGTGCAGGATATTCATAACCGCTCGCTTCTCGCTGTTTGCGATCGCGGGCGAGTCGATGGAGAAATCGCCTCGGATAGTACCCATATCTGCGATGTACGGAAGCGTCGGCCCTGCGATTTTGCGCACGACATCCACTGCGTGCGTCCCCTGCACGACCATGCGCACGAGAGGCGCTGAGGTCATATAGTCTAAAAGCCAGTCCCTCACCATCGCGCCGATTTTTTTTGGGTTGTCGGTGCCAAGCTCTTTTTTGGCATCGATACCATATTTCTCGTAGGTTGAAAGTGTCTTTGTACCAAGCCTCTCCACCCACTCCTGTGCCTTCGGGTAGTGCTCATCAATGAGAGCACGAGTCGGCATGAACATCTCGAGTGCGACGATCTTCAAACCACGCTGCTCGAAACGCCTGATGACTTCACCGATGAGCCCCTTCCTGACACCATCAGGCTTCACGAGAACGAATGTTTTTTCCTCTTTCAGATGCTTCATGAGCGATAGAGTACCACGGTTTTATCTCTAACGGTACACATCGTCATGCATCCCAATATCGACAAAGCAGACTGCTTTTCTCTTTAGCACGAACACGATCCGATACTCGTATGAGATACGCGCAGCGCGACAGCCCTTAAGAACTCCCTTAAGCCCATGGACCCGCAATGAATCTGCGTCATCCGAAACAATAAGCATCATCGCTTCTTCGACTGCTTGTTCCAAATCAGGATGGTGTTCAAGAAACCGTTCCAATCTGCGCTCAAAGCGCGGAGTGGCAAGGATTTTCCTCATGTCCTCTTGATCTTTCTGAACAACTCCCGTACTGACTTGTACGCTCTTGTGGTGCCCGCCCTGTACTCAAGCAAGCTCAAATATGCCTCGAGCTCATTGCTCTTTCGGAGTGCCCTCTTCGCGAGCGAAGCACTCTCTGTCGCGATTTTCTGTATCTTTTGTATCTGCGTAGTAGTCATAAGAAGCACTATATCATACCGCGCCAAAGTTGTATCTGGAGGTCAAACCTCCGGGATTTTATATCCCGGCGCGAATAGTATCCCTAAGTTGAAAAAGAATCTCCTCTGGGAGTTTGAACTCTTCAGAGGGCAATGGATTCTTTCCCCATCGTTGATCGACAAATTCTATGCCTGCAAACGTTCTTGACTCTTCGTATCGCGGAATGAGGTGCATGTGTCCATGGCCGCCATGTTGTTGAAACATATTCGCCAGCCAAGAGTAGTTCATAAAATCCGGTTGGGAAAGTTTCCGAAGCATACCCTCATATTCGCGCATAAGAATTCTTAGTTCCGTCATCTCGTCGTCCTTAACCCCCGACAGTCGCTGCATGTTGCCCTCCCGTACTAGCCATGCGTAGGCACGGCCGAGATAGCGCTGATCATCGTGAAGAAGCAACGTCCAGTGTTTGTATTCTTTGACAATGAATTGAATGTACTGTTCATCGAGACTTCTATATTTACTCATACTCACTGGTACAGCGACGTGGGGTCGGGGAGACCAGCGAGCGCACCGCCGAGATCCGAGGCGGGCACGGCCACTTGTGGTGAGCTCGTCGAACCATAGCTTGCCTCGAACTTCTTGCGCATCTCGGCTTCCACCTCCTCGCGATCGCGGCCATAGGTTTGATAGGAGAGCTCTTTGAGCGGGGGAACTTTGCTGTAGTCAAAGGGCGGCAGATTCTCGGTTTGAATCGAGAACGGCCGCGCAGGGACACCGTTTACAAGAAGCGCCAAGACGGCATGGCGATTCGGAAGATTTTCAAGATCCTGCTGACTAAAAATCGGCTGGAACTGCTTTTCGAGGAACTCGGCGTCGGTCGTGCCGACGCGAAACGCCGCCTTCGTGCCGACGTTCCCCACCACAGCGTCACGGATCTTTTCATCGAGCTGCGCGATGAATTGGTGCGCTATCGTAAGAGAGAGCTTGTATTTGCGGGCCTCGGAGAGAATGGTGCCGATCGAGGGTGTGGCGAAGTTTTGGAACTCGTCGATATAGAGATAGAAAACCGGAAGCTCGCCCTTCGTATCGACGCGCGAGAATGCGGCTTGCAGAAACTTCGAGACGAGGATGAGGCCAAGAAGTGAAGTGTTCCTGTCGCCGAGGCGACCCTTTGAGAGATTCGCGAGAAAAATCTTCCGTTCGTCCATGATATTGCGGAAGTCGAATGCCGATTTCTCCTGCGATACGACCGGCCGCATGATGTCATTGGTGAGAAAGACGTCGAATTTCGAGGTGATGTAGGGCGCAACGTTCTCTAAGCTAGGATCTCCCTGCGCAGCTTCAGCGATTTTCTTCCAGAACTGCACGATAATTGGATTCTGGCAGCGCGAGAGCTTAAGGTTGCGGAACGCGGTATCGGCAAACACCCGCGGGATCTC
Source organism: Candidatus Kaiserbacteria bacterium (assembly GCA_016186765.1). Taxonomy (GTDB): domain Bacteria; phylum Patescibacteriota; class Minisyncoccia; order Phycocordibacterales; family UBA2100; genus UBA10103. Next base: position 172,520 of record JACPLD010000002.1, on the reverse strand, counting down.
TACGAACGTGCTGCCGGTATCGGGATCCTCGACCACAAGCTGCACGGCGTTCCTATAGTACTGCTCGAACATGGGACCAAAGGCCTCCGGCACGTCCGCGTAGAGCTTCCGGAAGATGCCGTACACTTCGTCAACAACAAAGGTTTTCATCTCGGGCCGACTCCTGTCGTACTCGAGCATGTTGAGGCCCATCGGGCGCGCGGTGTAGGCAGGATCGAAGTAGATGACATCTTGTGCGCGCTCCGCCGGAACTGCTGCGAGTACATCCTCGATGTCGTTGCCGTGCGGATCGACAAAGGCGACGCCTTCTCCGTTTTTGATGTCCTGAATGATCATGTTCTTCAAAAGTCCCGTCTTTCCGGTGCCGGTCTGCCCTATCACATAGCAATGGCGGAGACGATCAGTCGCCCCAAAGTGCACCGGCCGCTCCTCTGCGCCGTAGCGATTGACGCCGAGCACGATGCCACCGAGAGGCATCTCCACCGGCGCGGGCGCTTGCTTTGCGAAGCTTCGTTTGAGCTCGCGTGAGGTGTGCACGCGCTCGGCCGTGAAGTGGAAGATAGAGGTTATCTCGGCAAGCGAAAGCGGTATCGCGAGAGAATGATCAAAAATTCGGTACGTAAAATCGCGCAGGAACGAGTTCGAGTGCCAGTTCGACACCTTCTTGAATACGAGATGGTTTCCCTTCGGATCGTCGTACTGATTAAACGGCGCGATGAGGTTTTCCAAAATGGCGTTCGCGCGCTCTTTTGTCGCAGCAGAAGCGGCAAGACGGATGATAGTAGGACAAATACGGCTCTTGATCTTCCGTTCTATCTCCTCGGAGGCGACCTTGTCTGCTTGCCGCCTGAAGGCGCGGTCCTTCTCCGCTTGGAGCTGTTTTTCCGACTTGAACGCCATGTGCGAAAAATCGTAGAGCATCTCGCCAATCGCGGTTTCCGGCACGCCGAGCGCACGATGGAGCATCTTTCCCTTCTCGAGCCGCCGGATCATCTTCTTGTAGTGCAGGTTGTAGCGCTCACCCTCAGTACCAACCAGGATCTGGAGCGCGGCACCCTCGCCGTGTTTCGCGATCTTCGCGAACGCCGCGAGCAGCACGTTCATAGGGTCGTGCTCGAACATCTCGGGAGTTTTGAGCGGGTACGCGGGTGTATCTGCAAGAGTCGCTACGGCAGCCGCGTGGTAGCCCTCATAGTTGAAAATGTTGTAGTCACCGCGCTCTTCTTCGATGCGCGCGTTGGGGAACACAGAGGCTACGAGCCGCTCGGCGAGATCTTTCTTTTGCCGTGGCACCGCGAGGTAGAGGATCGCAGCTTCTGTGCCCTCGGGCACCGCGATCTCAAGGGAGAATCCTTCGTGCGAGGAAATGAGTGAGACAAGCCCCGCGTAGAGTTGTTCTGACGAGGAAAGGATCTGTTCGAGGCGGTGCTGACTACTGTCTTGCTTCTCGCGCTCGCCGTGCGCCTGCGGATCTATCATAAAAAGTACGAGGTCGAGCGCGCGGCGGATTTTCTGCGGTGGGGGTGTCCCCTTCTCAGGAAGTCCTTCGGCGATGTAGGCAACGAGTGTTCGGTGAAAATCGTCTTCGAGGTGGGCATTTTTCAGTTTTGCGCACACGGCGAGCGCATTTCTGATGCCCCGCTCCGAAACGATCTTTAAAAGTTCATCTATCTGTACGTCGTGCGTTTCGGGTTCGAGTTTCAACATGTGGCGCACTGTCTCATGCTCTGGCATTGCATACGCCTCGTGAAGAATGGTTGCCTGCGGCACTTGCGCGTACTCCGCGACCTCGCGCTTCGCGATGCGATCGCTCTCAAAACGATTCGGTGTGGCCTCAAGCTCTGCCTCTTTCTCCTTCACCCGCTCACGCAAATATTTCAGCTCCTCCTCGGGAGATTTGAATTTTTGCAGCGACTCCAGCGGGACACGGGCTTTTTGCTCCATTGACATTGGAGGCATGGAATAAGTATAGCGTATGAAGTATGCAGTATGGCGGGACTGGCGCGAAATGCTTAAGCGGCAAGTGCTTTCGCGCCGATGTCGCGGCGGAAGTATTTGCCTTCAAAATTGATTTTTTCGACTGCTTCGTACGCACGGTCGAGTGCTTCTTTGAGCGTCGCACCAACGGCAGATACGCCGAGAACGCGTCCGCCGGATGTTTTAAGTGTGCCATCGAATGTAGTTCCCGCGTGAAAGACGACAACACCAGGAAGCTTTTCTGCTTCTTCGATGCCCGTGATAGGAAATCCTTTTTTGTATTCATCAGGATAGCCGCCAGAGCAAAGGACGATGTTGATCGTGAAGCCTGTCTCCCATTCGATTGTTTGCCGCTGGAGCGTGCCATCGACGCATGCTTCGAAAAGATCGAGAATATCGGTTTTCAGGAGTCGCATGTACACCTGCGCTTCGGGATCGCCGAAGCGGGCGTTGAATTCGAGAACTTTCGGACCCTGCGATGACATTTTGAGCCCGGGATAGAGAATGCCGGCAAATGAGGCCCCCCGCGCGGCAAGCGCCTCGAGCGTGGGCTTCACGACTCGTGCGTCGAGATCTTTTAGTGTATCGGCGGAAACCCATGGCACAGGCACAATAGTACCGATGCCGCCGGTGTTTTTCCCTGTGTCTCCCTCTCCTATCGTCTTGTGATCTTGCGAGACGGGAAAGAGCACATGCGTCTTTCCATCCGAGAGCGCATGGATCGATAACTCCTCTCCATCAAGATATTCCTCGATCACAACTTCCGTGCCGGAGTCCTTAAAAACTCTGTCTAACATTATTTCTTTGAGCGCGCTTTCAGCTTCGCTCAATGTGCGGCATATGGAAACACCTTTTCCGAGCGCAAGACCACTTGCTTTTACGACGACGGGCACGCCCTTTTCATGCACATATCGCAGAGCCTCGTCGTGATTCGTGAATACCGCAAAGTCGGCCGTTGGAATGCTCGCCTCGCGCATGAGTTGTTTTGCGAACGCTTTCGAGCCTTCTATCTGCGCCGCCACTTTTGTCGGCCCCCAGATGCGAAGTCCGCGCGCTTGAAAAAAATCGACGATGCCACTAACGAGCGGATTATCCATACTGCAGATGGTAAGACCGATCTTCTTTTCTTCTACAAATTGCGCAATTTTCTCGAATTCCATCACGCCGATTGAAATGTTCTCGCCCACGAGTCTCGTCCCGCCGTTCCCCGGCGCGATGTAGAGCTTCCCTAGCCGCGGCGATTGAGCGATTTTCCACGCCAGCGCGTGCTCTCTTCCGCCGCCGCCAACGAGCAAAACGTCCACTGTCATGGACGTATTCTACCCTACTCCTTCGTGAGGATTTCGGGACCGTCTTTCGTTATCAAAATCGTATGTTCGAAATGTGCGGTACGAGAGCCGTCTCTGGTGCGATACGAGTGGCCGTCAGCATCAACATAGAGCTCGCCACTTCCGAGTGTCATCATCGGCTCGATAGCGATTACCATTCCATCTACCAACTTCTCTCCTTCCCCGGGCTTGCCGAAATTAGGGACGTGCGGCTCCTCGTGCACCCGCTTGCCAACACCATGGCCCGAGAGATTCCGAGGAAAACCGAACCCATATTTCTCGGCTACCTTCTCGACAGCATAACCGATGTCGCCCGTTGTATTCCCAACGCGCGCCTTTGCAACCCCCGCGGCGAGTGCCTCTTGAGTCCCGTGCACTAATTTTTCATCGTCAGGATTCTTCGCCTTTCCGGCAATCACTGTTACTGCATGATCCGTGTAGAGTCCTTGGTGCCGGATGCCGAAATCGAGACAGACAACATCGCCCTCTTCGATCACTTTTCCATTCTGCCCCGCAGGAGAGTGGACAATGATGTCGTTGACTGAAACGCACAAGCCCGACGGGAATCCTTTTTTATCCTTCTTCCCCTTGTATCCCAAAAACGCCATTTCATCCCCGTCTCGCGCGACCATTTCGCGGGCCCTAGTCTCAAGAAACGATGAGGATACACCAGGTGCCACCATCTCCTTTAACATTCGCACGTGCCGCGCAAGTCTATGACCTCCCTCACGCAGAACCATGATCTCTTCCGGCGTCTTCGCTATCATGCAAGACCGAGTGCCGAGAGAATACTTTTGTGAATTGTTTGGACGTCGGGCTCTCCATCGATCTCATGGACCACACGACCGCGGTTTCGCAGAAGTTCGAGTTGCGGCAACACGTCAGTTTTTGTCCATGCAAGACGTCTGCGTATTGCCTCTTCTGTATCATCATTTCTCCCGCGCGCGAGAAGACGCTTAACGGCGGTGTCGTCAGAGATGACAAGATTGATAATTTGGAAAGAGGTGTCGCGCTTGAAGAACTGCATCATGTCATCGAACGCTCGCGTCTGATCGTCGCCTCGCGCCAGTCCGTCGGCAATGATGTGTTCCTTGCCCGTAAAAGCGTCCACCAGCTTCTTCGTCTGCAGATAAATCGCCATAAAATCATAAATCCGTATGCCATTATCGATGATCTCACCAGTCAGCTTGCCCGCGTATGTCCGGGTATCGCGAAGATCCCGCAACTCTTGTCCCATGTCGATATGCACCACCGCCCGTTCAGACTTCGCTCGCAGGTAGTCGACAAGCATTTTCACCTGGGTGCCTTTCCCCGCACCTTGCGAGCCGAAAAATAAAAGTGTGTGAGGCTCCATAATTAATCAAGATTGTAGCCTTGTTTCTTGAGAATGGCCACGACCTTATCGACCGCCTCTTCCAACTTGCCGTCTGCGTTCACGACCATGTGATCGTAAAACGATTGCTCCTTCTGCATCTCGCGCACGGCATTTTCCTTGCGATGCGCAATCTCTTCCTCACTCAATTCGGGCGAGCGTTCACGGATTCTTCGCTCGAGCGCCTCGACACTTTCTGGCACGATAAAAATCGTGGCAGCGCCGTAGTGGTCCTTATAGTAGCGCGCGCCGACAAGGTCGGGATTTACGATCACGATACATCCCGATGCAATCTTCTTCTCAAGATCGGGCGCATAGGTGCCATAGTACGTATCTCGATTCTTGATGTAGGTAGATTCGAGGATATGCCCTTTCTTTCGTTCGCGCGCGAATTCGTCCTTGGTAAAGAAGTAGTAGTCTATGCCGTTCTTTTCACCCACGCGCGGCGCGCGCGTTGTGGCGGTCACGAGCCGCTGCGCGCGATCCGGATACCGTTCGACAACACGCTCGGTGACCGTGCTCTCGCCGCTCCCCGAGGGACCGGCGATCACGACAACCTGCTTTTTGCTCATGTCTAATATTCCCGTATCGAGGTCTGAGCGTCAATCTTCTTCACCACATCGAGCACGACTGACACGACAATCAAGAGTGCAGTACCACCAATGGTGAGTGCAGCGATGCCTGTGATGCCCTGCAGAATTATGGGGAGCACCGCGAGAATGCCTAAGAAAAGTGCGCCGACAAGCGTAACACGCGTGATGATCGTGCCAAGGTAGTCTGATGTCGTGCTCCCGGGGCGAACGCCGGGAATGAATGCGCCGTTTTTCTGGAGGTTCTTCGCGACCTGATGAGGTTCAAACGTGATCGCCGTGTAGAAGTAGGTGAACACGAACACCAAGAGGAAGTAGAGCGCGCCGTATATCCAATTGTTCGCGAGCCATGAGACGACTACAGAGGCAGCAGACGCGACGAACGGTACCGGACTCTGCGCGAGAAAGGAGGCGATCATCTGCGGAAAGAGGAGAATCGAGAGCGCAAAGATAATAGGGATTACGCCTGCTTGATTGACGCGAAGCGGCAGGTAGGTCGAAATGCCCCCCAAAACCTTCATCCCACGCACGCGACGCGCATAGGTAACTGGTATCGGACGCTCCGCTTCCGTGATAAAGACGACGCCAGCAGTGATAACCACGGCCGCAATGACAAATCCGAGGTATGCCGGTACCTGCGCAACGTCAAAGGTGAATACAAATTGTGAGAGCGCCGAGGGAATGCCCGCAACGATGCCGGCGAAGATGATGAGAGAAACGCCATTTCCCACGCCGTACTCGGTAATGAGCTCCCCGATCCACATGAGCAGCATCGCGCCTGCAGCGATGACAATCACGTTCGCGAGCATGTGGAGAGAGTCGAGCGCCGGCACGATGTTGTTCTGCTGCAGCAGAATGAGAAAGCCGAACGCCTGAATGAAGGAGAGGGGAACCGTGAGGTAGCGAGAATATTGCATGAAGCGCTGCCGACCTGCGTCGCCCTCCTCCTGGTAGAGCGCCTTCAGGCGCGGAGAGAGAACGGTCGAGAGCTGCATGACGATCGAAGCGGTGATGTAGGGCGAAACGCCAATCATCATGATAGAGAGTGTCGAGAAACCGCCGCCGGAAAAAATGTTGAGAAGGCCAAGAAACTGATTGTTTCCGAGGTAGTTTGCTAGAGCCGCTGCATCAATGCCCGGGATCGGGATAGCAGCAAGAATACGAAAGACGATCAGCGCCCCGAGTACAAAAAGCACGCGATTGCGCAACGTCTCGTCTTCGATAATAAGTCGAACCTTCCGCCAGAATGTTTCAAACATAGATTTAGGAAACAATTCCGCCAACTTTTTCGATCGCGGTTTGTGCGGAGGCGGAGACCTGAATGCCCTTGACGATAAGTTTTTTAGTAAGCTCCCCTCCGCCAACGATCTTCACTCCCTGCAACTTTCTACCCGTGATACCGCGCTCTGCGAGCGTGGACAAAGAAACAGTCGAGTCGGATTCGAAGAGTTTGTTGAGGCGACCGACGGCAATAGCACGCGCATCAAGACGCGTACCGACGACGGTGCGCCCGCGGTTCTTTCCAAAACCGCGTCGCTTGGGAAGCCTCTTGACGATATCGCGCCACGCCGGGCGGATCTTCGCTCCCGCGCGCGCGGTTTGCCCCTTGCCGCCTCGGCCAGACTGCTTGCCTCGGCCGCTCGATTGTCCTCTTCCGACCCTCTGCATCGGGCGCTTCAAGCCAATGGGTCTCTGCAGTTGATTGAGTGAAGCCATACCTTACTTCTTGGCGACTTGACGCAACGCCTCGATCGCGGCGCGTGCATTGTTTATAGGATTGTGACTTCGCGAGAGAATCTTTGCCGTGACGTCCGATACACCACCGAGCTCGAGAACGGTACGCACCGAGGAGCCTGCAACGAGTCCTCGCCCCGGCGAGGGACGGATTTCGACACGCGATGCACAGTACTTTGCATCGACGTTGCGCGGAATACTTCCATTCTCTCGCAAATTGAGAGTTATCATGGAACGTTTCGCTGCACGCGTCGCTTTCTCGATCGCAAGCGCAGTATCTGCAGCTTTTCCAACACCGACGCCGACACGTCCCTTTTTGTCTCCCAAGACGAGCGCGGCAGAGAAATTAAACCTGCGTCCGCCGGCCATCACGCGCGCAACGCGGCGGATTCCGATAAGTTTCTGCACGAATTCGCTGCGGCGTTCGTCGCGGCCTCTGCCGCCCCGGTCGCGGCGGCCGCCTCCCCTTCTCCCTCCGCGTGTAAAACGCCTGCGTTCCTCCGGCAGTGTCTCCGGCGCAGGTACATCTCCCGGTGTCTCAACACCTGCCTCAGGCTTAACCTGCTCCTCCTCGATTGTTCGTTCCGTAGTCATATGAATTTAAAACTTCAGTCCTGCGGCTCGTGCTACATCGGCAAATGCCTTGATCGATCCCACGTACTGGAAACCGCCACGATCAAAGACGACTGCCTTGATGCCCTTTTCGGCAGCACGCTTTGCAAGCGTAGAAGCTGCGGCCTCGGCCCGCTCCCGCGGCGTCTTCCCCTTTTCGCTCGAGGAGGAAACCGATGCGAGAGTCATTCCCTTCACATCGTCGATGATCTGGGCGTGGAGCGCGGTGTTGGATTTATAGATCGAAAGACGCGGTCTCTCGGCGCTTCCGGAGACTTTCGCCCGCACCCTTTTATGCCGCTGCTGCCTCTTCTGTAGTTTTATCGCGAGTGTCATACGGTTTTTCTATTACGCTGCTGCAGTAGCCGCTTTCTTGCCCTGCTTGCGACGCACGACCTCATCTTCATACCGGATGCCCTTACCTTTGTACGGCTCGGGCTTGCGCGTCGCACGCACCGCCGCGGCGAACTGCCCCACCTTCTCCTTGTCTGCACCTGCAATCGTTATCACTCCCTTGTCGACCGACACGGTGACTCCCTCGGGCACTGGTATAAGAACGGGGTGCGAAAAACCGACCGAGAGCTTGAGTTCCTTGCCCGCGACCTCGGCGCGATATCCGATACCTTCCACAATGAGTTTTTTCGAAAACGGCGTGTTCACACCCTCGATCATGTTTCGCACGTGCGCGGCATACGTGCCCCAGAGTGCTCGCGCAAGACGTGTGTCGAGAGCAGGCGCGACGGTGACTTCCCCGTTTGTGACCGATATTGCGACGGCCGGGTGGAGAGAGCGCTTCAGCGTACCGCCCTTTCCCTTCACCGTCAGCTCGTGAGGAACGACGGAGACTTCGGTGCCCGGGGGAATAGAAATTGGTTTTTTGCCGATGCGTGACATATGGATTACCAGACTTCGAAGAGTGCTTCTCCACCGACCTTGTGCTTGCGAGCATCCGCGTTCGTCATCACGCCCTTTGGTGTCGAGAGAACAAGCATGCCATGGCCGTAGCGAATAGCGTAGAGCTCGCGCGCGCCGCGATAGACTCGACGCCCCGGTTTTGAAATCCGCTTCACGCCGGAAATCGCGGGTCTCCCCGCCTCGTCATAGCTAAGCATGATATCGAGCACTCTTTTTACTTTCTTTCCTCTCTTCTCCACTGCTTTCACGTAACCCGCGCCTTTCAGGGCCTCCGCAACCGCCATTTTGAAATTCGAAAACGGCACCGAGACAGACGGCTTGTGTACGGCTGCGGCATTTTGGAGCCGAACGATCAGATCTGCTACGGGGTCGTTTACCATGAGCTTTTCTTTATGCCCGGGATATTGCCTTCGAGTGCCTCTTCGCGGAAGCAGATGCGGCAGAGGTTGAAATCGCGCATAAAGCCGCGTGGCCGACCGCACTTAAAACAGCGACGAATAGTTCGGCTGGTATATTTCGGCTTTCGATTTGCCTTCACGATGAGTGATTTCTTTGCCATGGAATAGTGCCGCGAAGGAGAAACTCGAGCTTCTGCACCTGACCTTACGGTCCCTAGGTTACGAGAGCTCGGTGCGTGACCTTGTTCTCACGATATCCCGGAGGATCACTTAAAAACAAAGCCCCCTGCGAGGCCCGCACACTATAGGCGAGAGGTGAACCAAAGTCAACCTATTTCTCTGCGCGTAGCGGGAGACCGATATGGCGGAGGAATGATTCGGCCTCCTTCTTATTTTTTGCAGTCGTCGCAATGGTAACGGCAAGGCCAAAGATGTCCTTTGAGTCTTCATCCGCAGTTTCTGGAAACACCGTATGCTCCTTGATGCCGATCGTAATGTTACCCATTTCGTCGATCGAGGTCGGCGAAATGCCGCGAAAGTCTTTGGTGCGCGGCAGCGCGATGTGGATGAGCTTCTGCAAGAAAGCCTCTGCGCGCTCACCTCGAAGCGTCATCTGGTAGCCTATCGTTTCGCCCTTGCGACTCTTGAAATTTGCGATGGACTTTTTGGCGCCGCGCGGTGCGGGTGCCTGGCCCGCGATGCGCTTAAGTCGATCGACGATGAGCTCTCGTCGCTTCTGGTCTTTCACGCCACCCACGCCACTCGAAATCACGATTTTAACGATCTTCGGTACTTGCATGATGTTCGTGTAGCCGAACTCTGCTTTGAGTGCGGCGAACGCTCGTTGCTGCGTCTTTGCCTTCATAGTTATTTGATGGACTGGCCGCTTTTGACCGCGAAGCGCTCGCGCGATCCGTCTTTGCCTCGAACAATCTTCACGCGCGTGGGCTTGCCTGTTTTTGGATCGACAACCATCACATTGGAAGCGTGCATCGGCATTGCGCGCTCGATGATTTGGCCCTTACGATTTCTGGCCGAAGGACGGCGATGGCGCTTCGCGAGATTGAGCCCGTCGAGAATGACCAAGTCCTCCCGAGGAAGCACGCGAACGATGGTAGAGGTCTTCCCTCGTTCCTTGCCTGCGATAACAACAACTTTGTCACCTTTGCGTAATTTCATATTGATTAGTACGTTTTGCCTTGCCCCGTAGCCAAATCCGAAGGATTTGTGGTAGCGGGGTCTCCTTTTTTCAATTTCATAGACGTTATACGATTTCAGGCGCAAGCGAGGCGATCTTTTGGTAGCCGCGAGTCACGAGCTCTCGTGGGATGGGACCGAACACGCGGTTTGCCTTCGGTTCTTTCGGCTCCTTGCCGCTGCCCACGACAAGGACCACGGCATTCTCGTCAAAACGTACGTATGAGCCGTCTGAACGACGGTACGGCTTGCTCTGGCGTACGACGACAGCGCGGTGCACTTCTTTTTTCTTGACGAGCTTGCGCGGTTGCGCCGTCTGGATCGAGATGACGACTTCGTCTCCGATCTCCGCTGCACGCTTTTTCGAGCCACCCAAAATCTTGAAGATCCGACCTATGATGCCGCCGGAGTTGTCTGCTATTTTTACGATACTTCTGTCCTGTAACATATATTATTTTCCGCCTGAGGCGGATCCGCCTTCGGCGGAGATTAGCGTGAAGTGCTTCCGCTTCGAAATCGGTCTCGATTCTCTGATCGTGACCTTTTCCCCCACCCGCAGCGTATTGCCGGGATCGTGCACGAGATACTTCTTGCCCCGGCGGAGATACTTCTTGTATTTCGGATGTGGGACGAAGCGCTCGACGAGCACGGTCGCCGTGTCCTTCATGGCCGTCTTCACGACGACCCCTCGCAGCTCTTTCCCTGCACGCATAGGTTGTTCCATACGGCGACGTATCTTACGTTGTTTTCTTCTTCGAGGCCAATTCCCGGGCGCGAAGTTCGGTGAGCATCCACGCGATTTCTTTACGAAGGTTGCGCCCTTCTCGCACGTTTCGCGTGCGGCTGCCAGCCCCGCCGAAGCGAAACGCTCGAAGCGCTTCCCGCTTATCGGCGATCTCTTTTTTTAGATCTTCAACACTGTACTGTTTTATATCGGCCATAGGCTACTGACGGGCGACAACACGCGCCTTCAAAGGCAGTTTGGTTCCAGCTTTTCGCAGAGCTTCGCGTGCCATCTCTTCGGGAGCGCCATCGATCTCAAAGATTACCCGCCCGGGATGCACCTCAACAACATATCCCGCAACATCTCCTTTTCCGCTCCCCATTCCAACCTCCGCCGCTTTTTGCGTGAAAGGTCTGTCGGGAAACACGCGGACCCAGACCTTGGCGGTCTTTCCTCCCGCTCGAACCAGCACGCGACGCGCCGACTCTATTTGGTTCGAGGTGAGTCGAGCCGGCGTCATAGCGCGCAAGCCATACGCCCCGAATGCGACAGTGACGCCGCGGGTCTCGGGCACATGCAACTTCCGCTCGTGACGGCGGCCTGTCTGCCATTTTCGGAATTTTGCCTTCTTAGGAGCGAGCATACTTATTTTGTCTTTTGATCTGCGAAGATCTCCCCCCTATAGATCCAGACCTTGATGCCGATGACGCCGTAGGGGAGGTAGGCAACCTCCCGCGCAAAATCCACATCGGCGCGCAACGTCTGCAGTGGCACGCGTCCTCTCTTTATCTCCTCGGAGCGCGACATCTCCGCACCTCCAAGACGGCCCGAAATCGCGATACGGACTCCCTGCACATCACGGTTCGCCATGACCTTCTCCACGGTCTGTTTCAAGACGCGGCGAAATGCCTGACGCTTCTCAAGACCTTCAGCGACCATATACGCAACGACCGGTGCTTGGCTCTCGGGTGAACGAACTTCTTCGATATCGAGGCGCACGGAAAGCTTTCCGCCGGAGGCGGACCCGCCTTTGGCGGGCGGGACCGTGTGGATCACCTTCTCGATCTCCTTCGTGAGCTTCTGACTTCCTTCGCCACCGCGCCCGATCACCAAACCCGGCCGTGACGTTTTGATGAGCACACGAACGTGCTTTTCGCTCCGCTCGATCTCCACCGAAGTCACATAGTGACCGCGCAAGCGCTTTTTAAGAAAGCGGCGGATTGCTGCATCGACCATTACGTTTTGTCGATACTCGCGCGGGGTTTTGGCAAACCAGCGCGACTTCCAGTCGCGGATAACCCCGAGACGATGTGCGTATGGATGAACGACGTGGGTCATAGGAATAGGAACTAGGTGCTAGGGATTAGGTTTTAGGAGAATTCGAACTGCGGGCACGCTTTGGTGCTTTCGGAGCTATAGTTCCAAGTTCGAGATTAACGATGCTCATGGTCTTTCGGACTGAGCCAGCACGGCCGCGGGCAAACGGGCGATAGCGCCGAAGCACCGCGCCCTTGTCGACAGTTATTTTCTTGACGAACAAAGTATCCGCTGTCGCGCCACGGCTTCGCGCATTCGCGACAGCAGAGTCGAGAAGCTTCACGATCACGGGTGAAGACTTTTTCGGCAAATACTGGAGCGCCAAACGCGCATCCCGCACGCTCTTCCCACGAATGAGATCGGCGACGAGGCGAACCTTGCGCGGCGACTGATGGTAATTACTGAGAGTTGCACGCATACCTATTGTTTAGAACCCGCTGCGGGTTTGGCCGATTCTTCGGTTGCTTTTGCAGCTTGAGCGGCTGCGATCTCGGCGGCTTTTGCGGCCATCTCGGCTTCCTTCTGCATGCGGCCGCCGTGCTTGATGAACTTCGTCGTCGGCGCGAATTCGCCAAGGCGATGCCCCACCATGTCCTCCGTCACAAATATCTCCTCAAAGTTCTTCCCTGTGTGCACGGCAAACGTGTAGCCGACAAATTCCGGCGGAATCTGCGAGGCACGTGCCCATGTTTTGATCGCGCCAGTACTTGGCTTGCGAGCGCTGATCTTTTTCATCAGCTTCTCGTCGATGTACGGACCTTTTTTGAGTGATCGAGCCATACAGGTGAGCTACTATACAAAAATTATGAGCGTTTTCCAACCTTTCTTCGCGACACGATGAAAACGTTGGAATACTTTTTGGGCCGGCGCGTCTTTTGCCCCTTGCCCACGGGCTTGCCCCAGAGGGTGCGCTGCCGCCTGTGGCCGCGCCCGGCTCTCCCTTCGCCACCGCCGTGCGGGTGATCGACAGGATTCATCGCGCTTCCGCGAACCGTGGGACGCCTACCCATCCAGCGCGAGCGGCCCGCCTTGCCGATATTCACGAGACGATGCTCTTCGTTGGAAACCTCACCGATCGATGCCCATGCGCTGCCGATTACGCGACGCACTTCCATACTCGGCAGGCGCAGATGTGTGTAGGGGGCATCCTGCGCGACGACCTCGCAATAGTTGCCCGCGGCACGTGCGAGGCGCGCACCCCCTCCCGGCTTCAACTCGATGTTGTAGACAAACGTTCCGACGGGAATCTTCGAAAGAGGAAGACGGTTGCCGAGCTGTACCGGTGCATTTTCAGAGACGACGAACGAGTCGCCGACCTTTATGGCTCTCGGCACCACGACGTATCGCTTCTCACCGTCTTGGTAGATCGCAAGCCCGATAAACGCGGAGCGAAATGGATCATACTCGATCGAGGTGATGCGTGCAGGAATGTTTTTCTTGTCGAAGTAGAAATCAACGAGCCGATAGGCGCGCTTGTGCCCACCACCCTTGTGACGCATCGTGATTCGGCCAAATGCGTTGCGGCCGCCCGAATGCTTTCTCCCCTTCGTGAGTGCTTTGTGGCGTTTTCCGCCGCTCAAGAGCTTGCGGAACTCGACGCGCGTCATCTGACGAGAGCTTTTTGTTGTGGGTTTGTACGTTTTCATAGCATTACTTCTAACTTTTGCCCTTTGCCCTTTGACTTCAAGCGAGTGTGATGGAATCACCTCGCTTGAGGTAGACATACGCTTTCTTGCCTCCGCGCGAGATACCGCGCGCGCCAGTGCGCACGGACCGTCTCACCTTAGAAGGCACGGGCACGATGTGGATCTTTCTTGGTGATACCTTATAGAGCATCGCGACAGCTGCGGCGACGGAGCGTTTCGTGGCACTCTCTGAAACATCAAACGTGTACACACCAAGCTGCCCTTGAGCCGTTGCCTTCTCGGTGATCCGCGGATTACGCAAAACGTCGGCGAGATCCGCTGCCAGGTATGTATCGCGTACAGAGACCTTCGGTGCTGGTTTCTCCACCTTTTTCTCCACCACTACTTCGTCCTTTTTCTTTCGTTGGAATAGCGCCATACTTATTTTTTGCCGCGGGCACCCAATACCGGGAGTGCCACATCTGGATTTTCGATCACCACGTACGAATTCGAGAGAACCGCGAGAGGATTGAGATCCGAGACCAGCATGCACGAGACGTTGCCGATGTTTCGAAAGCTCTTCGTTACAGCGTTCTCTTTCGCAGGAATCGCGACGAGCGCTGCGTTTTTTTGCTTGCCCATGCGCGGAAAGCCCGCCTTCGAGAGCGCTGTGAGCGTCTTTTTCGCAAGCGCCGTCTTCGGCGCTGAAATTCCAAAGGAATCGACAAAAATCACCTCGTTATCTTTCAGTTTCTGCGAGAGCGCCATAAAAAGCGCCTTTGCGCGTATGCCCTTCGGGATCGTGCGTGTGTAGTTTTTCTCTCTGCGAGGGCCGTGGGTTACGCCGCCACCTCGCCAGATAGGAGAGCGAATGGAGCCGTGACGAGCGCGTCCGGTCCCTTTTTGCCGCCATGGTTTTCGGCCGCCTCCTCGCACGTCGCCACGCCCCTTCGTGTGTGCGATGCGTTGACGCGCGTTGCTTTGCATTGAGGTCACCACTTGATGCATCAAGGCGTCGTTCCACTGCACACCAAAAACGTTCTCCGGCAAATTCACGGAGCCGCTTTTCTTTCCTTCCTTGTTGTAAACGATTGCTTCCATACCAAATCGAAGATTGTACTAACTAGGATCCCCTGATTTCGACAAGCGTTCCCGGAGAGCCCGGTATTGCCCCAGAAATGAGAAGAGTGTTATGAGCCGTGTCCACCTGCAGCACCCGCAGATTCTTCACCGTGACGCGCATTCCTCCCATGCGACCCGCCATGCGCATTCCCCTAATGACGCGCGCCCCTGCTCTACCCCCGCCTCCTATCGAGCCGGGCGCGCGCTCCTTGTTCTTCTGACCGTGAGAGCGCGGACCGCCGTGGAAGCCGTGTCGCTTCACGACACCTTGGAACCCTTTCCCTTTTGAAACGGCGGAAACGGCAACAACATCGCCGGGAGAAAACACAGAAACGTCGATTGTTGCGCCTACTTCGGGGAGCGTGTCGCTTGCAAACTCTCGAAAGTGCCGGAATGGCTTCTCGCCTTGGGCTTTGTTCACGCGCGAGCTCTTCGCGGCACCGTAGCCAACCTGCACGCTGCTGTAGCCGTCTTTCTCGGGCGCCTTCAGCTGGGTGACGGTTAGAGGCCCCGCGCTCACGATCGTCGCGGCATGAACGGTGCCCTCGTCGTCGAAGACTTGTGTCATTCTTCCCTTCGTGCCGAGCATGTATTTCATTGTGTCGCCTTCAATGCAAAACGCTCGCAATGGCGAGCGTCGAGCCCAACCATTGGTCCCTTATGGGGACATGGAACGCCTCCAAAGGCGTGGGCGCACTATATACACTTACTCCTCCGTACGCAAGCTTCCGACAAACGGATGGCGGCCGTGGCTATGCAGAAGAATTGAGCCGATGACAAAAAGCAAGAGCGCCGAGGTAATTCCCAGGAGGAGCGGGATGAGAACCGCGGAGCCAGTGAGGCCGAATGCATCGTTCAAAGCGCAGAGAAATGCGGCATAGCCGCACGCCTCGCTCGATTCCGTCTCCGAAGCTATCTCTTGCGGCCGCCAGAGAATGTCTTCAGAGGTGATTCCCTCTGCCTTGGCTCCTTCAGCAAGCACCGCGACCATTGCGTCAATCTCCGCTTCCGACATCTGCGACGAACGCGGGTCCGAAAGGATAGCCGTGCGGATCGTTGCCTCGAGCTCCGTATCACTCTGCGCCCACACGAACGTTGCCATTGTCCCAACGAGAAAAAGAGCGCCCAAAAGTGCCGCACCCGTACGCACCATCATCGCCTGCATGACACCAGTATACTGCGCGCAAAGCCGAACACGCGCGTAAGGTAGCCGGGCGTGTTGACAATGCTCTAGAGGATTCGGCGGCGGGAGACCCAAACAACTACATCATTTTTACGTCTATCGAAACTCCTGACGGCAAATCAATATTGGTGAGTGCTGCATACCGCGGATCGGAAAAAGTGCTTCCGACTCCGCGCCCCGCGTGCTTTAATTACACTATCATCCCCACTCAAGCGAAGGAGGGCATGAGATGTTCTTTCACATCGTCATCGCGTTCGCACTTCTCTTTGCCACGCCTGCACAGACGGACACGGTCAGAACCGATCATATAGTGCACATGGGTGACACCACGGTAACGCTGCGCGAATTCCATCGCGGCGAAGGGCCGACGTTCATCAGGGTTCATCACAACGAAATCGACGCCGGCGTCGTTGGCGAACGTCTTGTTGCGGAACTCGGCGGGCGTTTTATCGACCTCATACACGCGCGCGGGAGGATGGTTTCCTTCCGACTGGGCACCATTGAGCACGAATTCGATCCCAACCGCATCTTCACTCACGAAGGAATCGTGCGCACGCTGCGCGCGAGCGGGCCCATAGACCCGAAGGCATATGTGGCGGTACAGAGCCTGGCGGATCGCATCCTTGCGCTGTGCGCGAGCAGTATGCCGCTCGTCGCACTGCACAACAACGCGGGACGCGGCTACGGCATCCTTTCGTATGCGAAGGTTGGTTTGTACTACCGCGGGAATGGAAAGACGTTCGTGCACATCGGCGCGGGCGGCGCGTACAACTTCGTGATCGTCACCACCGAGGACCTTTTCGCGAAGTTTACGAAGCAGAATGTGAGCGTCGTGTATCAGGACCCTGCGCACGACATCAACGACGGAAGCCTCTCGTACCGGTATGGGAAGGACGGAAAGTCCTACATAAACGTCGAGACGCTTCTTGGGAAACGCGACGTACAATGGCAGATGGTCCGTGACATCCACGGGATGCTGATGAAAGCCACGGCCGCAAGCCTGCAATGAATGTGCGACCTCTGCCGATACGGCCCGCTTTCGAGCGGGCTGCTTTTTTCCAACGTCCCGCTTCTCGACACGCCGTAGACACAGGGCTATAGTTCACGCAGCCTCGGCTCGCCTGTTGCGAGTCCGAGTGAATCTTGAGGAGACGACACATGAGAACTGTTCTGATTGCTTTCGTGGCTATGCTGTTCCCTGGCGCAGCCACAGCTGGTGACTGGTACCTGCACAGTGGCAGCAAGCCGTGCAACCTGGTGCCACAGGAATGCTCGCTGATGTCCGCCGGATTTATGGATTCCGGCGAGTTCATCATCGCGTATTCGCGTCCGCGACCAGGCCTTGCGAGCATCGGCATCGAGGCGGGAACGCCTCTCATTACCGGGAGCATCGTCGGCGGATGGTTCGCGGGCAAGGCGCGACGCTTCAAGCGATACGGCAGTTTGACGTGCACCTTGGAGTATGCAGTGAGCGGGATGATCGCTCCAGGCGCTACTATTGTCCTGGAGGGAGCCGCGCCGATTTTTGCGAGAAATCGCTGCGCATCAGTCGGTACGACGTGGGACGACGAGCAGGCACGGCTCACTTTCTACTATGTAGGCAGCGGCCAGTCGCCAAGTGTCTCGTTCCGCTAACATGCGCGGAACACCAGAATCGGCCTCGTCGCTCACCGGCGAGGCCGTCTTTATGCGTGAGCGTACGCTCGAAGAGACACTGCCGATTTTTACATCATTTTCACATCAATACTGACGCCGGATGGGAGATCAATATTCGTCAACGCTTCGATGACCTTCGGGGCAGGATTCAAAATGTCGATCATGCGCTTGTGGATGCGCATCTCGAACTGCTCGCGAGAATCTTTGTCGATGAATGCAGCGCGGTTCACCGTATATTTTTTGATATCGATAGGAAGCGGCACCGGACCGATGATCTCTGCATTGTAGCGAGCGGCAGTATCGATGATCTGCTTTACGGAATTATCCAAAACACCATGCTCGTAGGCGCGCACCTTGATGCGCAGACGATGTGCGGTTTCGGCCTTCTTTACGCGGGGAGCTGGAGCGGGTGCAACGGAAGAAGCATCGACAGGTTTACTAACCTTCTTCGCGCGGGGCTTCCGCGCCTTTTTTACTTTCTCTTCCGCTGTCATAGAACCTGCCGAGTATGCACTATCTATGAGCAGAACGCAACATTTCTTATTCCTCTCTCTCCTCTATTTTTGAGGCATTCGGGCGACACTTCTTGCCGCAGCCAGTACAGGTTTCATCGCCTGGCTTGCAAGTAGTGTGCGGACCGCAATCGCAAAACTCTTCGTCCATAAGAACCATAATTGATAGTAATAATCATAATAATAATCTGTTCCGTCTGTAAAGCCAGCGTCATTCCAGAAGTCTCAACGGAAACTCCCACATTAGGCAACGATCCCATTAGATAGCTAGCGCATCTAACGGGACAAGTTTTGGTTACATCCCCGGCATCGGCACTATCTCCATCAGCTCAACGATTGCTCCGGGCATCTGTAGGTGCGGGTTGTCTGCGAAGAGCGCTGCAGCGGCCTCCTTCGACTCTGCCTGCACTATCGAGTAGCCGCCAATATCATTGCTGGTATCAGTAGCTCCGCTCGATGTGACATGTGTGGTCTTCCCGACGGGCGCACCGGCGTCGGCGAAATTCGCCATGTGCTTTTTCATCCACTCTGCCCACTCCCCCATGCTCTTCTTCCTATCCTCTGCACTGGTCTCTTGCATCATTTTTTGCATCGCTGCCATGTCCATCCGGTACAAGACTAAGAATTTTTTCATACGTTTTGTAATTAGAAACTAGTAGTGCCCCAGTATAGCAAAACCCCGCTTTCGCGGGGTTTTGCTAGCTTAGTTCGAGAGCGAATTAAGCAACTATCTTCGTAACGACGCCAGCTCCGACGGTCTTGCCGCCTTCGCGGATGGCGAAGCGCATCTGCTCTTCCATGGCGATCGGGCCGACGAGTTTCACCTTGAATGTCACGGTGTCGCCCGGCATCACCATTTCCACTCCTTCTTTGAGCGTCACCTCGCCGGTCACATCTGTGGTGCGGATGTAGAACTGCGGCTTGTAGCCGGAGAAGAATGGCGTGTGGCGACCTCCTTCCTCCTTGGTGAGAATGTAGACCTCCGATTCGAAGTCCGTGTGCGGCTTCACCGTGCCCGGCTTTGCGAGCACTTGGCCGCGGTGCACGTCTTCTTTCTTCGTGCCTCGCAAGAGGACGCCCGCATTATCACCTGCTTGTCCCTGTTGCAGCGATTTGTTGAACATTTCGACGCCGGTGACGATCGTCTTCTGCGTGTCTTTGATGCCGATTATCTCGACTTCCTCACCGACTTTGATGATTCCGCGGTCGATACGGCCTGTAACGACAGTACCGCGTCCTTCGATGGAGAAGACGTCTTCGATAGCCATGAGGAAGGGCTTGTCGAGCTCACGCACCGGCTCGGGGATATACTCATCGATTGCTTTTACCAGCTCCATCACCTTGTCGCTCCACTCGTTGCCCGGCGCAGGGTTTTCAAGCGCCTTGAGACCGCTTCCGCGGATGACGGGGGTGTTCTTGCCGTCGAATTCATACTTGGTGAGAAGCTCGCGCACCTCTTCCTCGACGAGATCCACAAGGTCTTTGTCGTCCACCTGATCAACCTTGTTCAAAAAGACGACGATCTTGGGTACACCCACCTGCCGCGCAAGGAGAATGTGCTCGCGTGTCTGAGGCATCACGCCGTCGGTAGCAGCGACCACAAGAATGGCACCATCCATTTGCGCGGCACCGGTGATCATGTTCTTGATGTAGTCGGCGTGCCCAGGAGCGTCGACGTGTGCGTAGTGGCGCTTTGGCGTTTCGTATTCAGAGTGCGAAAGTGAAATGGTGATGCCGCGCGCTTTTTCTTCAGGTGCTTTGTCGATGTCGTCGACGCCTTTCACGGTCGCCGTGTAGCCGTTCCCTGCTTTCGAGAGGACGCTCAAAATCGCCGCGGTCAAGGTGGTCTTGCCGTGGTCGACGTGTCCGATCGTGCCGACATTGATGTGCGGCTTCGTTCGTGCAAATTCTGCTGCCATACAATTACTAAATGACTGTTACCTTTTTAATACCAACGCAAAAGTGAAGGGCTGCCTTCGCCGCCGCATCTACGGCTGAGCTGGGCAAAAAAATACCGCCTCTCTAGCGTCCGCGCATACTAACAAAAATGCCGTGAATCCGTCAAGTCTCGCCTAGTCTAGGGCGCCGTCACAGAGCAGACGGCATACGTATACTGGGCGTCTCCCGAGAGCATGCCGTTTGTGCACACGCGGCTTCGAGCTCGCGCAACGCATGTGGAAAAGCGCCTGTCAAAAGCAAAACTCCGCCTCGAGGCGGAGAATTGCTTCTAGGTACTGCTCTGCGCTAAAGCTAAGTTGCAATATCGCGAGCACATACTCATCGTGCGTAAAACTCATACGATTAAACCCCCTTCAGGGATGACCAGAGAGAGCACTGGGCCCAAAGAAGTTCTCGGCATTGACCTCCGATAATGTCTCAATCGTGGCACATTTTTTACCTTTGTCGAGAGCGTTTTTCTGACTTTTGGGGATTATTTCCTCGCGGCGATAACCTCATCTGCGACCCCGGTACCACAACGCTTCGCGTTGGCTACGGGGCAGGCGTTCTTTGGTACTCTTACTTGCGTGACACTATGATTTCTTCCTGAACATTTCGAGGTACAACAGCGTAATGGCTGAACTCGACGTTGGGCACGCCGCGGCCTTCGGTTAGTGAGCGAAGCTGCGTTGTGAAGCCAAAGAGCTCCGAGAGTGGCACTTTGGCGGTGATAACTTTCACCTGCCCGCGCTCGCTCAAGCTCTCGATCGCGCCGCGCTTGCTGTTGATCATGCCCGTCACGTCGCCCATGAATTTCTCGGGCGTCACGACTTCCAATTTCATGATCGGCTCGAGAAGCACGGGCTTTGCTTTTTGCACGGCTTCCTGCATCGCATTAATCGCTGCGAGTTTGAATGCGATTTCGGATGAATCAACTTCGTGATAGCTGCCGTCGTAGAGATCGACGGACACATCGACGACCGGAAAGCCCGCGAGCACCCCGCGGTCCATCGCCTCTTTGAGGCCCTTTTTGATGGGAGTGATATATTCCTGCGGGATGACGCCTCCTTTGATGCTGTTGATGAACTCGAAGTGTTCCTCGCGCTCGACGTTGTTCTTCACCTTCTTCCCTGCGACAAGTGGTTCAAGCGGCTTCACGCGGATCTTCACGTGGCCATATTGGCCGCGACCACCTGTTTGCTTGATGTGCTTGTACTCGACATCACTCGTGCCCTGCACCGTTTCGCGGTAGGCGACCTGCGGTTTTCCTGTCGAGGCTTCCACGCCAAACTCGCGCTTCATGCGATCGACGATGATTTCGAGGTGCAGCTCTCCCATGCCGGAGACGATGGTTTCCATCGTCTCCGGATCAGAGGCGACACGGAATGTCGGGTCTTCGTCGGAGAGGCGCGAGAGCGCGATACCCATTTTTTCCTGATCGGCCTTTGTTTTCGGCTCGATACGCATCGAAACGACCGGCTCGGGAAAGACTATTGCTTCGAGTGCAATCGGATGATCCGGATCACAGAGCGTGTGACCGATCTTCACTTCCTTGAGACCCACCGCTGCTGCGATCTCGCCTGCGTAGACGATCTTCACATCTTCGCGCTTGTCGGCCTGGAGCCGCACGATGCGGCCGAGCCGCTCTTTCTTATTGTTCGCAGAATCGTAGACGAAGGTACCAGCTTCGATACTTCCTGAATAGACGCGGAAGAAGGAAAGCGCGCCTACGAATGGATCGACTTGGAGTTTAAACACGAGCGCTGCGAATGGAGCGTCGTCGGAAGCCGGGCGCTCCTCCTCGGCGCCCGTGTCTGTATTCGTGCCCTTCGCCGGAGGCACATCGAGCGGACTCGGTAGATAATCAACGACAGCATCCAAGACGAGCTGCACGCCTTTGTTCTTGAGCGACGAGCCGGTCAAGACAGGGAAAATTTTGTTCGCGATGACCGCTTTGCGGAGTGTCTTTTTTAGCGTCTCAAGCGGGATTTCTTTTCCTTCCAAGTAATCGTGCATCACCGCATCGTCATGCTCGACGATCTTTTCGATAAGCTCGTGGCGATATTTTTCGGCCTCGGCCTTCAAATTCTTCGGCACATCATAGGCGATGACGTCTTTGCCCATCTCACCCTCGAATTCGTATGCTTTCATCGTGAGAAGGTCTACAACGCCGGAGAAATCTCCTTCTGCGCCGACGGGGATCTGGAAACGCACGGCTTTCGTTGAAAGCCGCTCCAAGATACTTGCAAACGATTTTTCGAAAGAGGCACCCGTGCGGTCGAGCTTGTTGATGTAGCAGATGCGGGGCACGTTCGCCTCCTCGGCGTAACGCCAGTTGGTTTCGCTTTGCGGCTCGACACCCGCAACGCCGTCGAAGACGACGACTGCGCCGTCAAGAACGCGCATACTTCTCTTCACTTCCGAGGTAAAGTCGATGTGGCCGGGAGTATCGATAATATTGAAGCGGTGTTTGTACGAGGTGTCCTCTAGCATGTACGTGGGGTTCCAGAAACACGTGATGGCGGCGGCGGTAATCGTGATGCCGCGCTCGCGCTCCTGCTCCATCCAGTCGGTCACCGTGTCGCCCTCGTGCACTTCGCCGATTTTGTGTGACATCCCCGTGTAAAAAAGGATCCGCTCCGACGTGGTTGTTTTCCCCGCATCAATGTGCGCAATAATCCCAAAATTTCTAACTTTCTCTAGTGGGTAGTCTCGTGCCATATAAATAATCCGCCAGCTGGCGGAGCCCGAAGGCGTTCCAGTAATGTAGCTGAAATCAGCGGAAACGCAAGAAATGCTGCTTTCAGGCGCAAAACAATTAAAACGATGCGCCGCGCAGGAAGCTTCCCTGCGCGGCGCTTTTCAATGAAAAGTTCAGAGCAGCCCTCGATCACCAGAACGTCGTCACGATGGCGGTTGCTGCCAAAAAGATCCCCGGCGGATTCACCACTGCGAGACACCAATCCACGGGCCTTTTCAGGATCCCGTAGAAAAACCACAGGGTGCTATTCGCGAGGGCGCAAGTCGCCAGGATCCACGAGCCCTTTTGGCCAGCAAGGTTCAGTTGGATCTGATCAATGAAGCTCGCGTACATGGCGACTCCCGCCGCCACCGCTACCCAGCCCACGATGACTTCGACCTTTTCTCGCGTCATCACACATTTGCTTTCTGTCGCGCTACCCGCGCAACTCGGGGCCGATATTCATAACCGGAGTGAAAGATCTTGATTGAGATTCTACAATACAAAATGGAGACCGTC
Source organism: Candidatus Kaiserbacteria bacterium (assembly GCA_016186765.1). GTDB lineage: Bacteria > Patescibacteriota > Minisyncoccia > Phycocordibacterales > UBA2100 > UBA10103. Next base: position 149,061 of record JACPLD010000002.1, on the reverse strand, counting down.
AATCTCACGTGACCATTGCCGCGAGAACTAGAATCAAGGCGTTCTGGACTTGAAAATTTCGTCGATCACTTCTTCTGGCGCGAGATTTTTCCATCCCATATAGATTGCATCGGGTTTGGGCTCGAATTTGAGGTTTTCGTGTACCGGAAAAGCGGCGACAGGACTTCCTGCGGCTTTGCCTGAAGCGACCCCCACCGGTGAGTCTTCGTGTACCAACATGTTTGGATTTACGACTCCGCGAAGCTTCGCAGCTTTTTGATAGACTTCCGGATCCGGCTTTTTCTTCTGCACGTCGCTTTCTGTCAAAATAAATGTGAAAAAGGGTTTGAGGTGAGAACCGGTGAGTATGCGCTCGGCGTCTTTGTCGGGCGTAAGGCTCGCAAGCACCAAATTGCCACCGATGATTTTCGCGCGCTCCAAATATTCCCCCGCGCCTTCCCGTGGCACGATAGGGTGCGCATGCAACATATCTCGATAGACTTCCGTCTTTGCAGTACGAATCGCTTTTGGATCGAGTTTGAAATTACTCAAATCTCCAAGACGTGCGATCTCTTTCGCAATCGCCTCATCCCCCGCGCCGACAAATGCGTGAAATTCCCCCTGTCCGAATTGCAACCCCAGTTGTGCAGCAACGTGCTCGAATGCCATCTGGTGGAATCTCTCGAGGTCAACGAGCGTTCCCTCTAGGTCGAACGCGAGCGCTGGCTTAGGTTTTTCGACGGATTTTGCGACAATCGGTTTAGGAATTTTCTCCGAGCCGCCTTCACTGCTCATGCGCTAATGCTACCACGCACGCGCCAGAGCAAATCGGATTGATCGCACCCATACGCGGTAGCCCATTTCAAGAAGCGAGCCGATGATGTGCGCACTCAGTGCGGACGTATTGCAGCTTCCCACTTCTTTCGCGCGAGCGAAAGGATGGCATCGCGCTTATCCTCCGGCAGACCGTACCGATCCATAGTCTCCACGATCTCGTGATCCACGTTCTTGAGCTCATCCTCCCAAACGTTTTCTGCGTCCGTCTTCTTATATGCGAGCCGGTCTCTCACAAGTGCTGCAACCTCCTCTGCCGCCATTTGTATTTCTTCCGCTTCCGCCGATTCAGCCGGAACAGCTCTCTCTGGTTTACGCTGATGCTCATGTGGTACATGCTCCATAATGGTGAGTGTATCATCCTTGACACAAAACGATGCACCTTCGAGGTGCATCATGTAACGACACGGGGGGAACTTACCACGCAAAGTGAGCGAAAGCTTTATTTGCTTCTGCCATTCGGTGTGTCGTCTCTTTCTTGGTAACGGCGGCCCCCTCACCTTTGTGCGCAGCTTTGATCTCTTTCAAAAGTGCGTCTGCCATAGGGACGCCCTTCGTGCCTTCGGCCGCCTCCACGATCCAGCGCAAGCCAAGGGCAAGCTTACGATTCGGATTTACCTCGCGCGGCACCTGATAGTTGGCTCCGCCGACGCGGCGCGAGCGCACTTCGACGTTCGGGCTCGCTTTCTCGAGCGCATCTTCAAGAATTACAACAGGGTCACCCTCCTTTTTCAGTTCATCCATCACCTTGTAGACGATCTTGCGCGCAGTGTCCTTCTTGCCGCGCTCCATCACGTAGTTGATGAGCTTCGCCACTTTGAGAGAGCCGTACATCTCGTCCGGCTGCAGAATATTCCTCCTCTTTATCGGTCTTCGCATGGATTTTTGGTTATTGTTTCTTGGTCATTGGTTATTTTTCTCCCTTCGGTTTCTTGGCACCGTAGAGCGAACGGCCGCGACGGCGCTTTTCGATACCGGCAGTGTCGAGCTTACCGCGCACGATCGTGTAGCGAAGACCGATGTCCTTCACACGACCACCGCGCACCAGTACAAGTGAGTGTTCCTGCAAGTTGTGCCCTTCGCCGGGAATGTATGCGGTGATCTCCATGCCGTTACTAAGCCGCACGCGGGCGATCTTCCGAATCGCGGAGTTTGGTTTGCGCGGCGTCTTCGTCGTGACGCGTGTGCAAACGCCGCGCTTGAACGGCGAGGAGAAATGCGTTGGACGATTTTTAAGCGTGTTGAAGCCGCGCGAAAGCGCGATCGTCTTCGTGCGCCAGCTCTTTGCTTTCCGGCCACGCTTCACGAGCTGATTGATTGTGGACATATAAGTTATGCGCGCCGCGCGCGCATGCAAAATGTACTATAAGTGGCGCGCCCGCGCAAATATTTCCGATTTGTCAGAGCCCAAACGTGCTGCGAAGCCACCCGGCGATACCCGAGAGCGCGCTCTGAAGGCCGCTAATGACCGCTGGAGGAATCATCGATGCTCCTACTACGCGCGACGTTTCGGGAGCAGCGGTTTTGGGAGCAGCAAATCCAGTTGATGGCGCCTGATAACCACTCTGCCCAGAAGAGTTCTGTGCGACCGTAGTTTCAGGCCCTGCTTTCGCCTCTGCTCTGACCTGCGCTTGCTGGACATCTTCTGTCAATGAGGATGCGTCTGCACGGGGTGCTGTGGGTCTGTCATCCGTTAGTGCTTCCGGTGCTTCTGGTCGAACCCCCATCAAAGAACCAAAGTATCTCAAGGCGCCCTTGCCGAAAGAAGCGACGTCACTAAGTAAGTTTTGATTCTCTTTCTCCTGTAATGCCTGATTGAGCTGTTCTTGCCCCTCCAGCCCTCGGCACTCCGGCTTTTTCTTCTTTTCTTCTTCGGTAAGGGTATTACAGTCCTGCTGCTGCGGCTGCTCCTGGGGCTTCTGCTCCTCTGGCTTCTTCTCAGGTGGCTTCGGGAGCTCGGGCGGCTTCCCCTCGCCTCCCTGGCAGGACGGGTCTTGAGGATTCTGCTGGCACTTATCGTCCTGGCTGCCCTCCGGCTTGCCCCCTTGACCGCCGGGTTTCTCACTCGTTACTTCTGTATCACATTTACGTGGCGGCACGCCGTCCTTCGCGGTTGTATTAGAAACCGTGCCCTCCGACGACACGTGCGACGTGCCCGACCGTCCCGTGCACCGGTAATCTTGTTCGGTAAGTTTCTCTCCGTACGGATTACCCGAAAGTATTCTGGTCCTTTTCTGCTTCCCCTGTTCCGTAATAACCGCTCCGAAGCACTCACTGGAGGTGATCCCACTAGCTCCACCCGTTCCCGTGCCGCTCACCGTATCAGTTGCCGGACCGTCATTGTCGGCCATACCTCGCAACGCTTTTTTAATGGCGGTCGTACAGTCCTTCGGCGAAGTAGTCGTAACCGTGGCTTCCGTTGCGGCAAGCTGGCTCATTCGCGACTCTGCAGAAATGCCGAGCGTGCCGAATGCAACAGCGGATACCAGTGCGAGGCCGAGCACGAACATCTGCGAGCGAGACCATTTGGCGCGCCTCACCTTCGAGCGCCTCCTCCTTCCCATGCGCTAAGCCTACCACTTTCCAAGACGCCTTCCTGTGCGATTGTGTACAGCGGTCACATCCCCGCAATCATCTGCGCAATTTGGTAGATGAAACGGCCGAATGTGCCCCCAAGGAGCACGATGAAGAGAACGACCAATCCGATGCCGAGAAGCGGATTGAATTCCATGCGCATTCTCCATTCGGTGTAGCCCCTCGACAAAGCTCGGGGCAAGAGCGATTCCAGCACTTTTGAGCCATCAAGAGGCGGAATGGGGATGAGGTTGAAGAGGAAGAGCATGACGTTCACTAAGACAACGATGAAAATGGCGCTCTCCATGCCGGCGAGAACGCCGGAGCGGATAACCAATCCGCCGACGAGTGCTATCGCGAGATTTGAAACTGGTCCAGCTCCGGCGACGATGGCCTCGCTAAAGCGCCCGGGTCGGAGGTTGTAGGGGTTGTAAGGCACGGGCTTTGCCCAGCCGAAAAGGATCGATGAATTGGTTAGCACAAGAATGAGCGGCAGCAAAACGCTTCCGATCGGGTCGAGGTGCGAAATTGGATTCAGAGTAATGCGTCCTTGCAGACGCGCTGTAGGGTCGCCGAGTTGCTCTGCCGCAACGCCGTGCATCACTTCGTGAATGACGGCCGACATGATAATGACAGCGACGATGAAGATCCCATCTACGAGAGTCATTGCGATATCCTAGCACGTCGAGCATGCCCCACATCATTCACGAGGCCACGGTCGCTGTATAGGAAAATAGACCGCGCTGACGATCCTCGTCGAACGAGAACACGACTTCAGGCCACCTCTCTTGAAATTCTCTGGCGGCGCGCCGTATGTCATCGGGAGTAAAAGCAACCACGTACCCTTCGTCGTCCACTGCCTCCTTGGGCAAGACGCACTGTAGAAAACGCGGCCGTATGTAATCTTCATCTCTTGCCCCAGCGTGCGTAAAGTACTCTCTCCCACCAACGCGAATCAAGCCTGCGTCTCTTTCCACTCGGAATGTCTCGCAAATCGTCCCACCGTGTATATCAATTATTCTACGGGAGTGTTTCTTACCCGCTTCAAGAACAAGGCGCGTGCCTTGCTCAGGATTCTCTCTAGCAGCAACAGCCGCGGCTCTCATGTCGTTGTGGTGTTCCTTTCTGTCTTCGTCGATCAAAGTGCGGCGGCGGTGCTCATCGCGCAATGCTTCAACCGTTCCCTCTCCGTCCTTCTCTTTGAGGACCCTTTCCGCCCAGTCGCCACGGGCCCACGGACTTTTGGGCTGTTCCGGATTCCCCATGTCTAGAGTATAGCCGATTTGCCGAACCGAAGTCATCCGTGTACTATGACGCAACTATGGCTAGAGAGTGTGTAATCACAGGGAAGAAGAGCCGCGTGGGAGGCGGCTATTCGAATCGCACGCGCGCGACGAAGTTCAATCCTACCGGCACGCGCCGCCGCCAGGTGAATCTTCAGAAGAAGACGCTTTTCATCCCTGAGCTCGGCAAGAAAATCACCATCAACGTTTCCGCAAAAGGCCTCAAGACGATGAAAAAGCGAGGCGCGTACAAGACACTGAAAGCAGCCGGTTTGGTCTAGCGCTTTTCCACTTTTGCTCCGTCGGACATGAACGTTATCGTGCCATCCTCGCACGTATCAAAAGTTTGAATCTCGAAGCGATTAAAGAGCGCGACAACTTCTTCGTGAGGATGACCATAGCGGTTGTCACACCCACGCGAAAACACGGCATATTCGGGGGATACAAATCCAACGAATAACTCAGATGAGGATGTATCGGAGCCGTGATGGCCGACTTTCAAGACGTTTGCCCTCAGGTCCTCTCCATCAAGCTGCACAAGATAGTTCTCGATGGCCTCTGGCGCATCGCCGGTGAGCATGAAGGCAGTATTGCCGTAGACGAGCCGAGTAACGATGGAAGCCGTATTCGTTTCGACACCCGATACATCTCTATCCGGAAACAGGATTTCGAGGTACGCACCTTCGCCAAGGTCAAGTATCTGGGCGCGCCGTGCATATATTTCTTCTGCTCCTTCCTTCGCGACAGAAAGCAGCATGGATTCGGCAGGGCCAGTATTTTTTTCGACACCTGGCTGAAAAATGTAATCGACACGGTAACGCTGAAGTACGTCGACGAGTCCGCTTATGTGATCGGCGTCCGGATGAGTGGCGATAACGACATCGATCGAGCGGTCGTACCATGGCATCACTTGCCCAAGCTCGCGCAGAACACTTCTATCAGGACCACCATCGACGAGTGCTTGTCGCCCGCTTGGGCTCTCGATGAAAATCGCATCGCCTTGCCCAACATCGAGAAACGAAACAGCGAGAAGACCACGTCTCTCCTCCCAAAAAATAGCGAACCAGATCAGGGTAGTGGCGATCACGAGGGCGGCGAGCGTTGTGCCGATGACAACCATGCTCCTTCGCATTGCGTCATTCTACCTTCATGAACCGCGATGCTATACTGCGCGCATGCACACCTACGAAGCGAAAAGGTTCGATCTCCCGAAACTCGATGGAATCTCTGATGAGTCGGTGAAACAACACCTTGGACTGTATGAAGGGTACGTGAAAAACTTCAATGCCATATCGAAACTCCTCGCAAAACTCGCAACGGAAGACTCAGAAAAATATGCGCACGCGATTGCCGAGCTCATGCGCAGGCGCAGCTTTGAATTCGACGGGATGCGCCTGCATGAGTATTACTTCTCGCAGTTTGAGGGCGGTTCGATTCCGCTCACCACAGAGGGAGCTCTTGCGAAAGCACTTGAGAGTACCTATCGCCCGTACACAGCAGAGAAAGTCATGACAATGATCGGCAATATGAGAGGACCGGGCTGGGCCATTCTCTATTACGATCCCAATGCGAGTGAACTTCTCACCGGTTTCACTGGCGAGCAACATCAAGGACACTTCGTGACGCTCCCCATCATCCTTGCGCTCGATGTGTGGGAGCACGCGTTCATTCTTGATTACGGAGCTCTAGGCAAAGGGAAATACATCGACGCGTTCTTCAAAAATCTCAATTGGGGCGTGATCGAGAAGCGCTTTGAAGAAATTGCATAAAAGAACGGCGCGTGGAAACGCGCCGCAGGTAGGGAGATCCCCAACGTGAGACTTCCGTAGACGGACGGGTCAGTTACTCGCTGCCGTAGCCGTCAGGGTAGGCATCTCGGCGGGAAATGAACAGCTTCTCCTCGTCATCAGCCTGTCTATAGGGGCCCTTAAACTCCCCTCTAGGAAGCTCGGAGCCCTTGAGCCCCTCGCCGGGTGTTGGCCTCGAAGGAGACTTCTTGACGCTGGCGATCCGACGTCGTCGTCGAACATCATCAGCTGCGTGATCTCTAGCCATGTCAGCACCTCTCTCTAGCTCTAGTGAGTGAACACTGTGACCTCCTCTGCCACAGCGAACAATGCTCTATAGGAAAGCGCTATTCGCTGTGGCAGAGAGTTGCGAAGAACAAAAGAGCAAAAATGTACACCTACGAACACCGACGTCAACCTCTTGCTGCTGCCCTGCTTACTCTCATCTCGGTCCCATTGAACTTCTCTCTTCGCAGCACCCACAGCAGCATTCCTCCGTACAGAAGAACGAGCCACCATGCGCTGAAGGTAGGAAGCGCGAGCGAGGCATACGGGAGCGCGGAGAAAAATTGCGCAACATCGACAAGGTACGAAAGGAGTACGTACGCGGGAAGACTAATGAACGTTGCAAGCGGCCCTAAGATGATCCCGCCGAGTGCGGCAATTGCCGAGAAAAGCATCGCCCACGGCACCGCAACGAGCGCGAGGAGATTCACCGGCAGCGAATAGAGCGGGACCTGTCCGGTCTGATAGAGAAGGAGCGGCAGCACGGCGATCTGCGCGGAGAGGGTCGTCGCGAAAATCTCGCGGAGGTTCCCCTTCGTCGTCACGAACGAGAGACGCGGCGCGATACGCGGCGTGAAGGCAATGAGGCCGACGGTCGCGATGACCGAGAGTTGGAATCCGGGATCGAATGCGAGCACATAGGGATTCCACACAACCATCGCGAGGGCGACTGCGCCAAGCGCGCGCGCTGCGACGTAGAGACGGCCCGTGTACGCTCCGACGAGCGCGATCGAGGCCATTGCGGCGGCACGCACCGAGGCAGAGGCAAGCCCCGTGATGAGCGCGAAGAGAACCGCAATGCCGATACCGAGAAGAACCTTCCACGCGCGAGGCGCGTACAGCTTCTGCAAGAGCCAGCCGAGCCCAAGAACTACAATCATGATGTTGTAGCCGGAGAGGACGATGATGTGCGTCAAGCCAACGGTTCTGAATACGTCGGAAAGCTCCGCGCCCAAGCCTCGCTTGTCTCCTGCCGTTATTCCGCCCGCAAGACCGGCCGCCGGCTCGGGAAGCGCGCGGCCAAGGCCCTCGAGGAATAAACGTTTTGTCTCGATCGCGAATGTCTTGAGGGGATTCGCGCCGCCCCGACCGACCACCTCGACCCCCGCGAACGAAAGCTCGTAGCCGATCCCGTCTTTGGCGAGATATGCGGGATAGTTGAATTCCCGACCCAAGCCAGTCTCAAAGCCTGAAGGAAGGCGCAACACTCCCTCCGCTCGCACATGATCGCCGTAGCGAACAGCGGCATGCGCGGGAGCAACGACAAGTATTCCCGTTCCGGTCTCGAGACGAAGCGGAATTCGCACACTTGCCTCCCGAGCGTCGGGTTCGTTGAAGACGACACCTTCGAGCGTCACTTTTTCTCCGACGCGCGATGCGAGTGCAGGATCGGAAACGAGCACGGCAGCATCCATGCGAAGCACCCCGGCACCGCACGCAAGCAGAGCAACAGCTACGAAAACTCCTCGAATTGCCCTCTGTCTAGCGGAAAGTATGAGCACTGCAACGGCGCTCAACGAGAGAAGTGACACGAACGAGACCCCAAGCGGTACGAACGATCGAAGAAAAATGCCGGCGAGAAATCCGAGAACGATGGCCCACAGAACGTGCGTGCTCATCATCCCCTCTTCTTATCAAGGCTGTCCAACTTAAGCACTCTAAAAATAAGGTACACCACGAGCGCAAGCACGAGAAAATCGAGAAGGGCAGCGAGGAACCTTCCTACCGCGACCTCCCCGATGAATATGTCCCCGAGCCGCTCCGTGCCGCCGAAGAGGTACGCGAGAGCCGGATTTACGATGTCGGCGGAAAACGATGTCGTCACGCGCGAGACGGCGCCACCCAAGACAAAGCCGATGGCGAGACCCATGACCCCGCGCTCGCGAATGAAGTCAAGGAATCCCACAAGCGTGCCTCTAATCTGCTCGCGTACCATGCGTCTCGTATTATGCCTCGCCCCGTTAGAAATCGAAAGACGTTCCTATCCGTAGGTGCACGATGCGTATTTTCTAACGGGGCTCGTCTATCGCCTCGTTCACAAGCCGGTCTGCCTCGCTGTTCTCTTCGCGCCGCACATGCACGAACCGGATGTTCGGAAAGTGCACTACTAAGAGATTGTGCACTTTCATGTACTGCGGCCATAGGCTCTCTTCTTTCACTTGGTATTCGTCGGTCAATTGACGCTGAATAAGCTCGCTATCCATTCGCATCTCGATCTCGCGCTTTGCCAAGCCCTGCTTCTTTGCCTCCGTCAGCGCGATAATTACCGCCTCGTATTCAGCCCAGTTGTTCGTTCGTTCGCCGATGTACTTTTTGAGTTCGACTTTTTTTGAACCATCAATAATTACAATGCCCACGCCAGCAGGGCCAGGATTATTTCTTGCACCCCCATCGGTATAAATGATTATGCTCTGCATTAGACAGAAACCTTTTGTTGCCGGAGAACGCGATATGCGTGCACGATCGCAAGCGTTGTCACGGGGATCGAAACAAAAAGCCCAACGAGAAGCGCGACAAGGCCGACGATGTTGAGCACAAATACGAGGAGCGCAAGGAGCAAGAGCTGCAAGCGGTTTCCGCGCGTGATCCGCACACTTTCCTTCATTGCCTTGATCGGACCAAGCTCCTTATCGATAACAAGGTAGAGAACAAACATGAATGCAAGCGCCGCGACCACACCTGGCACGATGAGGAGCAGGAGGCCAACCAATACGACGAGCCCGACAAGAAACTGTGCCCCAAGAAATTTCCAGAACGGCTTCGGATGCCAAAGCTCACCGATCGTGACACTCTCGAGGGCATCGTGCGAATGAAGCATGACTGCCGTAAAGCCCATGGAGAGAAGTGTAGAGAGCGCAACGTTTGCGAGAAATCCCAGAAACCCCAATCCTTTCCCACTTCCGAACATGCCTCCAATCAAAGCACCGATCACCCACGAAAGAATGAGCATCAGAGCGGTCATGCCGGCCAAGAACCATGGTCGTTTCTGAAAACTCGTCCATCCGAACCGAATACACTTGGTTGCGGAAAACATATTCATGCATTTAATCGTATCATGCCTAGGCACCGAGAACATCCACGAGCCTGAGCGCAATGCCACCACGAAAATTGTCTTTCTCTACCGTGGCGAGGAGACGCACGGAGTTCCCGATCTTGGGAACGTGCATAAAATCTTCAGGTGAATTGAAGAAATCGAACGCTCGCGCGGAAATACCGGTCCGCTCACATGAAACAAGAACCTCAACATGGTTGCTCTCGCGGCCAAACTTGCGCACAGAGGAAACAGTGATGGAAGAAACGAGAAAACGCGGTTTTGGATTGCCGACGCCGAATGGCGCGAGCTTCGAAACTTCTTCAAAGAGCGATCCAGTGAGTTCGGGGAGTGAAATGAGCGCATCATGTGTTTGCTCCTCCATACGTGGAGCCTCTGCGAGCGCGCTGCTTGCGGATGCGAGCGATTCGTGGAGCGTGTGTATGCGCTCATGTGAAATCGTAAAGCCCCCAGATCTCTCGTGCCCACCAAATTCGATGAACGCGTCCCGTGCATTCGAGAAAAGTTGCACGACCGAGATGGAGCCGTCAGAGCGGCACGAACCCTTGATGCGCCCCCTTGCATCACGCCCCCAGAGACATACAACGCCCCCGCGCTCCTCCACAAGTGAATTCGCGGCAAGACCCAATAACGCCGGTTTCCACTCCGGAGAGCCCAGAACGATAATGCGCTCGTCGGAGCGAAAGCGTGTTCGTGCCGTGCGCTTTGCTGCCTTCACAACACTCGCCACTGCTGTTTTTCTCCGAGCGTTCAGCTCCTCGAGGTGCGCCGTGATTCTCTCCGCTTCGCGGTGATCGGTCGTGACAAGAAGTCTGAAGGCAAACTCGGGCTCGTCCATACGCGAAGCGGCATTAATGCGCGGCGCGATCGAGAACGCGATCACTTCCTCCGTGAGGTCGCTCTTTCGCATACGGAGCGCATTGCAGAGCGCAGAGATCCCGGCTCGCGGCGATTTGCGAAGCACTTTGAGACCGAAGTGCACGAGTGTTCGATTTTCGCCGACGAGCGGCACGAGATCCGCGACCGTTGCGATCGCCACGAGATCCAAAAGCCATTTCTCCCAGCCGTCGGGAACCTTCACAAAAGCTTCGAGCCCCTGTTTCTTTCCCTCGAGGAGGAGTGCTTGAACAAGCTTGAAAGCAACCCCTGCACCGCAGAGATCACGAAATGGGTACTCGCCTAATTTCGGGTTGAGCACTGCAATGCAATCTGGCAGCGCTCCCGTCGGCTCATGGTGATCGGTAACAATCACATCGATACCTTTCTCTTTTGCAAATGAAACACTTTCTAGTGCATTCGTCCCGACATCGACCGTGATAATGAGGGAGACACCGCTTTGCGTGAGTTCCTCAATCGCCTCTGTATGAAACCCGTAGCCCTCGCGGTCGCGGTGCGGGATGTATACCTCGAAATTCGAGTATCCTACCTTTTTGAAAAAATCCGAGATAAGCGCCGCACCCGGGATGCCGTCACAATCGAAATCCGCATAGATCGCTATTCGCTCGCCGTTGCGAATAGCAGAGAGAACACGGGCAACCGTCCGCTCCATCCCCGCAAGCAGAAACGGTGAGTGCGTATCACGTTCATAATCGGGATTGAGAAACGTTGAAATACTGGCGGGATCCGTGATACCTCGTTTTTCGAGAAGCGACCTTACGAGTTCTGAAAGTTGCATCGGCTCCATTGTATCTCATGCTTGATACTCCATACTTCATACTCCATACTTCACATATGCCTGACTGTATCTTCTGCAAGATCGTCCGCGGCGAGCTGCCAAGCTACAAAGTCTACGAGGATGACAAAACCATCGCGTTCCTCGACATCCGTCCAGTCAATGCCGGCCATACGCTTGTCGTTCCGAAAACGCACGCGAACAACATTTTCGATATCTCTCCCGAGGATTGGGCAGCCGTTTCAGAAACCGTACGGAAACTTACGATTGCAATAGAAAAGGGCATTGCCGCAGACGGCGTCAACATCGCAATGAACAACCGCGAGCATGCGGGGCAAGTCGTGCATCACCCGCACGTGCATATTATTCCGCGCTTCAAAGGCGACGGCCTCAAGCTCATGCCGCAAAGGACCTACAAAGAAAGAGAGGCGGAAGAATCGGCTCAAAAAATCCGGGACGCCTTAAAACAATAAATCCCACTGATCGAGAAGTGATTGGAGCACGGCCTCAAGCGCGGCGAGTGCCGCGGCGAATTGATTTGCGAAAAGCGTCGCGATCGGAACGCTAATCGAAAAGAAGTTGCTGTCCATACGGGCGAGCACCGTATGCGTCCCGCAGCCACTCGTCGTGCAAGCGCTTTTTGGCGTGTAGGCGACGGCGCGAACAGCATACTGTCCGTTCGCGAGCGTAGTTGTGCCGATTGATATTGGCACGACCCATCCGTAACTGCTTGATGATGGAAGTTGCGCCACGATGTTCGATGTACCAATTTTGTTGCCGGCTGTATCAACAAGCATGAGATACACACCTGCGGTACTTACCGCCCCGGGGTAGGACCACGAAACTGTAAGTTCATTGCCGGGTTGATAGATGTTATTTGAAGGACCGCTCATCGTCATCGGCGTCGGAATTGTAATAGTCTTTGAACAACTCGTCTGCCCTCCAAGCCCGACGAAAGTAAAGGTGAACGGTGAGGTCCCAATAAAATTATTGAATGTGGCAGACCCACTCGGCGAAATATGGTCGGAAGAAGTTGCGGTCGCGTAATCTGCGTTCGTGCTAGACCACGTCAGCGTCGCAGAGTCTCCATAGATATAGGTCGCCTTGTCGGTCGTCGGTGTCGCGCATGTCGGCGGGTTGAAGTTCACCGAGACCGCGCATTGCGTCGAGCCACCCGCATTATTGAATGTGTATGTGTAGGAACGCTCGCGCGGCTTCAAGGTCATTGAGCCGCTTGCAACACCAACGCTTGTGGTTGCAGACATAGAAGAAGGAGTCGAGGACGAATAATCCGTCGCCCCAGCACTCGCCCATGTAATAACCGCGGTGTCGGCGTAATTCAAGGTGACCGCACTGCCCGCCGTCGTCGCAGTAGATTTTTTGATGGTAAGCGTGCAAGTTGGCGGAAGAATATCCTGAACTTTTACTATTGTTGAACACTGTCCTGCGGTCGACTGATTACCAGTTACTGACATGGTTACCGTTTTATCGCCGACGGTGCTGTAGGAGATCGCATTTGCACGCGATCCGCTTGCAAGACTCGCGCTCGGGATCGCTGTCCCAAGCAAGGACCCGCTGATCACATTTTGAGTTGTCCAATTAAACGCTACGAGCTGATTCGGGAGGTACACGGATTTGGCGGCTTGCAAGACGCACGTGGGCGCTGGCGCGCTCCCTACCGTGCAAACCTTGTAGCCGTAGGCTGTGTTGGTTGTGCCCAGACTCCCGTTCGTGCAGGTTCGATTTACTCTCGAGCACGTCGAGCCGAAAGGAACCGACGGTGTGTTGTACATCGGCGACGTAGAGCCATGGGGTATAGTGAGGTTATCCAGTGAGGTGCATGCACTCGCCGCACCGACCGTGCAGCTTGCCAGATTATAGATGTCTTCTCCGTTGAATACGCCATTGGTGCATTTGCGTGATTGCGCCACTGAACTACAGCCGTTCGTCGTTCCGAACGGCACGGACGATTGCCTAAAGAATGTATACGACGAGTTATGAGAAACGTTTTGTCCCGCGAGAGAACATGACGACGGCGGGGATATTGAGCACGTTGCGTATTGGTAATTCTCGTCGCCGTCAAAAATCCCATTGGTGCATTTGCGCGAGAGCTTGTTGGCCGCCGGGCATGCCGTTCCAGACATGTACGGAACCGTGCGGGTATTGTAGAAGTCGCCCGAAGCTCCGGTATTCACGCTCTTGCCGTCGAGCACACACGTCGGCGATGTTGCGGCCGAACACGTCGGTTTGTCAAACGTACTGCTCCCGCTCAACGTGCCGTTCGTGCAGGTGCGCAACTGCGAATTAGCCGACGTCGTGCAGCTCTCGCCGTATGGAACGAGACTCTTGAGATAAAACGTCCTGCCCGTCCCGTGGGAGACTGTCGTGTCGCCCACCACACAGGTGTTTGCAGCGGCCGTTGAACACGATGCGTATTGATAAATATTCGAGCCGGAAATCGATCCATTATTGCAGGTGCGTTGTTGGGAGATGGACGAGCACGCTGACCCGAAAGGCACCAATGACTGTGTATAAAATGTGCGGCTGCTGCCGTGCGGCACTATGGTTCCGTTTACGAAACATGCCTGTCCGATGGTATCGCTGCATGACGTGTACTGAAAGCTTGGATTTCCTAACATCGCTCCGTTTATGCACTGGCGCGTTTGCGCGTAGGAAGCGCAACTAGCTCCGACCGGCGCTTGCGGGACCGAATACATCTGGATCGCGGCTCCGGACGCAAGCGTCGTGCCGGCGAACGAACACTGCGCTTGCGGGATAGCCGGTATCGGTGGGGGAATTGACGTACCGGGTATCGGTGAATACGCCCCGCTGCAAACTTTTGCGATGACCGCACGCGTCATAGGGCCGATAGAACCATAGCCGGTCGTATCAGGAGTTCCCGACGAAACGATGCCGGCGCGTGCCTGGAATCGCTGCACTGCAGCTTGCGTCAGGGCACCGAAATAGCCGCTGATCGTCCCTTCCGGATAGATCCGCGGGTCTGCCGCGAGAAATGCCTGCAGTGCCGTGACATCAGCACCCGACATCCCCTGTCGGAGCGCGCGACTGAGCGAGGGGCATTGACCATAGACGCCGGACGGGAGAACACTAGGGACGCCCGCGCCGCCAAGTTGCGCCTGAAGCTGAGCCTGGAGCGCGGCAAGTTGCTGGAGAAGCGCGTTGACTTCGGCTTGCAGCTGACTCGCCGTTTGCGCGTGAGTGAAGGGAGCAACGACAAAACAAAGGGATACAAGGACACCCACGACAAATGCCTTCCTCATGCTGAAAGTATACCCAGTGATGGTTTACAAGAGCAAGCTGCGACTATGAATAGGTGGGCTTAGTAAATGGATGGACACACGAACTCACAACTGGGCCCCGTGCGCCCGACATACGAGCCGTCGGGACACTGCATCGCATCCGCTGTGCATACATTGTTCAGAACACATTTCGGAGCGAGCGGACAGCCATCTACGCCAACTCCCTGAGAGACATATGTACCGCCAATGCACTCTGCAGGCATGTACTGCGGACATGAAGAATACGGGTCCTTGCTCACTCCTACAGCGACTGTCGTTGAGGTTTTTGCTTCCTTTCCCGCGGAGTCACGAACGATGACCGTGACCGTATAGGTGCCAGCTGCGCTGTATGCGTGAGTGAAGGTGGTTGTTTGTACGAACGCCTCGGCTGCGTACCCTGCCATAGGTGCGACGAGATATTCGTCTCCCCACCTTAGCGAGTAGCTCAAGGGACCACTCTCTGGATCGCTTGCTTGTATAGTCCACGTGCCAGTTTGATTGATGTTCAACATTGTCGGCCCCGAAAAAGATGAGATCACAGGCGGTCTGTTCGTGCTCGAATCGAAATACTCTTTGCAGTAGGCGGACGCCTGCCAGATGCATGCCCGAAGCGTGCACATTGCGGGGCCGCCGGGATAGTCGCGCGAGCAGTCGTTGCAGCCGTCGTACCACGCGCGGCAACGGGGATCGGCCGACGGGTCCGTTGGAATGACGCCACCGCCGCCACCGCCGCCTCCGCCGCACCAGAGCCTGATGCGTTCGCGTGTGAGAGGTCCCACCGCACCCACTGCGGCAATTCCTTGAGAAGCCTGCCAGCGGGCGACCGCCTGCGCTGTCAGCGGGCCAAAGTAGCCTGTTGCATTTGCATAGAAGTACCCCTGTGCGCGGAGAAATTCCTGAAGCACAAGCACATCATCTCCCCGCGCACCTTGCGAGAGGTTGCGATATAAAACGGTGCAGACACGATGTTGAGCCACCGGCGAAGCAACCACAGAACCATCTGTCTGCACAGAAGCGCCACCTGAGAGAGACACAATTCTTGAAAGGAGAGATTGGATCTGGGCTTCCATTTCGGCAACGGTAAGCGCGGAAGTCGGTTGTGCGGAGCCCACCATCAGAACGAGGACAAAAAACGCCACAATACTTGCATTTCGGGCTCTATTCATATGTTTCAGCAGTGTTGACGCTGGTAACGATCCAACCTTACTTCAGCACCTCTATGCCAGGAAGCGTGCCCTTGAGCAAATACTCGAGCATAGCGCCGCCGCCGGTGGAGAGAAACCCGAGTTTTTCTTTCGGGACGCCCGTTGCCTCGATCGCGGCGATCGTGTCTCCTCCGCCAATAACGATCTTCGCTTTGCTTCCCGCAGCGAGCTCGGCGATCTGCTGCGTGTAGTGGTTGTAGCCCTCTTCGTAAATGCCGGTCGGGCCGTTCCAGAGAATAAATTTTGCCTGCGCGATCAAGGGCACGAGCATCGCGACGGTATCGGGCCCTGCGTCAACAATGCGTTCGTCATCACCAACCTCTTCGGGCTTCTTTACCTTCGCGTGGCCGCTTTTGTCTTCGGCCGTCACGTCGATCGGCGCGAGGAAACGCGGGCTCGTATGAATATCCTCGCTCGGAAGCTCCTTTGAGATGAGCGAGTGGCCGACCGGAAGTCCGCGTGCCTTGAAAACATCATTGGCAAGTGCGCCGGTGATGAACACGTTGTCATACTTCTCGAGCAAGAGTTTAATCAAGGGCGCCTTCGTCTCGAATTTCGCGCCACCAAGGATCGCAAAAGAAGGATGTTCCGGCTCGCGCGCGGCGTCGATCTCGCGCACCTCATCGCAGACGAGTAATCCAGCATAGGAAGGAAGCAGTTTCGCGACGCCGACGATCGAGGCATGCGCGCGATGCGCAGCAGCAAAAGCATCATCCACGTATATGTCCGCAAACGAGGCGAGTTCCTTCGCGAACGATGGATCGTTTTCCGTCTCGCGCAGATCGCGCCGAAGATTCTCGAGCATCAGCATGTCGCCTTTGCGCATCGCGGATACCGCACCTCGCGCCGCTGGTCCGACGATGTCGGCAATAAAGACAACGGGACCGAACTCTTTGAGCACTCTCGCGACAGGCTCGAGGCTCTCCTCTCTCTCGCGTCCGATGTGTGAAATGATGACAACCTTTGCACCGCGCTTTCGCAAGTATTGCAGCGTCTTCCAGCCCCGCTCAATACGGTATCGATCGGCAACTTCTCCGCCTTTCCCTATCGGCACGTTGAAATCGCTCCGCACGAGCACGCGCTTTCCTTTGAGCTCTGAATCCGGCACCTCATCAATGCATTTCATGCTATTTCGATGGCGCGAAGGAGTTTTGCGAATTCGATAGCATTCGCGCTCGCGCGGCCGACGAGGAAGCCGTGAATGTCGCCGTCGCGAAGCATCGCGGCGGCGTTCCTCTCCTCGATCGAGCCGCCGTAGAGGATCTTCATGTTGCGGCCCGCCTGCGCGAGGCCGGAGCCCGCTTTGGCGTGGCGGAGGCCCGCTTCGCCATGCGATTCCACGACACACTTGCGCATGAATATCGCCATCTGATGCATCTCGTGGGGATCCATTGTCTCCTCTTTCCCGATCGTCCAGAGCGGCTCGTACACGAGAAGCACGCGCGAGAGAGCGGAGGCGGCAACATCGGCAAGGCCTGCTCTCAACTGCTCGCGCACTGCCTCAAACTGTTCCCCTTCATCGGTGCGACGCGCTTCCCCAACACAAAGAATCGGCGCGAGTTTCAGCGAAAGCGCCGCTGCCACTTTCTTTCGAGTGTCATCATCTGTCTCGCCTTCCGCTCTCCGCTCGGCATGGCCTACCAAAACAAATTTTGCGCGCGCGTCTTTTACCTGCAAAAGCGAGATCTCGCCGGTGTGCGCGCCATCCACGTCGAAGTGCGCGTTTTGCGCCGAAAAGGCAATCTTTGAGCCACGATACAGGGAAGATAGCTCACGCAAAAAAATCGCGGGTGGCGCAACGACAACGCTCACGCCACGGGCCTTCTCCGCAGCTTTTCGTTCCGCATCAAATAACTTTTTCGCCTCTCTGAAAGAGGCGGGGTTCATTTTCCAATTCGCGACGACGATAGATTTCATGCGCGGATTGTACCACTCCTTAACTCTCAAGCGAGCGTCATTGCTCGCGCCACAGCGCGTATTTGTAGTCAGTTGAGGCAACCGGCGTAAAGGGTGGCGGTGAGAAGGCGAGCTGCTGGTCATAGTAATCGAGACGCGTCGTGAATCCGGTGCCGTCGCTCCATGCGGTGCCCGTGCGTCCGTTTGAAACGACAGTGCCCACCGTCGTGAGCTGACTGCGCGTCACGTACGGATCGTACTGCGAAGAAAGATCGCTCGTCGAGAAGTAGTCGCGACCGTAGTGCCCGCTTTGCGCGATAAAGATGCCATGGATCTCCATGACATTGGGCACGACAAGCGGTATGAGGACATTTCGCTCGGCGACGATCGTGAGCCCATCGGTGCCATCGTAGGCGGCGTAAAGAATATTGTTATTGAGATACGCGTCCGGCGCCGTAGCGCCGTCGGAAGGCGTTGCTGCGACAACGGTGACCTTCCCATTGACGGTACCTTCTACCCACACCCGATCTTGGAAGAACATGAGGCTGCAGCTTGAGGGTATAGCAAATGTCCCGAGCAAGGTCTGGTTGTCGATCTCGCTGTACTCCGTTCCCCAGTTGTACTGAGTCGAGTAGCTGTCGAAGCCGTCAGTCTCCGTCACTCGGTATATCGTCACCGTGCCTGCTGCATTAAAAATGAGATGGTAGCCGCGGTTGTTCACACTGCCGCTTGCAGGGCCGTAGTAGATGCCGCCTTGCGTCTGTGCTTTTGTCTGGAGATCCGTGAAATCGATCGCGATCGCGGCGAAGTTGATGTTTGGAACGGGATACGTCCAGAGTGCGGGATTCGAGCCCGTGCCGACGACTCCCGGCGCATTTGGTTGCGACGGGTTGCAGTTGTAGCTCGACGTGCAGTTCCATGTCGAAACGGCACTCGTCACGTCGGCATTGTGGGTTGCATCCATTCTAACGCCACCGTTCCCGTGGTATGGGCCACGAATGGTTCTGCTCGAGCCCGCCCACACGTTCGTGTTCACCACATACGAATATTCCGCAACAGAAGGCTGCATGTATCGCACGGACAGTGTGCGCGGTAAGACGGGATCGGCACTCGCGGTTCCCTTTGAAACAATATCCGCCCACTGTACGGCTCCGCACTGGAGATTTACCGATGCCGTTACTTCGGCAGAGCCGAGTGAGCCGCCCTCGGGGTCGTTCACGGCATAGGTGTACGGACTTACGAGCCCTATACCGCTATCCATGATCGAGGGGTTGTGTGCGAGGAACCAGCGGTAGTACTCGAGGCCGGACTCCGCGACGTTGAGGGCAACCTCGCGCGCGTAGAGTGCGCGACCGTAGCGCCCTTGGGTGAGCACGTAGCTCGAGATGGTTCCAAGAATGATGGCGAAGACTCCCATAAAACCGAGAATGAGGAAAACAGTGACGCCTCGCGAAGCCGCGCGCGGCTTCGCGAGGCCAAGCGTATCGCGTATGGCGTATAGGCTATAGAGGGAAAATTCACTCGCTTTCTCATCCTCCATACTCCATACTCTATACTCCATACTTCATTTGCCGATGAGGTTGCGGATCGCTGCCGAAGACTCAAACGTCACTCGATCAGGAAGTTTCGCAGTATTCACATCGATCGTGAGCGTCACTTTCACAAAACGCACGGCTGTCCAGTTCGCGTAGTTTGTGATCTCACTGCCGAGCTCGTCATAGTAGCGGAATGTCGTGATTCCTTGCTCAGCATTGCGGACATACTCAGCGATCGTAGAGGTTGCCTCGAGAGCTGTGTACGCCGGCGGATTTCCCGTCGGCTCGATTACTCCGCGCACGAGATTAGTACCCGAAATGTAGTAGTGCACACGCTCGATGAGCGTGTCCTCATCGATGTCGGCGTAAAAGATGAAATCGTTCGCAGCGATCGAAACTATCGGAAAGGCGCCCTCGCTTGAATAGGCGCCCTCGCGGATCGTACGCACGATTTGCTCGAGCCCGCGCTGCGCCGAAGTGACAGCGCTCGCTTGCTCGATCGAGTAGGCGTTCGTGCGGTAGAAATAAATGAGTGTCACGACAACTGCGGTCATCGCTGCAATAAACACCGCGATCCATACCACCGTTTCGATCATCGTGAGGCCTCGTTTGTTTTTCATACTCATTGAGGATTGAGTGTGACAGAAAGACGAGTTACGCCATTCACGCTCACGCTGGTCGAGTACTGTTGATAGCCGCTCTTACTTATCGTCGCTGTATAGCTCGCATTCTCGAGAGAACCGAAGAAGCTTTGGCCGCAGGAGCTCGTTGGTTTTGTGACGTCGTAGCTGGTCTCTGTGAGACGCACGGATGCATCCTGCAAGAGAGCACCTGCACTCGAACGCACGTCAATCAGGAGCGAGTGCGGCGTGGAGGGAAGGACATACAGCCGAGTTGTTTGCGAAGAGGCGGGCGCGAGCACTTCGGGTTGGGGATTGCAACTTTCGGCGAGCACGTAGCCGGAGGTTGTTGCAACGCCAAGTGTGTAGGTATCTGCCTCGATGCTCGAGAGTGTGAGACGCGCGTCTGAGCCAGTTGTGTTGGTTTGATCATACTTGTAGACGGTTGGATTGTTTCCGATGGTTTTTGCGCCGCGCATTGTAAATGAGAAATTCAGCAGTGGGTCGGGCCCATAGTCGTAGAGGAGCGAGTACTCCCCGACGGACGGTGTCGAAGCCGCATCTATCGAGGTAAGTGTTGTATCGACACGAAGCTGCGGATACGTCGTCGTGGAAATGCTTGAGAGATCGACACTCGAGGTCGCAAACCCTGCTGCGTTTCCCGGAAGCTGCGACTCTGGAATGAGCATGCTTCCAGCATCATAGAAGTGAAAGAGAATCCCTGTTTGCGACGGTGTGCTTGTCGATGCCGAAAAACGCTTCCACCGATACAGTGACGAAGGTGCAATCGATATCGAGCGTAGCGTTCCGGGCGACTGATAATTTCCGGGGACCCCGGTAAGCCGCACCACGCCCCCGGCAACGGTAGTCGAAGACATCGTGTCTATTTTGCTCGTATCAGAGAACGTATCGCTCCAGGAATTTTCACGTATGTGCATGAACGTCTCAACCGTTTTGTTCGCCACGTAATCGATCGTAAAACTTGCTGAGGTTGTTTGATTGTCCACAACCGTGAGGTGTCGGGGCGTTGGGTTCGGGTTCTCAGCCGTCACCGAATATGTCTGCGCGCTTGAGTATCCCGGCTTCGATACGGTAATCCGGTAGTCGCTTGCTGCGGGAGCACCAATGAAGGTGACAATGCCATCTATATTGGTGTACGTGCGGATGTTGATCGGCGGCGTTGTGCTCGCGTTCACGATGTCGACCTGCGCGTTCGAAACGGGAGATGCCGCCTCATTTACCACATTGATCGTGAGCGTCCCGCCGGCTACTGCTGTTTCGACCCCGAAGGGTGAGACACGCCCGACCAAGGTGACGCCACGCTCGTTACCTCCAGATTGCCAGTTGACCTCGACTCGAATCGTCTTGTAGTCGGCGATAATGCCATTCGTGTCCGATGCACCGAGGCCGTCGCCCGGATCATCGCTGTAGAGCACCATTGTTCTACGTGTATACGGAATCCCATTGCTCACCACCGTTTCTTCTTGCGGGACGATTCCCGCAGGAATACCGCCGATGACGCCGATCTGCGGATAGGAAAGCGAGCGGAGGTACTCCATACGCTCGTTACCGAGCGCGATCGCGCCCCCCCGGGCTTTGTTGTTTACGATGACGTCGATAGATAGCTGGAACACGCCAACGATGCCTAAAAAAATTACGAGCATCAAGGCACTTCCAATAAGCGTGTCGAGGAGCGTCACGCCGCGCTGCCCATCCAAGCGACGCGCGTGTGCGTTTTTGGGGACTTGCGCAGCGCGACGGCGCGAGCGGGAGCAAATTTTCACCAGAAAATTATGCGTGCCCCGAAAATGCATACGCGTGGAGCGTCATCCTATATTCTGCGAAAGTGAGTAGATGGGCGTAATCATCGAAACCGCAAAGAATCCCACCGCGCCGCCGATCACGATCATAAGGAAGGGCTCCACGATCGTGGACATGTCCTTCGTCTTGCGATCCACCTCCTCTTCGTAGAAGGCGGCGAGGCGCTTCAGCATTTCCGAGAGCGCCCCAGTCTCCTCCCCCACCGCCATCATCTCGGGAACAAACGCCGGGTAGAGATCGCCTCGCCGCGAAAATGCCGCGGAGAGCGGCTCTCCCTTGCCGACACTGATCCCGGCATCCTTGATGACATCGCGGAAGTACGAATTCTGCACAACCTGCTTTGTAATCTCGAGCGAGGCGAGAACATCGACCCCGGAAGAAAGGAGTGAGGAGAGCGTGCGCGCCGTGCGGGCGGAGTTGACCTCGCGCACCATCCTCCCGATCAAGGGCAAACGGATGAAGAAGAGGTCAAGCATGCGCTTCCCGAGAGCGGTGCGCGCCGCGACCCAAAGGAGCGCGAAGAGTCCGAGTGCGCCACCGAGCACGAGCATCGTGTATTCGACGAGGAAATCGCTGATCGCAATGATGGCACGTGTCGAGAGCGGGAGCTGTGCGTTCATCTCCTCAAAGGTTTGCGCGAGCGTAGGCACGACGTAGATCATCATCAACGTGCCGATGCCAATGATCGCAACAACGATGATCGCCGGATAAATCAAGGCGCCACGTATCTTTTTTTTGAGCTGATACATCCGCTCCATCTGCTCGGAGATAGCAGAGAGCGCCTCCGGCAGGCTTCCGCCCTCCTCGCCCGCACGAACCATCGAAACGAAGAGATTCGAAAAGTGTCGGGGAAACTTTGCGAGCGCCTCGTGCAGGCTCGAGCCGCGTCGAATGTCGCTCGCGATCCCCACGACGATCGCCATGAGTTTGGCATTCTTCGTTTGCCGCTCCATTACTAAGAGCGCTCGGGAGAGCGATAGGCCGGCGCTAAGCATTGCACCGAGATTGCGTGCGAAGACTACTTTGTCGTACTCTCTGACCGCGGTGATCATTCCGTTGAGTGACTTCAGCGAGAGCCAGCTCCCTGCGCCCTCTTCAGAGAGCGAAACGATCCTCCCGCCCTCACGCCGCACGATCCCGTAGATCTCAAAACGGTCCTGTGCCTCCGCCACACCGGTATACGTCTCGCCGCCCCCTCTCTCGGCAGTGTAATGAAAACGAACCATTCAACTAAGTATAGCGGCAAAAACGACGAAAAACGTGATTTTCCACCTGCCTACCGACAGGCAGGCTAAGCCTCGCTGCTACTCGGTGACGACGCGCAAAACTTCTTCGATCGTGGTGAGACCTTGTGCTGCTTTGAAAATGCCGTCCTCGACCATCGTGAGCATGCCTTCACTCCGCGCTTGCTTCTCGATGTCGTCAGAGGTCGCGTCTTTCATGACGAGCTCCTTCACCGTCGCCGTAACGGGAAGTACTTCATAAATACCTTTGCGTCCGGAGAAAGCTGTCGGCGATGCCGGGCCGTCTTTGGGCCGGTAGAAGGGAAGGTCCTTCCACGTCATATTGTTCGGCACGACCCTCTCCTCTTTGAGCGACTTCAAAACCGCCCCAGCATCGATGTTCTTTTCGAGATGCGTCTGCTCGTCGCGCGAGAGCTCATACTTCTCTTTGGTAGCGGTCAAAACACGTACGAGCCGCTGGCCTATGCACACGCGAAGTGTCGAGACGAGAAGGAACGGCTCCACGCCCATGTCCAAGAGGCGCGGAATGGCGCCCGCGGCGGAGTTCGTATGCAGTGTCGAGAGCACGAGGTGGCCGGTGAGTGCCGCGTTGATCGCAAGCGAGGCAGTCTCCTTGTCGCGGATCTCACCGACCATGATGATGTCCGGGTCTTGTCTCACGAGCGAGCGCAGCCCATTGGCAAAGGTAAAGCCGATCTCGGGCCGTACCTGTGTTTGGTTCACGCGCTTCATTTGGTACTCGATCGGATCTTCGATCGTGGAGATATTGACGTGCGGTGTATTCAAGAGATCGAGGAGCGTATAGAGTGTCGTCGATTTGCCGGCACCGGTGGGGCCGCACGCGAGGATCATGCCGGTCGTTGCGCGGATCGCCTCATGCATGCGCTCGAGCGCGAGCCCATGAAAGCCAACCGACTCGAGCGTGAAGCCGGAGATCGAATCGCGCAAGAGGCGCATCACGATCTTTTCGCCGTAATACGTCGGCAGCACGGAGACGCGGAACGATATCTTTTCGCCTCCGTACTCCGCGCCGAAGCGGCCGTCCTGCGGAAGACGATGCTCGTCAAGACGGAGATTTGAGAGAACCTTGATGCGCGCGGTGATGGCCGGCGCCGCGGTCTTTGGCAGCTCCATCGCATCGTGCAAGATGCCGTCGATGCGGTAGCGAATGAGGAGCGTCCCCTCCATCGGTTCGATGTGAATGTCGGAAGCGTTCTGTGCGTTCGCGTGGCGAAGCAGCGTGTCGACGATGCGCACTGCAGGCACACCTTCGGCAACCTGTTTCAAGTCTTTGTCTTCTTCCCCTTTCTCCAAGACTTCGGTCTCACGGCGGATGACCTCCCCTAAATTGTCTTTGAGACCTCGTTGGTACTGCTTCAGCGCCGCCTTGATAGACGCAACGTCGGTAAGACGCGGGAGAATTTTTAGGTGCGTTTTCTTCTTGATGAAGTCGATCGCGGCAAGGTCGTCGGTGTCGAGCATCGCGACTTCAAGTTCGTCGCCACGGTGGTTGTAGGCAATGATGTTGTTGCGGCGCGCGACCGGCTCGGGTATGAGGGAGAGCACTTCGTATTTGATCTTCGTGCCTGTGAGCGAGACGAACGGGATGCCCAAGATATATGCATACGTGCGTCGCAGCTCGTCCTCACCAATCGTGTTGTGCGATGTAAGTATCTCTCCCACTGGCCGTCCTGTTTCTTTTGCTTCCGACTCTGCCGCGTCGAAATCTTTCTGTGAAATCAACCCCGCATCGGCAAGGAATGATTTCAAATGAGTATCCGAAATATACATCCCTACAATTATATAACACGAGAGCTGTTGACTTCTGATAGCTGTCGACTATACTGCCCGCATTAGTACCGCCTCTTGGCGGACGTTTTTTTGAAAGGACAACACAACCCATATGGCACTCTTCGACCTTAAATCCCTCAACAGCGCGCTCGACGAGCTTCAGGCAGAGCGCGGCATCTCGCGCAAAAGCGTCATCGACGCGCTCGCCACAGCGCTCGCCGCGGCGTATCGGCGCGAATACGGCAAGCGCGGCCAGATTATCCGCGCCACGTTCAATCCTACAACCGGCGAGGTGGAATTCCGTCAGGCGAAGATCGTCGTTGACAACTCGCTCGTGCGCATGGAAGGCGAAGAGCCGACAAGTGATGAAGACCACCGCTCGCGCTTCAATCCCGAGCAGCACATCATGCTCGAGGACGCGCGTCGTATAAAGAAGGATGCGCAGCTCGACGAGGAGATCTCCTTTCCGCTCGAGACGCGCGAAGATTTCGGCCGCATCGCCGCCCAAGCCGCAAAGCAAGTCGTCATGCAGAAGGTGCGCGAAGCGGAGCGCGCCTCGATCATCTCGGAATATGGACAACGTGAGGGCGACATTGTGACGGGGCACGTGCAGCGCTTCGAGCGCGGCAACCTCTACGTCGATCTCGGCCGCGCGACCGCCATCTTGCCTTACGACGAGCAGATCCCCGGCGAGCGCTACCGCCAAGGGGAGCGCCTCCGCGCGCTCCTCTTGCGCGTCGACGAAGGCGTGCGCGGCACTTTCATCCGCCTTTCGCGTTCGCACCCGCGCTTTTTGAGCAAACTCTTCGAAGCAGAAGTGCCGGAGCTCGCAAGCGGCGTCGTCGAGGTGAAGGGAATTGTCCGCGAGCCCGGAAGCCGCGCGAAGATTGCCGTGAAATCGAACGACGAGCATGTCGATCCCGTTGGCGCCTTGGTTGGTCAGCGCGGCGTGCGGGTCGCGGTTGTCACCTCGGAGCTGGGCGGCGAGAAGATCGACGTCGTCGAGTGGTCTGAAGAGCCGGCA
This sequence comes from Candidatus Kaiserbacteria bacterium, assembly GCA_016186765.1. Taxonomy (GTDB): domain Bacteria; phylum Patescibacteriota; class Minisyncoccia; order Phycocordibacterales; family UBA2100; genus UBA10103. The sequence continues at coordinate 123,160 of JACPLD010000002.1, read as the reverse complement.
GAGTATGTGAAAGAGGCGCTGAAACCCGCGCAAGTCTTGAGCACCGAACTTTTCGAAGAGGAAAATCGTGCCGTCGTGCAGGTTGCGGAAGATCAGCAGTCGCTTGCGATCGGCCGTGGCGGGCAGAACGTCCGGCTCGCCGCGCGCCTTACGGGATGGAAGATAGACATCCGTTCCACGCAGGGCAAACAGGTCGCGGGTACCGAAGAGGGCGGTGTTGAAGTCAAGCGGAGAGAAATCCCGCCCGGAGAGTCGCCAACGACGAGCCTCCCGAAGACTAATGAGGATATCGAAGAAGAGGGCGAGCAAGACCGTGACGTCCCGCAAGAGAATCCCGAGGCAGAAGTTGTTGAAGAGAAAGAAACCCAGGAAGAAAAAAGAGAGACCGAATAAGTGCAGGATGTCTGCGCGGGCGTAAACCCCTTTGAAGAATAGTGCCGACCTGCTACCCTAGTGGCTATACCCCAGTGGCTAATTCCTATGAACTTGTGGCACGATATCCCGCTCGGAGAGAAAGCCCCCGAAGAATTCAATGTGGTCATCGAGATACCACGCGGATCGCACAATAAGTACGAGATCGACAAAGAGACAGGGCTCATCAAACTCGATCGCGTGAACTATTCCGCCGCCACGTACCCCTCTGACTACGGCTTCGCGCCGCAGACCCTCTGGGACGACGGCGATGCTCTCGACGTCATTATCCTTACCACCAATCCGATTCCTTCTGGCATTCTCGTCTCGGTGCGTCCTGTCGGCCTTATGCAAATGACCGATGATGGGCAATCGGACGATAAGATCATCGCCGTTCCCACTGAAGATATTCGCTTCGATCATGTACAGGAGCTCAAAGATGTAAACAAGCACACACTCAAAGAGTTGCAGCACTTTTTCGAGATGAACAAGAAACTCAAGCATAAGCCTGTTGAGATCGTGGTACACGGCTTCTTCAAGCGTAGCGATGCCGTCGCCGCCCTCAAGCGCTCAATAGAACTCTACAAACAAAAGTTCGCGAAGTAGCCCAACGTGCAGATCGGAGATATCCCCTTCCCCTAGTGGCTAAACCCTAGTGGCTCATTACTATAATAGTGTCATGCCGCCTGCAATGAACATGCGAAACGCGCCCGCAGACACCGGGCACATGCTCACCGAACACAACCGGGCTCCAAAAAAAGCTGGCGCTGGCGCTTGGATCGGAACTGCTATCATTGTCATCCTCCTTGGCTTCGGGGCCCTGTACTTCTGGGGAGCATATTTGAATAGCAGGAATTCCGTCGATCAACTCCCATTTATTCCTGGAGATTCGACGCAAGAGACAGGATGAGATAGACTCGTTCGATGAGTTTGCAGAACGTGAAAATCTCACGCGACGAGAATGCGTGGGAAGTCGAGGTGTACGCGGAGGTACCTCTCGAAGTGATACAAACATATCGCACACAAGCGCTGAACGACATACAAAAATCTGCAAAGCTCGACGGCTTCCGCAAAGGCCATGCGCCGATCGAGCGAATCATAGAGATTTACGGCGAGCCGACCATATTGCGGGAAGCGGCCGAGCGCGCAATACAGCACGAACTTCCTGAGCTGCTTGCCGCAGAACACCTTCTCATAGTAGAGGCTCCCAAGGTAACTATCGAGAAGATCGAGGAGGGAAAAGTGCTCCACTTCTCGTCCCGCGCGCCGCTTGCGCCCGAGATTACACTGCCCGACTACAAAAGAATAGCCGCGAACATCAACGCGACAAAAGAAGATATCTCTGTCACGGACGAGGAACACGCGCAAGCACTCACCCACTTGCGGCGTGAGAAGGCGCGTATCAACAAGATGGAAGCCGGCCTTGAGCCACAAAAAGCGCACGAAGAGTCGCGAGCTCTTGATACGGATGAGCTGCCAGCGCTCGACGAGGCATTCGTGCAATCGCTCGGTATAGAAAGTGTTGAGAAATTCTCTGAAACTGTACGCTCAAACATTAAAACCGAAAAAGAAATGCAGGCGCGGGAGAAGCGGCGTGCCGAGATCCTCGACGATCTCGTAAAAGAGTCGACGATCAAATACCCCTCGGTGCTCCGCGGCTACGAGCTCGACGACATGGAAGCGCGCATCAAGCACGACCTTGAAAGAATGGGTACGAACTTCGATGCGTATCTCGCGCAAGCGAAAAAAACACGAGAGCAATTGCGCACAGAGTGGCTTAATGCCGCCGACAAACGAGCGAAGGTGCGTCTCATTCTCTCCGAGATCGCTCGCGGGGAACATATAGATCCGTCACAGGAACGACTCGAAAAGGAAGTCGAACGCGCCCGCCAACACATCCCCAATGCCGACCCTGTGGCACTTCGCGCCCACATCGCGCACGCTTTACGGAACGAAGCAACCCTCGAATTTTTGGAAAAACAGGAAAAATGATACACTCTCGGCATATGAACACATCCCGATCACAAATGCTTGTGCCGATGGTCGTCGAAAAAACCAGTTTCGGCGAGCGGGCGTATGACATCTACTCGCGCCTCCTCAAAGAGCGCATCATCTTCCTCGGCGGGCCGATCAACGACGAAGTCGCCAACCTCATCATCGCGCAGCTGCTTTTCTTACAGTCAGAAGACCCGAAGAAAGAGATTTCCCTCTACATCAACTCCCCTGGCGGCGCGGTGACCTCAACGCTTGCGATGGTCGACACGATGAATCACATCCAGCCGGCGGTCGCCACATACTGCGTCGGGCTTGCCGCTTCCGGCGCGGCCATCCTCCTTTCTGCCGGCGAGAAAGGCAAGCGCTTCGCGCTACCGAATGCAGAGATCATGATCCATCAGCCACACGGCGGCGCGGAGGGTCAGGCAACAGACATCGAGATTACCGCAAAGCAAATCCTGAAGCTCCGCGAACGCCTCAACAAGCTACTTGCGAAAAATACCGGCCAAAAGTTTGAGCGAATTGAAAAAGACGTGGAGCGCGACTTCTTCATGACCTCGGAGGAGGCCGTGAAGTATGGCATTATCGACAAAGTCCTTACGTAGGGAGAAGGCACGCGGCAAAAGGCAATGGCTCAACAGGGGCGTGAAGTGAAGTCTTCTGCTGCCGGGTGTCTATTGCCTATTGCATACCGTGGTGGTATATTCGCCGTACACCTTAGCATTTATGTCTTTCAATTTCCCGCGTGCGAATGAATCCATGAACGGCAACGCCACGCCAGAGCTTATTTCCGTACACTCAAAAGTGCTCGCAGTCCGTACATAGTCACTCGCGCGTGGATTGATCCACGCGTATGTCAATACAAACGATTCTCCTGCTCCTCGCGCTTGCGGGGATCGCCGGTATTGGGATCGGTTATTTTCTTCGACTGATCATTAGCTTAGGAAAACGCGGCTCGATGGAGCTGGAGATCCGCAAGATGCGTCTCGACGCAGAGGAACGCTCAAAGCGCATCGTCGAAGAGGCCGAAGCGCGCGCCAAAGAAAAGGAGGGACAGATCGGCTCCGAGCTGAAGGAGCGTGCGAACGAGCTGAAAGCGACCGAAGAGCGCCTCGTGCGCAAGGAGGAGCTCCTCGACAAGCGTCAAAACATGCTCGATACCGAGCAGGAAACACTCACTAAGCGAAGCACCGAGCTTGCGAGTGCAAAGGAGAAGGCCGAAGAGCTCGCTAAAGCGCAACAGGAAAAGCTCGAGAAGGTTGCTCACCTTTCGGCCGAGGAAGCGAAGAACGATTTGGTGAAATCGGTCGAAAAACAGTACGAGTCCGACTTGGAGAGCCGCATGCACAAGCTCGAAATCGCAGGCAACGAGCGCCTAGAGCAGCGGGCAAAAGAAATTCTCACGACGGCCGTCCACCGGCTCGGCAACTCCGTCGTCTCCGACGTGCTCGCGACAACTATCTCGCTCCCCTCCGACGAGATCAAGGGCAAGATCATCGGCAAAGAGGGCCGCAACATCCGCGCCTTCGAGCGCGCAACCGGCGTCGACGTCATCATCGACGACACGCCGGGCACTATCACCCTTTCATCCTTCGATCCCATCAGGAGGCAAGTGGCGCGAATCGCTTTGGAAAACCTCATCCTCGACGGCCGGATACAGCCCGCGAAGATCGAAGAGATGGTGAAAAAAGCGGAGGAGGAAATCAATACCATCATCAAAAAGAAGGGTGCCGAAGCGGCATACAACGCGAAAGTGCAAAACCTTGATCCAAAGCTCCTGATGATTCTCGGGCGCCTGTACTTCCGCACGAGCTACGGCCAAAACGTCTTGGACCACTCGGTCGAGGTTGCCCATCTCGCCGGAATGCTTGCAGCAGAGCTTGGCGCAAACGAAGCAGTCGCCCGCGCGGGAGCGCTCTTCCACGACATCGGTAAGGCAGTCGACCACGAAGTGCCGGGGACGCACGTCGAGATTGGACGGCGCATCCTGCAAAAGTTTGGCGTGGACGAAGCGGTGGTGAAAGCAATGCAAGCGCACCACGAAGAATACCCGTACGAAACACCGGAGAGTATGATCGTACAGGTTGCCGACGCGATCTCTGGCGGCCGCCCTGGCGCTCGCCGCGACTCCATTGAGAACTACATCAAGCGTCTCGAGGAACTCGAGGCCATCGCCAACCAGCAAGCAGGTGTTGAGAAGAGCTACGCGATTTCCGCTGGCCGCGAGATCCGTGTCATCGTGAAGCCCGAAGAAATCACCGATCTCGATGCCCGCAAACTCGCCCGCGACATCGCTGACCGCGTAGAAAAGGAACTCCAGTATCCCGGAGAGATCAAAGTGTCTGTCATTCGCGAAACCCGCGTCATCGAGTACGCGAGATAATCCCAAGCGGAAGACAGCGCGCCAAAGAAGCTTTTATTTCAAGCCATTTTTGACGCGCTGGCAAGATTCATCTCAAATAGAGAGCTAGGTTGACATGCCTAAAATACGGCTCAAAATGGTCGCGAGGTCGAAAACGCGCATATTTTTAATAACTTTTTCAAACCTATGGCAAACAAAATGAACTTGGTCGAAAAGGTAGCGGCAACGATCGGCTGCACGAAAGCCGACGGCGAACGCGCCGTTGAGGCGGTCATTGGCATGATCACGGACTGCCTCAAGAGGGGCGAGGAGGTCTCGATTGCGGGCCTTGGCATCTTCGAGGCAAAGACACGCGCCGGGCGCATGGGCAGAAACCCTCGCACGGGAGCGACGATCCAGATAAAAGCAATGAAGGTCCCGAAATTCCGCGCTTCAAAGACACTAAAGGACGCACTCAAGTAGAAGCCATTCTCGTTCCTGGAGACAACGATCCGCCTCCCGGCGGGTCGTTGCATTTGTGCGGGATGCCGGAATCGGACCGGCGCCCTCTGCTTGGAAGGCAGACGTTCTGCCACTAAACTAATCCCGCAATTTTGGCATCATACATCGAACAAGCCTCATCAAAAAACTTGAAGGAAGCGACGATAATGCGTATATTCGAATCGCATGTCTGCTCCCTCATCTTCACGCATCCTGCTCATCGGCGCACTCGCCATCATCGTGGCAGTGCTCGTGCTGCTCGCAGAGCAGCCGCAGGGCGCTCCTTCGCAAGAGAGGCCCGAGGCTTCGCAGGTCGCGAACATTGCCGCTACCTACGAGCCGCAGCAAGAAGACGCCTCTCGCTCCGAGATCGAGCAAGCGCCAGCGCCCCCTCCCCCACCGGAAACCCCGAAGGTGAGTGAGGAGCCGGTTGCTCCGCTTTCCTCTCCCACTCCCGACGCATCGGTTTCCTCCGTTATCCGAATACAAAACCCCTACCCCACTCCTCCGCAATCGTTCCTCACCATCAACGAGAACACTCGCCTCGCGCTCGTCAATATTCTCTGCGTTCCAGAAGACGCCGGATTGCATGCAACCTCCGGCAGTGGCGTCATCATCGATTCGCGCGGCGTGATTCTTACCAACGCGCACGTGGCGCAGTACGTGCTGCTTTCGCAAAGCGAGCGCACCAATCTCTCGTGCGTGGTTCGCGCCAGTGCGCCGGCGCAGATAATCGGCAGCGTCGATGTGCTCTACATCCCACCCATCTGGATCGAGAAGCATGCTGCAGAGATTACCGAAGAGAGTCCTCTCGGGACCGGAGAACACGATTACGCGCTGCTGCGCATCACAAAACTGCCCGACTCTCGCACGACGCTCCCGAGTGCGTTCCCCTCACTTCCGATCGATACGCGTGAGGCGATCGGCTTCCCCGGTGATTCGGTTTTAGCGGCAAGTTACCCGTCGGAATTTGTCAGTGCCCGTGCTACGGCCTTCAACCTGTACCCAGCGTCTTCTATTACTTCTGTCAAAGGCCTCCTCACATTTGAGAACAGTGTCGACCTTCTCTCGCTTGCTGGCGTACAGGAGGCGCAGAGTGGCTCCTCGGGTGGAGCCGTCGTGAACGCATGGGGCTTTCTCATCGGCATCATAACGACAACAAGCGAAGGCTCAACGACTGCCGAGCGAGAGATGCGGGCGCTTACACTTAGCTACATCGACGGCGACATGCGCACGCAGTCAGGAGCAGGTATAGTCCAGTTCCTCGGAGAAGACACGATAACCCTCGCAGAGCGCTTCAAAAATACGCATGAAAATACCCTCGTTGAGCTCCTTATTGCCGAGATCGAAAAACGGTACAACCGATAATGTGCTAGCATTCCGGTGCCGGGCTGTCGTATACCGGTAGTACGCATCCTTTGGGAGGATGTTGACTGGGTTCGATTCCCAGCAGCCCGAAAAGTGAAGGTAAAGATAGGACATAAAACATAAAAGACATCAATGGGCCAGTGTGTCCTTTATGTCCAAGTTTACAAGTCCTCACCAAGAGCCTGCTCAAAGAGGCGACACCTCGCGACTCGGCTTGTCTGATTCATGACTATGCCGACTACGTCGATCTGGTATTCCCTTGCATCCTTTTTCTCCTCCATATAGAGGGCTGCGGTGCGTGCTATCTTTCTTAGTTTCCTCCTATGGACAAGCTCTTCAGGTAGTCGCTGCATTTCACGTGAAAAGTCTCCCCCGCGGACCGAGACAGCCTTGACCTCGATAAAGCGCACGGTCTCGTCTTTTTCGGCAACGATATCTATCTCTCCCCACTTCTTTCGATAGTTTCTGCCAATAATCCAGTATCCCTTACGGATTAGGAATTGGCACGCAATATCCTCTCCTCCCCTTCCGACACCCTTTCGAATATCATCAGGCAACATAAAAAAGGCATTATACACGAGCCGCAAGCTGGACATTTCACGTGAAAATAGCTCACAAACATGTTACTTAGCTAGATATGTAACTAAGGCACAGTTTGGCATAGGTTCGCGTCCAGGGCTTTGAGGCTATGCATCCGTAAACCGGCCCTTTCGAGACCGCAGGGCGTTGAACCCACGGTCTCGAAGGACGCCCCTGCGCACAAGCGCAGGGCGTTTGCACCGGTTTCTGGCTCCTCGGCTCGGAGATGCGAAAACTGCGGTTTTCCCATCTCCCTCGCCCTACGTCGCCAGTAAACGGACAGGACTGCCCTATGTCCTTTATCCCCATATCCACAGACTTTTCCACATCTGCTAAAAAGAGACCGTAAATCTTAGGTTTTTTCCTCCTATCGAACTCCGCTTTTCGAAGAATTAGTCCGTTTGAATGTCCTTTATGAAACAACTTGAAGGACATGTCAATACTGCAACACGATTTTTGCTTGACGGAAATAAGTGCACCGTACTAGCGTAACCGACATGAGTACCATTACACGGACTCGATACGTACTTGCGGTATCGGTCTTCGCGCTCCTTGTTTCCTTTATCATTATTGTGCCCTCATTTGCATCGGCCGAGGTCGCCGTCCAAACAGCCCAGCTCCTTCCACCCGGCAGCAATACCTGTGCGCCGGCGAGTGTTACCGGATTCACGCCTTATATATACAATGGGGCCCTCCATTCATTTGAGCTCACGGTAGGGGATAGCGCATACGTCGCTATCGCGGCTACGGTGGGTAGTGTGAACATTCCCTTTAATCAAATGACGCGGATGGGGGCGCCGGCAGGTGCCGTGCGCATCCACGCCGATCTTCCCTCGACCCCCATAGGGAGAGGCCTTCCGATCTTTGTGACCATGCTTTCTGCCAAGGGAAGCGATCAACCCGTCTGTATCACGACCATAGCTACGAACGTGACACCAAGTGGAGAACTCTCGCTCACGGCCCCCCCTCCCAGCCCTGTTCCAGCCCCCACACCGGTCAGGCCTCCGGTAAGCACGACCGCCCCTAAACCGAAACCTCCGCTCGCGCCGGCACCATCTCCCGTAAGCAAACCCGCGACCGGCACTGTCGTGGCAAAAGGTACAACCACGGCGACGAGTTCAGTGTTCGCAACAACGCAGAATATCCTAAAGGACATCTGTGCCGGCGCGGGCGCGAATCGGCTCTGGTTCATTCTCCTTCTACTATTCGCCGCCATCGTTGCATTCGCAGTCTTCGGACAGTCACAGATGCCTCCCGCCATGCGAACACAGGAGTGGACAGCAGCTGCTATCGTGGTGCCATTCCTACTCCTCTTCGGACTTTGGTACTTCGCTGAAAGTTGCAGAACTTCTCCTTGGGTACCGGTCATTGCGACCATCATCGCACTCGCTGGTCTTGCGATCGCGTTCTGGGAGCGCGGTACGAAAAGCACAACTGGTGCGCAAACCGTCATCAACTTGCCGCCGGGAGCAAAGAAATAAATTGCTCCGATTCGAGCCTTAGGTATAATCACGCAACCCGCTTCTTTTTGCTCGTGTTGACGGACTTCTGTCCTAGCCGAGCTAGAGGCGAAGGCGGATATGGTTTAGTGGTAGAACGCTACCTTGCCAAGGTAGAGATCGGGGTTCGATTCCCCGTATCCGCACAAATCAAAGTGAGTTAGACTTGGCATACGCTCCCGTGGTGAAACGGATATCACGGCGCTCTTCGGAAGCGCTGTTCCAGGTTCGAATCCTGGCGGGAGCGCAAAAGAGATGCACACTCACGATACAATGACAAAGATGGAGCCAATAAAACTTCCGGTGCCGCGGCCGGTTGGAGCGCTTTGCGAAGCGCTGCGAAATGCTGGCTTCGAGGCATACCTAGTGGGTGGGTGCGTTCGCGATCTCCTTCTCAAGCGCGAGCCGAAGGATTGGGACATCACAACAAACGCCACGCCTGAAGAGATCCAAGAGCTTTTCGCGGACACGTTCTACGAAAATAAATTCGGTACTGTCGGCGTCGTCACAAGCTCCGAAGACCCGCGTCTCAAGGTCGTCGAGATCACGCCATATCGCGAGGAAGGGAAGTATTCAAACGTGCGCCATCCCGACGAAATTCGCTGGGCAAAAACGCTTTCTGACGACCTCAAGCGCCGCGATTTTACGGTAAATGCGCTCGCGTACGATCCAGCACGCGATGTAGTCGTGGATGAGCACGGCGGAAGGGAAGACATCGCACGCCGCTCTATTGCCGCGGTTGGCAACCCCGATGAGCGATTCAAAGAAGACGCGCTCCGGATGTTACGCGCCGTGCGGCTCCTCTCCGAGCTCGATTTCACGATCGAAGCGAAGACCGCCGGAGCAATAGCGAACGATGCGCCGCTCCTTGCGCATATATCGCGCGAGCGCGTGCGCGATGAGTTTATCCGGATCCTCGAGAGTGCTCGGCCTATGCAGGCCCTCTTTGTCGCGCAAAAGCTCGGCCTCCTCGTACACATCATCCCGGAACTCGAGGAGGGAATCGGTGTCGCGCAAAATCAGGCGCATGCATACGACGTGTTTGAGCATTCGCTTCGCGCGCTGCAGCATGCGGCCGACAAAAGCTGGCCCGTTCAGGTGCGGCTCGCAGCGCTTCTCCACGACATCGGCAAGCCTGCGACGAGACGCTGGTCGGAGGAAAAATCAGACTGGACGTTCCACGGACACGAAGTCGTGGGTGCAAAGATGGCAAGAAAAATTCTTTCAGATCTCCGCATGTCGAGCGACACCGCAGAGACGATCGTTGCGCTCATCCGATGGCACATGTTCTTCTCCGATCCCGATAAGGTGACACTTTCTGCAGTGCGCCGCACGATCAGAAACGTCGGACAACACCGCATCAAAGACCTCCTCTCATTGCGCATTTGCGACCGTATCGGTACCGGCCGCCCAAAAGAGCAGCCGTTCCGTCTCCGTAAGTACATGTCGATGGTTGACGAGGCGCTGCGAGATCCGATTTCGGTCTCGATGCTCGAGATCGACGGTACAAACATTATCGAGCTCGGGGAAGCGCCGGGTCCCCGCATCGGCTGGATCTTACATGCGCTACTCGAAGAAGTTTTGGACGACCCGAAGAAGAATACGAACGAGTATCTCGTATTACGTGCGAGAGAACTCTCAAAGCTTTCCGAAAGGGAACTCAAATCGCTCGGCGAAGCTGGCAAGGAACGAAAAGAGGGCGAAGAAGAAGCAGAAATACAGGAATTAAGAAAGAAACACCACGTTCAATAATCCGAAAAGGCACACCTAACCGTGGAAAATGCGTAGAAAGTAAAAGGCCGCCACCAGTTAAAGGACACGGATCGCTCTCTTTGGGGATCTGTGCCCTAGCCTGGAGACGGCCTTTCTGTTTTGCGTTGGTTTCAGGGGTCGAACGATGGTACTTTTTCCTAATGTTTGGGACGCTATGCGTCACCTTTGTTGTGGAGTGTACCTGTAGGCCCCTGGGCATGAAGCCCTCTTGCTGTTTCTGATCGCAAGAACGAAGTCCCCGCGGTTGAACGCAAGACGAAAGAACATTTTTTACGCAAAACTTTATAGGATACAGGAGCGTGTCCTGATCCCTGTCCATTACGATACATTGCTAAAGGACGCTGTAAAGGACGGCCTGTGGATAGCCTGTCGCCTCCCGGTGTCCTATAAGATATGCCTTAAAAACTGACCTCCAGGGACACTGGGCAGTGATCGGAGCCAAAGACATCAGGATGGATTTTGGCTGAACGTACGCTCGAAACAAGCTCCCTGCTCACGAAAAAATAATCTATTCTCCAGCCAACGTTTCGGGCGCGAGCATTCGAGAAATGACTCCACCAGGTGTAGTGTCCGTTACCCTCTGCAAAAAGACGGAACGTATCGACGAACCCTGCGGCAACAATGCGATCCATGCCTTCGCGCTCCTCTCTCGTGAACCCATGCTCTCCCTCGTTCGCCTTTGGATTCGCAAGGTCTTCCGGCGTATGCGCGACATTGAGATCTCCGCAAAAAACAACGGGTTTTCTCTTCTCAAGATGCGTAAGAAAAGCCAGAAATGCTGGATCCCAGTGCGTATGACGCAGTGTGAGGCGGGAAAGATCAGGCTTAGCATTCGGCGTGTAAGCATTCGCGATAAAGAAATCTTCGAATTCTGCGGTAATGAGACGTCCCTCCTCATTGGGGTCGCCATAGCCATCTTTAAGCTCATATTTCCCGAGAATCTCCTCTGGAAAACCAAAAATAAGGCTCAAAGGCTTATTTTTTGTGAATATCGCGGTTCCTGCATAGCCCCTGCGCCCCTTTGAGGAATTCCAATATTCCTCGTAGTCGGGCAAATCAACCTCCGATTGGTGCTCCTCTGCCTTTGTCTCCTGAAAGCACGCGATATCAGGTTTCATTTTCTCGAGAAACGGCACGAGCGCACCTTTCTTGTGGATGCTTCGGATGCCATTGACATTCCAAGAAATAAGTTTCATCTCCGATACGATAGCACGGCCGTTCACCCCGTTAGAGAAAAGCCGCCCTAACCGGCTGAAGCCGCGCCTTCGGCGGGGCGTTCTCTAACGGGGTTCATCAAATCATCAGACTGGGGGCATACGATGTAACGGAAGGCGGAGCGCAACGTCTTCACGTGTGCGAATTTATTAAGCAGTCGCGTGCATATGAGACACATAAAAGAAATCCTCGCAGAGCGGGAAGCAGGTTTGTTTGGGAAACCAGAGGAAAAGGGAAGTCTCGAATGGCGCGCGTTTAATGTTGTCCGAGAAGATAGGGTGGACACATACCGCGTCGAAAAGCCGCGCCGGCCCGTTGTCGTGCGCGAGCCGCACCACGTTTTGCGCATCGTGTATCCGCAGCAGGGAGGGTTCCTTCGCAGCACAACCTCCTAGCGGCTCCTTCGCCTTCCATGAAATGCTTTGTGCACTTCTTGTAAATGTTTATCGGTGACATGCGTGTAGACTTGCGTTGTTGCGATGTTTGCATGCCCCAAGAGCGCCTGCACACTTCGGAGGTCCGCGCCATTTTCAAGAAGATCGGTCGCAAATGAGTGACGAATAACATGTGGGGTCACTTTGCGCGTAATGCCGGCCTTGATCGCATACGCTTTCACGATGCGCTCGACAGAGCGCGAGGTGAGCCGCTGCGATTCCTTGCCGGCACGACCGTACGAGACGAAAAGCGCTTCGCCCATATCACCACGTTTCTTCAAGTATTCACCGATAGCTTTTTTTGCAGGGGGTGAGAGGAAGACGACACGCACCTTGTCGCCCTTCCCGCGGATCGAGAACCCGTCGCGTGAAAGATCGATGTCAGAATCGAGGGAACAGAGTTCCGAAACACGAAGACCCGTGGAAAACAAAAGCTCCAGCATCGCCCGGTCGCGCAGAGCCGTTAGCGAATCTCCCGCTGGCCCTTTCATGAGCCGGTTCAACTCTTCGACAGTGATGAGATCCAAATCACGCGCGCCGACTTTCGCGAGCTCGATGCGCTCCGGCTGGAGCGATTCGACGTTTATTTTGCGCAGATACTTTAGAAAAGCGCGGAGTGCGATCATGTAATAGTTTTGAGTTTTCAACTTCAAGGTTCGAATGGCACCTGGTTGACGGTTCAAGTGGAGCCGGAACTCTCGCACGTTCGATTCCGTGATGTCCGACGGCTTCGTGACCTTCGAAAAAGAAATAAATCGCGCGAGATAGCGGTCGTAATTCTCGACCGTCTTCACGCTCCGTCCTTTCTCAATCTCGAGGTACTCGAGAAATTGTGTCTTTAGTGTTTTCAGCTCCAGCGCCACCCCCCAATTGTACCCTCTGTGTCGCACAATCACGACCCGGGCGTCGGCGTAGTGTTCTCTACCCAATCGGCCGCAGTGTTGGTGTCGGTCGTCGGACTCGTGCGCGTGATCGAGCTTCCAGGATTATCGTCAGACGTCGTTGGGAATACCGACGGATCGAACGCGGTCACATTGTCGCCCCAGCTCACTGCATCGATTGATACGTCCAATGCTCCGCGAAGCTCTACCATGTCACCGGCGTTTGCAAGGCCATTGCTTCCAATTGAGCTCGAGAGAACTACCACGATTGCTTCTTCCGGAATGTCATAGAACGATTCTGTTGTTGTGCTACTCGTAACGATGAGAAACTGCCCGGGCGTAAGTATTGTTCCTTCAGGAATCAGGTCGCTCCCTGCCTCGTCGTGAATTGTGAACCCAGAAAGGTTCTGGACCGAATCCGTACCGTTACGTATCTCTACCCATTCGTTTGCAGATTCAACGCCCTGAGGATCACCCTCGGCATTCGAGAGATCATAGAGCACCTCCGTGATCAGAAGCTTGCCGGTTATCTCCGGCGGGTTGTCGTCATTCATGATGGAGCATGTCTTGATGTCTCCTATCGCGAGCAGTATCGAGCCGTCCGCATTGCAGTCGCCACCGATCGTCGCGGTGTAGCCCGCATGCGCTCCTTCTGAAACCACCCTGGTGCCTGTCGCGACAATGTTCTGAACACCCGACGTTGTCGTCGCACCATCGATCATGAGCGTGAAGTCGGTCGTGGTCGCTGTGCCCCCGCCGTCGTTGATGACAATCTTCGTCACGGTGAGTTTTGGCAGTCGGTGGTTCGTGATCGTGCACGTCTTCGTCTCACCGACGCCGACGGCAACATTCACGCAGGTATTACTCACCTCTATCCAGCCGGCAAGCGCTGCCTCTGATACCGAATAGGTGCCTACTGAGACACTGTACTCTTTATTCGTCGCGTCGGTGGTCGTTCCCGCTCCCCCTCCCATAATCACCCCTGTGCCGGTCGCGGTAACACTGAAGACGGCCGCACTTCCAGCTGGCACTGTCACCTTGTCGACAATGAGGTGGCCCGACTGGTCATCATTTGTGATTGTGCAGGTTTTGTTCTCTCCTGCCGCGAGTGTGACGGTCCCATCTGCTGCGCAGTCGCTTCCCCAAGAGGAAGCTCCGTAGCCCGAAAGCGTGGTTTCAGAGGCAGTGTGAGTGCCAACGGAGACAGTCTGCGCAATGTCCCAGGGAACGCTTACGTCATCGATCTTCGCCTGGAAGTCTGTCGTCGTTGCAGTGCCACCGTTGTCATTGATGACTGTCTTCGAAAGCGTGAGTGTCGGCGCAGGAAGAGGAGGAGGAGCACACCTCGCCGGGTCGGCGAGTATCACGCGATTACCCAGCGCTTGCTGTATTTCGCAGAGTCGCTGTATGACACGATTAAAGAGCGTGGTCCCGAGCGGCCCACTAGTAAGATGTGACGCTGCTGCGAGAGCTGGCAGCGCTAGTAAAAGAGAGACAGACGCGGCGGCGGCTGCAATCCGCCATGGTCGAACATGTTGTTCCATACATACAAAAACTTATGCACGTGCGCATCCACGTGCGAGCCATTAATGCGCACAGATACACTGTAGCGCCGATTCATGAAGTGGAAGTGGGAGCTGCTGTGCACAATATGTGCACAAAAAATATCCCGCTATAGCTCGTCAATTCACTCTCGTTACACCAATAATATTGTGCGACGTTGAACTGTGTCAGAGAAATGGTACCGTTCCACAAGACCTGGGGCTTCTCCAGGTGGTAAGAACGGAGGACCAGATGAGGAAAGTATCGATCGCGAGCGTTATTGCTCTGTTTCTCTCCTTGTCAGGAGTCTCGGCAGGAGAGCTAGGGTTCCCCGGCGGCGAATACACCAGCGGGGAGCACTATAACGTGCCCATTCAGATCTTTTGCGGGACACAGGAACAGGCCGAGAAAGTCATCGACAGTTATCCCTACCTGAGCATTGATAACTTCTCCGGGAACGAGGCAATGGCGCCCGACACATGCGTGCGCGGCTGGAGCGTCGATTTCAACTACGGTGCTCCTGAAAAAGTCATCACGCTTACGGACCGCCTCCGAGAATTCACCGTTCACAAGGTGAACGTGCTCGGATACGCGCCCAGAGAAGACTCGCCCGAGACAGCACCACTGCCCAAGCCCCTTGAGCAGCACATGATCACGTGGACATGGATAGAACGCGCCGATGCCGCCCCGGCCAATGGGCGGCCCTTTATTTGGCACCATCGAGATACTTTTTCTTCTTGAGCTTCTCGGGCAAGTAGCTCTCTTTGTCGTACTTCTCATAGCCCTCGCCATAGCGGAGATTCTTCATCAGCGTGGTGACAGGATTGCGCACCTTCAAGGGGATCGGGAGGTTGCCGAATTCGGCGACGTCCGCTTGTGCCGCGCGAAGCGCGTCGTAGGCACGGCGGTCCTTCTTGCACTGCGCAAGATACGCAACGCCGTGCGCGAGATTTATCGCCGCTTCGGGATAGCCGATCTTCGCGACCGCGTCAAAAACAGCGTTCGCGACGACGAGCGCCGTGGGCTGCGCAAGACCGATATCTTCACTTGCAAAGATAACCATGCGGCGCGCGATAAATTTTGGATCTTCTCCGGCTTCGACCATTCGCGCGAGGTAGTAGAGTGCGGCATCAGGTTGCGACGCGCGCATGGATTTAATGAACGCGGAGATGGTGTTGTAGTGCTCCTCGCCCTTCTTGTCGTATCGCAAGTGCTTAGACTGGATAGCCTCCTTCAGCGTCTCGACGGTGATCTTGCCATAGAGCTTGTGCGCGGTCTCGAGTGTCGTTATCGCTTGCCGCGCGTCGCCATTTGCCATTCGCACGAGCCAATCCCGTGCATCTTTCGGGATTTTCAGCTTTGTGCGCGCAATAATTTTTTCCATCTCTTTCTCTGTGTGCTCGTTCATCACGAACACGCGGCAGCGCGAGAGCAAGGGAGCAATCACTTCAAAGCTCGGGTTCTCGGTCGTCGCGCCGATGAGCGTAATCTCGCCGCGCTCGACGAAGGGAAGCAGGAAATCTTGCTGCGCTTTGTTGAAGCGGTGAATCTCATCGACAAAGAGCACAACCGGCTTTCCGAGCGCGAGTGTTCCTCGTCTCGGAATCACCCGCTTGATGTCGTCTTTGCCAGCATCGACGGCCGAGAGTTCATGAAATTCCGCGTGCAGCGCATTCGCATAGATTCGCGCGAGGGTGGTTTTTCCCGAACCGGGTGGACCCCACAAAATAAACGAGAAGAGCTCCTTTTTCTCTATCGCGATGCGCAGCGGCTTTCCTTTTCCAGTTAAATGAGACTGCCCGACAAACTCGTCCAATGTTGTTGGTCTGATCCGTGACGCCAAAGGCTCCATGAGTTGCATGATACGCCTGCGGAACTACTTATGCACCGACGCATCGTTGCACGCGCTCCGTTCGCAGGATAAACTCATCACTATGAATACAAAAACAATTCTCATTATTGTCGTCGTTATCCCGCTTCTCGCCGCAGGTGGCTACTATCTCTACCAAAACTACAGCGGAACGCCCCAAACAGGGCAAACGCCAACCGACCAGGTACAAGCGCAGGAGATAAAGGTCGGAGGGGGTGCGACCGCTGCGCCGGGCTCGATCATCTCGGTACTCTATACGGGAACGCTCCCCGATGGCACTGTTTTTGACAGTTCTGAAGCACACGGCAACCAGCCGCTCGTCTTCCAGCTCGGCGCGCCCGGTATCATCGCGGGATTCCAGATCGGCGTGAACGGCATGAGGGAAGGCGGTGAGCGAGTCATGCAGGTCCCGCCATCACTTGGCTACGGGGGCGAAGACATCACCGACCCAGCGACCGGCGCAGTCATCATTCCAGCCAACTCGACCCTCGTATTTAATGTAAAGCTGGTGAAGGTCGAAGCTGCGCCCTCGGGCGACACTACGACACCACAGTCGGAATAGGGAGTGCGAAAAAACCCTTGCCCTATGCGCTCGAATGTGCTATCGTTCGTGTAATGCTCACCAAGCAAAAGAAGCAGAACGCGATAAAGAAAACCCAGCGACATCAGCGTGATACGGGTTCTCCAGAGGTGCAAGTCGCCATTTTGACCCGCCAGATCGAAGAGCTTTCAGCCCATTTGGATAAAAACCGCAAGGATAAGCACTCACGCCGCGGACTTCTCGGACTCGTCGCTGACCGCCGCAAGCATTTGAAGTATCTCGAGGAAACCAATAAACGCGCCTACGGTACCCTCGTGAGGAAACTGGGTCTGAAGAAGTAGGTTTTAGGTGTCAGGTTATAGGTTATAGTGAACCTGCACCTCTCCGTAGGCATTTTATAAGCAGTTATTATTTTTGCTTGTGACTAGCCCCTACAACCTAGTCCCTAGCACCTAATTTTTATGGCTATTATCAAACATCCTGAACAGCGCATCGGCGTGTTCATCGACACGCAAAATCTCTACCACAGCGCGAAGAACATCTACCGCGCGCGGGTGAATTTTGGGAACGTCTTGAAAGACGCGGTCGCCGGCCGCAAGCTTGTGCGGGCCCGCGCCTATGCGGTCACGACGGAAAGCGGCGAAGAAAAAGGATTTTTCGAGGCCCTCACCAAACTCGGCATCGAAATGCGCACAAAAGAGTTGCAGGTCTTCGCCGGTGGAGCTAAAAAAGCTGACTGGGATGTCGGTCTTGCCGTCGATACCATTTCCGCTTCTCCCAAGTTGGACACGGTCATCCTCCTCACCGGCGACGGCGATTTCGTGCCGCTTGTCGAATACCTCCAGCGCTATGCCGGCTGCCAGGTTGAAGTCGTCTCCTTCGGTCGCTCGACTTCTGGAAAACTTAAAGAGGCAGCCGATGATTTCCTCGACCTCGATGAAGACCCGCGCCGGTACCTCATCAACTATCGTTCAACTCGGCATTTGCCTCGCTCACGAGCCGCGGCAGCATTGACACCTGAAACTGAGGAGAAGCTCGCAGAAGTAGAGCGCGTCACGGATGTCGAGTAGGGATCTTGCGCCCCAGTCGCCGCATCTCGCGGCGAGAGGAGATGTAGGCAAGTACGATAAATACTAATCCGATGAGACCGGTCACGGCCTCCGGCACGCGAACGAATATAGTTGCGAGCATTGCAAGGGCGAGTCCGAAGATCGCGTAGTGAGCTCCGTGCTCAAGGTAGATGAGGGTCTCAAGCGTCCGCGCGCGCACGAGGTAGACGGTGAACGCACGCACGAAGACCGCGCCAATGCCGAGGCCTGCGATGATGACTGGAATGCTAGAGGTGATTGCAAAAGCTCCCACAACGCCATCGAGCGAGAACGCGGCATCCAAGACGTTAAGGTAGACGAACAGTGCTAAGCCGGTACCTGCGGCACTTACGCCAGCCTGCATTTCGAACGATTGCGCGACGCCCTCGATAACAATGAACAGGACAACGCCGATAACACCCGCGACGACTATCGTTGCAGCTTTCCCGGCAACAAGAAAAGCGCACAGGAGCAACACCGAGAGCGTGAGCGCGACCTCGATCGCCTCAATACCGCCCCAGCGAGAGAGGTAGCGCTCGACGATCTCGATCCAGTGCACCGTTTTGCGCTCGTTGAAAAAATACTTGAGCGAGACCATGAAGAGAAAGGCGCTGCCGAAGGCCGCGATCGCAACATGCACCTCCTCGATATACGCGCCGTACTCATTCGGATTAAAGAGCGCAAGAGCTGTTACCGCGATAGGGGAGAGTCCCGCGGCCACCGCGACGATGAAGATCGGGAGCACAAAGCGCGTCCCAAAAACCGCAACCGGAATACCCCAGAGCAGGAACAAATTCTGCCAGCGCGCGTCCATCCGCGAGAGAACCTTCGCATTCACAACCGCGTTGTCAAAGGAGAGCGTTGTTTCCAAAACCGCCAAAAGAACCACCAGAAAAAGCGCCGCAAGCCCACCCCAGACGAAGGCTGCGAGGCTCGCGACAACGGAGACAACAGCCGGAAAGATGAACACGCCCATGGTTGATTGATGCCGCGTATCCTAGCACCATTGTAAAAATCATCCATTCTGCTACACTCTCTCCCATTACAAGGCGACCCGCGGATAGGTAGCTCTCAAGCTCCGGTTTGAGAACTAAAATCCGAGGGTCGGTTATAAGACCCATCACACATGCAGAAAAAGGAATATTCCCTCGACATCGGAGGGAAAACGATGGTCGCCGAGTTCAATGATTGGGCAAATCAGGCGAACGGCTCGGTACTGCTGCGCTATGGCAACAGCGCGGTCTTAGCGACCGTCGTGATGAGTGAGCGAGAGTCAAACCTCGACTACTTCCCGCTCTCGGTCGAGTACGAAGAGAAGTTTTATGCAGCCGGCGCCATTCTAGGGAGCCGTTTTGTGCGCCGCGAGGGGCGCCCCTCCGACGAAGCGGTCTTATCTGGACGCATCGTCGATCGAACCATCCGACCGCTTTTCCCCAAAGGCCTCAAGCGCGACGTCCAGGTCATCATTACCGTCCTTTCTATCGAAGATTATGACACCGATATCCTCGCGGTAAACGCGGCCTCCCTTGCGATCGCGACTTCAGACATTCCGTGGAACGGCCCCGTCTCCGCGGTACGCGTCGGGCAGACCGACGATAGCGAAGCATTGATTATCAACCCGAGCTATGGACAGCGCAGTGATGAGCTGCCTCCAAAAGCACGCATGGACGTAACCGTTTCCGGCAAAGACGGCATGGTAAACATGATCGAGGTGAACGCCAGAGAAGTTTCGGAGGACATCTTAAATGCAGCTTTGAAGCGCGCGAGCGAAGAGATCGAGAAAATTCAGGCCTGGCAAAAGCGTATCATCGCAGAGCGTGGCATTGCGAAGACAGAGTTCACGAAACCCAGCGCATACCCGGAGCTTGACGCACTCTATGCGGAGTACCTTGCGCCGAAACTCACGGCGCTCGAGGGATCGATCGACAAACACGACATCAGTCGGCTGAAACGCGAGTGGATGGGGGAGACAATCGCGAAGTTCGAAACAATTCCTGAAAATAGCATCGACCAGTACTTCGAGATCAAGCTCGATGAGCACGTGCACGATCTTGCGATTCATAAAGGGAAGCGCATCGATGGGAGGGGCTTCGATGAGATACGTCCGCTATTCGCGCAAGCGGGAGGCATTTCGCCCATCATTCACGGCACCGGATTGTTCTACCGAGGCGAAACGCACGTGCTCGCGGCCTTGACCTTGGGCGGCCCCGGCGATGCCCAACTCATCGATACCATTGAGTTTCAAGACAAGAAAAAAACGTTCATGCTCCACTACAACTTCCCGCCGTTTTCCGTGGGCGAGACGGGTCGCATGGGCGGCATGAATCGGCGCATGATCGGACACGGGGCTCTCGCGGAGAAATCGCTGCGGCCCGTACTTCCGGCCAAAGAAACGTTTCCCTATACGATCCGCATCGTCGCCGACTGTCTTGCTAGCAACGGCTCAACCTCGATGGCGAGCGTCTGCGCGGGCACGCTTGCCCTCATGGATGCCGGCGTTCCGATCACGCGCCCAGCTACAGGCATCGCGATGGGATTGATGAGCGAGACAAAATCAGGCGTCTACAAAGTTCTCACTGACATTCAAGGGCCGGAAGACCACCATGGCGACATGGATTTCAAAGTCGCGGGTACAAGCGAGGGAGTAACGGGCGTGCAAATGGACGTGAAGGTAGACGGCGTGCCGCTCCCTGTTCTTGCGGAGACTTTCGAGCAAGCAAAGAAGGCGCGTTTGCAGATTCTCGAAGTGATACAAAAAGCGATTTCCGAGCCGCGCAAAGACATTAGCCCGCGAGCACCCAAGATCCTCTCGACAAAAGTGAAGGTCGATCAGATCGGCCTCGTCATCGGCCCCGGCGGTAAAACCATAAACGGCATCAAGGAGCGCACAGGCTGCGACGACATCACGATCGAGGAAGACGGTACGGTCTTCGTAACGGGCAAGATGGGTGCTGCAGAAGCGGCACTCAAGGAAATCGTCGACCTCACGCGGCAGTTCTTGGTTGGCGAGAGGTTCGAGGGCCCCGTCACGCGCTTAATGGACTTTGGCGCATTTGTTCGCATCGGCGGGAACGCCGAAGGGTTGGTGCACGTTTCTGAAGTGGCGCCGTTCCGTATCGACAAAATCTCCGACGCACTGAAGGTGGGAGACATGGTGCCCGTCGTCCTGAAAGAAATCGATGAAAAAGGACGGTATAATCTCTCCATCAAAGCCGCTGATCCGGAGTGGGCCGTGCGCAAAGGATTGAAACCGAGTCAGGGTGGAGGAAACAACCATGGCAGACGAGAAACCAATCGCGGGTTCCGCCGAAGGATCTAACACACCGAAAGCGGCTCCCGCCCCGCCACCTCCCGCTCCCGAGGGAGAGGCCCGTCCCATTAGAGAGGGAGCCTCAACGAGTTCTGCCAGTACCACCAGCGATAACATCGCGCCAGGCGAACGGCAAGATTCAAACGATTTCTCTAACGGGGCCCGCATCATCGAAGAAACGATCGTGAGGCCAGCTCCCGATGCAAAGACCTCTTCGGTTAACGCTCCGCCGCTGGCCGCAGTCAAGCTTCCCGAGCCTTCGCTCCCGCCGCCCCTTCCGAGAGACATCGCGCCACCACCTCCCCCGCCGCTCTCGAGAGACGCTTCGCCGGTGTCTCCTCCGAAATTATCTCCCGAATCTCTCCCGCCTTCGACGCCACCATCTGCACCGCCGCTGGTTTCTTCGCCTTCGCCGGTTGCGCAGCCGACGATGCCCTCTCATACCTCGGAAGAATTCGCGAAGGAGCAACAAGCGATCGCGAAAATCCTCAAAGAGGCGAAGCTCCCCGAGCGCCGAGAGCAGAGCGGAGCGCCACAAAAAGGAGGGATTGTATTCGACACGACGCTCGGTGCAACGCCTCCTTTACAACAAGCCGAGTCGAAACCCCCGAACGTCGTAGGTCCGACAGCTACACCTCCCGCTCTGGAGACGGCGCCGGTAAAGCAAGGCGGAAGCCTTGCAGACTCTATCGTCTCGCCACTGCGCACGCTCAAGAACGACTTGCAGAAAGTTGTCCGCCTGAAAAAAATGTCGCTCGTGCGTGCGGTAGCACTCGAATCGGAGAAGCGCCACGGCGCCGAAAGCGAAGAGCGTGAGGTGCTACAGACGATCCGCTCTCGTCGCACGTTCGGCGTTCTCTTCGCCGCTGCACTTCTTCTCCTCCTCAGCGCCGCGGCATTTTTCGGTGTCTTTCTCATCATGAGCGAGCGCTCCGGCACGTCCATCGAGAGTCCGCAGAGCTCCATACTCTTTGCCGAGAGCGGCGTGCTGCTGCCACTTACGGGAACTGGGATCGACATCAAGAGACTCCTCGCGAACGCCCGCCTTAGCGGGAGCGGCACACTCGGCTCGATCACGCGCATTATCCCGACGATCACGGAACCATCCGAGGATGGCACACCGATCGAGCGTTCCGCAACGCTAGAGGAATTTTTGAGCGCCCTTCAAACACGCGTTCCTGAGGAGCTTGTTCGCGCGCTCTCCGATGACTTCTTCTTCGGGATTCACACGGTCGACAAGAATGCACCGCTCTTTGTAATTCCCGTCGTCTCATACGAGCGCGCGTTCGCCGGCATGCTCCGCTGGGAAGACACCATAAACGCCGACCTCGCACCCGCCTTCACGGCCGTGCCCGATCAGATGATAGGCGCTGAAGGACTCCCGGAGAAGCGCCGCTTCGAAGATGTTGTCATGCGCAACTACGATGTCCGGGTCCTGAAGGATGATGCGGGTATGATAGAGCTCTACTATTCATTCCCAACGCGCGAACTTTTGATCATCGCCGAGAGTCCGTATTCATTCACCGAGATCCTCTCCCGTTTGCGCGCTGAGCGCAAACTTTGAATCCACAGGATGCTATCCGCGGGACGTTGCACGTATTTGCTATTTGCTATTTTCTATTTACTATTCTTCTCATGTCTCACTTGAGCGAAGATCAGTTGAGCGATTTGCGTGCCACGCTCGAAGCGGAGCGCGATTCTCTCGACGAGGAACTCGTAGGCCACGGCAGGAAGGTTAGGGGTGACTGGGAAGGCTCATCCAGCTCTGAAGGCGAAGAGGCAGACCCGAATGACGCGGCGGACAATATCGAGACGCTCGCGACGAACGTCCCCTTGGTGGAAGAGCTCGAGAAGCGTCGGCGTGAGATCGACAAAGCGCTTGAAAAAATGGACAGTGGCAGCTACGGCAGCTGTGAGGTATGCAAAAAAGCGATTCCCTTCGACCGCCTCGAGGCGAACCCTGCCGCCGCAACCTGCGTTGAGCACGCGTAAACACGCTACAACCCCATGAGATGGCGGCTGAAGCCCATCTCACGGGGTACAATAGTAGCGTGATGGAAAAACAAATAATCGCATCGGGTTTTGCCCGGGTATACGGCGCGCAACCTGGTTTACCGAAAGCGACAATCGTCACCGTCGAATGCGACATTGTAAGAGGTCTGCATGCTTTCACTATTGTCGGACTGCCGGATAAGTCCGTGGAGGAGGCAAAAGACAGGATCGCCGCGGCCATAAAAAATACAAAACCACACACGAATTCGACCGAATACGAATCGCCGAAGCGAAGTAACAAGAAAATCGTGCTCTCGCTCGCCCCCGCTGCACTCAAAAAGGAGGGCGCCGTTTTCGATCTGCCGCTTGCGCTCTCATTCCTCCTCGCCTCCGAGCAAGCACGCTTCGATCCGTCGGGCAGAATGTTCGGTGGAGAGCTCGCGCTCGACGGAACACTCCGACCCATCTTAGGCAGCCTCTCGATCGCAAGCGCCGCAAAGGAAGGGGGCTTCTCCGACCTCTATCTCCCCGAAGAAAATTTCGAGGAGGCATCGCTCGTATCAGGCCTCCGGATCCATGCGGTCGCTTCGCTCGAGCACCTGCTTGCGCTGCTCGAAAATGGAGATCATAGAGAGATTCCACGGGTGCGGAGGGTGCGCCGCGGTATGCAAGATGACGCCGCGCTCGACGAGATACGCGGGCAGGAGGATGCGAAGCGCGGGCTTGTGATCGCCGCTTCCGGCGGCCACAACATCGCGCTCTACGGTCCGCCCGGCACCGGCAAAACCCTGCTCGCGCGGGCTACCGCAGCAATCTTGCCCGACCTCTCCGAAGAAGAGATGGTCGAGGTAACGACGATCCATTCGCTCGCCGGGACGCTCGCGGGCGGCCCTATGGAGAGGCCCCCTTTTCGCTCGCCGCACCACACTTCTTCGTACGCCTCTCTCATCGGCGGGGGATCCTCTCTCATCCGCCCGGGCGAAGTGACGCTCGCGCACCGCGGCGTCCTTTTTGCGGACGAGTTCCCCGAGTTCCACCGCGACGTCATAAATGCCCTGCGCGAGCCCTTAGAAGACAGGGTCGTCTCCATTTCGCGCGCAAAAGGCTCGGTCACATTTCCCGCGAACTTCATGCTCATCGCGGCTTTGAATCCGTGTCCCTGCGGCTTTTGGGGAGGCGCAAGGTGCAAGTGCTTGCCGTACGCAATAGATAAGTACCGCCGCAAGATATCGGGACCCGTTGCAGACCGCATCGACATGTGGGTACACGTCGGCGAGATGCCGCCAGAGCAGCTAACAGTGAACAGAAAGTATAGAGCAGGTAGAGAAACCCAAACGAAAGCCTCGCGGGAAGCAATTGCAGGGGCGCGAAAGAGACAACGCGACCGTTTCAAAGGTACCGCGATATTCACGAACGCCGACATGAAGCCGAAGCATATCGAAACGCTCGCAAGACTCTCCGATAAAGCCGAAGCCGCACTCATAGGAGCGGCGCGACAAATGAAACTCTCGCCGCGCGGCTATCACCGCACCATTAAACTCGCGCGCACCGTCGCTGACCTCGCCGGAAGCGAGACAATCGAGCCGATACACATGTTAGAGGCGCTCCAATACCGAGCACGGGAATTCTGACAGCCAAAAAATGATCAATCGATATCGTCAGTATGTCTACGAGGAGCGAGCATGAGGCGCGACAAGATACTGAGTGAGCGGAACACGCCACCCTTCCTTTTTGGCTTTCCATTAACTCGCTCGGACGTACTTCGGAAGCTCCAAAGACCCCACAACATGACAAAGAGAGCGGCCGTCAGAGAAAGAGGCCCGAGTATGCGAGCAGTATCAGTACTCGCGAATCTAAAAACGAAGATCGCCACTGCAAAGAGCCCGAGCGACGTGCGGCCGTAGGCGAGAAGTGTGCGCTGATTTGCTAATTCCGTACGCTCGCGTGCAAGGTCGTTCCGCATCGATGATTTCTCCTTTGACATGGAAAGACTATCCCACATGTTTTGTATAAATGCAACCGCGTGGTGTGCATAAGCTCGTAACATTCAAATTCGTTCCCTGCTCTCCGAGAAAAAAATAGTGTGTTCGGAAAGGCCGAGTTTGTTGAGACGCTCGGTGATAAAGGCTTTCATTTCCTTTTCACCCTTGAACTCAACTTTCCTCTCCTTATCGTACAGAGCCCACTGCTTTACCGCACGCAAAACGTCGACCTTATTGAGCACAATGTGCGTAACGCCATTGATGCGGATCGCGCGCTCGAGCGTTTGCATATTCATCCAGTTCGTCTGACGCCGCCGGCCGGTGGTCGCGCCAAATTCCTCGCCCACATCGGCAATCTTGTTGAACACATCACCATCAGGTTGGAATTTTTTGCTCCCCACGTACGTTTCGTACACCTTTGCAACTCCCCACACGCTCCCCACCGCCTGCGGCGGAAGCCCATTCAAAAGCACGCCAGCCGTCGTACAGTGCGACGAGGTGACGTACGGGTAATCGCCCCAGTCGATATCGAGGCCGAAGCCCTGCGCGCCCTCGGCAAGAATGCGCACGTTCTTCCGTTTACCCTGAGCTTTGTCGAAGAGCCCATACCACTCGTCATATACATTGACGAGATATGGCTTCAACTCGGGTACATCAGCCGCGCGCACTCCTGTGCGACCGTACTTCTCGCGATACGCGGGACCGTTCCCGCGCCCGGTGGTACCTATGCGCACTCCCTCGCGGCGATCTTCATCGCGATGCGCCTCCGTGATAATGTGCGTGTTCTCCGCAACAAACACCTTATCTTTTGTATCGACGCCACCCTCCTTGAGCGTCTTCAGCTCGTTGAAGAACTGGATCGGATCAAGGACGCAACCATTGCCAACGACGCTCCTGATGCCAAAAAAAACACCGGCTGGGATCTGGTGGGTGATGAATTTTTTCCCCCTATGAAAGATGGTGTGGCCGGCGTTCGCCCCACCGTTGTAGCGAAGCACATGCGTGTAGGTTCCGCTCTCACAAAGATGGTGGGCAACTTTGCCTTTGCCGCAATCTCCGTATTGGAGATCGACAATAACGTCGACAGTGAGTTTCGGCACAACTACCTCAAACTAACAAAAAAACAAACCCCCAGCAAGCGAGGAGCGAGCTGATCAAACAAACATCCGTATCAAAAGCACAATTGCCTGTAGTAAGTTGCCCGACATACGTTAGAACGGATTGCGAATGCCATTGCGGATCTCAAAGTGCACGTGCGCTCCTGTGGCCTTGCCGGATTGCCCGACGTAGGCAATGACCTGTCCTTGCTGCACGTGCTGTCCCACCGAAACGATGACGCTCGAATTATGTGAGTAAAGCGTCTGGCTGCCATTTGCGTGCTGTATCACGACGTACTGCCCATACCCACCGTTCCATCCCGTTCTCTTCGCGACGATCACGTCACCCTCCGCGGAAGCAACGACAGGGGTCCCCAGTGGAGCGGCGAGGTCGACGCCATTGTAACCATGAATGCCCTGACTGCGGATGCCACCCGCTATGGGGCGGAGGTAGTAGCCGACCTGAGAAGGTGTGCCGGCAGAGGTACCATACGTGGGCGTCGCGCGTCTCGGCGTCGGCGCAGGTGCGGATACCTCACCGTCGGGAATGATGATCTCAAGACCCGCCGTAAGCGGCCCCTCGATGCCGTTGTAGCTTGCGATCTCGTTCGCGTCTCCGCCGTAGCGCTTCGCTATAGAGGCAAGCGTATCTCCCTTCTTGACCGTGTACTTGATGCCTGTCACCGGAAGGATCGTTAGCACTTGCCCGACCTTGATTTGAGAGGCGCGGGGCAGGTCGTTTGCCCAAAGAATCGTATTTACCGAGACATCAAACATCTCGGCTATTCTCCCGAGCGTATCTCCCGTGCGCACGACGTAGATGCTGATCGTAGAATTTTTGGGTTTCTCGATATCAGCGATAGTACCCGACGGCCCTTCTTCAGGCATGAGCGCCGAGCCGTCGACGACGACGATATCGCCACCACCGCGACCGCTCTGTGGATCCACGTTCATTGCGGGCTTCGCAAGCTCGAGCGTTTGCAGATTCCTCCCGCTTCGTCCCTCGTGCGCCTCTATGCTCCCTCGGAGCGAGGCAAAAAGGTCGCCCAAAAAAGCTGCCCGCGCGGAGGCGGGCAGAACTGTACCGACGAGCATCACAAGGGAGATAAGAGAGACCATCTTCCCAAAGGAAACACGCGCCGATCGAGCGGTTTTCCACGATGTATGTCGGCTCGCAGACGGGCGTTCCCGACCCGCCGGAGCGTTAGTATGAGAACCTTCGATAAGCCAATTTCATTGGCTTTTATCGTCGCTCGCTCGGAACAGCAAAGGCACGCTTTTGCTCTTCGCTCGCTTCGCTAGACAATAAGCCAGTTTCTTGAGGTGGCGCAGCAAAAACAGCAAATCTTGGCTTTATACCTCACCATTACGAGAGATAGGCCAGAAAGAATGAACGGTCATGCCACCGTCCTGTTCACTGTACCTTTAAAGAGGCTTCAGCGTCAATTCATACTACATTTCGCGAGTGGATAACCGATTTGTCAATAGCTGCGCATCGCCATGTTATAGTGCTCGAGTGAAAGACAAAAATGGCTTAAACCAAAGGCAAAAAGAGGCCGTGGAGCATTTTGAGGGACCACTTCTCATCATCGCCGGTGCCGGGGCGGGGAAGACGAAGACCATCACCCACCGTATCGGTCGGCTCCTTCAGCGTGGTGTACCCGCCCGCGAGATTCTTGCCCTCACGTTCACAAACAAAGCTGCGCAAGAAATGCGGGAGCGGGTGCTCTCTCTCGTACCGAAAGCTCGGGGAGTACCTCTCGTGACAACCTTCCATTCGCTCGGCGTACGGCTGCTTCGGGAGTTTCACCGAGAGGCGAAGGTACCGGAGCGCTTCTCTATCTGGGATCGGGACGATTCGACCCGCACCCTCAAGAAAGTGCTCGAATCACTCGGTAGCGATATGCCGTCGCGCGCCGTACTTGCCGTCCTTTCGAGAGAGAAGGGCAATGCAATCCGCGCCAATGAATACGCAGCGGAGGCGAAGAATTTCCGTGAGCGCCTCATCGCGCGAGCGTGGGAGGAGTACGAAAAACGACTTTCGGAAGAAGGCGCGCTCGACTTCGACGACCTCCTTGTGCGATTGCTTTCCCTCCTGCGAGACTCGCCCGAGACACTCGCGCGACTTCGAGAGCGTTTTGTCCACATTACGATCGATGAGTACCAAGACACGAACCGTGTGCAGTATGAGATCGCCTCGCTGCTTGCCTCCCCGCGAAACAACATCTGTGTGGTCGGCGACATCGACCAAAACATCTACAGCTGGCGCGGCGCTGACATCGGATACCTCCTCTCCTTTGAGAAAACGTTCCCCGGAACACGCGTCGTAACGCTCGAGCAAAATTACCGCTCGACGCGCACGATCCTTACTGCAGCAGGCTTGGTCATCGAAAAAAATCTGAAGCGTCTGCCAAAAACCCTCTTCACCGAGAACGAAACGGGCGAGGCACTCCTGCTCTTTCCCGCGCGCAACGAGACAGATGAAGCGTGGTTCGTCGCCCAATATGCATCAGAGCTCATCGAGACCGGTACTTCGCCTGCAAAGATCGCGGTTTTGTACCGGGAAAACTTCCAATCGCGCGCGCTTGAAGAAGCGTTCCTGCACCGAGGTCTCCCGTATCGAGTTATCGGCACACGATTTTTTGAGCGTAAGGAGGTAAAAGATGTACTCTCGTACCTTCGCGCTGCGCTGAATCCGCAGAGCCGCAGCGATATCGCACGCATCATCGCCGTACCTCCACGAGGCATCGGTCCCTCGACACTCGCGAAACTATTTTCAGGTGCAGAACACGCTTTTCCCGCCGGAGCGCGCGCGAAGGTCGAGAATTTTCGGAAGGTTCTGCGGGATATTGGCGCTGCCGCGACAACTTTGCCCACCTCCGAGGCCGTTCGTTTTACCCTCGAAGCAAGCGGCCTCGAAAAACTCCTCAAAGACGAAGCGGAACGAGGTAATGAGCGGCTGGAAAACGTTCACGAACTCGTGAACCTTGCGGTGAAATTTGATTTCGAAACACCGCCTCTCGGCATCGATCGACTTCTCGAGGAGGCGGCACTTCAGAGCGAGCAGGACGAGGTGGACCAAAGCATCGAGGCGGTATCGCTGATGACTGCGCATGCATCCAAAGGCCTCGAATTCGATGTGGTCTTCATCACGGGACTTGAGCAGGAGCTCTTTCCTTCGACGCGAGAAGACGAGAGACGTGATGAGGAAGAGGAGCGGAGACTTTTTTACGTCGCGCTCACCCGCGCACGCAAGCGCGTCTTTCTCTCCTTCGCCTCCGCGCGCATGAAATACGGCTCGCGCGAGACAGCTCTCCCTTCAGAATTCCTCCAAGACATCGATCCGCGACTCTTGGAGTACGCAACACTCGATAGAGCCGGCACCTATGAGGAAGAAACCATCCACTAGAAGGGCCCCGCGCCTCGGACAACATTTTTTGACGGGACAGTGGGCTGCTCGCGCGCTTGTAAAGTCGATCAGTGTTCGCGGAGATGAAACCATACTCGAGATCGGGCCGGGAAGGGGCGCGCTCACGAAAGAATTACTCGCAACGGGGGCACGCGTTGTTGCGGTCGAGAAGGACGACACACTTATCAAACAGTTGAAGCCGACGTTTGCCCGAGAGATCGACGAAAAAAAGTTGACGCTTGTTGCTGACGACATCCGCAATATCACACCGCAAAAATTAGAGCTAAAAAAGTACGTCTTGGCCGCAAATATTCCGTACTACCTCACCGGGGAGATTATTCGGTCGTTCCTGACAGCTGATCCGCAGCCGCGCGCGCTCGCGCTTCTCGTGCAAAAAGAGGTCGCGGCGCGCATCGTTACGCGGGACGGAAAGGAAAGTGTTCTCTCACTTTCGGTGAAAGCGTACGGCACGCCGCAGGTCGTGGCTTCGGTATCGCGCGGGAATTTTTCTCCGCCTCCATCAGTGGATTCCGCCATTCTTCTTATCGACAATGTCTCGCGAGATTTTTTCTCGGATGTCGATGAAGACGCATTCTTCAAGGTTGTGCGTATGGGCTTTGCATCAAAGCGCAAACTTCTTTCGGGAAATCTTGCAAGGGTCGTATCAAAGTCTGTAACTCTTGAAGCACTCGCGCACTGCGGCATTCCCGAAGACGCACGCGCCGAAGACGTGCTGCTTGAGAAATGGAAACGTCTCACGCAACAGCTGTCAGCTAGCAGCTGAAAACTACTTGCCCGGAGAGGGAGACCGCACAGTCCAGTCACTCGCCCTATCGGTATCCTGCGAGAGGTTGAGACGCGAGAGCGAGTTGCCGGTCGACGTGACCGGAGCGCTCGGATTGAAAGCGTTCGTGTTCGTTCCCCACGATACAGCATCGATTGTTGCTCCGGAAGCGTTCCTCAAGGTAACGATGTCGCCTGAGGAAGAGAGCCCGTTGCCGATGATACCTGTGAGCGAAGCGGTTTTGGCATCTGTCGGAACATTCCAAGAGGCCTTGGCAGCCGAACTTGCAAACATAACGAGGAATCTGCCGGCAGCAAGTGTGGTGCCCGAAGGGATCGTCGAGGTAGCTGAGTCGTCGCGCAATGTCCATCCGGACACGTCCATCATTGCGCCCGAACCGTTGTAGAGCTCGACCCATTCACCCGAGGGCTTGGTGCCGTGAGCAGAATCGACCGCCACGTAGACCTCGCTTATCACGACTTTGCCCAAAGCGCTCGGGGACGGGAGCGGCGGAGGTGGAGTCGGAGTGGGGGTCGGGGTCGGACCCGGAGCAGGCGAGGGTGCGGGAGACGGAGCCGGAGAGGGCGCGGGCGGAGTCGGCCCGCGGGTTGGCGGAGCTGCTGGAGCCCCGGGCCCGCTTGAACCCATCATCGTTATAGCGATGCCCGTGTAGATCGTGAGGGGAGAGATGCGGTAGATACAGTAGTACGGAGCACCGGCAAGTCCCAAGAGCCACTGGCCGGAGCGCGCCGGGGGACCGAACTGGTACGTTTTCGTCCCCGTCGTCCAGATAAATTCGCCGCCGCGCGGCGGGCCGAGGTTCACGTAGATCGTGGAGTTGTATACGCACTGCAAGACAATTGAGGCCCTGCCCCCAAAGGGAAACGCGTGTGCAAAGAGTGGCAACAGACTGACGACAAAGACAATTGTCGCAATTGAGACAACTCGCGCTGTCATGGGAAAAATTGTATCACTCTTTGCACAGGGATCAGGTTCTAGGTTTCAGGTTCTAGGAGAAACTCACCTCTCTGCATTGCCCCTATAACCTAACACCTGTACCCTATACCCTATGTCCTGGCTCTTCGCGCACCCATACATCGCCGCGTTTGGGGGTGCAATTCTTGTACTTGTGATCGGCGGAACTATCGTCGTAAACCGCTCTGATGTGAACCCTCAGACATCTGGTATTCGCGCATGGGGCGGCGTCGGGAGCAACCTCTTCGACCCGACGAACGTCGGCGTAAGGCAGTTGCCCTCCACCCCTGCAGACAATCTCTACACGCAAGTGCTGAGCGGTCCTCCGTTCTACTACACGACAGCAACGGAACAACTTCCGCTCGCGCAACCGCAAAGCGAGATCGACTTCGACTTCGACGCATTCGTCGCACTACTCTCGGCTCCTCCACGTGTCGCGGCGGGTGATGGAAGCACGGCTCCTCCCGCGCTCGACGCGTACTCATTTATCCCGCTCACCCTCATAAGCACGTCGACGAGGGGAGAGGAGCTGACACCCACACAGCAAGCGCTTTTCAACTATGGCAACGAGGCTGGCTTATACATTCAGTCGTTCGAAGACATGTACCGTAGCGCACCGCAGATCCTCAAAGACCAGTTCGAAGACAGAGAAGATCCTGAGAAAAATGCCGTGCTCCTCTCACTCGCGCGCGCGCTCGGGGATGTGGGAGAGCAACTCGCCGAGATGGAAGTACCCTCTGAGATAGTAAGCTCGCACCAGAAGGTGGCCGCAAGCTACCGGGAGCTCGGCGCGAAACTCTCTGCCGTTCCAGAGGCAAATACTGACGAGGCGGTACTCAATGCCATGCTCGCATATAACGCAGCGGTAGAAGCCTACGTGAGGAATTACGTCTCGCTCGCAACGCTCATTTCGGCATACGGCGTTTCGTTTGCACCCGAAGATGCCGGAAGCATCTTCACATTCTCGCAAGTAGGGTTATAGGTGTTAGGGGCAAGGTGCTAGGTTAAGAAACCTGAAACCTTTCCCCTTAAACCTGCTCCCTATCCACGCGTTATCCCCGTGAATTCCCCATATAGGAGGTATACTTTTAGCGTGGAAACTCGACACGTTCAGCTCGAGCGCTCTTTGCCTATGAAGATAGTCGCAGCTCTCGCGGTCGCAGCACTCCTGATCGTCGCATTTGCACAAGGATACAAGACCGTTTCGCAGGGTGGACGTTTTGTGAGCGCGAAAAACGGAGGGGTGAGTACATCGAACATCGCGAGAACGCCATATGGGAGCATCAACTGGCAGGTCCCGCTCACGGGAGATTCTCCTGATGCCCTATCCCTCGCGGGAACGCCAGAAGACGAGGATGGCATTTCACACATCGCAGAAAATGTGATCGGTGCCTTGGTTGGCTCGTACGCCACGCTCGCAGAGAGCGGATCGTACACGACGGAGGAGGGCGAAAAAATCGCCAAAGACATCGCCGGCTCATTGAAAGCGAGCGTCTCGTACGAAGCATACGATGGGAGAGACATCAAGACTGACGCTGACATCTCGTACGAGCGAATGCTCGCCTATCGCAACGACCTCCGGATCGCGCTCGAGCCTCTGCTCAAGAACCCAGGATATGAGCTAGAGCTTTTTGCCACCTACATCGAGACACACGATGCGCGCTACCTCGAGCAGCTGAAGAGCGCCGCAAAAAATTACCGCGCCGGGATCGAGAACACTGCGAACATCGTCGTGCCGGAAGACGCCCTCTCCGAGCACATCGGGGTTTTGAACGCACTTTCAGAATTCGCCGCTGTCGTCGAACGCCTGACCGAATATTCGGATGACCCATTCGCATCAGCTGCACTCTTGAGAACCTACAACGAGACGGAGTTGCGGCTCTTCAGCAGCTTCGACGCGCTCGCGACATACGAGAAGCAAAAACAATCATGACGCCCTACCTGCGACATGTCCAAATTGCTTTGCTTGGGATCAGCTTGAGCGCCGTGCCCTTCGCGGCAGCTGCGCAAAACAACTACCAGTTTAAAAATGAGGGTATTTTTGGATGTAATCAGACTGCGGGCGCCAATGCCTCGGCGGGTACGCTTGCCGCGATCGGTGGCGTCTACGTCCCGGTCAACGACGCTGCAGTAACCTTGAACACCGGCATCCTCGTCTACAAAGAGTGCGTGCTGCGACCGCTCCAGGACCGTCTGCGCGAAAGCGCGATGAGCGCACTCTTGAAGAGAGCCAGCGTTGCGATAGAAACTGGCCGCGAAGGCAACAAGCGCTACGTCGTAGATCCTGAAGCAGAGCTTTTGGCCGTGAGAGACAGGTCAAGGTTGACAACATTGACGGGCGACACAGCACAGGGACTCACGCCCATATTTAGGGACAATATAGTCCGCTGGAGCGCGGCCACGTACCAACAAGAAACGAGAGCGCCGGAATCCCTTCTCAAGTGTCCCTACGACGACATCAACGCCAGGATACAAAACCAATCGGATGATCCGATCGGATCAATATTTGCAATGACGAATCCCGTATGCATACCACACCTTGCCGCACTGTACTTCGAAGATCTGGCGGACGCACGTGATGCACAAGCCGTCGAAAATCAGAAAATGGTCTGGGATTGGGGCCGCGGCTTCTATGCCCTCACCGACAACGCACAGGATCCATTCCAAGAAAAGATCTTGACGCCATCCTCCGTCGTACAGGAATCGTTCCAGCAGATCCTCGGCTCGTCGGTCCGGCAACTTGAGAGCGCCGATGACATTGGAGAGATGATCAGTGCGCTGTACGCAGGGGTAACGACGCAGATCATCTCCGACAACCGCGGATTCTCAGGCATCATGCAGAGTAGGGGAGGGCAGCCCGCGTACATCGACCAAGTAGCGAGAGACTCTTCGCAAGGCGTCATTGGGGCGGCGGTGAATGCAGCGCTTAGCATCCTCAATGCGAGCCGCGAGATCGAGGGCCGCTACCTCGCCTCAATGGAGGCGATCGCTGCAAACCTCACGCAGGCCATCAACCAGCTCCGAAACATGGAACGCGCGTGCTGGGAGCTTGTCGTGCCGAGAGCGCAGAACTACGCCACCCAAAGCGGCCTTACGCTCGACCCGAACAAGATCAACACTTCCACGAGCTCGCTTGCGTTCTCGCAGCAGGTTATCGATTCGCAGATCGCGCCTCTTGCCAATGCCGCGCTCACAAACGTCCAGAATTCGCGGCGCGCGCTCGGGCTCATCGATCAACTCATTGCGGGCGTCACCAACACGGCATCGCAGAATGCACAACGTATTGCGCTCCAGCAGCTCGATACCTTAGTCGCAGAGCGCGAACTACATACGAGGTTTGATGCGGAAAACGCGCTCAAGCAGCGCGACGACGTTGCAAGCGCTATGCAGACACTCATCCAAGACACCGCTCAAGCGTGGGGCGACTCGCCCTCTCCTTCGACCGGCTGGTGCAACATCAACAACGCAGACATTCCGCGCCTCTGGGCAGAGCGGTGGAAGATATAGTTATGTCCGCAAGGAAAAAACTGATCCTTATATTTGTCCCTTTGTTGATTGGTATGAGTATTGCCATCCAACTAGCCACAACAACGGTAGCCGAAGCACAGAACTATGTATGTCCCCCTGGTTCAACCATGACGACACTCTCCAGCGGAAGAGTTGAGTGCAGGAGAGAGTTTGACGACCGTGTAGGTTACGGCACAGCTATTGATACGTCCTCCCATACATGTCCAGCTGGACAAAGTGTTGCCGCTGAATGGACAAGGACACCCGGAACCGGAACATATTACGTAGCACCAATCTGCGTTGACAGTCAAGGAAAGAAAGTCGAGGGATCTACGCCAGTCGCTGGAAATCGCTGTGAATCGCTCATTGATTGGTTTGGCATCACGTGTTTCGGCAGACTGGTAAGTACTGTCATCGGCACCGCCCTTGTTACAGCGACAGCGTGGCTCCTTGCTACCGCCGGGTACCTATTCAACCTTCTAATAGATCACACGGTCGTCAAGTTTGGAGAGACGCTGCTTAGAACGGAGGTGCGTCAGGCAATCGAGGTTGGATGGACCGCGCTCCGAGACCTTGCCAATATCGTTATCATCTCGATGTTCGTCTTCATTGCAATAAACATCATCCTCGGCGTAAAAGAGTTTGGAGAAAAGAAGTTGATCGCGCGCGTGCTTATCGTCGCCGTGCTGATTAATTTCAGCCTCCTTTTCAGTAAAGCGATTATCGATGCATCAAACTTCACCGCGCTGCAATTCGTCAGAGCAAGCGGCTTCCAGAGCGAATCACGAAATTTGCAAGGAGCATTCGATACCGAGTTCGTAAAAACAGGTATCGCGGGTGAATTCATCAAAGTGATGGGTATCGCGACGATGGCAGAAACGTACCAGGCGCTCTCTCGCGCAGCCTTCGGCGACGAAAGTAACAAATTCACCAATGCAAACGGCTGGTACGCCCTCCTGCACGGGCTCGTGTCTGCGACTCTCCTCCTCATTGCGGCGGGGGTGTTTCTCTACGCCTCCTTCCTGCTCATCGCACGAGCCGTGCTGCTCATCTTCCTCATGATGACGTCCGCGCTTGCGTTCGCAAGCTGGCTCATTCCGCAGCAATTCATCGGAAAAGGATTCTCAACGTGGTGGCAGTCGCTGATCAAAGCTGCGACATTTGCCCCCATTCTCATGATTTTCTTGTGGGCGTCGCTCAAGGTTGCGCAGGCCCTACCCCAAAGTGGAACGCTCGGCGCTATGGTCGCCGACCCGAGCCAGACCTTGAACCTCGAAGCGCTTTTCAATTACGTCATTGTAATCGGTCTTCTCATCGTGTCCGTCATATCCGCAAACGCATTCGCTCGCTCCATTGCTGGCTTCAGGTTCGCAACAGCTTTCAGCGCACTCCCCTTAACCGCAGGCTCGCGATTCCTTGTCGCTCCAGCTCTTCGCCAGACGGCCGGGTGGCTTGGCTACCGATACGAGAGGAGCCGACTCAAGCAGGCACGCGAGGCACGCGACGAAGCAGGGGCGGCACGACAAGAAGAGGCAGGGTTTCGCAGAGCAGGCTACACGAAAGCAGCGGACGAGGCGGCCGCAAAAGCCCGGAGACTGGAGGGATTTGCAGATACAAAGCTGCGGCGAGCAGCGCGTGGCAGTGCAATCGCCGAAAGCAGAATGAACATCATGGATACTGGTGTGATGAAGAGCGCCGCGAGGGCTGCTGGGGCTGACTTCACGGGAGAATCAGTCAAAGCCACGAAGAGCTACGCAGATCAGATAAAAGCTCGAACGGAAGCTGCAGAGAAAGAGGCCGCGAAAATCGCGCCTTCTGCAGATCAAAATGAAAAAGCAAAGCAGGAGGTACGAGAGAAGCGGGAAGCTGGGCTCAAAGACCTTCAGGTGAGGCGGGATGCGGAGCGAGCAAATGCGGAGACTGTAAAGAGATTCGAGCAGCTGGGTGAAAAGCTTATCGCCACGCAACAGCATGCTCAGAACGAAGAGGGCAGCGCATCTCGAAACAAAGTCGTAATCGAGGAAAGATTTAGAGCGAGCGCCGGTTCACCTGCCGACATCGCGCGCCGCAGTGCTGAAATGAAGATTGAAGACCAGCGCATTGCAAGAGCAAGACAGGCCGTACAGCTCATTCAGCAGCGCATAGATGTGCTCGAGCGCCCCGTCAAAGAAGCGGAAAAGGCTGTGGGTGAATACGAAGAGCAAACCGAGCAAATAGGAAAAGAAATCGTGGCAGCAATGGGGGAGAGCGCAGCGAACATCGCGGAGAGAGTTGGAAGAAGATCGGGCGACGTTCTGACCCGTGCGATCGGCAAGTTAACCGGAGCAAACGAGATAGTTGCACAGAATACGCGGGACCTGTACAAGAAGAGAGTACGGACTGCAAATCTGCGAGATGTGGTGGCAAGCGTTCAGGCCGAAACTGCGCCTTCGCCTCCTCCTCCACCGCAAGCACCGCCGCCACCGCGCACGCCATAGTGATATGAACGCTGACATCTCAAAAAAAGAGCTCGACGAAAAAATCCAGGATCGGTTCAAAGAGCTGCCTAAGGTCGTCCAAGATGCCATAACATCCGTGGGCATACAAAAACAGCTGCGTGAGCTCGCCGACACAAAACATCTGCATTTGGATCAGTGGCAACTGCTCGAAAACAACGTGATGCTCACCTTGCTTGGATTTCAGCCGCCAGAAGAGCTGGCAAAAAACTTAAAAGCTGACCTTGAAGTTTCTGATGAAGTTACAAATTCTCTTGCAAGTGATGTCTCGCGCATCGTGTTTGAGCCCATTCGGCAAGAACTCGAGCGGGAACTCGAGCATCCGGAGGCGAAAGAAAAAGAGGTGAGTAGCGTCGAGGCAACACGCGCGCAGGTGCTTGCAAGTACAGGTGATAGGGGAAAGGTTATAGGGGAAAGGGAGGAAAACACTTCAGTGATTGCAGCACCACTTCCTGTCGTACCGGCAACACCTCCACCTCCACAGGGAACCGAGAAGGCCGTTCGCGGTCCAACCTCAGGAGCATATAGAGCTGGGGAGCCCTCGAGTGCGCGCAAAGATATTCACGACGATCCCTACAGA
This sequence comes from Candidatus Kaiserbacteria bacterium, assembly GCA_016186765.1. Classification (GTDB taxonomy): domain Bacteria; phylum Patescibacteriota; class Minisyncoccia; order Phycocordibacterales; family UBA2100; genus UBA10103. Next base: position 84,991 of record JACPLD010000002.1, on the reverse strand, counting down.
GAACCGCCGCAGTGAGCAAGATAACAGAAAACAGTGAACAGAGAACAGAAAAATCTAGAGGGTAGCCATTCTTATAGAAAGCTTTTGGTTTGGCAGAAAGCCGTTGAGCTTTCGCTTGGAGTATATACACTGACGAAAAAATTTCCCAAAGATGAGCTATTTGCCCTGACTTCCCAAATGCGGCGTGCTGGAGTCTCTGTCGCAGCCAATATTGCCGAAGGCTACGGAAGAAATACTCCCAAGGAATTTGCAAACTTTCTAAGGATATCGCACGGCTCGCTGACTGAGCTCGAAACCCTCCTCACAATTGCGAAAGAACTCTCGTACTGTACCGAAAAAGACTGTAGTACAATTGAGATGCAGCTGGACGAAACCGGCAGAATGCTGTACGCGCTCCGCGCGAAACTGCGTTAACTGTTCGCTGTTCTCTGTTCGCTGCTCTCTCGAGTATGCAATTTCAGGTCCCCCAATTCATCGAGGTCGAAGACAAGATCTTCGGACCGCTCACCTTCAAGCAGTTCATCTATATGGCAGGTGGCGCCGGTGCGGCGTACCTCCTATGGCGTGTGCTCCCGCTCTATCTCGCGGGCCCACTGATACTTGGCATCGGGGGGCTTGCGGCAGCGCTCGCGTTCCTGCAGTGGAACGGCCGCCCCTTCGTTCTCGGTTTGGAAAATGGCTTCTACTACCTTGTACGAAGCAAGCTCTATCTCTGGAGCAATGAGCTGAGAAGCAAACAGAAAACAGGCAAGCGAGAACAGAAAATCGAGCCTACATCGGAAGTCTACATTCCAAAGCTCGCCGAAAGCAAATTGCACGAGCTCGCGTGGAGTCTCGACATCAAGGAGCGGATCGCAGCGGGGGTCGCAGAGGACCGTGAACACGTCGGTGGCATCGTCGCACCCGTGCGAACAGCTCGCGAGGCGCTTGTCCAATAACCATGTCCACACCCCTCCAAACCCTCGGCGCTGGCAAGAGATCGGCACAGGAATTCGTGCCGATTGCCGAGGTACGCGACGGCATCGTCATCCTGAAAGGTGGGGGGTTGCGCGCGATACTCCTTGCTTCCTCACTCAACTTCGCGCTGAAATCGGAAGACGAACAGAGCGCATTCCTCCTGCAATTCCAGAACTTTCTCAACTCGCTCGACTTCTCCGTGCAGATCTTCGTACAATCACGCATGCTCGATATCCGTCCGTACGTTGCAACGCTCGAAGAGCGTTTCAAAGAGCAACTCGATGACCTGATGCGCATCCAGATACGCGAATACATAGAATTCATTAAGAGCTTTACGGAGGCAGCAAACATCATGACGAAAAATTTCTTCGTCGTCGTGCCGTATGCACCTTCGCTCGCGCCGATCGGGAAAGGCGGCCCTGCGTCGATGCTGCCGTGGAACAAGAAGAAGGCTACTGCGGCTGACGCAAACAGAACATTCGAGGAGCAGGTCTCGCAGCTCGAGCAGCGTGTTGCGATCGTGCAGCAAGGATTGATCCGCACCGGCGTGCGCACGGTACAGTTGGGAACCGAGGAAGCAATTGAGCTCTTCTATAAACTCTTCAACCCCGGCGAAGCGGGCAAGCCAATGCCACTGAACAGCCAATAGCCACTAGTAATTAGCCATTAGAGAATACCTATGAAATTCAACTTTGCTCCCCCTAAACCCTAGTGGCTAGTGGCTAACGCCTATGGCATTTACCGACCTCCTCCCTTTCAAAAAGAAGACTGCGCCTGCAGCAGCGGTGCTGCCTGTTCTTCCCGAGGAGATCTACAAGACCGGCGTACTATCGCTTCAAGACGTGATCGCGCCACACGCGCTTAGGATCAGCTCGCGGGAGATCGACCTTGGCGAAAAGATTGCCCGCACGTTCTTCGTGATCTCCTACCCGCGCTTCCTCACAACGGGATGGTTTGCGCCCATCATCAACATGGACAAGGTGATCGATATCTCGATCCTCGTGCATCCGATGGATACCATCGAGGTGCTCCGCAAGTTCCAGAAAAAAGTGGCGGAGGTGCAGAGCCAGATCGCGACGCGTGAGGAGAAGGGGATGGTTCGCGACCCAGTGCTCGATACTGCCTACCAAGACCTCGAGAAGCTCCGCGACTCCCTGCAGCAGGCGCAGGAGCGCATCTTTGAAGTCGGCCTCTACCTCACCATCTACGGCGCGACGCGCGAGGAGGTCGACAAGATCGAAAGCGAGGTCCGCTCCATTCTCGAGGGTCGCCTCGTCTACATCCGTCCAGCGCTTTTCCAGCAGGAAGGAGGATTTCGCTCAGTGCTGCCGCTTGCTCTCGACGAGCTCGACGTACACACGAAACTCAACTCTGCACCGCTCTCATCAATCTTTCCATTCATCTCCTTCGACCTCACAAGCGATCGCGGCATTCTCTACGGCATCAACCGCCACAACTCCTCGCTGATCCTCTTCGACCGCTTTAGCTTAGAGAACTACAACTCGGTGACATTCGCGAAATCCGGCGCGGGCAAATCCTACATGACGAAGCTCGAGATACTGCGTTCCCTCATGTTCGACGCCGAGGTAATCGTCATCGACCCCGAGCGCGAGTACGAGTACCTCGCTGAAACCGTCGGCGGACGCTACTTCAACATTTCCCTTTCATCCGAGCACCACATCAATCCCTTCGATCTTCCCATCCCGCGCGAAGACGAAAACCCTTCCGACGTGCTGCGCAACAACATCATCTCGCTCGTGGGGCTCTTCCGCATCATGCTAGGCGGCCTCACGCCCGAGGAGGATGCGGTCATCGACAAGGCGATCACCGAAACCTACGCCCTCAAAGACATCACCGCGGAGGCAAACTTCGCATCCGTCGAGCCGCCCTTGCTTTCCGACTTCGAGCTCGTCCTATCCGGCATGGAAGGCTCGGAGTCATTAGTCGCGCGCCTTTCCAAATACACGAAGGGGACGTGGGCTGGGTTCATGAACCGGCCCACGAACGTCGACATGAACAAAAAGCTCATCGTCTTTTCTGTTCGCGACATGGAGGACGATCTCAAACCTGTCGCGATGTACATCATCACGCACTACATCTGGAACACCGTGAGAAAAGAACTGCGCAAGCGACTCCTCGTGATCGACGAGGCGTGGTGGATGATGCGAAGCGAGGACACTGCCTCCTTCCTCTTCGGGATCGCGAAGCGCGGGCGCAAGTACTACCTCGGCATCTCGACGATCACGCAGGATGTTTCCGACTTCCTCAACTCTCCCTACGGCATCCCGATGATCACCAACTCCTCGATCCAAATCCTTCTTCGGCAATCGCCAACCTCGGTCGACCTCGTTCAGCAAACGTTTAAACTCTCCGATGAAGAAAAGTACCTGTTGCTCGAGTCGGATGTGGGAGAGGGCATTTTCTTCGCTGGGCTAAAGCACGTCGCGATCAAGGTAATCGCGAGCTATACCGAAGACCAGATCATCACATCCGACCCTTCGCAGATCCTCGCGATCAAAAAGGCGAAGCAAGAACTCGCGAATGCGGGGCAGCTCCCGGGAGATACACCAGCTGGGATCCCGCAGGCGGCACAGATACGAGCTCCTGATAGCGCAGGTGCCCGCCTTAAATCGGTTCTCGCACGAGATGATGCGCAGGCCTCAAAGACGACGATGTGATGCTCGCATGCCCTGCCTTGTCCAGGAGCGACAGAAGAGCGCGGTATAATGCCGGTCATGGCGATGCGAAACGCGCTCCTTCTTTGTACCCTTTTTTGCTTGGCACTAATGGCCGCTCCGCCCGCGTACGCCCAGTTCGATCTCATCTTCGGCGTCGACCTCGCGCTTGAGCTCACCCCGGCGCATCCCGCGCCGGGAGAGCGCCTGCACGCGCGAGCGCGCTCGAGCCTCCTAGATCTTTCAGAAACGCAACTTAGGTGGAGCGCAAACGGTAAACCTATCGCGGAGGGAATTGGCGTCACCGAGGTTGACGTGACTGCAGGAGCGCTCGGGAGCGAGACACAACTGACGGTCACCGCACTAGAAAACGCTCTAGAGTTTTCCTCAGCCGAAGCGACCATTGCCCCCGTCGAGCTCGACTTATTATGGGAAGCGGATTCGTACGTGCCGCCGTTCTATCGCGGACGCGCGCTCCCTTCAGCCGGCACGAACCTCCGTCTCGAGGCGATCCCTCGCTTTGTTCGAAGCGGCTCTTCAGTACCACTGCGCGACATTATCTTCACCTGGAAAAGAGACGGCTACGTGATAGCTGCGGCATCGGGCCGCGGCAAGTCGAAAGCTACTGTCGAGAGCCCACCACTGTTTGCCTCCGAGACGATATCGGTAGAAGCAAAAACATCCGATGGGAGACTCCAGGGTGTTGCAAGCGCGCGCATCAGTTCGCAGGAACCACACGTCGCACTCTACGAGAACGATCCGGTGTTCGGCATCGCCTACCACCGCGCGCTTGCGCGCGAGAATCAGATCCCCGAGATAGAGACGACATTTGCTGCCGTGCCATACTTCGCCGAGGCTGCAAGTCCCGATGATACCGCCCTAATCTACAATTGGCGCGTGAATGATATTGGGATCGCAAATGATCCAGAGCACCCGAGTGGACTCACGATCAACGCATCTGGCTCGAGTGGAAGCGCACTCATTGAGCTCCTGCTCAAGCATGCTACAAATCTTTTCATCAATGCGCCTGGCTCGTGGCTGGTAAATTTCCAGAGCGCTGGCGCTCAAGCTCCCTTTGTGGGAAGCGAGTGACAAGTATGAAGCCGATTTCAATCATTCAATACGTGCTCATCGCTCTCGTCGTCGTGATGCTCGCAGCGCTCGCCGGCTGGTACTTTTTCCTCAAAGAAGAGAGGACGAACATAACCGAGGAGGACGTGGGACGCGGCATAGGACTGCCACAGCCGTTTAGCGAGCAGATCGGGAGCACGTATGAGAACATCGTTTCGAGTTTCTCCACGCTTGTCGGTGGGATCATACAGAGCGAAGAAAACGGACTACCTCGTCTCACACAGGTCGGGAAAACGCCAACGGCGGGGCATGCCTTCGTCCAAAGGGATGGGGTGTCGCAGCTGCGCTTCGTCGAGCGCGGATCGGGATACATCTTCGACGTCTCTCCGGAAACGGGCGCGCTCGAACGCCTCACCAACACGCTCGTGCCGCGTACCTACGAAGCGCTCGTCGCAGGCGATCGCGTGATTATGCGCGGCATCGACGAGGCCGGAGCCGTCGCGACTGTTGCAGGAGAAATTTCCACAAGCACATCTCCGCAGGCGCCGGCTACCCTCAAGCAGAGACGTCTCGTAAACAATATCCGCTCAATCGCGATGGATCCAAGTGGCGCAGAACTATTCTACATTGTCGACACGCTCCAAGGCAGCGCAGGTATTCGCACCTCGTGGGACGAAAAAAAACAAAAAAAGATCTTCGATTCGGCAGTATTGGGCTGGCAGATCGATTTTCTCTCTGATGGCAGAATCACGGCCGTCGAAAATGCCTCCGATAACGCGGCTGGGCACGCGTACCTCGTGCGGGAAAATTCACTTCAGCCAATCGTCGAGAACGTGCAAGGCCTTACGTTCCTGCCGCACCCGAAGCTCTCCGCGCACCTCTATGGATCTTCGGCACAGAACGTATCACTTTTCGCCCGAACTGACGCCATCTCCACGGTCCTTCTTCCGATTCGCACCGTCGCCGACAAATGTGTGTGGGCTCCCTCTGCGCTCACCGCGTATTGCGCGGTGCCGCAGCAACTTCCACCTACGAATTTTCTCGATGCATGGTACCGGGGGGAGATGCACACATCCGACGCGTGGTGGAAAGTCGATGTGAGCGCAAACGCGGCCGAGCCGCTCTACGGATCTGCAAATACGACCTTCGACGTCGAAGAGCCTGCAATCGATGCGAACGGGAACTACATCGCCTTCGGGAACGCGATCGACAAAACGCTCTGGCTTTTGCGCATCGAAGAATAGTATGACGCTTCCTCGTACAAGGATCCTCTTCGTGCTCATTCTGGTTGCCTCTTGCGCAATTGTTGCGCTGAGTGTTGATATCGCATCCGCGCAGGTATTCGTTCCGCTTGAGAGCTTTGGCGACTCGCCGAAACTCCGCGGTGCATACAGCGAGACTGAACTCGGTCCATTCATGAACAGAGTTTTTGTCGGCGCGATCGCGGCCGGTGCCATACTCGCGGTCCTGCGGCTCGCGTGGGCAGGCTTCGTCTACATGTCGAGTGACCTCTGGACATCGAAAGACAGGGCGAAAGAGATAATCAGAGATACACTCCTCGGCCTCTTTCTCCTGCTTGCGGTCTGGCTCATCCTCTATCAGATCAATCCGGACATTCTAAAACTGGAAATCGGCTTCCGCGAAGGAGCAAACGTCGGCGGCGGTCGGACAGCTCCGCCCCTCTATTGAACAATTCTCCTACGCGGCGCTGGTGTAGCGGATCACGACGCGGCGATTGCGCCCCTCGCCCTGCGACTCCGTCTTCACATTCGGCTCGTTCTGCAGCGTCGTGTGAATGATGAGACGCTCGTAGGCAGTCATCGGAGAGAGTTCAACGTCATACTGGAACGAACGCGCCCGCTCTGCCATCATGAGAGCCTTCTGTTGGAGCTCTTTGATCTGCTTCGCTCGGTAATCGTTCACGTCGACTAAAAAGTGAAGTTCGGGCCGTTCTCCTTCAGCACCCCCACCTTCCACTGTCTCGCGGGTTCCGCCAAGGCGTTTCTCGACGATCTTTTTTACCAGATGGTCGAGTGCGTGCACCGTATCGCCGTGCGTGCCAATGAGGGTCCGCCCATCGTCAGCAGAAATAGCGAAAATTGCCTGCCCGGCAACATCGCTACGTGAAATACCCGTATAAGCTACTCCGGTGGCATCTAAAAGTTCCTTCAATATCGTTTCGATAGTCGAACCGACGGTATCGTTCATCGGGGCACTATACAGCACGAAGGTAGCAGGGGAAAGGTTTTAGGGATAAGGCAAATTCTTTCCCCTTACACCTGACACCTTAAACCTTCTAAAGCCTAAAACCTTCTCCCCGCAAAGAGCTCTTGTCCGATCATGAACGCGTTGCTCGTCGTAAGGTAGAGCATAGCCGCGCTTGGGATAAAGAAGGAGAGCACCACGAACGTCGCAGGAAGCACATAGCGCGCCTGCACCTCAAAGCTGCGCGCGAGATCGGCTGAGAACGTTGCGCTTTCTCCCGCAGACTTTTTTTCTGGAGCGCCCATCGAGAGTCGTGTGTACACAAACTGCGTGATCGCAGCCAAAACGCCGAGCTCAATGCTGTGCCCCGCCATGTCAAGAAGCCCGAGGAAGGCCATGTTCACACCTTCCGGCGGGGAAATAAACGAATACAAAAGCTCGGGATGAATATCCGGCAAGCCGCCGCTGGCGAATATCCAGTAGAGTGCGAAGAGGACCGGGAGTTGCGCCAGAAGAAGTCCGATACTCGCAAAAGGATGAACGCCATGCTCGCGATAGAGAGCAAAGAGTGCTTTTGCTTGCTCCTCACGGTTTGCTTTGTACTTCTGCTTGAGACGTTCGACGTCTGGTGCGATCTTCTTCATCGCAAGCTGCGTCTCCACAGCGCGGCGCGAGAGAGGAAAGAGAAGTACGCGTACCAAGATGGTGAGCACGATCACGGCAAGGCCGACATCGTGCGTTGGCATAATGCCCACCAAAAAAACGAGCCCGTTGTAGAGCGGGTCATAGATGAACACATGGAACACAGCGGAGATCATTGTCGCAGATTGTACCGCGTATGGAGTATGGAGTATAGAGTACGAAGAAGGCTCTATGAAATTTTATCGACGAGAGTGTCTACATCACGCTTTATCATACTAAACGACGCGCCTGCGGCTTCCTTTTTTGCGCGAAACACAAGTGCGGGCGGTGTTTCAGCCGTGAATGTCCGTAAACGAGCACGCACGGCCTCGCGACAGCGACGCTTGATGAGATTTCTTTGCGTCGCGTTCTGCGCGACGCGCTTCGAAACAACGCATGTGAACGAGGTCTGACGCTCGCGCGATAGCGGCGAGGCCGAGAGCGAGAAAAACGCGCCGTGGAATCGTACCCGTACGCGGGCAGCCGGAAAATCGACGCGCGTCAGGCGAGAGTTTCTCTTCATTGCCTATGCAGAAAGCCGCGCGCGCGCTCTGCGGCGCCGTCGCATGAGCACGCGCCGTCCGCCGCGGCTACGTGATCGCTTCAGAAACCCGTGCGTTCGCGCGCGCTTGCGCTTTTTCGGCTGATAGGTTCGTTTCATGACGAGCACCATACCCTGATTTCCTTATTTTTCCAAATGAGTGAGCAGCAGCCTGCTGCAGCAAATGATGTCCCCACCTTGTCCCCATGATGTGAACACACGGAGCGCGATTGCGCAATCTTTGCGTAGGGAATGGTGCGCGTATAATGTCCGAGCTTCACTTCTTCTATGTCGTTTCCCCTAAGCAACCGCGAGCTTTGGCAAAATGCTCTCGTCCAGATCGAGCTTGGCACATCGGAGGCAAGTTTTCGAACGTGGTTCAAGAACACCGACATCGCCGGGCGCTCCAGCGGAGTCGTCCAAGTCGCCGTTCCTTCTAAGATCGTGAAGGAGTGGCTCGTCGAGAAGCACAACAAGCTCGTCCTCAAAGCCCTCCGCGGCCTTGACGCGAGCATCCGCAGCGTCGAGTACGTCGTGCACCGCGCTCCCGCGGCCGCGGAGAGGCGGCCGGCGCGTGTTCAGGCACCAGAGAACGCATCACTCGACCTCGACAACCTCTATATCGACAAGCGCGACAATCTGAACCCGCGCTACACCTTCGAGACGTTCGTCGTCGGACCCTTCAACCAGCTCGCGCACGCTGCCGCGAAAGCAGTCATCGAGCGTCCGGGCCTCGCATACAATCCGCTCTTCGTTTACGGGGCAACCGGACGCGGTAAGACACACCTCATTCAGGCCGTCGGGAACCGTTTCAAGAAAACGCATGCGAGCAAGAAGGTTCTCTACGTCACGAGTGAGCGTTTCTCTGTCGACTACTTAAACGCGGTGCGCGCCGGTCGTGCCAACTCATTCAAAGATCAGTACCGGGCATACGATATACTCGTCATGGACGATGTGCAGTTCATCGCGAACACAGAAAAAACACAGGAAGAGCTCTTCCACCTCTTCAACACGCTCTACGACAACAACAAGCAGATCGTCTTTTCTTCTGATAAGCACCCCGCAATGCTCTCCGGACTTGAAGAGCGTCTGCGCGGCCGCTTTAGCGCCGGCATGATCGCAGAGATCCCAGAGCCAGACATGGAATCTCGCATCGCGATCATCAAGGCGAAGCTCGACCAGCACGGTTTTTCTATTCCCGAGGACATTATCCTCTATATCGCGGAGAACGTCCGCGGCAATATCCGCGAGCTCGAGGGTATACTCAACATGATCGTGTGCCGCTCCCAGCTGAAAGGAAAGGGAGTGACACAAGCGGACGTGCGCGCGCTCATCAAGCACAATATCAAGCCGAATAGAGGGATATCTGTTGAAGAGGTGGTGCGCCGTATCGCAAGCTACTACGAGGTGAACGAAAAGAGCATTTACGAAAAAACGCGCAAGAAAGAAGTGGTGAAGCCACGGCAAGTCATTATGTACATGCTGCGGGAAGAATTCAGTGTGTCGTATCCCTCGATCGGCGAGAAGCTCGGCGGGCGCGACCACACGACGGTAATTCATTCATGCGAGAAGATAAAAGAGGAGATAAAATCGAACACGTCACTCGAGCAGGAAATCGACCACCTTCGTACATTAATCCATTCGTAGCAGCGGATTTCCTGTGAATTGCTACCCGAATTACCAGAGAACATCTTTACTCTTTTCAACACCTACTACCACGTAGTCGCATCTCATCCACATCACCAACATCGAATCCGAATGTTTTCAACATATCTCAAAAACCAAACAGTCGATTAATCCCTCGATCAATTCAACATATACCCCATATCCACAGGACTAGTAGTAGTAATAGTATTTATATATAAAAGAATAGTATGAGAGCATCAACAACCAAAGAAAAGATTCTGGGTGGTGTTCTCATTGCGGAGAGGCTCACGGGTAAGAAGGAAACACTCCCAACACTATCCTGCATCCTTCTTGAGGTGAGTGGGAAAACCATCGTACTACGGGCAACAAATCTTGAAGCAGGTGTTGAGGTTGTTGTCCCTGGTGAGGTTGATGAAAAAGGGATCATCGCGGTGCCCGCTATCGTGCTTTCGCAAACTCTGCGCTCAACCCACGGTGACAAGGTGACTTTGTCGGCGGAGGATGGCAACCTCCTCATTGAATCGAGGGGGACGAAGACCGTTATAAAGGGTATGCCGCACGATGAGTTCCCGACCCTCTCGCCACCGACAGACGGGAAGGGGGAGAATGTTTCTCGAGAGCAACTCTTGCGAGGCTTGCAGGCTGTTTCGTATGCGGCCTCACCCTCAATGATACGACCGGAGTTGGGGAGCATCTACCTTTTAGTGGGAGCCACTGGGGTTATCTGTGTCGCAACCGATTCGTTCAGGCTCGCCGAGAAGATGATCGGCTCGAGTGAGCGGGGAGAGGAGGTGCTCCTTCCTCTCAGGCACGCACTCGAACTTTCCCACGTGCTCGAACACGCTGAAGGAGCGCAGGTGAAGCTTACCGCTGACGAATCACAACTTTCGGTCTCCGCTGATGGTGTCCGTTTCATCTCGCGCATCGTTGACGGCACGTTTCCGAACTACAAGGAGATCGTCCCGAAGATCTTTTCTACGGAAGCGACCGTTTTGAAAAGCGATCTCTCTGAAATGCTGAAGAAAGCACGGGTTTTTTCGGGCAATGATCAACACATCGGCTTCCATGTTTACCCTAGTAGAAAGATTTTCAGTGCGACCGCGCGCAGCGCGGATATAGGTGAGATGTCAGACTCGCTTGATGCCGCGCTCTCGGGGGAGGACCTCGACATCAATTTTCACATCGGCTACCTCGCAGATTGCCTGCCGACTATCGAATCCGATTCCATCATTCTCGGCTTTTCAGGTGCGGGGAAGCCCTTAGTGATCAGGGGCGTCTCGGATCCATCGTTCACGTACCTTGTGATGCCCCTTAATAGATAGAGACCAGCGAACAGCAAACAGAGAACAGTAAATCAAAAGACAGCCCACCCTTCTGTTCGCTGTTTACTGTTCTCTGTTCACTGGTCTTTTATTGGATGGTGAACATGATGGTGCTCGTTTCGGCGCCGAGTGCGGTTTCCGCAACCGCGGTGAGCTGCATCGCGCCGGTGCCTTCCGGCACGAGCGTGAGGGCATATGGGGCTTGCACAGAGGCACCGACATAGCCACCGTTGAGGTAGTAGGAGACGCGCTCCACAAGTTCCGGATGCGGGTGCATCGCCGAGAGCGTGAACGGCTCGAAGGCGCGCACGACTCCAGTATTGGGAGGAGAGGTGATGATAAATCCTAAGGGAGGCGCATTCGGTGCGCCGAGGCTTGCACCCCAGAGCGAAAGCGGATACTCCCAGTAGAGAAACTGCCGATCGCTGCGGTTGGAGGTGCGACCGCTCCGGGGATTATCTTTGTCGACCCAGTAGAGGATCTCGTGCACGCCCTGTGAAGGGTCGGTGTTCCAGTTGCCCCGCAATACCGGAGGGAGCGCCTCATCATTTTCCGGCGCAGGTGGCGTGAACGACTCTGCTGGATACGTTTCGAGCGCGAACGCCATGATCTCGTGCCACATCGGCGCGATGATGAACGCAGCGATACGTTTTTCCATCGGCGTGTTGTCGTTGTTGCCGGCCCACGCACCTATCGCAATTGAGGGTGTGTAGCCGAGAATCCAGACGTCCCAGTAATCATTCGTCGTGCCTGTTTTTGCCGCGACGTCGTAGCCCGGGAAGTAGAGCGGCGAGTTTGCGCCAAACTCGGGTGTGCGCGCGACGTTGTCGGCAAGGATATCGCTGATCTGTCTCGCGATCTGCGCTTCCATCACTCGTTCGCTTTGCTCCTCGTACTCTTCCAAGACGTTTCCCTCCCGGTCCTCCACGCGAAGGATTCCCGTCGGGGGATTTTTCACACCGTCGTTTGCGAGAACGGCGTACGCGCCCGTGAGCTCCAAGGGCGTCACATCGCCACCGCCGAGAACGAGCGTGAGACCATAGCCCGCCGCGTTGCCGAGTGTCGTGATGCCGACGCGCTCTGCCATCTTCAAGGCGTTTTCGACGCCGACGAGGTAAAGGGTTTTCACGCCGGGAATGTTGAGGGATTGCGCGAGCGCTTCGCGGAATGTCACCGGACCCTTGAAGGTATTGTCGAAGCTCGTTGGCGCATAGCAGGGCGGCGTAGAGTTCGTCACCTCCTGCGGCGAGCAGGCTGTCGAAAACTGCGTCTGCAGATCGAAGACAACTGTCTCCGGCGTGTAGCCGCGCTCGAGTGCGGTTGCATAGACGAAGGGCTTGAAGGCCGAGCCCGGCTGTTGGAAGGAGGTCGTCACATTGACCGCGCCGTCGATTTTCTCTTCGAAGTAGTCGCGTGAGCCGACCATGGCGAGGATTTGCCCGGTTGAGGGCTCGATCGCGACGACGCCCTCGTTGCCAGCGTTGAAATTTCTCTCCATCGAGGGCGCGTGCTTTTTGACAACCTCTTCGGCTTTTTCCTGCAGCTCCCAGTCGAGCGTGGTGACGACGCGAAGGCCCCCCTGCGCTACGGTGTCGGCGCCATACTTTTCTTCGAGGTACTCGCGGATGAAGAAGACGAAGTGCGGCGCCTTGATGCCTGCCGTCTGTCCGCCGCGGAACGTGACGGCTTCTTCGGCAGCTTGTTCGTACTCCTCCTCGGTTATCAGTTTCTCATCGAGAAGGCGCCGCAGCACGAGCTTTTGGCGGGCATCGAGAAGGTCTCGATGGCTACCATAGGGCGAGTAGCGTGTGGGCGCTTGCGGTAATGCGGCGAGGTAGGCGGCCTGCGCGAGGTCGATGTCTTTGGCGTCGACGCCGAAGAAGTACTGGCTTGCTTCCTGCACCCCGTAGATGGTTCCACCGTAGGAAGTCTCGTTGAGGTAGGTCTGCAGGATCTGTTCCTTCGTGTAGGCGCGCTCGAGCCGGAGCGCGAGGATGATCTCCTCGAGCTTGCGGCCAATGGTTTTTCGCTGCGTCAGCAGCGCATTTTTCACGACCTGCTGTGTGATGGTGGATCCGCCCTGGCTAAAGCTTCCGCTTTTCAGATTCGCGAGCAGTGCGCGCGCAAAGGAGAGTGGGCGGAAGCCTCTGTGGTTGTAGAACTCGGTGTCTTCGATCGCGATCGTCGCTTTCTGGATATATGGAGAAATTTCCTCGAGCGGTACCGAGGTGCGGCGGATCTGGCCATAGACGTCGAAAAGCACAATGTTGCCGGTGCGATCGAAGATTTTTGTCGACTCTGCGACCTTGCGATTCTCAAAGTTGTCGATGGCGGGGATAGGTGTCAGAGTCGCCCACACGACCGCGCTCCCGAGCGCAATTAAAAAGAACGCCGCCATCGCGACAAGTGAAAGCTCCATCCACGCCGGCATCTTCCGCCACAACTTCCGGATTTTTCGGATCATGTTTGGGCAATTGTAGCGCTAATGACGTACGCGTGCGAGATGCGTGACCGCTATCGCTATTGCATCGTACTCGTCGTCATGTTTTATCTCTTTTTCAATCTTCACGAGCGCGTGCAGTATCTTCGTTACCGCGTGCTTGTCGGCGCGGCCGTTACCCGTAACTGCGGCCTTTACCTCGCTCGGCGTGTACTCGGAGATGGGAACACCCGCACGCGCCGCTGCGCTGATAAGAGCGCCGCGCACTTCGGCAACGCGCATTGCGGTCTTCTGGTTTTTGGTGATATACAGCTTCTCAAGCACGAGTGCGCCTGGTTTGTATTCTCTGAGAAGGCGCGCACATTCATCCGCAACGATTGCGAGCCGCTCCGGAAACTCACTCGTTGCAGGAGTTTCGACGCATGAGGAATAAATGAGGATTTCTTTTCCGTTTTCTTTTTCTACGACCGCAATGCCGCAGCGTCCGTAGCCGGGATCAATGGCAAGTACTTTCATACCGAACTGGTCAAGGTCTTACCTTGACCGCTCGAGCTCCCCATCATGGAGGTGTGCGAAGACTCGCGCATCCTTTAAGATATCCCTTAATCGCGGCATCGCATCGATAACATCAAGAAGCGAAGTTGTGCTGACTATCACTGATTCTGGCCGAGGATCTCTGTAGTAATCTCGGAGACTCGAGTGTGGATACGCGACAAGAGCCTTCAATAACGCAGTCTCATTTTTGACTTTCCCTTCCTTCCATTTTGGTTCTGTCAGCTCCGCATGGTTGCCGTGAATATAGTTCACCAGCCGCTTGAAGTATCCGTCGGTTCTTACATGCTTCGCCTTGAATGCACCTTGATAGAGTGCGCCGACTCGCTCGTATTTGATGTTGAAATACATCGTATACGCTGTTCCGAGCTTCCGCATGAAGGACGTTAGTCCGCCGTCGATCCTCTCCCGCAAGAGAAGATGGTAATGGTTTGGCATCAGATTGTACGCGCCGATGTCTACAAGCGGTGCTTTCCGTGCGATGGCGAGGACATCGGCAAGTTTCTTACTTCTAAGTCCGCGCTCGTAGTCGCTGACATGAATTGGTTCAATGTTGTTGCATGCGTACATGAGCGCTAGAAAACGACGGTAGTCACTTGGCGACATAAATACACGCCTCTTGTCCACGCCGCGGTTATAGCAGTGGAACCACTCGCCGGGCTGGAAGAAAACTTTTCGCTCGCCCATTGAGGCAAGTATACCATCAGCGGTCAAGGTCTTACCTTGACCGCTGTGGGTGCATTACTCGGCGTTCGTATATACATTCTCGACGTCGTCGTGGGCGTCGATCTCCTCCAAGATTTTTATCAACTGCTCGTTGTCTGCGTCCGAAAGAGGAACATTCGTTTTCGGTTCGTATCCCTCGGTAGTTTTTTCAAATGCCCAGAGTGCACTTCCGGGGGAAGCGAGCGCGAGGCCGTTTTTAGAAAGGATGTGTTTGATCTCTTGCGACGTGCGGTTGCGGCTGTCCGTGAGAGCCTCGATGACAATAGCCGCGCCGCCCGGTCCGTAGGCTTCGTAGGTGACCGCTTCGAGCGCCGCGGCGTCAGCCGAAGTGCCGCGGGCTACCGCGCGCTCGATGTTGCCTTTCGGCATGTTCGCATACTTGGCGAGCTCTATCGCGGAGCGAAGGTTGGGCGCGTTCATGTCGCCTTTTGCCTTTTTCGATTCGACTGTGATGCGCTTCCCTAGTTTGCTCCACAGACCGCTTTTGGCCGCGTCGGTCTTCTCCTTTTGGCGCTTGATCTGCGCCCACTTGCTGTGTCCGGCCATACGCTAGAAGTTTGTCACTAGAGTATGAGTAGGGATATCCTGCGCTACAACTGGACAGCAATCATGGGCCGTGATTTAGTTTACAGGGGGTTGACACTTGACAACTGCATAAGGAGAAAGGAAATCAGGATGAGAATCACCGTCGCGGCCCTAGCGTTTCTGCTGGGCCTGGGTGTAAACGGCGCAATGGCCCAAGACGGCCAGCCGCTTCCTCCGACTCGTATCAACACCGAGTTAATCAAGAAGCCCGCGGAGCTTCAAACCATGTTCTACCTCTGGGTAGAGTTCTGCCGGTCGCACCCGGCATGGAAGCTGAATCCCGCGACTGGCCAACCTGTCCCGAAAATCGTTGGACGGGACGCCAACGGCTATCTGGTCGATGGGTTCGAGACGAAAGCTCCTGATGTTAACGGCAATCAGGAGATGGAATGGGATGAGGAATCCTGTTTCATGTACAGGGAGCCCTATCCCTTTTCAGACGGGGTTGCGATGCAGATCCCGTCGAAGGACAGGCCCGTCGAAGTTGGGGTCGCTGTTCCCAGCTACTGCGGACGGATGGCGTTCATCCGGCAGTCCAATGTACCGGGCTACGAGCTTCGCAGGCAAGGCGGGCTGTGCGGGAAAGACCCCGGGCCAGAAGAAGGCACTGTAGCCGAAAGTCCCAGGAAGTACCTGCTCGGCAAGATGCCGTGAAGACCTTGAGTGGTCGCTCTCGAAGGAGCGGCCACTTCTGTTTGATTCGAGCGTGTAGCCGTGCCACACTCGTGAGAGTTGCAACAGTGTTCAGGAGGACATGACGATGAAACGTTGGCTTTTCTTGTGCGCGGCGCTCATCGCGCTCGCTCCATTGCCGGCGAACGCCATCGTGTGCGATGGCAAGGTGAAACCCGTTGTCGTCTTTAGGACGGCATGGTGCCCGTACTGTCTCTATTTGGAGCGCTTTCTTGATGATGCAGGCGTTCTGTACATGAAGTGCGACATAGAGAAGGACACTGTGTGCGCAGACGCGCTGTGGCGGTTGACGCACCAAGGGGGCGTCCCGGCGACACTCGTCTGCCGCGAGTATGTGCTTGGTGCCGACATCGAGAGCATTCAGATGCTACTCTATCGGTACGGGCAGTATGGGACGTATGGAGAGTGACTCGAGACCGCGCTCGTGCGAAGTGCGGTCTTTCTGTTTCTTACGTCCGACGGGAGACCTCTTCGTATCCACGCGAGCGGTGAATGATCGCAACAACGCGTACCAGCGCTTTTTCAATTCGATATACGATCCGATAATTGCCCACGCGAAGCGAGCGATAACCTTTGAGCGAGCGGCGGAGCGGTTTCCCGAAGACATCCGGATCCGTTTTCAATTTGGAATCGATGGCTTCGTGTATCTGCTGCAACACGCTACGGTCGAGTGACGGTACGTCTTTTGCCAAGACGGCATGTACAAAAAGAACACTATAGCGCATGGGTTATTTCTTTTTCATTGCAGCTTTCCAGAACTCTTTTTCCGTGAGCCATTTTGCGCCGGGAACGTCACGCTCCTCTGCGATCTTCGACAAGTACAGATCCTCCTCCATCTCGATGGCCTGGCGTAGGAGTTGCGCGGCTTTGGTCGCTGCGGGTACGCGGTCGCGCTTGGCGAGGAGCTTGATCGCGGGACCCACGTCGGGGGCAAGCGTGATTTGCAAACGTGTTTTGCTCGTTGCCATATGTATGGAGTGTACCAAAAGTGTCCCACCTGTCAATCGGTTGACAAACGCTTTCATTCTGGCATAATGCTCTTCACGTACGCATCAGAAGGCATATGATGCAGTTGTAGTACTCCATTGCTGGTCCGGCCTTGGACTCCCGAGGTGGAGCGCAAAGCCGGACTTACAAAAGTCCCCGCCTACGCCGAGGCTTCGGCGGGCAGGCGTTGTTCTTTCAAAGACTCCTCATATCGTGGGCAGGCCTGTTTGCAGGCAGGCAGGGATTCTCCGCAGAGCGTGTTTAACGGTCAAGGTCTTACCTTGACCGCAGGTGCGTTGTGCGGAGAAGGTCCCTGCCATAAGTGGGATCGCAAACAGCTTAAGGAGGCCGCCATGCGCGCCTTTCTGATGTTGATTGCTGCCGCTGCAGCGGCGCTGCCCTTTGCGGCCTACGCTGAAGATCCACCCCCACCGGCAGTTTTGGCGGCTGAGAAGGCTGCCCCCGAGAACGGGTGCCACCCTGCTCCTGACGAAAAAGGAGTCGAATGGTGCTGGACGAAAGTCAGGCTTCCCGACGGAAGCTTGGTTGGGGTCATTGTCCGAGTGGAAGGCGACGAGGCTTACGGTGGAGTCAGACTCATCAGCAGGCCACCAAAGGCTGCTTCCCGATGAAGGATGCGACAGCGAGGAGTCGGGGCCGGCATTCGCGCGTGCGAACGTCCGGCCTCTTCTCTATGGACTTTTGTATAAGCCGAAACTGGGTTGAGAGGTTGTTCACGCAGAGCATTTTGAAGAGGGCAAAAAGCGCTACCATGTAGGTATGCAGCAGGGAGCGCAGAGACTTCTTGTATTCTTCGGTTTGTGTCTTGCATTTGGGACGATGGTCTGGGTGCTAGAGCCGGATGCTGATGCGGTCCTGCCTAAAGGGCAGCTGGCGGCTGCGGACGTAAGCGCCCCAGCATCGTCCGGCAGCTCGGGCGGATCTCTGCTGTCAGATGTGCCGCAGTCATTAACAGGCTCGAATAAACAATGTCCTTCTGAAACTCCAACGGCGCGCTATCTTGAGGTGGGTGACAAGAGCAGATGGTATCCGGCGACATTTCCGGGATATGATTCCTCAACAGGTAAGCCGGCGCAGATAACTAACTTGTTCGGGAGGTCGTGCGTTGAATTTAAGGAAGAAGCCAATGTAGATGTGCAAGGTCACTGTGTTGGAGTCGAGAATTGTAAAGCTGATTATTACGTGGATGAGGAAGGGAATCCCCAACAAATCGAAGAGGGGGATGAGGAATCATTGAAGCAGCTTACTAAACCAACCGCGGGGCTTAACACGGGTACTGTTTGTGAAGGGTGCACACCTCCTAAGCCTGCGGCTGGTTACGAGTCTGCTCCCGAATACCCCACAAGGCCTACTGCTGCGGAAGTTATTCCGGCTTCCGATGCTACAAAACCTACTGAACCAGCCGCTCAAGCGCCTACAGCACCGACCGGACAAATCGCAGCGCAAGCTCCCACTGCCCAAGCGCCCGCGTCCTCGGCAGGGGGGGAAACTCCGGGTGCACAAACTTCTGCGGCGCAACGAATTGGAAACATAGCAGACTCTGGTGCTGCTCCGAGCAAATCTTCTGGCGACGCGCGAGGAGGACCGCCGAGTGAGTCCGGTGTGCCGAGGCAGTCGTTTTGGGATTCGCCGATTTTGAGCAATGTCGCAAATTGGGTGTTCGGTAACGGCGGAAGCGGAGGTGGAAGCGGCAGCGCGGGTGGTTCCACGGTCCGCACAATCGCGCACACCCCGCAAGAGCCTAGCTATTACTACAACAAAGACTTCGGGGTCACCGTCACTACCATGCCCACCTTTCCCAAACCGCTGCCTTCCCCGGCCGACATCATCGCGAACCTCGCGCAAAACACAAAGCGGCCGAGTGTGAACGTAACAGCGAAAGATCTTGAGGGGCAGGAGGGTGCAGATTCGTTCGTCCGTACGATTTTAGACAACGTCGTGGCGCCGGTGGGCGAATTTGTGAGCAGTGCTTTTTCCTCCGAGGAAACGTTGCAGCAGGAGTCAGTGGGCGAAGCAGAGGAGCAGCTGCCCGTGCGCGAGGAGAAGCCGCCGCTTGAGCGCGGACGTTTGATCTTGACACTTTCCGCCGACGAGTCGACGCTCGTGCCGGGAGATCCCACGATAGTTGAGCCCATTAATGTCGCCTCCGAACCATTCGAATCGATTCCGTCAGGCTTTGCGGGAGGGGAGAGTGCCCGAGGTGCTAGCGAAGCGATCGAGGACATCGCGGGCACTACTTCTTCCCCATATGTTGGAGGCGATGCATCGCAAAGCGCAGATGTGGAAGGAGTGAGTGAAACCGAAGAGCCGCAGATTTCGGACACGCCGTTCGAGCCGTTTTCGCCAATTGATGGATTTATTCCCGGCGAGGGGGAAGAGGGTACACCTCCGCCGCGGAGTTTCTTTTCGGTGATGGGTAAAAGCTTCGGAACAATTGGAGAAGCAGTCGGCACTCTCTTTACGAACATCGGGGAGGCGCTCTTCTGGTGGCTCTAGGGATTAGCGGGGAGGACGGTTTATACACAGCTCCATGCACAGGAAATCCCCAAAAAAGGGATAGTTGCATAAATTTGACACCAAGTACGGCCCGCTATACTCGGGAGCACTGATGCGCTTTACCGTGCGTCAGGCGTCATCGAGAGAGGACGGGAGCGATCCCCGACACACCAGATGACAGCTCCTTGGGTCCGGTGCGCAAGCACTGCGTTGCAGGAGCCGTCGGCCAAAGCAACTGATCCGCAAATGGCCGAGAAACGAAAGAGGCCTCCCCCGCGGAGGCCTCTTTCGCTAAAACGCCGTGGAGCAGCTTTTCTTTACCCCGTGAGATAGTCTTTCGCCATCTCATGGGGTGTATGCTCCACGGAGCGCTACCGTGCGTTGCGGTCATTGTATGTCCCTGCAAGCGCGGGTTTGCTTCTTATCCACACTTCGTCAAATCAGCCTCTTCTGTTCTCGCGATGTTTCAGCGCCGATGTGGGCGTAGCCTTTTGAGGTGACGGCTCGTCCTCGCGGAGTACGTTCTAGCAATCCGAGTTGCATCAAGTACGGCTCGTGCACTTCTTCGATCGTTTCTTCTTCTTCTGAAAGCGACGCCGCGACAGTTTTCAATCCGACAGGACCGCCTTTGAATTTCTCAACGATGACCGCAAGAATGTCACGATCGGTTTGGTTGAGGCCACCCTCATCGATTTCAAGGAGCGCGAGTGCTTTCTTCACTGTCTTCAGGTCCAATTTTTCTTCGTTCACCTCAGCAAAATCCCGCGCGCGCTTCAAAAGGTAGTTGGCGGTACGTGGTGTTGCGCGAGAGCGACGAGCGATCTCGCGAACCGACTCACCGTCGGTCATAATGTGTAGGATTTTTGCGGAGCGCGCGAGAATTTCCATGATCTCGGCCTCGTCGTAGTAGTTGAGGCGGAACGTGCCACCGGAGAAGCGGGAGCGCAAAGGTGCAGAGAGCATCGAGATGCGGGTCGTCGCGGCAATAAGGGTGAATGGTGGGAGCTCGAGCTGTACGGTGCGTGCCGAGGGGCCCTTGCCGATGACGATGTCGAGGACGCCGCTTTCCATCGCAGGGTAGAGCACCTCCTCGATCGTGCGGTTGAGGCGGTGTATCTCGTCGATGAAGAGCACGTCGCCGGGAGAGAGGTTGGTGAGGATCGATGCGAGGTCGCCCACACGCTCGATCGCAGGCCCGGAGGTGCTCCGGAGCGAGGCGCCGATCTCTCGCGCCATCAGATGCGCGAGCGTCGTTTTGCCCAGACCGGGAGGGCCGTACAAAAGAACGTGTTCAGGCTGGTGATTGCGGCCTTTCGCGGCCGTGAGGAGAATGCGGAGATTTTCTTTGATGCCTGTTTGCCCAACGTAGTCCTTCCAATCCGAAGGGCGGAGCGCTTGATCAAGGGAACGCGGCGATTTTTCTGTTTCTTTTTTCATAGCGGAGGCTCATTTGCCGCGTCTGACGCGGGGAACGAGGCTCTTGACTTTTAAATATTATGTGATACTCTTTCGCGCAGTTTACGTATACCTCTTTTTGTAATTCATTTTTGTAACGCTGCCGAGGCACATAGCTTCGGGCGATGGTGGCTTTTTCGAGGACGGTGGCGGTAGGCCGCCTTGCGGCCTTACGGCCCCTATCCTTAGAACCACGCCGCAACTTTCATGTCGAAAGCATCGCCCGAAATTGTGTGCCTCGTTTATCCTGAGCTTGTCGAAGGGCTATTCAAACACTAACACCCCATTGCACCCCCGCAATGGGGTTTTGTGGTCAAATCATGCAATTGCTTCCAACATGACCTCATCTCGTAAGTCAACTACTCTGCCGAGTTCATCGAGCGAGGTAGTGCCCTGCAGCACTTTCACGACACCATCTTGCGCCATTCGGCGGATCTCTTGGTGCCGTGCCGCTTTCCAGATGTCACGCTCGCTGCTGGAGTGCCGCACGCACTCCTCGATCTCTTTGTCCATGAGGATGACCTCAACGACAGCGATGCGGCCTTTGTAGCCTAAGCCGCCGCATTTGTCGCAGCCCTTCGCAATCCACATCGTGTCGCGATTTTTTGGAAGGTCTTCGGCGTGCGGGATGCTCTTGAGGAGCGGCTCCATGAGTTTTTTATCCTCCCCGGCGATCACCTTTGCCTCGCGGCAGTGTTCACAAAGTCGACGCACCAGGCGCTGCGCCATCGCTGTCGTTACAGCCGCTCCCAAAATGTCGGCGTTCACGCCCATATCGATGAGGCGCGGGAACGTGCCCGCGGCATCATTCGTATGCAGTGTCGAGAAGACGAGGTGCCCCGTGAGAGAGGCGTGCACCGCCGTTGAGGCAACTTCGCTGTCGCGAATCTCGCCAACCATGATTACATCTGGGTCTTGCCGAAGTGTGGAGCGCAAGCCCTCTGCAAAGGTATAGTCTTTCGAGACCTGCGTCTGCACGATACCGGGAAGGTGGTACTCGATCGGGTCTTCTATCGTGACGATCTTGATGCCGGGGTTATGCACCTGCCTAAGGAATGCGTAGAGGGTTGTCGTCTTTCCAGATCCGGTAGGACCGGTGTTGAGGATCATGCCGTTTGGCTTTGCGATCTCGACCCTGAAAATCTCCATGAGGTACTTGTCGAAGCCTAATCTTTCCATCGGGAGCGCGATCGTCGTGGGATCCAAGATACGCATCACGATCGTTTCCGCATACGCGCCGGGTAACACACTCGTGCGGATCTCGATCTCCTTTTCGTTCACGACTATCGAGAAGCGCCCGTCCTGTGCGGCGTTCTTGATGTTGAGCTTTAGTCCGGAGAGGAGTTTGATTCGCGAAGCGATCAGAGCGTAGGTGGGTGCGTCGAACTGCAGTACGAGGGTCAAGACGCCGTCGAGGCGGTAGCGCATGCGCACTCCCTCCTCTTCAGGCTCGAGGTGTACGTCGGAAGCGCCAAGCGATAAGGCACCGCCCATGATGATCTCCAAGACGCGCGAGATGCGGTGCGTGTCCTTGCTTCCCGCGTAGCTTGCGATTTCCGTGCGGACGTCGTTGAGGGTCTTCAGCTTTTCGAGCATTCGCTGGATTGTTTCGTTGCTGAGCGTAAGTATTCCCGCTTCGGTTTCGGTCGCGTAGGAAAGGTCGTGGTAGCGATCCCACGCGTGCGCAAGCGAGTCGCGAGAGACGATGAATCGCTGCACCTCGTAGCCGAGGCGCTTCAGTTTCTCCACTACCTGCAGCGTGTCGCTCCTCTCCGGCGCGCGCATCGCGACGAAGAGCTTTTTGGCGATCTTACGGAACGCGGCGATCTCAGCAGCGCGTGCTTCCTCTTCTCCTACTAGGCGGAGCGCGTCTGTGTCGATGGATTTTTTTGTGAGATCGACGTAGTCGACGCCGTACTTGTGCGAGAGCATTTCCGCAAGTTGCTCCTCTTCTTTCTTGCGAAGCTCCTCAAGCCGCTCGGCCTGCTTCTTTTCGTTGAACTGTGTCGTCATCCATCCATTCTACCGCACAAAAAGAGAGGAAAGGCCGCTGATTCGAGGTCGACTTCGCTCCCGAGTGGCGTATCATGCAGCGTGCATGGCAAAGAAATCCAAGAAGGGTAAGCGGCTTGTGATACTCGATGCGCACGCAATTTTGCACCGCGCCTACCACGCGATACCAGATTTCTCGACTTCGAAGGGTGAGCCCACGGGTGCACTCTACGGCCTCACCGCAACGCTCTTGAAGGCGATCGACGATCTGAAGCCCGACTACATCGTCGCCGCGCGCGATTTGCCGGGGAAAACGAACCGTCACGAAGTTTTCAAAGCGTACAAAGCGACGCGCACGCCGGCGGAGGCGGAGCTCGTAGAGCAGCTTTCGCGCGCGCCGATGATTTTTGATGCCTTCGGCATTCCGCTCTACGAGGCACCGGGCTACGAGGCCGATGATGTGATCGGCACGATCGTGAAAAAGCTTGGGCTCCGCAAGGACATGCATATTATTATCGTGACAGGAGACTTGGATACGCTGCAGCTCGTCTCGGATAACGTGAAGGTCTACACGATGCGCAAAGGGATAACCGACACGCTTCTCTACGACATTGACCTTGTGAAAGAGCGCTACGGCTTCGGCCCCGAGTACGTCACCGATCTCAAAGGAATCCGTGGCGATCCGTCGGATAACATCAAGGGTGTCCCTGGCGTCGGCGAGGAGAGCGCGATGAAGCTCATCCGCGCGTTCGGAAGCATCGAAGATATCGCGCGGGCGCTTGCGACGGAGGGTGTCGAGAAGGTGGCCGAGCGCGCCGACGTGCGCAAACGCTACGTGGAACTCGTGAAAGAGCACTTCAATGACGCGGTCTTTTCAAAAGAGCTTGCAACGATACACGCCGACACACCAATCCACTTCGAGCTGCCCAAGCGCCACTGGCACCTTGAGGACAATGCGACCTCGATCGAAGCTCTGTGCGACGAGCTCGAATTCCGCTCGCTCAAGGAGCGCGTCCGCTCCGCGGTAGGATCTGTGAAGGACGCGAAGGACGGTCTTTCATCCTCACTTGATGCGCAGGCGCTCAAGGAAACATCGATCGCACTCTGGCTTTTGCATTCCGACACCACGAGTCCCTCGCTTGAGGACATCCTGCGCTATGTGGGTGTTGACGATTTCGAACGGGCAAGGGAGGCGATTTTTTCTGAGCTGCACAAAACAGGCAGACTCAATGACATCTTCGAGAAAATCGAGCGCCCGCTCATCTCCGTAGTCGAGCGTATGAACAAAACAGGCATTCTCGTCGACACCACGTACTTGGAAGAGCTTTCGAGCGATTATGGGCGGGGATTAGGCGAGATTGCCGGTCGCATTTATAAGCACGCGGGACGCGAATTCAATGTGAACTCTCCTAAGCAGCTTGCGACGGTGCTCTTCGACGAGCTGAAGATCGTGCCCGCGCGACACAAGAAGACGGCGACGGGTGCGCGCACGACGCGCGAGGAGGAACTCGCGAAGCTCTCGCCTTTGCACCCCATCATTGCAGATATTCTCGCGTACCGAGAGCTCCAAAAGCTCCTCTCCACCTATATTGAAAAAATCCCGACACTCATTGCCGGGGACGGTAGGCTGCGCACGCAGTTTTTGCAGGCGGGGACGACCACGGGACGCATGGCCAGTGAGAAACCCAATCTCCAAAACATTCCCATCAAGAGTGAGTATGGTCGCAGGATCCGCTCGGCCTTCACTGCCGATAAGGGCTTTGTGCTCTCCGCGATAGACTATTCGCAAATAGAGCTTCGCGTGGCGGCCGGGCTTGCAGGTGATCGAAAGCTCATTGACGTATTCAAGAAAGGCGGCGACGTGCACGCCGCCGTGGCAGCGGAAGTCTTCAATGTTCTGCCCGAGCACGTCGACTACGAAATGCGCCGCAGGGCGAAGGTCATCAACTTTGGCATTCTCTACGGCATGGGCGTGAACGCTTTGCGTCAGGCACTCGGCGAGAATGTCTCCCGGCAAGAGGCGGCAGATTTTCTTTCGGAGTACTTCAAGAATTATTCCGGCCTCGCACGATTCATCGAACAGACAAAAGCCCAAGCAAGCCGGCTTGGCTACACCGAAACGCTCTTCGGTCGCAGGCGCTACTTTCCCGGGCTCCAATCCGCGCTACCCAACATCAAGGCACAGGCCGAGCGCATGGCGATCAACGCACCGATCCAAGGAACGCAGTCCGACATCATCAAGCTCGCGATGGTCGAGGCCGATGCCTTGATCGAGAAAAATGGATGGCGAGATAGGGCACGGCTCCTTTTGCAGGTACACGACGAATTGGTTTACGAGGTGGAGGAAAACGACGCAGAGGGTGTCGCGCGCGCGCTTCGCGACATCATGGAATCTGTTGTACCTTCGGAGAAACTGAGTGGTGTACCGATTGTTGCGGAAATCTCGATCGGACCAAACTGGGGCGATGTACGCAAGCTCAGCCGCGTATGACTTTTATGCTCGCTACTTTTCTTGCTAGAAAATTGCTCCCGCTCGGCCCACCGGCCTGCGCGAAGACTCCAAAAGCCACACGCGGCCTCGCAATGCTAAGGTAGAAGAGTATGTTGCACCTATTTCTTGGAACTGACCGAGAAAAAGCACGCGCGGAGATGAACAAGGCCCTTCGACGAGCTCAGGGCAAGCGGGACGTCGTTCGGATAACAGATGCGAATTCGCTCGAAGATCTCCGAGCGGCACTTGCGGGAGGTGGTATGTTTGGACAGAGATGCGCTATTGTGCTTGACGGAACGTTCGAAAACGAAGAGATGCGAAGCGTTGTGCTCGACAACATCATTCATCTAAAAGAATCCGACGAACCATTTTTTATTCTGGAGGAAAAGCTCGATGCAGATACGCGAAAGAAGCTCGAGAAATACGCGGAGACTTCGAAGCGATTCGATACGAGGAAGGAAAAGGAGCGCAGCGGAATATTCGCGCTTGCCTATGCGCTTAAAGGGGGCGACAAGAAGCGGCTTTGGGTCGAGTACCAGCGCGCGCTTTCGCGCGATGAAGCACCCGAAGCGATCCACGGTGTTCTCTTTTGGGGGGCGAAGGACATGTTTTTGAAATCGCGCGGCGCAGCGCAAGCGCGAGCGGCAAGACTCGTCGCAGAATTGGCCGAGCTTCCCCACGAGGCTCGTCGTTCGGGCTTCGAGCTCGAATATGCCCTCGAGCACTACATTCTGGGCCTGCCCCATTAGAGACGAAGTTCTCTAATGGGGTGTCAACAAATCCTAAAAAAAGCTGTTGCGGATTGTATACGGTCTTGTAGCATTGAGTGCATGAGTCTTCGTCTCGCGATGGTTCTTACCGTGGGATTTCTTTTGGCATTCCTCGTTGTTCCTTTTACTGCTTATGCAGCGATGAGTGGCGCGGCGAACGCGATGTGCAATCCTTGGATACCCAAATGTGGTTGCAACAAAATCCCCGGACCGAACGGCACATGCATCGGCGGCAAGAACACGTACCTGTGCCCTCCCGGGATATGTTTCGATACACCGCCCGGCGGGAAGGTTATCGGCATATGTGTGGCAGCAAATAAATGTGAAGGAACGAGCTTCACGGACCAGCAGGGCCAATCGCAGGGCGTTGGCGATGCGAAGGGAATGATGGATGTGCTCAAGGGTGTCATGGATATGCTGAAGCAGGCGATGCAAGGTGGAGGGGGTGGAGGACAGCCGCCACCACCCCCGCCACCACCCCCGCAGTCGGGAAACCTTGGAGGTGCGAGCGGCTGCACGTCGTACTACCAGGTGACGGTTCCTTCGGTGGATCCTTGCGCCTACTATGTTCCCCCGACATCAGATTCACTAAATTCGCTTTTGACCACAAGCGGCTCCGACGAGCTTTTGAATGCGCTGAACGCCGGAAGCGGCGCCGGGGAGGGCGCATTGTTG
The DNA here is from genome assembly GCA_016186765.1 of Candidatus Kaiserbacteria bacterium. Taxonomy (GTDB): domain Bacteria; phylum Patescibacteriota; class Minisyncoccia; order Phycocordibacterales; family UBA2100; genus UBA10103. The sequence goes on along the minus strand of JACPLD010000002.1, from coordinate 58,009 downwards.
AACGTGAGCGATGCGCTTCCCAAGCTCGGGGAAGTAAAGACATCCACAGGTACCACACCACCTCCTGCTCCTGCCATCGGCACGAACCTCTCCGGCGAGCAGGTGAATCTGCAATCCGGGACGCGGGGTGATATCGTCGTGACCGACGGGGGCGCAACCATCGTCGCACAGGCGCGCGACCCTGGAGCGAACACGGAGGTTGCTGGCTTCTACGGCTCCGATACGCTCGGCGGGCAGCCGCAGGGCATTGTTTCGGGTATGTGTCAGAGTCGCCCATGGGGGACTTCTGTTATCTCCTTCGTGATCCCGCCAGCGTTCTTCGACAGTCTCTGCGCGTGGCGTGGCTATCAGGTGGGTTCTCCCGCGCCCCCCTCGGTGCCCGTCGTCGAGAAACAGGCAACCCCGCCGGCTCCTGCCCCTGCCCCCGCACCTGCCCCACAGCCGCAGGCGCCGACCGTGCCGCCGCAGGTTGAGATCTGGGCAGTGCCGGATAAGGTGTCGCTTGGCACGCGCACGTCGGTATTTTGGAACACAAGGGGAGTCTCAACCTGCTCAATCACCTCGCCCGATGGGAGCTTCAATGAAGACTCGCTCTCGGGTGGGGCCGCGACGGTCCCACTTTCGGGCGCAACGACATTCACGATCTCGTGTCTCACTCCTGGCGGAACGCCCGTGACGGACTACGTAACGGTTCAACTCACAATTTAGTCCGCACTACGTACGGTGCACGCCGTTGCTTCCGACGGGTTTGTAAGATGCTATTGCACGCTCAAGCAATTCGCGCTTCTCGAGAGATTTTTTCCAGATGCTATTGGAGCGCTTTCCATTGATGCGTACGCCCGGAGAGAAATCGATTTCTTTTTGGAATTTAAGAAAATTTTCCTTACCGATGATTACTATTTCGTTTGGAAGCTGAATGCGCGATTCAATATAAAAATCGGCAAGTAGTCTTTTAACCACGCTCAAGATCGCCACATCCTTTTGGTATCCTCGGATCCGTCGATGATTTCTGTGCGGCCGAAAGTTGACACATCCCTCATCATCAAAAAAGGACTGTAAAAAAGCTCTTTTAAGTTCCACGGACATTGAAGGTATTGCTCGAAGCAAATGCACCGACTTTTCCTTTATGTATTCTCCAAGTGACACATTGAAGTAGCTGATACGAGATACACCGGTATGTGTGTTGATGTATCGCCTTGGCGAAGCAGGGTAGATTCTTTTCATGCAACTTTCTACATGTTCAAGCAACGCAGCATTTCTATTGTTGTAGATGCACCCACCGCGTTTTATTTCACCATCAAAGAGTAGGTGAGAGACAAGGCAGACCAGATCACGGTCCCACTTCGTGAATTTCTTAAAAAGTCGCGCGCTCACGCCTCTGCGTTGCAATGCGATGTTTCTTATGTGTAGTACGTTTGCATCTCGAATTTTCTGTAGTTTCCGACTGCTAAGTGGAATATCTTGTATGTGAAAGTGTACGGAGGATTTCGGGCGACCCGTGATTCGCACTATTTCCGGAAGAGTCAGGTCCTGCTTCCGCAGTTCGATGCAGCGTTGTTTAAATGAGTTCACAGGTCCGCCCGCCGCGAATCGAACGCGGAACCAACGACTTAAAAGGTCGCTGCTCTACCAATTGAGCTACGGGCGGTTGCCTTAATATCCTAGCAGATGGAGGTTCGAATTACTACAAAGGCAGATCGACCGCGAAAGCGCCTGCGCCCGTGATGACGAGTGAGAGAGATATAACGAGCGTAAGAAGGATGGTACTTAGCTCGTACACGCGGCTTGTCTTCTGGAAGAACCACACCGCGGCGATGATAGCGCCAAGTAGTGCTGCAGGCTGTGTCCATGCGCCCACGACGAGAGCAATCGCGACGACGAATTCGAAGATGGCGAGCACGCGCGACGCAGCATCTGGACGTGCAACATGGTTCCATGCTGCGAGTGCGAAAAGCATCGCAAGCGCGATGCGCAGTAGAAACGGTGCGAGTGGGGAGAGGAAGAGGAGTTCGGGAAATACTGAAAGCATGGCGAAAGTATAGCATCTTGCTATCGTGCAGCCATGAGGGAGATCGCTGTGCTCTTACATAACGTGCGGAGTACGCACAATGTGGGCTCGATATTTCGGACCGCCGATGCAGCAGGCGTTTCGAAGATGTATCTCACCGGTTATACGCCTGTTCCGTACGACCGCTTCGGACGAGTGCGAAAAGATATCGCAAAAGCGGCGCTTGGCGCCGAGAAGTTTGTCTCGTGGGAGTCTGCGCGCTCGCCTTGGGAAGTAGTTCGACGTCTGAAGCGTGAAGGGTGGACGATCGTCGGGGTCGAACAGGATGTGCGTGCGCGCGATTACCGACGCTTTCGCGCAAGAGCAAAAACACTTTTTATCTTCGGCAACGAAGTGCGCGGTATCCCACCCTCGATTCGTAGGCTTTGCGACATACTGGTGGAAATTCCCATGCATGGGAAAAAAGAGTCGCTCAACGTTGCTGTCGTCGCGGGAATCATCCTATTTTCAGCTGTCGCCTAGTAGGAGACCATATCGACAGTCCTTCCTTGTTGGTCGAGCAATCGGATGATGTCGTGCGAGTTGCGCCAGAGCTCGCCGCCGGCATTGAGGTACATGCGCCATGTGTTACGCGCGAAATCGCTCTCATGGCGGTGGTTTTGCGTGCAACCGTTGTAGGAGAGGTTGTTCGCAAGAAAGAGGTGGCATGCGGGCGAGACGTTCGAGGGAACGTCTGCAGGAAAAGTGCACGAGGTAATCGTTTGCACGAAATCGAAGCACGCCTCTCCATATGTTCTGATGTTTTCCGGTGTGAACGGCAACTCATCTCTCGGAGCGGGACAGACGCGCTCCAAAGGCGGCGTAAAGCTCTGCAGTCTGCCGAGGTATCCCGTGCACGCATTCTCTCTGAATGAGGTCCCAAGGGGAGATGCTCCCGAGGGGAGGATAGCAGAGCTGCCCGGATCGAGGTAGATGTCGTTTTGTATGTTGACGGAACCCAAGATGAAAGGATGCGCGCCGCGCGGCACGTAGGCGCGAATGCCCGTGAGTGCGCTCTGGAGCGACCAACCGCTTATCTTCACTGGTGCTGTGTTGTCCCATGCAGCTTCGAGCTCCATGTACTCCTCTGAAGCGCCGCTTTGTGCAGCAGAGGCTTGCATAAGCGTTACCTGCCCACGGTACGGCGAAGGCTCGCCGAAATTCTGTGCTGACTGCATCTCCTTCACGATAGCGTCGTACTCTTTCTGTGCACCGGCCAACTCTTCTTCCGGCGCACCGTGCTCTTGTGTACCTTCTGTACCTGGAATTTCTTCACCAGCGTTCACGATCGGGCCACGCGTCAGCTGTTCAGGCTGCCAGGGGAGGCGAAACGAACTCAATCCTCCGCTAAAAATACGGAGCGGATTGGTAATCCCGCGCGCGATAGTGGCAATCTCTTGCACACCGCCTGTCGCAAGCCAAAGGAAAATGAGCACGGCGAGTGTGACGATCGCAAAGCCGATGAGGACACGGACGATCATACTTCCATCCCATTATAGCCAACGAAACGATTACACCGTGCCTTTCTTGAGGAGAGCTTCGAGCTCCTCGCGCGCAACCTGCCCGTCGTTCCAGGGAATTTTTGTGCCGCGTGGTCCGCAGATGGAAGGATCTGTGCCTTTCCCAGTAATCAAAACGGCGATGCCGTTTTGATTACTGGGATCCCGAGCCTGTCGAGGGATGCCCTTCGACATACTCAGGGCGATTTCGAGAGCTCTCGAAATCGCCTCGCGCCTGTCCATGATAATTTCTGGGCGCTTGCTCATACCCCGCGCGATGTCCTCGGCAATCTGCTGTGGATCCTCGTCGTATGGATCCTCGTTCGTGAGGATGACGGTCTCGCATTGTTCCTCGGCGATGTGTCCCATGACGGGGCGTTTCCACGTATCTCGCCCTCCGCCCGTTGCGCTTACGACGCAAATTTTCTTTACGTTGCGATAGGCGTCGTAGAGCGCTGCGAGGGAATCGGGCGTATGCGCATAATCGACGACGACGGTGAAACTCTGCTTGCCCGCCGAAGCCTTGGCGAAGGCGGGGCCGGCTTCGATTCGCTCCGCGCGCCCGGGGACTTTTTTCAGTTTTTCGAGTGCTCGTGCGATCACCGCGGGTGCGATCCCCAGCGCGCGCGCAAGCATAGCCGCTGAAAGCGCGTTGCGTAGCGAAAACGCGCCGGGCAAACTAATCGTTACTCGTGTTCCATCGATCATGAACGAGCCGCCGTGCTCGTCGGCCGAGGCGTTTTCTGCAGCGAGCAAAAAGGGAAGTGCGTATTCGACGGGCAAGCTAAGGTAGCGAGTAGCCTCTTTGTCCTCAGCATTTGCCACGATGAAGCGTGGACGTTTATTCGAGCGCGCGAGCTCTTTGCCGATCTCGAACTTCGTATTCGCATACGCCTCGATCGAGCCGTGAGATTCGATGTGCTCAGGTGCGAAGTTGGTGAAGATGAGCGCGTTCAGATCGATGAATCGATGGCGATGTTGCCTCGCGCCTTCGGAGGTCATCTCTAAGACGGCAGCTGTGCACTGAGCGCGTACGGCGTCGCTCAAAAACTTTTGAATGAAGAAACGTCCCGGCATCGACATGCGCGTGAGATTCGGTTCTGATTTCTCCCCAATCTTGAAGTGTATGGAGTTTATGAGAGCGGTAGTATGCCCCGCTTCTTCGAGAATTATGTTTACCATCTCCGTCACGGTCGTTTTTCCTTTTGTCCCGGTGACCCCGACGACGAAGAGAAAACGCGAAGGAAAGCCGTAGACGACTGCCGCAAGGGAAGCGAGCATAAAGTGGTAGGCGGAGAGGATCCTCGTGAGGATCGGCGAGGGAACGAGCGTGTGCACGAGTTCTTTGAGAGCCCTAAGCATGCTTACTTCGCACCGAGAATCTTCAGTGCGGCGCGCAGCCTGGCGCTCCCCTCGGTAAGCGAATGGGGCACTTTACGGAGCGCGTCGCGCGCTTCATGGAGCGAGTAGCCGAGGCTCGCAAGAGCCTCAAGGGCATCCTCATCGCCTTGCAAGGCAGCCCCTCCCGCGCCTCTCCCCACCTTCTCGCGCAATTCGAGGATGATTTTTTCCGCAGTTTTTCTCCCGACGCCGGAGACTTTCGTTAGGTACTGCGCGTTTCCCTGCGCGATCGCCGAGCGCAAGGTCTCCACCGGAGCAAGATCAAGAATGGCGAGCGCTGATTTGGGACCGACGCCAGGAACGGTGAGAAGGAGCTCGAAGAACCAGAGCTCGTCTTCGCTGCGGAATCCATAGAGATCGAACGAGTTTTCGCGGACAGCAAGGTGCGTCCAGAACACCGCTTTTCCTCCTGTCTTCAGCGAGGCGAGCGCTTCGCGCGTTGCCGCAATTTTGTAGCCGACGCCGCCTGCAGAGAGTATCGCGAATCCGGCTCGTTTGACGGACACCTCACCTTCGATCCGGCCGATCATTTTAGTATCATACCCCGCAGCAAAACTTCTGCTACGGAACGGCATGGTAGCGCTCGACTCTGTGTGTTTTGCAACGGGGCAGGCCGCGATTGCATATCGTAAGCACTTCGGGTAGGATTTCACGACTGTGGCTAAGACGTCATCGGCAAAAAAGGCAGAGCGTGCGGCAAAACGGCGCCACGTTTTCAATGAGCGCCGCAAGAAGGCGATGAAAGATGCCGTCAAGCAGATCGGGAAGCTGATCGACGCGAAGAAGGAAAAAGAGGCGCAGGCGATGCTACCTCAGCTCTACCAAGCGCTCGACAAAGCCGCGAAAGGCGGGACTATCAAGAAAAATGCGGCGGCTCGAATGAAGTCGCGCACCACGCAGCGGATCCGCGCGATTGCGACATAGAGCAACTTCAATTACGCTGTTGCTATTCCCCCTCGTCGTTCAATGGATAGGACGCATCCTTGCGGAGGATGTAATGTGGGTTCGATTCCTGCCGAGGGGAGTGCTAACGACCCGAGAGCACGATGCTCAGGCATCGTGCGTGCGGAATCGAACGCCGGAGCGATGTTGCGCGAGCACGCGCAACCGCGAGACGGTGCCCAGCCCGAGGCGAGTGACGGCGAGCCGAGAGGTGAGGGAGATTCCTGCCGAGGGTATGAAATACGTTGCTTTTCCACATTGACACGCGGGCCTCTTCATCGAGGGAGTATCATTGAGGCATGAGCAAATCCCCGCATGCGGGAGAGCGTGGCGTGTCTGTCCTTGGTGCGCTCGTGGTTGCCCTCATGCTCGGCGCAGGAGCTGTTGCTACCTTCGAGCTCGCCACCCCACCGCTTTCTTCGGTAGCAGGTGACACGCAGGTTGCAGTTGCGGCGTCTCCTACGGAGGGGTCTGCGAAAGCCGAACAGGAAAAGCTCAGCAAGGAAATAGAAAAGATATGCAGTGGGCTGAAGAGCAAAGCAACAAAACCTAATCAGATTGTTATTGCTGGTAGTGCAACAACGAAACTAGGGAAAGGCGAAACGGTTGAAGCAAACAGGTGCGTGAGTTACTTTTATGGCGCGAAGGAGTGTTCCGGCATGGACTCCAAAGTGGTCCTCAAGCGTGATGGAACTGGTGAGATACAATCAATCCCGAACCCCAATGTAAAAAAGGGTGAATGCCAGAACGAATTTTTTGACGAGAACGGCAAGCCATTGAGTGCGGAAGAGATCAAGAAGATATTAGAGAAATCGCCTGAGCTAAGTAAAGACCTCACGGACGCTCTCGGTTCGCAGGGCACGCTTGATAAGGCGACCCAGGATGCCCTGCAGAAAGTCCTCGACGGCGAGATTGAAGATGTCGAGTCGAAAATCAAAGATCAAGAAACGGCCGTCAAAGAATCTCGCGAAGCCTACGAAGCAGCCCTTGACAAGCTCGCCAAATGTGTCGGTGATACAGGTGGCGTTCCATGCGATAAACAGTATAACGACAGGGACGACACGCAAGAAAATCTTGACCAAGCACAGGAAGGGTTGGAAAAACTTCAGAGCCGTCTTGCTCAGTTGAGAGAGAATCAGAAGAAATTGAGTGCTCTCGAGAATCCGCCGGGTGGTGATGGTAATACACCACCTCCACCCCCGCCTGGACCACCCCCTCCTCCTCCGCCGTCGCCGTCAACGTTTCCTCCTCCAGGAGGGCCGGGAGGTGGAGGAGGGATGCCGCAGGGTCTTGGAGGGCAGCCTCCGCCGGGGAACCAGATGCCGCGTCCGCCAGGAACGTGCTACGGTGGGCAGACGATCTGTCAAGGCAACACATTGTACTCTCGTAACAATCAGTGCGTTGACACCCCCGTGCAATACTGCCAGTACGGCTGTGCTCAAGGGTCGGGAGATTCCAGAAGCTCGGGACTGTTCGGATTGTTCGGGGGCTCCGGTTCAGGGAGCAATAAGTGTGCTCCCCCGCCTCAGCAAGGGCAAAATTGTCCGCCGGCGCCCGTGCAACCGCAGCAACCGTGCCAAGACGGAACGTGGAAGCCGACCTACGGCGGGCAAAACAACTCATGTGTCGTCGGCTGGCAGTGCGTGCCGACGGGCAGTGGCGGCACGTCGCTCACCGCACAGCTCTCGTGCCAGCCGCAGATCGCTGATGTCGGAATGACGATAGCGATCACCTATTCCTGCTCCTCAGGCACGAGTTCTGGCTCTGGCTTCCAGACGAACGGCGCGCAGACTGGCTCGACCACTGTCACCATCGCGAATCCTCCATTGGGTACGAACGTCGCGACCTATGGTCTCACGTGTACCGATGAGGGCAGGAACGTATCGAAGGATTGCAGCATACAGGTCGCAAAACCCGGGATCGTACTTATCACGAATCCAAAGACGGTGTTCTCTGGCACAACTTCGGCAATTGGATGGGTTACCTCGGGGATGCAGTCGTGCGTCATTTCGAGTCCCGACCTGCCGAGCTTTACCGAGCAGAATAAAAATGCGACGAACGTGAATGGCGCAGTCGTCACACCACCGCTCTCCTCTGCTGCAACATTCGTTCTCAAGTGCGTAACGATCGGCGGCGGCACGCGGCAGGCGAGCACGATCGTCACCGTTCAGTAATGAGCCACTAGGGTATAGCCACTAGGGGAGATCCTCATGGGAATCTTTGTGTTCCCTAAACTCTATTGGCTATTGGCTAGTTCCTGTTTTAGAGTCCGAAGGCCTCGAGGATTTTGTGCCACACGGGCTCTTTCATCGGCACTTCGCTCGCACGCTCCACGAGGTATGCACGCACGTGCTTCGGGTCGACATCCTCGAGAGGGATCACAAGATTGGGGGAAAGCCACTTGGTAGTATCAACGAGAAGAATGGGCGGATCGGCGTCGTGATCCTCGACCCAAAACGAGATGATGTCCTCGTAGCGGTGCATCGTATCGCCGATTTTGATGCCCCGATCAGAGAGCTCGAATTCGACTAATGGCGGCGGTGAGGAGGCAAGCATGGCAAGCGTGCCGGCGGCAACGAGGATGACAATACCAAAGAGTATATTGCCAAGGAGCACGCTAATGAGTGCCACGGCTCCGGCAAAGATTCCGAGTGCCCAGTACCAGTCGCCACCGCGTTCGATGTGCTCATGCTCGTACGCTCTCCAGCGGATGGGAATGGATGATTGAGGCATGTCCCAATAATATCCCAAATCACAAGACGCAATAACCAAACAATGTTCAATACTCAAAACCTAAATTCCAAACCGGTATCGTTTGGAATTTGTTTCTTGGTGTTTGGAGCTTAACTGTTAGGGTCTCACGTAGTTGTTGCAGCCCTGTGCGAATCCTTTGATGGAGTTCGTTTCAAGACAGAAGTTGATGTTGTAGGTAGTCCCCGTCGAATTTGACACGTAGTAGTATTGCGAGCCGTTCGGATCAGTCGGGATTGTCGTCATTGAATCCGAGCTGATGAGCGCCGCGCCAACTGTCGAGGTTGCCGCGAGCGTTGTCGTTGCTGTCGCGATCGGGAATGAGCCTTTGTCGATCGAGTAGATCGTGAGCCCTTTCTTTAGAGCGTCGATGTCTGCAACACGGCGCGCGTCGCGCCCTTTTCCCTGCACGGAAGCAAGCGAAGCGACGACGATCGATGCAAGCAGGCCGATAATAGCGATAACGACGAGTAACTCAATAAGCGTAAAACCCCTGTGTTTCATATAAAGGCATTGTACACTGGGCGCAAGCTCTCTCGGGAGGGGCTGTGAATAGCTGCGGAGGGGGTGAGATTCGAACTCACAAGCCCTTGCGGGCGCTAGTTTTCAAGACTAGTGGAATACCATTATCCGACCCCTCCTGTAAATTGTTCGAAGCGTCGAATGTGTTTCAGATTATTACTTCCTATTTTTCGGAAGTATCGAACGATATCCTCGCGACGTTCCAAGTTGACGCTTCTTGCATTCCGCAGTGTAGGCGAGAATCCATGTTCGTGCAAAATTCTTTTTACTGAATGGCGAAGCTGCTCCGAGGCGCTTACCAATGACAATCGAGGATAGCAGTACCGCTTCCCGCGAATGTTATGGCATTCATTGAAGATGCAACCATCAGTATCCATGAGTCCGCGTAGGCATGCCCTTGCATATTGTGGATTTCGCATTATCCAAAGAGGAATGTCGAGATTTTGCTTCAGCTTGTTTCCTTTCTTGAGGCCAATACCAATGCATATGCGTACCATTTCTGTTCGAGAACAGGTTAAACGTACGGCGATGTCGCCTTTTCGCATTATTTTACTGACAGGTACTTTAAACAATCTCGTCACTAGGCCGCTTACGAATTGAGAATACTCATGATCCGTTTCACTGTTCAAAGTAATCGTAACTTGTCGATTGGTTATTCCGCCGTCACCTATAACAATACCCACAAATTCTGCCAACGCCGTATTGGGGATCGGTTTCCGCACGGGTCTTGTCCTAAACCAATTTGACTGTTTGAACCTGCCTTCGCTCTCCCACCAAGTGCGCCAACGCTCCTTACGAAGATCCTCGTCAATAGAGACTGATCCGTACTTTTTGTAGTGAGCGAAGCCTCCCTTTACCGATGCTTCCTCAAGATGCCACTGAGGTTCCCGTATTTCGACATTCGTGACTGAGAGTCCAGATTTCCTGATGATTTTTTTGAATATCGGGAGCGGTAGAGAATATTCTTCGCGCCTCCAATCAGAAAATGTCCGGGGGTGTACGCCAAGTTGTTTCGCGCACACCTGGCCTGTCATCTTCATTGTTTTTAGGACTTTTTGCAGGAATATTCTTTGTCGCCCTGCAGGAAAACATATGCGAGAATGCAATTTAGACATACCAGTTCTGCCAATACACCAATCTTAACCCATTTTGCTTTCCGGAGTCGTGATATGATTTCTAGACTGTGGATAACTCTCGGTCCCACATAGGCATCGTGCAAAAAGGAAAAAAACGGGCGGCTGCCCTAGGATATCCCACGGTGAATATTTCGCTCGACAACTCGAGTGTCTCGGGAATATATGCTGCTCGGGTTCTCCTCGATGGCAGAGAGTATCTTGCCGCGGCGTTTGCAGATCAGGAAAGGAAGCTACTGGAAGCCCACCTACTCGATGCAGCGCCCAATCTCTATGGAAAAGAAATCTCAATAGAACTGTGCAAGAAAATCCGTGAGAGCGAATCGTTCGAAAACGATGATACCCTTCGTGCCGCGATCGCAAAAGATACCAAGGCTGTCCGAAACTATTTTCGTGCCAGAAAGGTTGACTCGCCATAGAAATTCGCCTAGCCTCTAGCGTGGGCAGGTCTTTTCTAGTCTTCTACATTCAGGGAGAGCACACATGAAGAAAATACCGTTCCTCACGCGTCTCCTTGAAAGGTGGGCGCAGAGGCGGCTTGCAAGAGCCGATATCATTCTGAACGGTTCGCGGCCGTGGGATATAGAGGTTCGCGACCCGCAGCTATTCTACCGAGTGCTTTTCTGGGGTTCACTCGCTTTTGGCGAAGAATATCAGAGAGGTACCTGGGACACGAAAGACTTGCCGGAGTGCATTCGGCGGGTGAAAACTGTAGGGCCAGGCATCCTTGCGCGTTTGATTGCCTACCCCTTCCACCTAAGCCGCAGGTTGAAACTGCAGACGCGGCTCCGGGCGCGTGTCGCAGCTACGGAGCATTACGACCTCGACAACGAGTTCTACAAAGCAAAGCTCGGGGAGACAATGCAGTATTCCTGCGCATACTTCGGCTGGGGCGCGAGGGAGCTGACATCGGCACAAAAAGACAAGATGTGTCTCATCGGTTTAAAGCTTGAGCTCAAGCCGGGCATGCGCGTGCTCGATGTTGGCTGTGGCTTCGGCACACTCGCGCGATTCCTCGCGGAGCAGTTCAATGTGAGTGTTGTAGCAGTCACGCTCTCCGAAGAGCAGGCTACGTACGCACGCGAAATCTGTGCCAGACTGCCGGTTGAAATCCGCGTCATGGACTACCGCGACGTGTGCAAGCACTACCGGCCTTTCGACAGGATCGTCTCGGTGGGCATGTTTGAGCATGTGGGCGCGGCATTCTACCGAGCGTTCATGCAGTGCATGTACCGGTGCTTGAAAGGCGACGGCATCTTCCTTCTCCACACTATTGTGGGACGTGCGGCGGACCGTTGGATCAACAAGTACATCTTCCCGTACGGGATCCTGCCGGCGCGCTCCCAGATCGAAAGAGCCATTCGCGGGCTCTTCTTCCCCTGGGACTGGCATGAGCTCGGGAAGGACTACGCTCGAACTCTGCGCTTCTGGCGGGAGAACTTCGTCGCAGCATGGCCTCGCTTCGAGGGCAAGCCCAACAAACGAGGCATCTACGATCGGTTGTTCTACCGCACATGGACGTACTACCTCGCCGCGTCCGAAGGACTCTTCGCGGGAGAACACATCTCTCTCTGCCAGGTCGTCCTCGGGAAGCACACGAAGCCGGCCGGGTACGAGCCTATTCGATGAGGGAGCCTTCCACTCAGGTACTCGAGAGTGGCCGAGCCAGCGCGTATCGCTGGCATTCTTTTTGTATTATTGAGCTATGACGCGCATCATGGTGTTCGGCACCTTCGACGTCTTGCACGCGGGGCATGAGCACTTTTTCGTGCAGGCGCGCGCTCTCGCAAAAGAGCCGTACCTTATCGCATCTGTCGCGCGCGATCTTGTTGCAGTGCGCATCAAAGGTTCTTCGCCGCGCCACCATGAAAGTGAGCGACTCGCGACCGTTGCCGCGCATCCCTTGGTCGATAAAGCCGTGCTTGGCGACGAGGTAGGGTACGTGCGTCACATTGTGGAAGAGAAACCCGATGTCATCGCGCTTGGGTATGACCAGCACGGAGAGTACGTTGATCATTTGGAAAAAGACCTTGAGGAAGCAGAGCTTTTGGTGAGGGTAGTTCGTCTCAAACCTCACCGGCCTGATGTGTACAAAACCTCGAAACTCGAGCAGCGTTGATACTCCACACGTCATACTTCATACTTCCTGCATGAGGTATCTCGGCATCGACTACGGCACGAGGCGCATCGGACTTTCAGTATCGAGCGAAGGTATCGCCTTTCCGCGTGGAGTTCTCGAAAACAGCGCGGAGCTTCTTGTGGTACTGCGAGAGGTTATCACAAAAGAGAAAATTGAAGCGATCGTCGTTGGTGATACGCGTTCTTTTGGCGGTGGGGAAAATCCTGTCACGAAAGATGCCGACGCCTTTATTGAGAAATTGAAAAAGGAGACGGGATTGCCTGTCGCCGTCGCGAGGGAGGCGGGAAGTTCGAAGGAGGCCTCGCGGTTTGCGCCCGAAGGAAGACCCCATGACGATAGCGCGGCTGCCACGATAATTTTGCAGCGCTACTTGGATATGCGCGGCGACGCGATTCATCCCATGAGGTAGGTATAAGCTGCTCACTCTAGGGTATACTTGGCGTTGAATGGGGATACTGGCACCAGCGGCGTTTATATCTGAGGGCGCAAGCGCGGCGACGCGCACGCTTTCGAGATGGTTCCCTCGGCCGCACCTGCTGCTGCCGAGAGCGGCTGGTATCGACATTTCCGACGCCTCCATAAAGTGGATCGTGCTTCACGACGGGGCCATAGGAAAGGAGGTGCAAGCATTCGGCCGCGAACCGCTTCAGAGCGGCATTGTCGTAAACGGCGTCGTTGAAGATGCTCCTGCGCTTGCGGAGGTCTTGAGGACCCTCAAAGACAAGATGGGTGTCGAGTGTGCCCACGCGGCGCTTCCCGAGGAATCGGCCTACGTCTTCAGCATGCAGGTGCCTGAGGTTTCCTCGCGCGGGCACGTGTGTTCTATGATCGAGTTTGAGCTGCAGGACCGGGTTCCCATCGCGCCTGCCGAAGCCGTGTACGATTTCGATGTTATCGCGCGGGGCGAGGCGGACATGGAGATCGGCGTCACCGTTTTCCCCCAGGAGCTTGCCGAGCACTATGCTTCTGTATTTTCTGCAGCGGGTATAGAACTCCTCTCACTCGAAGTCGAGGCGCGCTCGATCGCACGAGCTGTTTCGAGCACGGAAAGAAACGAACCTATCACACTCATAGTCGATTTTGGTGAGCTGCGCACAGGGCTCGCGGTCTTGAAGCGCGGCATCCCCATTTTCACCTCGACGGTTGCCGTTGGCGGCGGAAGCATCGATTATGTTCTCTCCGAAAAACTCGCACTCACGCCGGAGGCAGCCACAACATTCAAGAATGAGGAAGGACTGCTTGCGCACAATGGCAAGAGCTCGGCCGGGCTTGAGGCGATAACTGGAACTACTTCCGCACTTGCGGACGAGGTTGTGCGCCACTTTCACTACTGGGATACACGTCGGAGTGAACGGGGCGACCGGCTGACGCCGCTCGAGCAAGTTTTTCTCCTCGGCGGCAGCGGAAATCTCAAAGGTCTTGGGGACTATCTCGCGGCGCGCGTTCAGGTTGAGGTCGTGCGGCCGAGCGTGTGGCGTAACGTCTGCTCGTTCGATGAGTATATCCCTCCAATCGAGCGTCGCGCGTCGCTGCAGTTTGCGACGGCTATCGGACTCGCGCTGCGAAGCGCATAGTGCTGCTGTATGGCAAACCTTCTTTCGCCGCGAGAGCTCAAGCAGGTACGGAGCTATTTCCGCGCCCGCTTTTTGGGGACAGGGTCGCTCGTTGCAATCGTCTGCGGCGTTGTTGCGCTCCTTTCGCTCCTCCCTGTGTACGCAATAGTGGGCGCGCCGAGAGAGGGCTCGTCCCCCACTCCCGGAGTGCTGTCGGAGAGCGAAGACCGCGAGGAGCTCGCGCGCGCGCGGCTCATTCTGCGAGATATCGCACCAGTTGCCTCGACAACCTCATCGCTCGATATGCTCGGGGAGATACTGAGTGTTCGGCCAGCAGGCACCGTCATCACGAGCATGTCATTTAAGCGGGGAGAAGAAGGCATGATCGTTCTTAGTGGCACGAGCAAGTCGCGTGACGACATCAATGCGTATCGGGAGATTCTCTCAAGGGATGCGCGTTTCTCGAGCGTGACCGTGCCGATCGGTGCTCTCGCTGGCACGGCGGGGAGCCGCTTTACGCTCACGATTACCGGCACCTTTTAGTACTTTGTATGCTGAACATTCTTGTCACCCGGTACGTGTCGTGGCTCGCATTCGCACTCGCGCTTTTGCTGTGGGCTGCCGTTGGTTACTTTGCATGGACTATCTCTGCCGCAGCCGAGGAACACCGCGCAACGATCGCGCGTATGCAAGAGGAGTCGGCCGAACACTCCTCAGCCCTTCGGCTGCACGCGATAGCGCGTGAGACGAAAGAGGCGCGCGCAGAGCTTGAAGAGCTCTCGGACGCCGATCTTTTGGAAATTCTTGACACGATTGAAGCGCTCGCGCGAGACACCGGAATTCCGATACAGATCGGGCAGGCTCCCACAATTGCCGCAAGCGAGTCCTCTCCTCTTCGAACCGCATCGTTCACGATAGACTCACAAGGATCGTTCACTCAGGTGGCCCACGTCGTTGCATTCCTCGAATCGCTCCCGCTTCCCTCTGCTCTTGACGAGTTGCAGTTCGAGCGACTGGGAAGCCCCGAAAGCGGCAAGTCTGCACGAAGTCTGTGGCGGGTGGTCACCAAAGTGCGATTTCTCACGACAGCCGATATTCCTGCAATATGAGATGGCTCAAACGACTTTCTGCCTGCATACGCGATACGTGGCAGTATCGTCATGAGCCCGAGAAGCTCCGCGTACTCGCGGACATGTACTGGCGAATGCTTCTCATCCTTGCAGCGCTACTATTTTTGCTCCTTGCCATCTTTGCGGGAGTGAAGTCGTATTCAATCTTTGAAGAGGAGGTGGAGACGCCGCTTCTTTCGAGTGGAGGTGGTAGTATTCCGTTCAATACAGGGGAACTTGAATCGGCCCTGGAGCAATTCGAGGCGCGCCGCACGCACTACGAGTATCTCAAAAAGAATCCACCAGAGATTGCCGACCCTTCAAAATAGCCGCAGGAAGTTATACGATGCAGGGACTCCCCCTCGTAGTTCAATGGATAGAACACCGGACTTCTAAGCCGGCTATGTAGGTTCGATTCCTACCGAGGGGACTCGCTTCGCGAGGCCCCTCGGTAGGGGAAGGGGTCGGGAAAAGGAAGTTTCCCGTGGAGGAAGGCAGCGAGCGAAGCGAGCGTTGGAAAACCGAGGGTTTCCAAGCTGCCGGAGGGGATGCGCGCTTAGCTCAGTGGTAGAGCAACGCTTTTACACAGCGAAGGTCGGGGGTTCGAATCCCTCAGCGCGCACATGGAAATCGAAGAAGTGCGATGCATCGTGAAGGGAAAAGTCCAAGGTGTCCTCTATCGCGATTTCGTTGCAAAGCACGCACGCCACTTGGCTCTCACGGGGTTTGTGCGCAACACACCAGATTTCAGTGTCGAGGTCGTCGCGCAAGGCTACCGCGACAAGCTCGAAAAACTCATCGAACATCTGCGCAAAGGACCATTTCTCGCACGCGTTTCGGATATCGATGTCGAGTGGCGCTCTCCTTTGCAAGAATTCGATTCGTTCGACGTTGTTTTCTGACATTCGCAGTGGTATACCCCGTGAGATAAGAAACCGTAAGAAATTGGACCCGTGTTGATTCAGCAGCGCTCTCAAGTCTGGAATGCATCTTGTAATTTCCTATCTCACGGGGTATAGTGCGCCGTCATGACGATAAAGATTTCACCTGTTGATGTGGAAGCGCGAAAGAATCTAGATCTCCGGCCAGGGGACACGGTGCGCGTGTGGCAGAAGATCGAGGAGGAGAAAGGAAAGTATCGCTTGCAGGCATTTGAGGGACTGGTACTCGCGCGCAAGCATGGGCGTGAACCGGGCGCGACCTTTACGGTGCGGCGGCTGCTTAGTGGTGTTGGTGTTGAGAAAATTTTCCCACTCTACTCTCCTATGATAGACAGGATCGAGGTCGTGAAGCGCAGCCGCGTTCGACGCGCGAAGCTCTACTATATCCGTGAGAAAGTCGCACGCGAAGCGCGCCGACAGCTGCGTCGTACTCGTCTGGTGGGGAGCATCCCGGCAGCATCGGAGTCAGCGGCAGAAACTGAGGTAGACGTCAAAGAGGAGGTTACAGTCGAGAAGACTGGAGTTGAGGCGAAAACCGAGTAATATTTACTGCGCTGCGCAGGTGGCGAAATTGGTAGACGTACTACCTTGAGGTGGTAGCGCCCGCAAGGGCATGGGAGTTCGAGTCTCCCCCTGCGCACCCGTATGGCTCTTTTTACGGGGAAAGGCGATAAAGGCACAACGAAACTTTTTGATACCCCAAAGGGAGAGCGTATCTCGAAGTCGTCTCCGGTGTTCGAGTGCCTTGGGCAGCTCGATGAGCTCAATACGATAGTCGGCTGGTGCAAGGTCGCGTGCCCCGACGATTTTCTTGTTGGAGAGCGAAAGGTGAAGGAGCTCTTGGACGAGGTGCAAGATCACCTCTTTACGATACAGGCGGAAGCGGCAGGAGCGCCGAAATTAGTGCCACCTTCAAGCGTCGAGACAATGAGCGCCCTCATCAATGGGGTCGAAAAGGAATTGCCCGAGATCAAGACGTTTTTGGTACCAGGCGGGACGGAATTTTCTGCCCGCCTCGATATCGCTCGAGCTGTGTCTAGGCGCGCCGAACGTTGCTTGGTGACTCTCTATGAATCTGGAGAACGTTCCATTTCTGAATCAAGTCGGGCATATGCAAACCGCCTCTCGTCTCTTTTTTATGCGCTCGCGCGACTTGCGAACCATCGTGCTGGCGTCGTAGAGAGTCCACCAAGCTATCGCTCGTGATATGCCCCGACCGCGATTACCCAAGCTCCCGGAAAGTATCGAGGAGGCGGCGGAGTGGTACATGCGGTACATCTCGCCTCTTACGCTTGTCGCAGCACTTCTCATCGATACCTTCTTTCTGCTGCGCCGCGTCGACACGCTCTTAACGAGTCTCGTACTCTTCTTTTACCTTGCACTTGCCTCTTCGATCAGCCTCGTCATCAGTCTCATTCAGACAGGGCGATTGCAGCAGTGGTGGCTCCTGAAAGTGACCCCTGTCCTGCCGGTCGTATCGCAGTATGCCTTTGGCGGTCTCTTCATCGCTTTCCTCTCGTTGTACTCGAGGAGTGCGGCGTTTTCACTAAGTTGGATTTTTGTTGCCGTTATCGCACTCCTGCTTATCGCGAATGAGCGATTCGTGCGCTTTTACCTTCGTTTTGCATTCCAAATGAGCATTCTTTTCATCGCGCTCTTTTCCTTTCTCATTTTTTACGTTCCGCTCCTCTTTGGCAGGATCGGGCCGTACATGTTCGTCGCAAGCGGCCTCACGAGCCTCATCATTATCGCTGCGTTCCTTGTAGTGCAGTCGTTTGTTATGCCGGAGCTGCGGCGGGAGCTCACACCCATCGCTCGTTCGATCGGGGCGATCTTTGTCGTGTTCAACGTTCTCTACTTCACAAATGCGATTCCACCCCTACCTCTCGCGCTGAAAGATGGAGGAGTCTATCACACTGTTGAGCGAGTGGGCGACGAGTACCAACTTCTTGCGGAGCCGGTCGAGTGGTATGAGGGCTACCTCAGGTACAACACCGTATTTCACGCCGCACCCGGAGAGATAGCGTATGTGTACACATCGATCTTCGCTCCCACCGGGCTTTCAACGGCCGTTTCCCACGAGTGGCAGTGGTACGACGATACAAGGGACAAATGGGTGACAGAGCAGGTCATTCCATACACGATCGTAGGAGGGCGTGAGAGAGGCTATCGCGGCTACTCGATCAACACTCGCCTTCGTGAAGGGCGGTGGCGAGTGAACGTCGTCACCGAGTTCGGCCAGCTCATCGGCGGGGTATCATTTAGGGTTGTAAACGTCGCCGAGCCCGTGCCGGTTGAGGTCGTGGTACGCTAAAAGGAGGTCGAATTATCCATACAAGAAGAGAACATAGTCGTATGATCCAAACGCTAGCGTGGGTTTTCGGCATCGTATTTCTTGCGATCGGTGTTCTGGGCTTTGTCCCGGCATTGACTCCGGACGGGCATCTCTTAGGGATATTCATGGTGGATCCGCTCCACAACGTCGTCCACCTTCTCTCCGGAGCGCTTGCGCTCGGTGCCGTACTTGCCGGCAACTATGCGCGTCTCTACTTTCAGGTGTTCGGCGTGGTGTACGCCGTTGTCGCGGTAGTGGGCTTTCTCCAGGGCGACACGGTTTTGGGGCTCATCGCGACCAACACGGCAGATCACCTGCTGCACCTTGTCATCGCTGCGGTAGCTCTTTGGGCTGGCTTTGGCATGAAAGAAGGAACCCTGGCAGGCGCAACACAACCGGCGGTGTGAGTTTGGTTTTTTGGACGCCGCCCTCTCACAAGGCGGCGTCGCCTGCATGTGCTTTTTTTGCTAGAATCCGTTGTTCGATGGTGCCTATGGTGTAACAGCAGCACTTCAGCTTGTGGAGCTGGCAGTTCCGGGGCAGAACCGGATAGGCACCCAAGAAATGGAAGTTACTTCTCCGGACGAATGTCTTTGTACGCGAGTGTGTAGGGTTTTCCGAAGAAGGTCGTCCAAAAAAAGTTGAGCGCGTAGCGCAGGCCGACGGAAATGATTCCTTCGCGTGTGAGGCGTCTACCTGAGGTGTATATTGGGAGCTTAAAGCTCCATTTTACGTTGCCAATTTTCGATAGGCGGCGCGCCACGTCGGTATCTTCTCCGTAGAATTCGATCGAGGTATTAAAACCGCCGATTTTTTGGAGTGCCTCGCGACGCGCAACGAAGTTACCGCCCTGAAGCATCGACCCGATGCGAAACACGAACCTGTTGAGAAAGTACATCAGGTATCCGGCGGCATAGAACACGCGCACGAGGATGCGGGAGAAAAGCGGTAGGTCGTGGTAGATGAATGGCCCGCTGAGCGCAACGAGTTTTTTGTCTCGTTCGAACTCTTGGAGCACCGTGTGAAGCCATCCTTGTGGCACCATCGTGTCGGCGTCGACGTTTGCGACAAGTTCGCCGGTGGAAACTTTGAAGCCTGCCTGTCGCGCCCGCACTAGTCCCTTGCGCGGCTCTTCGACGACGCGCACATTCCGAAATCCCCGCGCAATGTCCGCAGTGCGGTCGGTGGAAGCGTTGTTGACGACGATGATCTCGGCATCGGCGCGCTCGCGTATAATTTCTTTCTGCACGGACTCAAGGCATGGCCCGATATCGGCCTCCTCGTTGTATGCGGGGATCACAAAGCTGATCTTCACGCATGCAGTATACTCTAATGCGTACTGGTGCCTATGAGAGAGGAATTCTTTCCGCAGCGGGCCCTCTACTACAGGGTAAGCGAGATGCAGGCCGATCGCCAGACACTGGTGCTTCTCCACGGACTCTCGGGGAGCTCTTCCGCGTGGTTCCCGTTCGAAGGGCGTTTCGAGCCGTCATTCAACATCATCACGGTCGATCTGCGCGGACACGGCAAGTCGCGGCGGTGGCGAACATACAGCGAATACGACCTTGAGCTGTTTGCGGAGGACATAGAGCTTCTCTTGTCGCATCTTGGAATCGGAACGTATTGCCTCGTCGGTCACTCATTTGGAACACTCGTCGCGCTCGAGCTCCTGCTGCGCGGGGGGAGCGCTGAGCGTCTTGTGCTTCTTGCTCCAAATTATGGCGTTCACCGCACTCTGCTCGCGCGTCTCACGCGCGGGCCGCTTTCCGTATTGACCGCGATATTCTCCAGACTTCCGTCGATCCACTGGCGCGGTGATCGTGTTGATTACTCGACGCTCGGCTACTCGAGCGACTGGGACATGCGTCGCCTTTGGGCCGACGTGTGGAATACCGGCATCCGCTCGTACCTCCACTGCCTGCATCACGTCTATTCGTTCTATCGCGATCACGATTGGAAGCGACTTTCGATGCCCACCCTCATCGTGCACGGCGCACTCGATTCGTTTGTCCCCGTCGCACATGGGATCGAGCTTGCCAGCATCATGCCGCAAGCGAGGTTCAAGATGCTCCCCAATGCAAACCACATGCTTGTGCTCAACAATGTGGATGATGTTTCAGCCGTGATCAAGACGTTTGTCGAATCAAGGGAGGCTACCTAATCGGCTTCCACTCTTTGTCGCGAGCGCGCTCTAGAAATACGGTATAGAGACCGTTTATTATCCAGCTTGAGTAGAAGCGCACAACGCCGAGGCGATGCAGCCGCCTCCCGCTGTGATAGACCGCAAGGTTCGGATCAAAGCGGACTTTTCCGATCTTCGAGATCCGCCTGAAAAAATCCCCATCCTCTCGGAACACGAGGTTCTCATTGAATCCTCCGGTACGCTCGAACGCGCTCTTTCGCACGATCATGCACTTGCCTGCACCTGCGCCGTGGTGCAGCACATTGTTGAGAAAGCGATTGATAAGATTGTCGAGGCCAAAGACAAGCCTGTCGACCGGGCGCTCCATATCGCTCCGCACCCACTGCGCGGTTGCAAGCGCGAGGAGCGAGGAGTCGGACTCAAGTTGGGCGCGTGCTCGCTCGAAGAAATCGGTGGGGTCCGGAAAGTATGAGTCTGAATCGATGAAAACGAAGATATCGCCGCGCGCCGCCTTCGCGCCCGCGTTGCGCGCACGTGAGACGACGTGCTTATTTCCATTGT
This sequence comes from Candidatus Kaiserbacteria bacterium, assembly GCA_016186765.1. Lineage (GTDB taxonomy): Bacteria > Patescibacteriota > Minisyncoccia > Phycocordibacterales > UBA2100 > UBA10103. The sequence continues at coordinate 36,932 of JACPLD010000002.1, read as the reverse complement.
AGGTAACGACGGCATCCGCGAAGCGCCGTGCGATCTCGGCTGTTCGATCCGAGCTCGCGTCGTCGGAGACGATTGTCTCGTGCGGTATGCGCAGGCTCTCGAACTGCCGAATAGTGCGCTCGATTATTTTTTCCTCCTCTCGCGCCGGGATGATTATCGAAAGCATACCCGTCACAGCTTCCTATGGATGCCGGAGCGAAGGTAGCGGCTGAAGCCGAAGAGCGATGCGAGGACGAGGGCAACTAGGGCAAAGAGCGCCATCTTTTCGAAGGTGTTTTCAACCTTGAGGTAAATGTGGCCGAGGAAGTAACCGATCGAGAGAAGTCCGGCGGTCCAGAGGAATTGCCCGGCGATGTTGAGCATCATGTAGCGACGGAAGGGAACGCGAGAAAGCCCCGCGGTGAAAAGGATGACCATGGCAAATCCAAAGCCGGCGGTGAGTTTTGAGGTAAAGATAATGATGTCGTGGTGCCTGCTGTAGAGGTCTTTCGCATAGGCTATAGAACTTTCGGTGATGCCGAAGTAGCGCCCGTAGCGCTCGACGAATTGCTCGCCGTAGCGTCTGCCGATCCAATACCACAGGATGTCAGCTCCAAGCTCTCCCGCCGCGAGCGCAAGCGCTGTGGGGATTATGGATATAACGTCGAGACGCAGTAGCACCCCTGCGACAAGGCTCACGGGTGGACCGATGATCATTGCCGCAGGAGCAATGATAAGGTAGGTGTAATCAACGATGAGCCCCATGAGGAAGCCCGGGTCCATAGCGACTAGTATAGCCGTAATATCCACTTCATTCGAACGTCATGGTCATTGATATGCTATCTTTTACTAACCACTACTGGCTAATCACTAACCACTATCTTTATGGATGAACGCACTGCAGACAAGATAATCCTCGCAACGCACTGGCCGCGCACGATGGCGGCGACCGCCTTAGGTGTCTTGGCGCTGTTTCTCCTCGTCGGCGTCGTACGCGAGTTTAGCGAGTTGCGCTACATCGGCACTGGCGTGCCAGCAACGAACACCATCACGGTCTCCGGCGAAGGCGAGGTATTCGCCGTGCCGGACACAGCGACTTTCAGCGTGACAGTGCAGGAGGAGGCAGTTGAGGTGAAGGATGCGCAGGACGTAGCTACGAAGAAGGTGAACGAGATTATTGCGTTTCTGAAAGGGGAAGGAATCGAGGAAAAAGACATCAGGACAGCCGACTACAACGTGTATCCACAATATGACTATATCCAAACGGTGTGTCGCGATGGGTATTGCCCTCCGGGAAGACAGGAGCTGCGAGGGTTCCAAGTGTCGCAGACGCTCACGGTGAAAGTGCGCGACACAGAAAAAGCCGGCAATCTGCTTTCGGGAGTTGGAGAGCTCGGTGCCTCGTCTGTTTCCGGCCTTTCGTTCACGATTGACGACGAGGATGCGCTAAAACGGGAGGCGCGCGGTCAAGCGATCGAAGACGCACGCACGAAAGCGGCGGAACTTGCGAAGCAGTTGAACGTGCGGCTCGTTCGCATTATCGGATTTTCCGAGAGCGAGGGAGGCTATCCGCCCATTCCTTACGCCTACGGACGCGGTGGTGACATGGTAGCAATGGAAGCAAAAGCCATCGCGCCCGAGATCCCCGTCGGCGAGAACAAAATTGTCTCCAACGTGAGCGTGACCTACGAGATCAGGTAGGTTTTAGGTATCAGGTTTCAGGTTGTAGAGAGCGGCCAGCAAAAGCTGGCGGCTTGACTTTGAACACATGTCAGATACTATGTCATTAAACGCCGCGAGGCGTTTTTAAAATGGCTGAATTCGTATCTTCTAGAACCTAGCCCCTAACACCTAGTCCCTATGTCACTCCTTCAATACATAAAAGATACTCGTGGAGAACTTCGGCACGTTGCCTGGCCGACACGCATGCAGACCATCATCTACACGGCGATCGTTATCCTACTCTCGCTCTTCTTCGCTGCCTACCTTGGCTTATTCGATTACATTTTTGCGACTGGCCTCGGCCGCGCTTTGCAGTTTCTCCCGCAAAATCCCTCGACCATCGAGTCGCCCATTTCGACTTCGACCGAGGATATCGTCATAGGAGTCGATTCAACGAGCACGCTGCAGATAACGCCGGCACCTCTTTCTGAATAACCGCTATGCGGCAAACGTACGGACAAGAGCGGCAGTGGTATGCAGTGCACACGTATTCGGGCTATGAGGACGCGGTCGCGCGCAACTTGAAGCAGCGCATCGAATCCTTCGGCATGAAGGACAAGATTTTCAATGTGGTCGTGCCCACGGAAAAGAAGATAAAAATAAAAGCCGGTCGCCGCACGGAGGCACGAGAGAAGATTTTTCCCGGCTACGTCTTGGTTGACATGATAGCAACCGACGACGCATGGAGCGTGGTGCGCAATACCCCGCAAGTTACGGGATTCGTTGGCACTGCGAATCAAGCAGTGCCGCTTTCGCCCGAGGAGGTGGAAAAAATCCTCAAACGTGCCGCGGGCGATGTGGTGCGTCATGCGATCGATCTTTCTGAGGGCGACGCCGTCATCATCATCGATGGGCCCTTCAAGGATCTTGAAGGCAAGGTTGGCGAGATTGACGAAGAGCGCGGAAAGGTTAAGGTATTGGTTCCGATGTTCGGCCGCGAAACGCCGGTCGAGCTCGAAGCAGATCAAGTGCAACGAGTATAGTCATTAGCCAATAGCCACTAGCCATTAGTAAAAACGAATTTCCGAATCTCCCTAAACCCTATACCCTAGTGGCTAATCACTGTTCACCATGGCAAAAGAAATCACCAAAATAATCAAATTGCAGATCCCGGCAGGAGCGGCGACACCAGCACCGCCTGTGGGTACGGCGCTCGGGCCTGCGGGCGTGAACATTGGCGAGTTCGTGAATCAGTTCAACCAGCAGACTCGCCCGATGGTCGGCAACACGGTGCCGGTCGTGCTCACCGTCTACAAAGACCGCACCTTCAGCTTCATCGTCAAAAAGCCGCCTGCCTCGCGCCTCATCCTCAAAAAGCTCAACATGGAAAAGGGTTCGCAGAAGCCACAGAACAAAGTCGGCAAGCTCTCGAAGCAGCAGCTTGAGGAGATCGCGCAGGAGAAAATGGAAGACCTCAATGCGCCCGACATCGAGCAGGCGAAGAAGATTATTGCAGGAACGGCGAGGTCAATGGGCATCGATTCCGAACTCTAAGGTTCGCGCTACAATACGGGCTATGCAGATAGCCCAAAACATCAAAGACGCAGTCAAGAGAGCTGTAGCTGCGGTCGGCGTTGATGTTGCGGAAATACAACTCGAGCATCCGGCTGATTTGAAAAACGGAGACTATTCCTCGGGCGTAGCACTACGATACGCGAGACACGCTGGGAAAAAGCCAAAAGAATTGGCCGAGAAAATTGTTGGCAAGATCGGAAAGGTAGAAGGTATCGAGAAAATCGAGGTTGCCGACGCAGGATTCCTCAATTTTTATCTCGCTTCTTCGGTGCTCGCGAACGCGGTAGAACAAGCGCATTCGGAGGGCAGTTGGGGCAGGAACGATACGAACAAAGGCAAAAAGGTGATGGTTGAGTATACCGACCCAAATCCTTTCAAGGAATTTCACATTGGACATCTGATGAGCAATGCAATCGGCGAGAGCGTCGCGCGGCTCATTGAGTATACGGGGGCCGAGGTCAGGCGCGCCAACTATCAGGGAGATGTGGGTCCCCACGTTGCGAAGGCAATCTGGGGATATAGGAACATGCCGAACGAGGTTAAAAAAAGATCGCCAAACCCATGGGAGAAGAATTTCGAACTAAGTCAGTGGGGAATTGCGTATCAGTTTGGGAGTGCGCGGTATGAAGAACCGGACGGCGTCGCAAAAAAAGAGATCGACGGAATTAATGAGAAGATATATGAGAAAAGTGATTCCGAAATCAATAGTCTCTATGACCAGGGTCGTGACGTCTCACTAAAACATTTTGAGGAGATATACAAGATTCTCGGAACGAAGTTCGACCACTATTTCTTTGAAAGCGAGGCTGCGCCGGAGGGCATGAGAATCATTCGCGCGAATCCAAAAGTCTTCGTGCAAAGCGAAGGAGCCATCGTCTACCATGGGCCGCATACGCGGGTTTTTATAACGTCCAAGGGGTTGCCGACGTATGAGACGAAGGAGCTCGGCCTCGCGCTCATGAAAGCCAAAGGGTTTCCGTTCGATCTCTCCATTTCAGTCACGGCGCATGAGCAGAGCGGCTACTTTGAAGTTGTTTTGGATGCGATGAAAAAAGTGCTGTCGGAACTTGCTCCAAAGATCAAGCACATTTCTCACGGGATGATGCGTCTCGCATCAGGCAAAATGTCGTCACGAACAGGCGATGTCATCACCGGCGAATCGCTTCTCTATGAGCTTGAAGAAGCCGCGAAGGGGCGTGCGAAGGAAAGCAGGGCGGAGGATCCGGAGAAACTTTCACGGGATATCGCAGTGGGCGCCATCAAGTATCAGATACTGAAGCAAGCTTCCGGCAAGGATATTATTTTCGATCGCGATCGTGCGCTTTCTCTTGAGGGAGACTCCGGGCCGTACCTCCAGTATGCGCACGCTCGTGCGCATGGTGTCGTGGAGAAAGCGCGTGAGCAGAACGTTTCGCCGCAGGTTGACAAGAACGCGGAACCGACAGAGCTTTCTCGCCTTTTGCATCGTTTTCCCGAAGCAGTGGAATACGCCGCGCGTGAACTTGAGCCTCACCTTCTCACGAACTACCTTTTGGAATTCGCATCGACGTTCAACCACTGGTATGCCAACGAGCAAATCCTCGATGGCACTCCTTCCGCCGCGCACAAAGTCGCGCTCACCGATGCAGTTCGCGCCACTCTCAAAAACGGTCTGTGGCTTCTGGGCATCCCTGCCCCAGAAAAGATGTGATTTTTTTGCTACGATACGCGGATGAGTGAAGTCGTGAGGCGCGAAGAGGAGGCACTGCGATTCTGGCAGGAGCGCGATATTTTCAAGAAGACGCTTGCCAAGAAGTCTCCAAGAGGTGAGTTCGTATTCTACGAGGGGCCACCGACCGCAAACGGCCTTCCGGGCATCCACCACCTCGAAAGCCGCGCGTTCAAGGATGCAGTACCGCGCTTTCGCACCATGCAGGGCTACCACGTGCGCCGCAAGGCCGGATGGGACACGCACGGAATTCCCGTGGAGCTGGAAGTCGAGAAGAAGCTCGGATTCAAGTCGAAGAAAGATATAGAATCGTATGGCGTCGCCAAGTTCAATGAGAAGTGCAAGGAGAGCGTGCTTCAATATATCGACGAGTGGAAAAAGTTCACCAACCGTATCGCATTTTGGGTAGATCACGACGATACCTATTTCACTTTCGATAACAATTACATAGAGTCGGTCTGGAATGTCTTGAAGACGGCGCATGCGCGCAAGCTCCTCTACAAGGACTACAAGGTCGTCCCGTGGTGCCCTCGCTGCGGCACTGCGCTCTCCTCCCACGAAGTCGCGCTTGGCTACGACGAAGCGAAGGATCCTTCTGTGTACGTGAAGTTCAAACTCAAAGGCGTTGATGAATATTTGCTCGCATGGACGACGACGCCGTGGACACTTCCCGGCAACGTAGCGCTTGCGGTCGGCGCAGACGTCGTGTATGTACAAGTTCGGACACGCGAAGGCACTGTCTGGATCGCGAAGAATAGACTCGCTGCAATTGCGCCAACCGCAGAGGTTCTGGAAGAAACGAGCGGGAGCAAACTCGCCCTCAAGGAATACGAGCCGCTCTTTCCGTTTCTTGCAAATAGCCTGCCGTCGACAGAAAAAGAGAAATTGCAGAATGCATACAAAGTGTACCCGGCAGATTTCGTTTCGACCGAAGATGGCACGGGCATCGTGCACACGGCGGTCATGTATGGTGCGGACGATTTTGAACTGGGGACGAAAGTCGGTCTCCCGAAACAGCACCTCGTAGGAGAAGATGGACGATTCCTCCCTGCGGCCGGCACTCTCGCAGGGAAGTTCGTGAAAGATGCCGACAAGGAGATCATCGTAGATCTCGAACAGCGCAGGTTGCTTTTTAAGAAGGGAACAGTAGAGCACACCTATCCGTTTTGCTGGCGGTGCAAGAGCCCGCTTCTCTACTTTGCGCGCGATTCGTGGTACATCGCAATGTCGCGCATAAAGAATGAGCTCATCCGCGAGAACGAAACGATCCATTGGGAGCCGGCGCACATTCGCGAGGGGCGCTTTGGTGAATGGCTACGCGACATAAAGGATTGGGCGATAAGCAGAAGTCGCTATTGGGGAACGCCACTCCCGATTTGGGAATGCGCGAAGTGCAAAGCTTTTGATGTTGTCGGTTCACTTGCGGAATTGAGGCAGAAAGCCGGACGCGTGCCAAATGACATTCACCGTCCGTACGTAGATGAACTCTCGTTTGCATGTGCATGCGGTGGCACGATGCGCCGCATTCCCGAAGTTCTCGATGTGTGGTTTGACTCCGGCGCAATGCCCTTTGCGCAAGATCACTATCCCTTCGACTTCGCTCAGGGCAAGCCCTTCGAAAATCAAGAGTTGATGTATCCTGCGGACTATATTTGCGAGGCAATAGACCAGACGCGCGGATGGTTCTACACCTTGCACGCGGTGGGCGGCATCATGGATCGCGGTAAAGCATTCAAGAATGTCATATCGCTGGGCCACGTCCTCGATGCGAAGGGAAAGAAGATGTCGAAGTCGCTCGGCAACATCGTGGAGCCGAACGCCATGATCGAGAAGTACGGTGCCGATGCGTTACGCTTCTTCATGTACACGGTGAATGCGCCAGGGGATTCGAAGAACTTTGACGAGCGCATCGTGGACGAAATCGTCAAGAAAAATCTCAGCCGCCTCGGCAACGTCTTAGCGTTCTACAAGCTCTATGCTGACCCCGCAGGAAACCCCTCAGGTTCCAACGGGGCAGGCGGTACTCCCCGCAGCGACAAAAGTGCGCATGTTTTAGACAGGTGGATTCTCGCGCGACTCGATGAGTTGATGCGGGAGTCGACCGAAGGATACGAGACATACAAGCTCGATGCGGCCGTGCGCCCCATCGCACTATTTATAGATGATCTCTCAACGTGGTACCTCCGGCGCTCTCGCGATCGTATTAAGGCAGCGCCTGCCGCGAGCGCGGTCGAGGGGCTTGTGACGCTTCGCCACGTGCTTCACACACTCTCGCGCGTGATGGCGCCTTCGACGCCCTTCTTCGCCGAGCATCTTTTCCAAGCGGTAAAAGAGGAGGGTGATGAAGAGAGTGTGCATCTTGCTGAATGGCCGGAGGCCAAAGCGAAGGGATTTCTCGCGCGTTTATTTGGCGAGAAGGATGTCATTCTCGATGAAATGGCGAAGGCCCGGGAAATCGTCTCGGAAGCCCTCGAGGCACGCGACGCGGCGAAGCTAAAAGTTCGCCAGCCACTTGCATCACTCACTGTCCCTGCAAGCTCGAAACTCGCGCAAGAGTACCTCGACATCATTGCAGACGAAGTCAACGTGAAAAGAGTTTTGTTCGGTGAGAATCTATCACTCGACACAAACGTGACACCGGAATTGCGCGAGGAAGGAATCGTTCGCGACACTATCCGCCTCGTCCAGGACGCTCGAAAGGCAGCAAGAATGAAAGCAGGGGAACATGGCAGTGTTTCTATTGAAGTTCTGCAGGAAAATCGCAGTATTGTCGAGCAGCATCTTGCTGCGATAGAGACCCAGACGAATACGAAGATTTCGTTGCAATAAACTATGTACCAGAAGTACCACACGGAGGCACTCGTCTTGGGGAGCCGCGAGTGGGGAGAAGCCGATCGCGTGTTTGCGCTCTATACGAAAGATTTTGGGCTTGTGCGAGCTCGTGCTTCTGCGGTGCGCGCCGAGCGTTCACGCATGCGTTATGCGCTACAACACTACTCTCGTGCGCACGTTGCCTTGGTTTACGGCAAGCACGGCTGGAGAATTGGTGGTGCCATCTCCCTCGATGAGCGCGGGACTTTGGAAGCTGCTGTCACGTTCGCACGGACGGCACGGCTCGTGCTGCGTCTCGTTGCGGGCGAGGAGAAGAATGATTACTTGTTTGCCGCACTTTCAGAGGCGCGCAGCGCGCTTACAAGAAGCGCGCGCGAAGCGTACGCTGCGATTGAGGTCGTTTGCGTCGCACGCGTGCTTTTTGCACTCGGCTACCTTTCACCTGAAGCGTTGCAGACGACACTCTTTACCCACGCTGCCTACTCTCTGCGAGACCTCGCCGAAGCGGCTGCGATTCGGGAAAAACTTCTCACCTCGATCAACCGCGCGATCGCCGAAACGCATCTCTAAATTAGCCCGCCGACCTGCCTGCCGAAGCTTCAGCGCAGGCAGGAGTCTCGGCGCAGGCGGGAGTGGTATTATTGCGGAATGAAAGAAGATTCCTCTCCTGAGGAGGAGAAAATAGAGCACCTTCGTCGCGCGATGTACTCGCGAGAGCTCAGCGAAAAGCTCAAAGAACGTCCTCGCCGGCAGCTTGAGGGAATTCGGCCGGTCGTCGGCGATGATTGGAGGCGGGAGGAAGGGACGCTTCCCTCAAGTGTTGTTGCGCCGCGTACAATCGGTATCGCGCGCAAGGCCTTGTGGTGGCTCCTCGGCATCGCAGCGTTGTTCTTTATCTCTGCACTTCTCTATTTTGCGTACTATTTCACGATCGGAGGCGGAGCCTCTCCCGCTTCTCCGGGCAATATAGACATCGTCATATCGGGGCCGCCCCAAATTGCCGGTGGAGATCCCACACAGTTCCAGATCGTCGTTACGAATCGCAACCAAGTGCCACTGCAGCTTGCTGATCTCGTCATTACCTATCCGCCGGGCACACGCTCGCCGACGGATCTCTCGACCGATCTTTCGAGCCAGCGCATCTCCCTCGGGACGATCGAAGCAGGAGGCCGCAGGCAAGGAACAGTGACTGCAATATTCGCGGGAAGCGGCAGCGCTGCAGGCGTGAAGGTAGATCTCGAATACCGCATCTCGGGCTCTAGCGCGATATTCGTCGCAAGCTCGAACTACCAGGCGCAAATCAGCTCCTCGCCGCTCACGCTTTCTATTGCAGGGAACAGAGAAACGGTATCGGGGCAGCGGGTCGAATTTACCATCACCATTGCCTCGAATACGAACACGACCGTCAAAGATGTGCTCTTGACCGTAAGCTATCCCTTCGGGTTCACCTTCTCTTCGGCGAGTCCTGTGCTGGCGCGTGGGAGCACGTGGGAGCTTGGCGACATACGTCCGGGAGAGAAGCGGGAAGTAATACTTCGCGGTACACTCGTTGGCGAAAGCGGCGACGAGCGTATATTTCGCTTCAGCACGGGCACGCGAAAGGAACAAACAAATGAAGGCATCACAACAACTCTTGCAGAAAGCTCCTTTAAGATGGAGGTAAGTGAGGCATTTCTTGGGCTTGGCATAACCGTCAACAGAGCAGAGCAGAATGTCATCGTTTCGCCCGGTGGACAGGTGAACGTCGTTATCAGTTGGCAGAACAATCTCTCGACTGCCATTCAGGACGCCGTCATCGTCGCGCGACTCAGCGGGATTTCGATCGATGGTGCTACCGTGCTTACGCAAGACGGCTTCTTCCGCTCGGGCGACGGCGTCGTGCTGTGGGATAAAACGACGACCAATGGCGTTCTTACCAATCTTGCTGCCGGTGCTCGGGGTTCGGTGTCGTTTTCCTTCCAAATGCCGTCTGCGGAGACGCTGCACAACATGCGAAGTCCCTCGCTTACGATTACGGTGAATGCAGCGGGCAAGCGCATCTCCGAGGAGGGCGTTCCCGAAACCCTGCAGGCCGCCGTCTCAAAACGCGTCGCCGTTTCGAGCGCGCTTGTTCTCACCGCTCAGGGTCTCTACTACGCGAATCCCTTTGGAAGCGTGGGTCCACTTCCTCCAAAAGCGGGCACTGAGACTACCTACGCAATCGTTTTTACCGTATCCAACACCACGAACAAGATCAATGAAGCGAAATTGGCCGCGACACTTCCGCTGTATGTTCGGTGGGTAGGTATCTATAGCCCCGCGGGCGAATCGGTCTCGTTCAACCAGAGCGCGAATACGGTGACGTGGGACATCGGTACGATTGAAGAGAGAGTCGGCGTCGAAGGCACAAACCCGCGTCAGGCGGCGATCGCGATTGGATTTACGCCTTCGACGAGCCAGATCGGACAAGAGCCCTCGCTCCTGCGTGACATTGTGCTCACCGGGCTCGATAGTGCGACGGGGCAATCGATCACAAGGCGGCTCGATGATGTGACCACAGACCTTATACGTGTTTCGCGATCCGAAGAAGGAATCCCAGCAGCTCCCGATCCGGGCTTTACCTCGACGCAGGGAACTGTGGTACGGTAGCGCGATATGGCAGAGCCTACGATGGAGAAGATCGTGTCCTTGTGTAAACGGCGGGGGTTTATTTATCCCGGCAGCGAGATCTACGGGGGACTTTCTGGCACGTGGGATTATGGCCCGCTTGGGGTGGAGCTGAAGAACAACATCAAGAACATCTGGTGGAAGTTGTTCGTACAGGAGCGGGATGATATGTATGGTGTTGATGCCGCAATTTTGATGAATCCAAAGGTGTGGGAGGCATCCGGGCACGTGGATGGCTTTTCGGACCCTCTAGGTAATGCACGATTCAATCTCCTGTTTGAGACGAACGTGGGGGCGGCGGAAGACGCGGTCAAAAGTTATTTGCGGCCGGAAACGGCAGGAGGGATCTTCGTCAATTTCAAGAACGTCGTAGACTCGTTCCATCCCAGGCTCCCATTTGGCATCGCGCAGGTCGGGAAAGCATTCCGCAACGAGATTGCGCCGCGTGATTTTTTGTTCCGCGTGCGGGAGTTGGAGCAAATGGAAATAGAGTACTTTATCAGGCCGGACGAGTGGGAGAAACATTTCGAGGAGTGGCGGCAGGCGATATATCGCTACGTCGAGGCGGTCGGCATCGATCGAAAGAAGGTGCACGAGCTCGAGGTGCCTCTCGAGGAGCGTGCCCACTACAGCAAGCGCACCATCGATTTTGAGTTCGATTGGCCGTTTGGGCGCAAAGAACTCTACGGACTCGCCTACCGTACCGACTTCGACCTTGGCGCCCACTCGACGCAATCCAGTGTCGATCTCTCGTATCTTGATGAGGAGCGCAAGGAGCGGCTCATTCCGCACGTCGTTGAGCCGTCCTTTGGGGTCGATCGCACGATTCTTGCCCTACTCCTCTCCGCATACAGTGAGGACGAAATGGGAGATGAGCCTCGTATCTTTCTCAGATTCAACAAGGTGGTGGCGCCGATCAAGATCGCAGTCTTTCCACTTCTCAAGAACAAGCCGCAGCTTGTGGAGAAAGCGCGCGACGTATATGCCCTTGTCAAAAAGGCGGTCCCGCAGACGATGTGGGACGACAACGGCAACATCGGCAAACGCTACCGCAGACAGGACGAGATCGGCACGCCGCAGTGCATCACCATCGATTTCCAGACACTCGAAGATGATACGGTCACTCTGCGCGATCGTGATACGGGGCAGCAGGAACGAGTCGCGATTCAGGCGCTGACAGCGCGCATTGGCGGCACACCGTAGCGTTTGCTAGGATTGCGCTATGGGTGGTCGCCCTGTCTCAATCGCAATTACGACCGGCACGATCATAGCGGCTGTTGTCGTGCTCGTAGGCGCGTGGCTCTTGTGGGAGCTGCGCGATCTTATCCTTGTGCTCATAACTGCCGTCGTCATCGCATCCGCGATCGAACCCGGCGTTGTGCGCCTCATACGCCTTGGGGTGCCGCGCGTCGGAGCGGTTCTCCTTATATACCTTCTCATTTTCGCCGCGTTTTTTGGAATATTCTATTTCTTTGTTCCATCTGTTCTTTCGGAACTGATCACATTCATCACCTCACTGCCTGCGTACCTCGAGACACTCGACCGGATAAGTGCGTTCGATGAGTATGCACGGATCCTCGGCGCTGCACCACCCGATCTTGGTCAGATCGATCTCATGGCCTCTCTTCGTGGAAGTCTTGAGGCGGCCGGAGCCTTTGGGAATGCGCTTACTGCTGTTGCGAGCGTCTTCGGCGGCGTGCTTTCGTTCATCCTCATCATCGTTTTTTCTTTCTATTTTGGGGTTATTGAGACCGGTGTCGAAGATTTTCTCGAGATTGTCGCGCCGCGGAAGTACAGGGCCTATGTCTTGGATCTCTGGCGGCGCTCGCGGCACAAAATCGGCCTGTGGATGCAGGGACAGCTTTTGCTCGCAGTTATCATTGGGGTGCTCGTCTACCTCGTGCTCACGATACTCGGTATTAAGCACGCGCTTCTTCTAGCAGTCGTAGCTGCGGTCTTTGAGCTCATTCCTGTGTTTGGTCCGACGCTCGCAGCCCTTCCCGCTGTGCTGATAGGTTTTGTGGACGGTGGGGTAGTGACCGGCCTTCTTGTGATCGGCGTGTATGTACTCCTGCAGCAATTTGAGAATCACCTCATTTATCCGCTCGTGGTGACCCGTGTCGTCGGTGTGCCGCCGCTCTTGGTCATACTCGCGCTGATCGTTGGAGCGCAGCTCGCGGGCTTTCTGGGGATTCTCCTCTCGGTACCTATCGCGGCGACGGTGCAGGAATTTGTGAATGATATTCGTGAACGCAGGGTATTTGCGGATAGTTCCGAGTAGATAAGCAAGCCTTTCTATATTATAAGGGCAGCCCCAAGCATGCCCTCGGTTTGGTATAATGCTTATGTGTCCTCAGTCTTAACGAAAAGGTTCTTGGAAGAAATGTATGTGGAGAAGAAGCTTTCCACGTGGGCGATCGAAAAAAGGTTCGGCATTCCGCGCAGTACGGTATATGTATCGCTTGGCCGTTATGGGATAGCGCCGCGCAATCTCGCACAATCGCACATTCAGTATAAGCGCTCGGATTTTAGCGGCGATTTGGCCGAGAAAGCGTATCTCCTCGGATTTGCTATTGGGGATTTGCGGGTTCGCAGGCATAACGGTGGGGAAAAGAGCGATACTATTTCGATAGCGTGCGGCAGTACAAAGTCAGCACAAATAGAGCTTATCTCAAAACTCTTTTCTGCATATGGCCGGGTTTGGAAAGGGAAGCCTGATAAGCGCGGAGCAATGAACGTTGAGGCATTTGTCAATCGAACGTTCAGTTTTTTACTTCCGGAAGTCCGTGAGTATGGGTGGTGCGCCGAACGCAAGAAGCACTTCTTTGCTTTTCTTGCGGGCTTTACTGACGCGGAAGGTAGCTTTTACTTAGCTCGTAATCAGGCTCGAATCGCGTGGGGGAACTACGACAAAAACGTTCTCACATTCATCCGAGATACGCTTAATAAGTTTGGTATACAATCTCCCAGCGTCATTTGTGATTTGCTAAAAGGTGTAGTTGGCTCTCATGGGTTCCCTCGAAACAACAACTACTGCCATCTTACTTGTGCACGGAAAGATGTGCTCGGCAAAATAATTGTCGAGCTTAAACCGTATATCAGGCATGGCGACAAGAAGCGCGCACTGCGCGTGATCGAAAACAACCTTATTGTTCGTGGCGTTGCTCTATGAACAAAAAGTCCATTTTCGTCTCGACCGCGATCCCGTATGTGAATGCAGCTCCGCACCTCGGGCACGCCATTGAATTCGTGCAGGCGGACGTCGTTGCGCGATATCAACGGGCGATGGGAAACGACGTATTCTTCCTCTCCGGGACTGATGACAATGCCCTAAAGAATGTGTTAAAAGCCGAAGAGGCGGGGCAGGATGTTGCATCGTTCGTCGAAAAAAATGCAGCTGCATTTCAGAAACTTCTTGCGGATCTTGACGTGTCGAACGACGATTTCATACGCACCTCAAGCGACCAGCGTCATGCTCCTGGAGCCCAAAAGCTTTGGCAGGCGTTTAGGAAAGAGGATATTGAAAGGAAGTCGTACAAAGGCCTTTATTGTGTCGGCTGTGAGGAATTTAAGACAGAAAAAGAACTCACGGATGGTCGATGTCCCGAGCATCCAGATGCAGAATTGGAGGAGATCGAGGAAGAAAACTGGTTCTTCAAGCTCGGGAGTTACACGGATCGTCTCCAGAACATCATCACGTCGGGAGGGCTTCGTATCGTTCCCGACGTGCGCAAGAACGAGGTCTTGGCATTCATTCGCCGCGGTCTTGAAGACCTCAGTATTTCGCGGAGCGCTGAACGGGCTCGCGGGTGGGGAGTGCCGGTGCCTGGGGACCCGACCCAGATCCAGTATGTCTGGGTTGACGCACTATCTAACTACATTACCGCACTGGACTATGCTCATGCCGGTGCACAATTCAAGAAGTACTGGGAGGGGAGCGATGAGAGGATACACGTGATAGGTAAGGGAATAAGCAGATTTCATGCGATTTACTGGCCTGCATTTCTACTTTCTGCCGGAGTTCAGCTCCCCACAACGTTGTTTGTACATGGCTACGTCACTGTAGGAGGACAAAAGATGTCAAAGTCCCTCGGCAACATCGTCGATCCTTCCCCTGTCATCAAGGAGTATGGAGTTGATGCCTTCCGTTACTTTGTGGCGCGGCACATTCATCCGTTTGAAGATTCGGATTTCACGATGGAGCGCTTTAAGCAAGCGTACAACGCAGATCTCGCAAACGGGCTTGGAAACCTAGTCGCCCGGGTAATGCAACTATCACAGTCGAATCTCGAAAGATCAGTAGACGTTACGTTCGTGCCATATCCGAGCGAGTTCACGAAAGCCCTCGATAGTTTTAAACCGAATGAGGCTCTTGAGTATGTCGCGGCGAGGGTCCAAGCACTCGACCAAAAAATAAATCAGACCGAACCTTTCAAGGTCGTAAAGACAGACCCTGAAAGGGGGAAGAAACTCATCGAGGAATTGGTGCGCGAACTTGCGGCCATCGACCTGATGCTGGAGCCTTTCATACCCAAAACAAGCAAGGCGATCATCGACGCCATTGTCGCCAACACCAAACCTGCGAATCTTTTTCCTCGGAAAGAGTGATATGGACATGAAATACTTCGACGCGCATACGCACGTGAATTTTGCCGCATACGACGAGGATCGAGAGGAGACGATAGAGCGGGCAAAGGAAGCGGGTGTCGTGATGAACGTCGTCGGTACTCAGCGCGATACGTCTGTTTCCGCGGTTGAACTCGCGAACAAATACGAGAACGTCTATGCGACCATCGGTCTGCATCCGATACACACCTCGAAGTCGTATCACGACGAGAAAGAGCTCGGCCCCTCCTTCGCTAAAGCTTCGGAGGGCAAGGAAGGCTTCATGTCGAGAGGCGAACGCTTCGATCGATCCGCGTATGAAGAGCTCGGGAAAAATCCGCGTGTGATCGCGATAGGAGAATGCGGGCTCGATTACTATCGATGCGACGAGAGCACGAAAGAGACGCAGAAAAAGGTATTCGTCGAGCACATTGAGATCGCTAATCGCTTAAAAAAGCCTCTCATGCTCCATATACGAGATGCCTACGACGATGCGCTCGAGATACTGAAGGCGCACGCGAAGGTGAAGGGCGACACGCATTTTTTCGCAGGAGACTGGCAAACGGCCAAGAAATTTCTCGATTTTGGATTCACCCTTTCGTTTACGGGCGTGCTCACCTTCACGCACGACTACGACGAGGTCGTCAAAAATACACCCCTTGATATGTTGCTTTCAGAGACAGACGCGCCGTACGTAACTCCTGTGCCACACCGCGGTAAGCGCAATGAGCCTGCATACGTCGTGGAAGTCGTTCGCGCGATCGCACGCATTCGTAATCAAGACTTCGATGAGATTGCCACGCAGCTCATCGAAAATGCCCAGCGAGTGTTTTCTGTTGCTTAGAGCTGCGTTTCTGTGCTACAGTGCCCGGCACGTATGGCAGAAGAGGCCGTCAAAGAAATGGAAACCGATACCGATACAGGTATTGCGCGTATCTACGAGATCGGCTACACGATCATGCCGACCGTAAAGGGGGAGGACCTCGAAACGATAGTCGGCGGCATTCGCAGTGAGATTGGAAAAGCCGGCGGCGACTTTATCGCGGAGGGCTCTCCATCGATTATCCGACTCGCGTATCCGATGTCTGCAGAGGAGGGAGATAAGCATCTCGAGCACGATCGCGCATATTTCGGGTGGATAAAGTTCGAGGCCGACGTCGCGGCTGTACGGATGCTCGAAGAAATGCTCAAGAAGAACGCGAGCATCATGCGCTTCATCGTATTCCGTACGGTCCGTGAAGACACGCGCGCGAAGATGAAAGCGCCGACCTTGAGAGAGGTGAAGCGTACCGATACTATCCAAGTGCGCCCTCGTCGCGCGGAGGAGCAGGCGGGACCTGTCTCCGAAGAAAAACTCGAGAGGGCCATTCAAGATATCACCGCCGAGTAATTCCCGTGCTATTGTATTTCCTGACACCTGGAACCTAATCCCTAGAACCCACTCTTCATGTACATCAATAAAGTTATTCTGTTTGGCAACCTCACGCGCGATCCAGAGTTGCGTGCGCTGCCCTCTGGGATGAACGTGTGCAATTTCTCGATCGCAACCAATCGCGTCTATCGCGATCGAGAAGGAAAGAAGCAGGAGCAGACGGATTTTCACAACGTCGTCGTGTTCGGCCGGCAGGCCGATACCGTTGCCCAGTACCTTAAGAAAGGCAGTTCCACCTACGTCGAGGGTCGTCTGCAGACACGAAGCTGGGATGACAAGAACAGCGGCGAGAAGAAGTATCGCACCGAGGTGGTGGCAGATCGTGTGCAGTTCGGACCAAAGGGTAGCGGAGGCGGTGGTAAGCGAAGCGAACCGGAGGAGGAAGTCGCGGGCAGCAACAGCTCGGGCATTGAGTACCCGAAGGACGATATTAATCCTGATGACATTCCGTTTTGACTATGACGAACATTCTTACACAAAACGATATTCGGCACGTCGATTACAAAGACGTTGATCTCTTGAAGCAGTTCATCAATCCGCACGGGCGGCTTCTTAGTCGCAAGCGCACCGGTCTCACCGCCAAGCAGCAGCGCGCTGTCGAGGCAGCGGTGAAGCGCGCGCGCTTCATGGGTTTGCTCCCCTATATTCAGAAATAAGTGTTATGCACGCTCCACGTATTCACCGGTTTCGGTGTTAATCCGCACGACGTCTCCTTCTTCGATAAAAAGAGGGGTGTTGATGGTCGTGTCTGTTTCGAGCGTCACGATCTTTGAGCCGCCCTGCGCGGTGTTGCCTCGCACGTTTGGCGGAGCTTCTTTTACCTTGAGGTCAACTTTGATAGGGAGCTTCACGCGGAAGAGCTTGCCGTCAAACGAGAGCGTCTCGACTTCCGTGTTCGGTTTGAGGAAGCGTCCCGCATCACCAACTTTCTCGTCTTCGACGGAGAAACGCTTCGATTTGTCGCCGGCCTCGTGGAAGACCCACTCATTTTTGCGCGCGTCGTGAAAGATAAAGACGGCGGACTTTGTCCCGATCTCTGCTTCCTGGAGCTTGTCAGACTGCTGGAACGAATATTCGATGACATTGCCACGAATGAGGTGGCGCAGCTTCGTCTGATTCACCGGCCGGCGCTGTTGCTTTTGCATGATGTTGTTCCACGTGCACACATACGGCTCGCCGTCGACGATCACTGCAACACCCGGTTTCACCGCGTTGTAATTCAGCATTGCGGCATTGTATTTAAAAAAATATTCTTGTCCACCATGTTCACAATACGCAAAGCTGCATGCTGAATTTGCACTTGACGCGCGTTTGTGGAGTATAATCGAAATTACCGTGTGTATGGCTTCGAAACCGAATCAGCAATTTTCCCACATCAGAGATTTTGTCGAACGCAATTTTCGTCACTTCAATGCAGCGATGCTCCTCGATGCAGCCCGTGCCTTTGAAGCGCATATCGAGCAAGGCGGCAAAATGTTTCTCTCTATGGCGGGGGCCATGTCTACGGCAGAGCTTGGCATCACGCTTGCAGAAATGATCCGCCGCGAGAAGATCCACGCCATCTGTTGCACAGGCGCAAATCTCGAAGAGGATATCTTCAATCTCGTTGCGCACGATCACTATGAGCGCGTTCCCCATTACCGCGAGCTTTCTGCGCGCGACGAGGAAAAACTCTTGAAGCGCGGTCTAAACCGCGTTACGGATACATGCATTCCGGAAAAAGAGGCGATTGAACGTATAGGAAAACAGATACTTACGCTATGGAAGCGCGCTGAAGAAAGAAGTGAACGATATTTCCCCTATGAATTCATGTATCAGCTTATCCGGGAGAAGATGCTCGAGGAACATTACGAAATCGATCCGGCGGACTCCTGGTTGGTCGCCGCATGCGAAAAGGATTTGCCTATCTGGACGCCCGGCTGGGAGGATTCGACGCTGGGAAATATTTTCGTCGGTCTGACCAAAGAGCGCTTTGCGAACAATTACGGCGAACACATCGGCAATATCGGTGTGGTCAAGTCGGGGTTGGAGGGGTTCTCAACGCTCATTGATTGGTACCTTGAGAATTCCAAAGGGGAGCATTTGATTGGTTTCTTCCAGATAGGCGGGGGTACGCCCGGTGACTTCTCCATCTGTGTTGTGCCGCTCATTCGCCAGGAACTCGGCATACAGTGCAAGCTCTGGAGTTACTTCTGTCAGATATCGGATTCGACGACGTCGTATGGATCGTACAGCGGTGCAGTTCCTAATGAAAAAATCACGTGGGAAAAGATAAGCGCGGACACCCCGCGGTTCGTCATCGAATCCGACGCAACAATTGTTGCGCCTCTCATATTCTCGTATGTCTTGGCAAAAGAGGTGGATTTCGAGGGGCACCTCGCTCAACCCATACGTGCCTTGAAATCGGCGTAGGTGAAGGTGCGTAGGATTTTCGGCCTCTTGTTTTTCCAGAGGACTATCGACGGATGCTGCACACCGTTGAACATGGTCGTTTTGACGAGCGTGTAGTGGATAGCGTCTTCGAAGATGATTTTGTCGCCGACTTGGAGCGGCTTTCGAAAAGTGTAGACACGATCTATCGCGTCACCCGCAAGGCACGTGCTACCACCAAATTTGTATGCATATTTGTATTGTCCTTTCAACCCCGTGCCGCGAACACGCAACTCAAGCTCGGGACTCAAGATGAAGTCGGCAAGGTGCGCTTCGAATGAAATGTCGAGAATCGCCACTTTGTAGGGAACATTGACGCGCTCGATAATGTCGAGCACCGAGGCGACGAGTGTTCCTGCGTGCCAAACGATCGCAGCTCCTGGCTCGAGATGCACTTCCACACCGTATTTTTTCTTGAAGTCGTTAATGGTTTTTATGAGTCCCTCCACATCGTATCCGTCGTCGGTGATTCGCTGCCCTCCGCCGAAATTGACCCACTTCATTTTTTTGAAGTATCGTCCGAAGTGTTTTTCGATCCTCGGGAGCGCACTTCGAAGATCGCGCAGGTCGCGCTCGAAGAAAATATGGAAGTGAAGGCCGTCGATGCCTTCAAGTGCCTTCGGAGTTCTCTTTATCTCTCGTTCGAATTCGCCCACGCGAGTGCCGAGTCTCGAATCAGGCGCGCACGGATTCCATACGTCATGTTTTTCATTCGTCGTAATCTCGGGATTGATCCGAAGCCCAACTGATATCTTCTTTTTTGACTTCTGTACCTTATTCTTGGATTTTCTCCACTCGCTGAACGAATTGAAAATGATGTGGCTGCAGTTTTTTAGCACCGCGTCGAATTCTTCCAGCTTGTAGGCGGGTGCATATATATGCACTTCCTGGCCGAATTCCTCTCGCCCGAGCCGAGCTTCGTTGAGAGAACTCACCTCAGTTCCGTCCAAGTATTTCTTGACAATAGGAAAGAGGGGCCACGTAGCCCACGCCTTGAGCGCGTGAAGCACTGTCGCACCCGTTTCTCTTTGCACCCATTTCAGGATGCCGAGGTTGTGCCGAAGTAAGCTCTCCTCGATGACGAAGGCGGGCGTTTTGATCTTCCTCGCGTCGAGCGTGGAGGCAGGCCTCCGCCGCGCCGAAGCGGGCTTTGACCTCGCGAAGGCGGGACGCGCTTTCATTTTTTCTTAGGCGTCTGCCTGCTGGCAGGCAGGCCGAGATACGTAGGAAGTGGCCTGTGGTTCACGACCTTGAACGGCAGCCCATTGCGAGCAAGCGCCTTCAGGAACGGCTCGGGATCGAGCTCTTCCACGTTGAAAACGCCCGCGCCTTTCCACTTGCCTTGCAGGATCATCATCGCGGCGATCACGGGCGGCACGCCCGCGGTGTAGGAAATGGCCTGTGAGCCGACTTCCCTGAAGCACTTTGCGTGATCGCTCACGTTGTAGATGTATTTCGTACTCTCTTTTTTCTTTACCCTGAGCGAAGTCGAAGGGCCCTTTTTCACGCCTGTCACGATGCAGCCGATGACTGTTTTCCCAGTGTATTTTTTTGCAAGAGAAGCGGGATCCGGCAGAAGCGCTTTCAAGAATTCCATCGGGATGATCTTCTCCCCTTTGAAATCGACAGGATCGATGCGCGAGATACCGATACTCTCCATCACTCTCAAGTGCGTGAGGTAGTTCTCCGAGAACGTCATCCAAAAGCGCATGCGCTCGAGGCCGGGGAGATTCTTCACGAGCGATTCCATCTCTTCGTGGAAGAGCAGGTAGCTCTCCCGCGGTCCCGCCACCGGATAGTTGAAGCTGAAGTGAACGCTGCCTTTGTTCATTACCGGCGGTGTCTTGATCCATCCGCCAGCTCTTTTGATTTTGCGCCAATGCTTCACTTCCTGCGTCACCTCGCGAATGTTTATCTCTGGACTGAAGTTCGTGGCGAAGGCTTTCTCATGACTGCCAGCGTTTGCATCGAGAATATCGACGAAACGGATTTTGTCGAAGTACTTCTTGAGCATGTAGGCGCAGTAGGCATTCGTAACTCCTGGATCGAAACCGGCGCCGAGTATCGCCATGACGCCCCTTTTTTTGAATTTGTTCCGGTAGGCCCACTGCCAGCTGTATTCGAAATGAGCTTCATCTTTTGGCTCGTAGTTGGCTGTATCTATGTAGTGCACGCCCGTTGCGAGGCAGGCATCCATGATGGAAAGGTCTTGGTAGGGAAGCGCGACGTTGATGACGGCTTCGGGTTTGGTCTTCCTGATAAGCGCGATGACCTCTTTCGCTTTATCCGCATCCACGACATGTGTCGTGATATCGACTCCCCAGCGCTTTTTGATGTCCTTCTTTATCGCATTGGGTTTTGCTATCGTGCGTGAGGCGAGGTGGATTTTCGTGAAGACACGAGAATTCATCGCGCACTTATGTGCTGTCACGCTGCCCACGCCGCCCGCTCCAATTATCAATACAGTTGCCATATCACTTTGAGAATATATAGCTCAGCAGTGTATACACAAGTTTTGCTGCCAAAAAGTCCGGTGCTGGAGCATCCTTGCGCGGCAAGAGTTCGACAACGTCGAAGCCGACGATAGTTCTCTTCTTTGCCACTTCACGAAGGAATCGGAGCGGCCGGTACCAATCGAGCCCGCCCGGCTCCGGCGTGCCTGTCGAGGGCATAAAGGCAGGATCGAAGACATCAAGGTCTATCGTGACGTAGACGTTTTTTGAGAGCTTCGCGATCGCCCGTCCCATCCAGCGGTTATTGTCGTGGATATCTTCGGCAAAAAAGACACGGCTCATATCTATGTTTCTCATTTCACCGACGTCCAAACTTCTGATACCAACCTGCACCGGTCTGAACTCTTTGACGCGCGCCATTGCGCATGCGTGGTTCCACTTCGAACCCTCGTACTCCTCGCGCATGTCGGTGTGCGCATCGAGCTGCAGCACGCTGAGGCCCTTGTACTTTTTGGCATGAGCCCGCACAGCACCCGGCGTGATGGAATGCTCGCCACCGAGCATGACGCAAAATTTCTTTTTGCCAATCACGGTAGCAACCTTTCGCGCTACTGCCTCGATCATTGCTTCGGGAGAGCGCTTTTCTGTCACTGGCTTCTCCACATATATGCCGTGTTTGTAGACCTCGGTGTGAGTTTCGATGTTGTAGTTCTCGAGTTGGTATGAAGCGGCAAGGAGCGCTGCGGGGCCTTTGTCGGCCCCTTTTCCATATGTCGACGTGCCGTCGTAGGGGACCGGAAGAATCGCAATTTTTGCTTTCTTCGGATCTCGATACTGTTTCGGGAAATCCCCGAAGGTTAGGTTCATAGCGCTACCACCCGAATTGCTTGCCCACTTCTTCCGCCGTCTCGCGCTTGCGGACGACTTTGATCTCCCCATTTTGCGCCGTGAGTTTTAGGGGCGAAGAGAGCAGGCAGTGATGTGAGGCAAGAGAATCTTGATAGGCACCAGTGTCGAGGAAAGCAATGTAGAGCTCATCGGCATCCGAAAGTCGTGGCAGGAGGATATATGAGCCACCCGCGGTGTATTTGTCGTCGCTGTCGCACGAGCTCCCGCCGATCCACACACGTGCGAGCTTTTTGCTGAGCAGGTGATTGACGGGCACCACGTGCCACTTCTGTTTGATTGCCCACGTATCCAAAAGGTCGTTCATAAAGGAACCGTCTATCACGTACCAGCTATTGCCACCCTTGTTGTAGGCTTGCTTCTCGGCAGTGATCTTGTAGATCGTGACTTGCGCGGGCGCGACGACATAGCGACCCCATTCGGCGATGAGATTGGGGTGGCGCACGCCGAGACGGTCGCACTGTTTCTTTGCGGTCTTCACGAGCTGACTGATGAGGCTTCTGCCGGTATAGAAGCGTTTTCGTTTGTCATACGGCACACCAGCCCCGCCTCCGATGTCGATAGTATCGAGCTGTGGATTCTTCTCGCGCATTTTCGCATAGAGTGCGATCGCGCGCTTCAGCGGCTGGATAAGGCCGTCGATGCGCTCGATCTGGCTCGAGACGTGGTAGTGCAACACAGCGAGGTTGCGTATCTTGCCCAGATTCACTAGCTCTTCCTCGGTGAATCCGTAGCGGTTATAGCGTTTGTCCCAGTGGCTCGCGACCTTGAGGTTGAGGTCCACGCGGATGCCGACCTCGCCCTTGAACTTCTTCATGCGCTCGAGTTCGACCATATCCTCGATGATGGGAATCACGATGAGACCTTTCCCGCGCAGCTCGTCAATGAGGTCCATATACCGGTCGGTCTTCGGGCCATTGCAGATGACGCGGATCTTTTCGTTGAACTTATCCTGCTCTATCATCCGCTTCACAACGAAGAGCTCGTTGGCGCTTCCTACGTCGAGGTTCGCGCCTTCAGCGACTGCCGGCAGCACGAACTCCCGATTTTGGTTGACCTTCATCGGATAGTGGTAGTAAAAGCGTCCCCTGTAGCCCGTGACTTTGATGAAGGCGTTGAATGTTTCGATGAGATCGCGCACCCGGTTCTCGACGATCGTGGGAAAAAAAATCTCGGTCGGCGTTCCGTGCTTCTTAATGATGTTGTAGATATTGTACTGGTAGTTTCCTTCGCGCACCAAAAGCGTCCCTTCGGGCGTGATGTCGAAGTGCGCGGTGTTGATCTCTTCTCGGCCCAAGAGCCAGAATTTCTTCGGACCGTTCTTCTTTTTTCGTTTGGGTGCCTTTGCGGGGCGTTTCGTGCCCATCTCTGATCCAGCTGTTTAGTTAATCAATGACTCTGTCGGAGTCGCGAACAACTAACGTTGCATAATACATAGATGTGCAAAATGCACAATAGTTTTCGCTCGAGGGCAGTGTGCTCATCGGGTCGCATCGTCGCGGGAAAAGCGCCGTGCTCCTTACAGGAGCAGTACACCTTTCGGATATTTTCTTCGCTGGCTCGAAAATACCTCGAAAGGTCTTGCAGAAGCTCCATGTATTCGCTTCCTCACCCGCTCGGCCTCGTCGGCCTGCGCGAAGACCCTCCGAGCACACTACCCCGCTCGCTCTTTATCCAGGGTTACTCACCAGTTGCTGCCTCAGTACTCTTCACGACGCCGCCTTCGGCGAGCGCTTTTTTGATCTCTTTCAAAAGTTGGTTGAGAACTGGTTTGTTCTCGCGCAAAAAGGTGCGCGCGGCATCGTAGCCGCGTCCGAGTTTGTGCTCACCATAGCTGTATGCGCCGCCGGAGGATTTTTCGACAATGCCATGCTTCTCACCGAGCGCGAGCGCTTCGCCCTCACGTGAGATGCCCTCGCCGTAGAGCATATCGAACTCTGTCTGCCGAAATGGCGCGGCAACCTTGTTTTTTACTATTTTCACGCGGTGCCGTCCGCCCATCACCTCGTCACCCTTTTTTATCTGTGCAATGCGCCGGATGTCGATGCGCACCGATGTATAAAATTTCAATGCTTTGCCGCCTGGCGTCGTCTCGGGATTCCCGAACATGATACCGATCTGCATCCGGATCTGGTTTATGAAAATGACGACCGTTTTTGTCTTCGCGACAACAGCGGTCAGTTTACGCAGTGCTTGCGACATGAGGCGTGCTTGCTTTCCCACATGCTGCGCGCCCATGTCGCCCTCGATCTCGTCTTTGGGCGTGAGCGCGGCGACAGAATCGATCACGATTACGTCGATCTTCCCGCTTCGCACGAGTGATTCGACTATCTCGAGCGCCTGCTCTCCCGTGTCGGGCTGCGAGACGAGGAGCTGCTCGATGTTCACGCCGAGTTTTTTTGCGTACTCCGGATCAAGCGCGTGCTCGGCGTCCACGACCGCGCAGATGCCACCCTTTTTCTGCGCTTCAGCAACGACGTGGAGCGATAGCGTCGTCTTGCCCGAAGACTCGGGACCGAATATTTCGATGATGCGTCCGCGAGGAAGACCGCCGATTCCAAGCGCCCAATCCACGCCGATGGAGCCCGTGGGAATTGCATTCACGTCGACTTTCGGCGTGTCGCCAAGCTTCATTATCGCGTCGTCGCCGAATTTGGTTTTGATCTCTGAAATCGCGCGGTCGATGTCTTTTGTATCTCTACCGATTGTTTTGGGAGGAGCTTTCTCCTTTTTTTTGAGGGACATAGCGGGAAGTATGAAGTATGAGGTACGAAGTATCAAGCAACCTACTGTACGCTCGCTGATGGAGACGAGGTCGGCGCTTGCCCTGAGCTTGTCGAAGGGGTATAGATAATTTCAATTTCACGCGTTGCCGAATTGCCGTAGCGGTCGCGCGCTTCGAGCACAATATGGTTGTACCCCGGAGCGAGCACATAGCCTTCGGCAAAGTCCCCCTCTTCGGTAACCGGTATCGTTTGACCATTCATGGAAAGCGTTGCAATGCGACCGGCGTGTCCTTCGATGGTGATGAAAGGCTCCGATACCTCCATGACTCTGTTCTCGATCTCAATCACCGGACCCGACATGAGTCCGCGGATCTCGTATGCAGCATAGGCTGCGAGCGTGAGAAAAAAAGCTATAAGGACGATGCGCGTGAGCCGGCTGTCGTGGTAGGGGAGCATACTTATGGAATTTTTTTCTCGCCATACACTTTTGGAGTCGGGTATTTTTCTGCTGAAAAATCCCTGCTGCTCGGCCCGTCGGCCTGCGCGACACTCCAAAAGCGCACGCCGCGAAAAAAATTCCAAGCTGGGGAGGGGAAAAGGAATGTCATACGCGTTCCTCTTCTCCCTCTGGTTCTCGCGCGAGTTCGTCGGCGTTCCCCTTGCCGATCACGTCGCGGGGCTTTGCGCCGTCGGCTGGGCCGATAACGCCGCGCTCTTCCAAAAGGTCCATCAAACGAGCAGCGCGAGCGTAGCCTAGCCCAAGTTTGCGCTGGAGGTAGGAGGTGGAGGCCTTGCCCGCTTCGATGACGGTCCGCTTTGCCTCAGGATAGAGTTCGTCATCATCCTCCTCTTCAATCATGGAGAAGAGTGCATCAGTACCGCTCCCTGTCTTTTCGCTGAAGTCGATCTCGCCCAAGATCTCTCCACCGCCCTCTCGAGCCACATGCGCGACAACATTCTTCACCTCGCTTTCTGAAATCAAGGGAGCCTGAATGCGCCGAGGCTTGCTCATCTCACCGGAGAGAAAGAGCATGTCGCCTGCGCCAAGGAGCTTCTCTGCACCTCCCATGTCGAGGATCGTGCGGGAATCGATCTGAGAGGCCACCTGGAAGGCGACGCGTGCAGGTATGTTGGCCTTGATGAGACCGGTGATCACTTTCACGCTCGGCCGCTGCGTACTAAGGACAAGGTGAATGCCTACCGCGCGGCTCATTTGCGCAAGCCGCACGATGCCAGCTTCAAGTTCGCGAGGGTACGTGGCCATGATGTCGGCAAGTTCATCAATAACGACGACAATGTATGGCATCGCTTCTGGCATTTTCTCCTCTTCTGCGGAGCCTTTTGCGACTGCAGGGGCAACAATGTTTTCGTGGTAGGAGGAGATGTCGCGGACAGATTCCGTCTCGAGAATGTTGTACCGGCGCTCCATTTCTTTCGCGAGCCATTTCATGGCGAGGATTGCTTTCTTCGCCTCCGTAATAACAGGAGTGAGGAGGTGGGGGATCGAGTTGTAGACTGTTAGTTCGACGCGTTTTGGATCTACCATGATGAATCGAAGCCGCTCCGGACCGCAACGATAGAGGAGGGAGACGATGAAGTCGTGAATCATGATTGATTTCCCTGCACCTGTCGTGCCCGCAACGAGTAGGTGCGGCATGCGCGCGAGATCGGCAAAGTGCGCAGTGCCGGTTATCGAGCGTCCAAGCGAGAGGAGGAGCGGCTTGTCAGAGCTTGCGAATGCTTCATCTGAAAGTAAGGGTGCAAGTCCCAAGGTTGTTCGTGCGATGTTCGGCACTTCGATCCCAACAAGCGATTTTCCGGGAATCGGTGCTTCAATGCGCACAGGGGAGGCAGCGAGCGCGAGCTCGAGATTACTCTGCAAGGCAACGATCTTCGAGAGGCGCACGCCCTCGGCGGGTTTCATCGCGTAGCGTGTCACCGTGGGGCCGATCGAAGCCTCGTCCATTTCAACCATGATGCCAAAATTCTGAAGCGTGCGTTTAATGATGTTCATGTTTGCTCTCACATCGCCCACCTCAGGCCTTCCACGGTTTTTCGCGAGAATCGAAATCGGCGGCGGCGTATACTCTCGCGCCGTTGCGGCAATGATGGGGAAACCCTCTGTTGCTCCCTGCTTCTCTGTGAGAAAGTGCGCGATGCTTGCTCTCTTTTCTTCCAAAACCTGGGGGGTGTTTCCCTTCAGGTCGGATGTTCCGTACGATTCGGATTCTTTTTCGACGTCGGGTTCGCTCTCCTCCGCGGGTAATCCAATGACAGAAACTTCTTCGCGAAGCTCTCCTTCTTGTGGCTTTGCGCGTAGGCGCTCGCGTATCGTCGCAAGTAGTGTTCCTACGTTGATGTCGAAGGCGATGATGAGCGAGGCGATGATGAATGTTGAAAGAAAGATGACAGTAGCGGGGATATCGATTGCGGAAGTCAAGGGCCTAACGACGGCAGAGCCGATAACACCCCCGCGACCCGGCAGCGCGATCTGGACGAGCCCGAGCGCGGCGAGGAGAAAAATGACAATGCTCCCGAGCTGCACGACACCGAAGTGCCGTTCGAACGATCGCAAAATGGCGACCGCAAGGAGAATGAGCGAGGCCGGAAGAAGAAGGTAGCCTATCCCGAGGAGGTAGGAGAGAGATCCGTACAGAACTCCCCCAAAAGCTCCTGCTTTCTCGGCTCCTGCGAGCACGAGGAAGCCGGCGATGGCGGCGAGGAAGGTGGCAAAGACCCCGCGGAGAACCTCAGGACTCACGCGCCGGATGTGCTCGTTAGCATTGTCTTCTTTCCGCCTGTTCTTGCCACGCGAGCGTTTTTCTTTCATGGCAATATCATAGCACTCTACTTTTGCTCGATTTCCCGCAGCGTTTTTGAGGATAGCGATTCTTACATGTTCGAAGTCATTGCATTGTCCTTTGTGCTCTATATAATCGGGCATGCCTCGCGTATAGGACAACACGGACACGCCCCGGCGCACAATGGACGATATAAAGGACGTCTCGAAGAAGGAATACCTCACTCGGTTTCTTGATAGTACATTAATACGGACAGATGCGTTTGGGCACAATATTTCCGGCGATCGTGTATATCGGCGCGCCGAGAGGATCGCAGCAGCCGTTCACCTCATCACGAACCACATCCCCGAAGGAGAGCCCGCGCGAGTCGCCTCTAGACGAGCAGCGATAGAACTGCTCTCCTCGATCCTCTCTCTGCGCAGTGAGCTTCGGAGCGCCGAGTCGAAGCTCTTGATAGATGCTGAGGGGCAGGTCCGGAAGCTCATATCTCTCGTCCGGCTTCTCGCGGTTTCGGGGCGCGTATCTATCCAGAATGCAGATGCGCTCGTTGCGGCGCTCGATGAGCTTGGTGTAGCGCTCACAACCTCACAGAGGTCGGGGCTTTCGGAGAGCGTCTTGCTCTCGAAGGAAGATTTCGCAATAGGAGCGGGGTACCCAGCCGAGGCTGTATCGGACACACTAGGGAGGCGCAAGATGCAACGTGTAAAAGACAAATCTGAAGAGAGACGGAAGGTGTCTGATAGTTCCATTCACATGCGCGCGCGAGCAGAGGAAATCATTGGAGTTCTAGGAAGTCGAGGCCAGCTCGGCATAAAGGACATTGCGGCGAACCTTCCGGCGTATAGCGAGAAAATGATTCAAAGGGAGCTGAAGCAGCTCGTTGCAGGAGGACGTGTCAAGAAGGTCGGCGCGAAGCGCTGGAGCACCTATACTCTTGCGCGACCTTGATTCTTGTTTTGCAGTATGTTTCTGTTCACGATTTCTATACATGTAGCGTGAACGAATGAAAGATAAGGCCCAAATCCTCGTCAGTCCTGTTGACTCCCGAGCGTCGGGAGCGTATTGTGCCGCGGTAACTCGTGAGCCGAAATGGCGCCCAAATGGGCCTTTCTTTGGCCACAAGTTATCCACAAAAAGAGGTTTGGGGCGAAACAGTGCGGCAGACCCGCTGATATATAATTGTCGGGATGCGCCTCTCAGGGGGTCGCATTAGTTTCCGATGAAAGCGGGAAGCAGTTTTGCTCTAACGCTTTGTTCTCTGACATTCGCATAGTGGGTAACGAACGGGTGGCGGTCAGCCACTCAGAAGAAGTACTCCAGAATTTCTGGATATGTCCGGATACGATTGCACGGATGAATGACGGTCTAACATTCTTGCTGCTAATCCCCGGAGTAGAGGTTGGAAGTTAGAGGTTAGAAGTTAGGTGATGCAAAGCGCATTTTCAAATTTCCAATTTCTCACTTCCAACTTCAAAACAGGGGCTAGCAAAATTATCGTTCCGCCTCTCTCCCGAAATGGAAGTCGAATTTTCATTTCCGAGCGAGCGAAAACGATATGAGGGCGAAAGCCCGATTATTAAGTTGTCTTCAGTTATTAGTCATTAGAAGACACACAAATGCATGCGCACTCTCGTCGAAAGAGTGTGTGTGCTTCCAGCTGCTTACACAGCTGGAGAAAGGTCAAACATTAACTATGAGTAAAGCATTAGCAACAAAAAATGTTGCGGCAGTTGCTCTTGGTCTTGGCTTGATCGTCACGCTCTCGTTTGCGTTCGCCACTCCGGCGAAAGCGCAGACGATTGCCGACCTTCAGGTACAGATCCAGGCATTGCTCGCACAAATCGCAGCGCTGCAGGGCGGCACGACAACCGCTCCCGCAGGCGCTGGCTGCTACACATTCACAAGGAACCACTCGATGGGAAACTCGGGCGGTGAAGTGATGTGGATTCAGCAATTCCTCAACGCTCACGGTGCAGTTATCGCCTCGACAGGCGCTGGCTCTCCGGGCAATGAGACCAGCTACTTCGGTGCTCGCACCAAGGCGGCGGTCTCGGCATTCCAGGCGGCAAACGGCATCACGCCGACGGCCGGCTTCTGGGGCCCGATCACGCGCGCGAAGGCAAACGCTCTCTGCGCAGGACCGGTGACTCCTCCGGTAACTCCGGGCGCACCACCTCCGGTTCCGGTAGGCGCAGGACTCCGCGTCATGCTCGCTGCTGATAATCCGGCGGCTAGCACGATCGTCAAGAGTCAGGGTATCGCCCTCCTCGCGAAGTTCACCTTCACGAACGGCTCGGGCGTGCCTGTCACAGTCACGAACATTGCGTTCAAGCGCATCGGCGTCTCGACAGACTCCGACTTGGGCAACATCTACCTCTACGATGGTGCTCGCCGTATCACCGATCCGGCAGGCATCTCGAGCGGTAACTTCAGCTTCAACGACACGGCGGGAGTCTTCACGGTTCCCGCGAACGGCTCGGTGACAGTTGGCGTTCGCGCCGACATCGGCTCGACGAACGGCAACCAGGTCGGCGTGCAGCTGACGGGCGTCACGGCCTCCGCGCCGCTTGACCCGTCCGTTGTGCTCCCGATCTCGGGCAACCTGCACCTCATCTCCAACGCGACTATCGCGACGGCGACGTGGGGTGCAGTAACGCCCACGGGCGGCACGTTTGCTCCCGCGAACGAAGTGACGGTCTTCCAGGCAACGCTCACGGTGAACAACCGCGCGTCGTACCTGCACTCGATTCAGTTCGAGAACCGCGGCTCGACCAAAGACACCGACTTCGCGAACTTCAAGCTCTACATCAAGGGCGTGCAAGTCGGCTCGGTTATCCAGTCGACGACGAAGGACAAGCTCGTCTTCGACTTCTCGGCAAACCCGATAAAACTTGAGACGGGTGGCAACGAGATCCGTCTCGTTGGCGATATCTTGGGCACCTCGGGCGAGACGTTCGACTTCCAGGTCCGCAGGGGAACAGACATCCTCTTGGTTGACTCGGAACTCGGACAGCCTCTCGCGCCAACAGCGCCGACAGCGGTATCGGCTAACACAGTCGAAGGCGTAAGTCTCTCGATCGTGAAGTCCAACACCTCTCCTACGGAGAACGTGGCAGTAGCTTCCACTGGAGTTCTCTGGAGCCGCTTCGAATTCCGCGCAGCGGGTGACAACCTAAAGGTTGAGGCACTCGGCGTCGACGTCGACACCAGCTCCTCTAACGGCACGATGGACAACGTGCGCATCATGTTCGACGGCGTGCAGGTTGGCTCTACAGCTGACATCACAGTGGCTACGGGTGCGACAACGACACTCGGCTCATCCATGATCCTCACTGCGGGTAAGACCCACGTTGTGGAGATCTACGGTGATGCCAAGCAGTCCAATGCCACGGACTATACCAACACCGAAACAGTCGACGTTGGCGTAGCGGTCGCGGTTGCAGACACCGAAGGCATGAAATCCGGTAATCGGATCGGTGCCTTCATCGCGGAAGTTGAGGGCAACTCGAGGACGATCACCTCTTCGAGCCTCTCGGGTACGAAAGCTTCCGGCTACGGCAACCAGACGATGGTTGCAGGCACGAACAACGCGAAGATCGGAAGCTTCACGCTCTCCACCGGTTCTACCGAGGGAGTCAACGTGAACACGATCGTCATTGAGCTCGCCGGCAACAACTCGGCGTCTCTCACCGACATGCGTCTTGTCGACAATGCGACGGGTGCGCAGATCGGTACGACGAAGTCTTCCGCCGCAAGCTCGAACACGTACTCCGTGAACGTTGCGATGGGAGCTTCGCAGACGAAGACCATCAATGTCGTCGCGAACCTCAAGAGTGGTATTCCTGCGGGAACCATCGTTGCAACACTCGACACGTCAACGGGTGGTACGGGTGCAGTCACGGGTCAGTCGGTAACGATCGGCTCTGATCAAGCACTCCAAACCATCACGGTCGGCTCCGGCACCTTGACGGTCACTCGTGACGCAGGCACGCCGGTCAACTCCAACGTGATCGCGGGCAGCTCCATGGTCCACGTCGGTAAGTTCGACTTCGACGGCCAGAACGCGAGCTTCACCATCCAAGAGCTCCGCATCAAGGTCCCGAACGACGCGGCAACGTCCGTCTCGAACGTGACCCTGAAGTACAAGGACGTGAATGGCGTAGAGCAGACTGCTTCGCAGGCGCTCACAACAGGCGCGCAGCAGTACGCGACGGCGACCTTCACCGGTCTCACGATGTACGTACCACAGAACGAATCGAGAGATCTAGACGTCTACGTCGACATTCCTCTCATCAGTTCCGGCTCCCACTCGGCTGCTGCGATCTCGGTCTTGATCTCCCACGAGAGTGGCTTCAAGGCTATTGATTCGGCAGGCAACACGGATCCTTCGGCGGCAAGCGCCGACGTCAACTCCGCGGCCAATTCGGGTTACGGTACGAAGTACGTGAGGAAGTCTGTTCCGGTCTTTGCGAAGACCACCAGTGGTCTATCCAACGCTGTTGTAGCAGGCTCTGGCCTCTACCGATTCACGGTAACGGCTGACCAAGCCGGCTCGATCGAACTCTACAAGGTCACGTTCAACATCGCCACGACCGGCACGTCGTTCTCGGGCTTCGAGCTCCACGACGTTGCCAATCTCGGTACGGCGCTCGGCGTTACCTCGCTCAACGTAGGGACTACAATCGCGAGCACGACCTTCGCGGGTGCAGCCCAGGAGATAGGTGCAGGTTCGACAAAGACCTATGAGCTTCGCGCGACGACGGTCACGGGTTGGGACACGAACGACTCGATCACGATTGACATCGAGGAAGACAGCGCTGCGGTCACGAACAATACCGCGAACGTGCAGGCTGAAGGCTACGACCTCGTGTGGTCTGACAAGTCGGCCTCGTCCCACGGACTCACTACGACCGACTGGACGAACGGCTACCTCGTGAAGGACGTTGACAACGACTTCCGCACCTGTACGGCAAGTACAAGTGGTACGTCGTGTAACTAGTCCTAAGTTCTCCTCGGAGAACTCCGGTTGGGATTCGGCCCAACAAAACCAAAACCCCTCGTCAATCGGCGAGGGGTTTTGCGTTGCGCCATTGAATATCAAGGACGGTCCTTAGGAATCCGCGTATCAAGGACCGTCCTTGATATTCAGCTGACATCTGACACCTAAAACCTGTTTCTGATATACTCTCCCCATGCAAAATACAAACAAGAACATCCTTATCGGCATCGTTGCCGCCGCACTCATTGCCGGAGGCGCGTGGTTTCTATTCGGCAATCAAGCGCATCCGCTTCCTGTTGCGGAGGGCGATGCGATCTCCTCGTGGGATTTCCAGGGTTCGTACGAGGGCAATAGTGAACTCGAGAAGCGCGCGCGCGATGAGATCGCTCGCTCCGAGGGTCTCTTGGGAGGCGACCAGAGCGGCGCGAATGACGACCCAACCGACTACATTCTTTACGTGAGTATTGCCAATCAGTACGAGCTTCTCGGAGATGGCAAGGCAGCGTATGAATATCTCGGGCGCGCCCTTAGAATCGATTCGACGAAGACCGGTCTCGCATGGCGGAATCTCGGCGCTCTCATGGAGCGGCTCGGCGCTCTCAATACGGCGCGCATCGCGTACGCTCGTGCCGTCGAAGCCCAGTCGCAGATTGCTGAGTACCACACCGCGCGCATCCAATTTCTTATCGCACACTTTGCAGAAGACACCGCAGCGATCGAGGCAGCATTTGGCGAGGCGGAAGTGGGGCTCGAAGGTACAGCTCCCGAGATTCAGCAGATCAAGGCACAGTGGTATGAAAGCATCGGCATGACGCAAGAGGCAATCGAAGCGCTGCGAGAAATGGAGCGTCTCATGGGCGGCAACGTGCCGACGATTAGGGGCGAAATCGCCCGTCTCCGCGCTTCATGAGAGAAACTCTTGAGCGCGCTTTCCCATATCTTCTCCTCGCCCCCGCCGTTTTCACGCTCGTCTACATTGGTGGACTCCTGTACCCCTACCTCACGCCAAAGACGCTCCTCATTCAAGGCTTCTTTCTTCTCGCGCTTGCTGCATTTGCAGCTCTCGCTCTATCGGGAAGGCAGTTCTATTTCGCGCGGCTCCGGAATCCGCTCACGTGGATTCCTGCGACGCTTCTCGTATGGACGTATGTCAGCTCGCTCGTAGGAGTCGATTTCTATCACAGCTTCTGGTCGATCTTCGATCGCGGAGACGGACTTCTCACCTTGACCGCGCTTGCGGGATTCTTCTATCTCACGCTCATCTATGCAGATGAGGCATTTATCAAACGTCTCTTTGCTGTGATCGTGTGGACGGCATCGCTCTCGGCGCTCTTTGGTGTTTTGCAATGGCTCCAATGGGCAAGCGGCATCGATATTCCACTTCTTCCGGGTGAAGCGGAGCGCGTTTCAAGCACCTTCGGCAATCCCACGTTCTTTGCGAGCTACATAGCGCTCTCGTTTTTTGTCACCCTCTTGCTCGCGCGGGATTTGAGGGGCACATGGCAGAAGTGGGCATACGCTGCTGCGGCACTTCAGCTCTTGGGAATTCTCGCTGCGGCTACGCGCGGTACGTTGCTCGCGATGGTGGCTGCGGGGTTTGTCGCGCTCGCCTACTACGCATGGAGGCCTGCCCTGCGAAGCTTTAGCGAAGCAGGGGGCAGTGAGCGACCTGCCCGCCGAAGCCTTGGCGTAGGCGGGTACCGAACGTATGCACGCTTTGGCCTTCTCGGCGTCTTGGTGGTTGCTGCGCTGTTCATTACGTTTCACTCGCAGCTCGCATCGGCGCCGTTCGCGCCGATACAGCGTCTCGCAGCGATATCACTTTCAGAGACGACCGTTGAAAGCCGGCTCTTCATTTGGCAAAACGTGGTTGCAGAGGCGCTCCAGAATCCCAAAG
The DNA here is from genome assembly GCA_016186765.1 of Candidatus Kaiserbacteria bacterium. GTDB lineage: Bacteria > Patescibacteriota > Minisyncoccia > Phycocordibacterales > UBA2100 > UBA10103. The sequence continues at coordinate 2,281 of JACPLD010000002.1, read as the reverse complement.
AACTCTTGCTCGGCCTCGGCTCCGAACATATCGCGGTCGCATTCAACAGGTTTTATGATCCGACGAAAATCGTCGAGCAATGGTTCGATCGAACGCACAACGCGTTTCTCGACTACCTCGTGCAGCATGGAATTCCCGGCCTTCTCTTGTACCTCGTATTGATCGGCGCATTCATGTACGAATCGTGGCGACTTCTCAAATCGGCTGACACAGGGGAGCGATACCGCGGCTTGCTCTTTTCGCTTATCGCTATCGTCTACGCCGTGCAGAATTTCTTTGTCTTCGACACGGCGCTCACGCTGTGGATCTTCCTCATACTTTTTGCGAGCATGCTCGTGTGGCGTTTGCGCGGTGTGCCGGAATCTCCTCATCTATCCCGTATCAATCCAACCACTTCGCGCGAATATTGCGCTCGCGCAGGGGTACCTTTATCAGCTTGTCGATGCTCGTCGCTCGGTAGGCGCGATAGAGAAGGGGTTGAAGCTCGGCACCTTTGCCGACATGGAGTACGGCTACCAAGTCTATGAGTGGTACTCGGAGCGTCAAGTGGTGCAGCTTGCTGGTGAGGAGCGATTGATCGCGTATCGTGCGGCGCGCGATGTCCTTGAGAGTAACTACGAGAAGTATCCGTATGATGCGCGCACTGTCACATACTATGCGCACGTGCTCGACCTTGCACCAAATGGAGAGGAACCGGAGGAGGAGTATGTCCGTGATGTGCTCGCCCGCGCCATCGAGCTATCACCGAAGCGCATACAGCCGCGCTACTTACTTGCCAATGTGTCCATTAAGAAAGGGGATGCCTTGCCACACGGAAGTGCCGGCAAGCGGCAGTACTATGAGGAAGCTGTAGGTGAGTTGAAAACCTACTCGGAGCTCGTACCAAACTTTGCAGAGCCTCACTACATCATCGCAACACTCTACCAAGTACTCGGGGAGCCGGCTTTGGCGAAAGAGTGGGCTGAAAAAGGTCTTGCAGCCTATACGAAGCAAGACACCAACACGGCACGTCGCGCCTCACGCTACTACATTACAGCTGAAGATTGGGAGAATGCAGTCCGCTTTCTAAAGGACGTCGTTGCGGCAGAGTCTGGAAACTATCCTGTCCTTTATGACCTTGCGAAAGCCGAGTTTCTCGCAGGGAACCCGGAGCACTCTCGTGAGATTGTCAAGGAGCTTCGTGAGAAAGCACCTAGTCTCGTCGAAACCGATGCAAACTTCCTGCAGGCTCTCGGGGAAGCGCAGTAAAATCTTGCAAACTTATCCACAGTATCGATATTGCGCCACCAAGCGCTTAATGAGCGGGGTGTACAATCCAGAGGCGTGCAGGGAGTTCACTCCCTGTGCTTTCTTAGAAATCAAGGTCGCAATTATTAATTATCAATTTTATTCCTAAATTTATTGTATGAAAGGTTTTACGGATTGGGCTTACAACGCAAGCTGGTTTACGCTCGGCATCGTCGTTGCGAGCATACTATTATTCGGTGTAGTAGCGGTGCAAGCCGCTACGACCATCTCGGCGAACATATCGACAGGCGGGACACTTGATGTATCAGGTCTCTCGTCCCTTGCCGGCTTCCAATCGACGGCGTCTTCTTCGGTATCTGCCGCTTTCCGTCTCACAGGTCTTGAGACAAATGTTGCGGGCTTTATCTCTCAGGCATCCTCGACGATTTCTTCAGGCCAATTTACCGTCGTTGGAGCCATTGTAGGATCTAGTACGCTGCAAGTGACAGATGCTACGACGCTCTACAGTACGCTGACAGTGAGCGGCAACACTTCGCTCCAACAGGCCTCGTCTACCAACCAAACGCTCTCGGGCAACCTCTGGGTGAATGGCAACGCAACGACAACGTCCGCAGGCGCCATCTCCACGCAAAGCACACTCGGCGTATCAGGCCTCTCGTCCCTTGCCGGCTTCCAATCGACGGCGTCTTCTTCGGTATCTGCCGCATTCCGTCTTACGGGTCTCGAGACGCAGGCAGCAGGCTTCATTTCCCAAGCTTCTTCGACAGTTTCTACAGGCCAATTTACCGTCGTCGGAGCCGTCGTAGGCTCAAGCACGCTGCAGGTAACGGGGGCGACCAGGATCTATGGCGGTCTTACGAACAGCTCGACAGGAACCTCTACGCTGACCCTCTCGGCAACGGGGGCAACGCAAGGCTTTTGTATCCAGGCTGCGGCAACGAGTTCTGCAACGCCAGTCTACTTCGTCGCGACGACGACCGGACAGGGAACCGGCTTTGGCGGGGTCATGTTGGTCGGAAACTTCGGAACCTGC
>JACPLD010000004.1 GCA_016186765.1 Candidatus Kaiserbacteria bacterium | reverse complement strand
GATGGACACACGGTTAATATTCCGTGACTTGTGTAGTGTGCGATGGAGGGACGGAGCGCTGTACTTCAGGCCTCTTATTGGATTGAGGTTCATGCTGCGAGTGCGCATGGTAGGTAAATCCGCCATGTAAGTGCGAGTAGTGTGGAGAACTGGAGATTCGTCAAAGGGAATTTGAAGGAGCGCGCTTCCGAGAAAAACTTCTAAGCTTCAACACTATACAAACCGTACCGCAAACCGACACAGGTGTTCAGGGCGAGTAGCCCAAGGCGAACGAGTGAGAGATCCCCAAGGAACTCGGCAAAAAAGCGGCCGTACGTTAGCAATAAGGTCCGCCTGCCGCAAGGCAGGTCGCAGTTAAAATTTCCCAGGCGACTGTTTACCAAAAACACAGCTCCCTGCGAACTCGTAAGAGGATGTATAGGGGGTGATGCCTGACCAATGCCGGAAGGTCAAGTGAGGTCGGTCTTTTGCCGCAAGGCAAATTGCTGGCACTTCATAAGCCCCGGTCAATGTCGGCGATAACTATAAGATGATTGTAGTTATAAAATCCGACCAAATGCTGGAAACTCCGAGAATCTGACGGTACTCGCAAGAGTAAAAATCCGATCAGTGCGGACAATCAGCAGGAAAGACTCGCAAAGTCGATGCTATACTTGGACGTGTGAACACACCGCCAACTATTGGATGGTATTTGTCTGGATTCAGTGACGGAGAAGGGAGCTTCAATGTTTCTCTTCGTCAAAGACCGGATCACAAACTTCAATGGCAGGTAGTACTCACGTTTAATGTAGCGCAGCGTGATATCAGCAATCTTAAGCTTTTGCAGAAGCATCTGCGGTGCGGCAGGTTGCAAAAACGAAGTGATGGAGTTCATTACTTTGTCGTCACGAATTACGTCGATCTCGTAGAAAAGGTGTTTCCGTTCTTTGAACGGTTCCCTTTTCAATCCGAATCTAAAACAAAAAACTTCGCGGTATTCAAGCAAATCGCGACCATCGTATACTCCGGCGAGCATCTTGCTCGTAAGGGATTTATGAGAATCGTTGAATTGCGAGAAAGACTCAACGAAGGGAAAGGACGGAAACGGAAGTACGAGAAACAGGATGTAGTGAAAAGATTTTGAGAGAATCCTCAGAGACTATACGTCGGACCCTGAGTGAAGCTGAAAGGCGAATCGAAGGGATGATATAGTCCGAACTTTGCGGCGAGACTTGGGAACTGTCTCGGGGATTTGCTCGGTGAAAATACATGGGCGGTGAAGATGCCGCCTTCCTGCAGCTAGACGAAAAGACCCCAGAAGCTTTACTGCAACTTGGTATTGGGATTACGGGCGTTCTGCGTAGCGTAAGAGGGAGACTTTGAAGCGCTGATTTCGGTTAGCGTGGAGTCGTCAATGCAACACCTCTCTTAATGACTGTAGTTTCTAACCTCGCGAGCGAAACTCGCGAGAGACAGTACCTGGTGGGCAGTTTCGGTGGGGCGCTGTCCTCCTAAAAAGTATCGGAGGAGCCTATTAAGGTCACCTAGGCGCGAATGGAAACCGTGCCGATAGTGCATTGGCAAAAGGTGGCTTGACTGCGAGGGGTACGTCCCGAGCAGGCGCGAAAGCGGAGCAAAGTGAACCGACGGTCCGCATTAGATGCGACCGAAGATTAACGGATAAAAGTTACTCTGGGGATAACAGGCTGGTTTCGCCTAAGAGTCCAAATCGACGGCGAAGTTCGGCACCTCGATGTCGGCTCATCTTATCCCGGGGCTGGAGAAGGTCCCAAGGGTATGGCTGTTCGCCATTTAAAAAGGTACGTGAGCTGGGTTCAAACCGTCGTGAGACAGGTTGGTCTTAATCTGCTGTAGGCGTTGATTCTTGAGGAGATTCGTTTCTAGTACGAGAGGACCGAAATGAACTGACCTCTGGTCTGGGGGCTGTACCGCCAGGTGCATCGCCCCGTAGCTATGTCGGGATCGGATAACCGCTGAAAGCATCTAAGCGGGAAACCAACTCCAAGATAAGGAATCGTTGAGGGTCGTGGGAGATGACCACGTTGATAGGCGCTCGGTGAAAGGGGAGTAATCCCTTGAGCCAAGGCGTACTAATATCCCAACAGAACTCTTGTAAGGAATTGTGGGAGTCGCGTTTACCCTGAGCGGCGCAAGCTGTCGAAGGGTGTGCTTTCTAATTTTGTGTCGTTTTTCGTTCAACAGACGGAGTGTTTGAACACTCCGTGCTAGTGCTTGGCCGCACTTTTGTGCGGCTTGAAGGGGGTCGGGGAAACAATTGTTTCCCCATGGAGGAAGGAATCGGAAAACCGTGGGTTTCCGAGAGGTCGGAGGGGAAACACCTCTTGATCGTTGAATTGAAAATTGTGTTCTGGTGATTTATCGCTGGGGTCACACCCGTTCTCATTCCGAACACGGCAGTTAAGCCCAGTTGAGGCGATGGTAGTCGAAAGGCGAGAGTAGCTAGTCGCCAGAACACAATTTTCAATTCTGGTTCCGAACACGGCAGTTAAGCCCTCTTGAGGCGATGGTAGTCGTGCATGCGAGAGTAGCTAGGCGCTAGCACAGAGTGTTCAAAAGCGGCTCGCATCTTAAGATGCGAGCCGCTTTGCCGTATACTTACAGAATGTCCTGGGCCTCAAGGCGACGGTTTCTCTACGGTCTTGGTCTCTTTATCTTTTTTGCAATCGTTATCGGCATTCCGACTGCCATTTTGCTCTATGAACCTTCTTCGTGCTTTGATGGAAAACAAAACCAAGGAGAAACCGCGATAGATAAAGGTGGTCCCTGTACGCTTCTCGACGAGCGAACCTTGAACCCGATCTCTATCCTGTGGTCCCGCGCGTTTCCTGTTCGCGGCGGCCTCTATAGCGCGGTAGCCTATGTCGAAAATCCCAACGAGGAGGCGGGAACTCAAAAGGTAAACTATCGCTTTGGGCTCTATGATGAACGCAACGTCTTGGTTGCAGAGCGAAAAGGAACAACGTTCATTATACCGGGCGGCATCACGCCGGTTTTTGAGGGTGCAATTAATACCGGCAATCGCACAGTTGCTCGCGCGTACTTTGAATTCACGTCGGTGCCGGTGTGGGAACGCACAAAAAACGCCGCTAGTGTGCTTGCGGTTAGCAATAAAAGCATTACGAAATCTGAATCGACGCTGCGTTTGAGCGCGAAGGTCAAAAATACTTCGGTCGCGCCAGTCTTGAGTCCTTCGTTTGTCGCGGTTGTCTTCGATCCAGCAGACAATGCATTCGTCGCATCCGCGACCACGCTGCAGCGCCTCGCGCCCAATGAGGAAAGAGAGATCATCTTCGCGTGGCCCGACCCGTTACCGGCTGTGGTCGGACGCATCGATATACTTCCTGTGCTTCCTCCCGCGAGAGAGTAGTCTATGATATCGAAGATCAAAAATGGGGCCGGACAGGGGGCTCGGATGTTTGCCCATGTGGATTGGTTCCTCTTTGCTGCTGCGATCATGATCTCGATGCTCGGTCTTGTAACGATGCACTCGTTTCCCGGCGAAAACGCCTTCTTTGAGCGACAACTCATTTGGATCGCGATTGCAATCTCGGTATTCTTCGCAGCGAGTCTTCTGGAGTATCAGTTTTTGCGGCGCACGCCCGTCGTGATCGGGCTCTACAGCGTCGTGCTTTTGCTGCTCACGCTCGTTTTTTTCTTTGGCTCTCTCGTGAAGGGCGCACAGGAGCGCTTCGACCTCGGCCTTTTCTTCGTACAGCCTTCGGATCCCGCCAAAGTAGGGCTCATAGTGCTTCTCTCCAAATACTTCAGCCGTCGTCACATTGAGATCGCACACATACGCCACATTCTTGTTTCCGCAGCATACGCGGCGCTCGCTTTTCTTCTCGTACTTTTTCAGCCGGATTTCGGAAGCGCTGTCATCATTGCCTCCGTATGGCTTGGCATGGTTCTCGTGGCTGGTATTTCGTGGAAGCACCTTGCGACGCTCTTTGTTTCGGTCGCGCTCCTCTCCGGGATGTTCTGGCAGTGGGGCTTGCAGCCATACCAGAAAGAACGCGTTTTTGCATTCCTTCATCCGCTGAGTGATCTTCAGGGAGCGGGGTATAACGCATACCAGGCGGCAATTGCCGTCGGCTCCGGAGAGCTCACTGGGAAGGGTGTCGGGTACGGAACGCAATCTAAGTTGCAGTTTCTTCCGGAGTATGAGACGGATTTCGTCTTCGCAGCATTTGCTGAAGAGTGGGGTTTCTTTGGCGTGCTGCTCCTCTTCGGGCTGTTTGCTGTCGTGATCGTACGGATCCTCGGCCATGCGCTGCGGGGCAGCGACAACTTTCACTCACTCTTTGCTTCCGGTATCGCCGTGTATATTCTCGCGCAATTTATTGTGCATGTGGGTATGAACATCGGACTTCTCCCGATTACCGGCACAACGCTGCCATTTATGAGCTATGGGGGCTCGCATCTCATCACTGAATATGCGGCGCTCGGAATACTCATGGGCATGCGCCGTCGCGCACGCTCTTCTCATCAGGCGCGCGATGAGACGGAGCTTGTAGGAGTGGTGTAGCCTACTGGCGAGCGTTGCGAGTGAAATGCAAAAGCTTGCTTTTGCATTTCCGAGTCGAGGAGCCAGAAACCGGCAAACGGTTTACCTGCCGGTAGGTAGGTACAGTGCCATCGTCTTTTGTGTCATTTCCGAGAGGGGAAAGATGTCGGTGGGCAAGCGAGTTCGGGGTGCTTTCGATAGCGAAACAATTGCGTCGGTGAGTGCTTGCACATCTCTCGCGGGGACGAGCTGCAGATTCGGTATGCGGTTCGTGAGGTCTTCATCGACAACATCGGTAGCAACAATGGGGATACCTGCCCGCACTGCCTCCAAAAGCACATAGGGCATACCTTCCTTTATCGAAGGGAGAACAAGAGTATCGAAACCGGAAAGATTTTTGTGGGCGTGTTCGATGAAGCCGGGGAAGAACACACGATCATGCACGCCGAGTTTTTTCGCAAGTGTCTCCAGATGCGCGCGATCTTCTCCGCTTCCGACAACGACATATACGGCATCGATTCCACGCTCGGAAAGCTCTGCAGTGGCCTCTATCCCATACCTCAAGCCCTTGTTTGTCGTGAGCTCGCCGATTGAAACCAAGCGAAGCGTTGAACTACCGATCGTTGCCGGTTTTATCTGTCCGAACATGGCGCGGTAGCCTTCGTTCGGCGACAGCAGGTGGAATTCTGGAAGTCCGAGTGGAATAAAACGTGTCTTCTTCCTGATACCCCACATGCGCTTTGCAAGCCTCTCATCGGTTTTGGAGACAACGATGACCACATGAGATAAGAGCCCTGTAGTCCAACTCGCAAGATAGATAAAAGCACGGAAGATCGGGTTCCTATTTTCCTTGAATGGCCATCCGTGTACCGTAAAAATTATTTTTGGAACGCGCGCGATGCGCGCCGCTAATGCACCGATTGCAGCAGCTTTTGAGCTGTTGAGGTGAATCACATCCGGCTGCAACTCTCTGAACATTCTCAACATTTCAACAAAGCTCTTGATGTCAGAAACAAAAGCAATGTCACGCGCGAGCGATGGCAGTTCGCGAAGTTTAATACCCGAAGCCGCAAGGTCTCGAGCAAGTCTTCCACGTTCTCCATATGCAACAATCACATCACAGTCTACTCTTGGCAGATTGGTCGCCAGGTCGTACACGTATTTTTGAGCACCACCAGCGGTTGCTTTCGTGATGAGATACAGAATTCTCCGCCGCTGATTCGTCGCTTGTTTCATGGGTTTTTTCGTGCCATAATCATACTACCTATGAGTCTCGTGCGGAAGCGTGAGTACGTGGTCCTCTTGATAGGCGACGTTGCGGTATTTGGTATTTCGCTATGGATGACGCTCTTTGTTCGTTACTGGAGAGCCCCCGATCCGGAGCTCTTTCTCACGCACCTGGTGCCGTTCTCGTTCCTCTTTGTCGCCTGGCTCGGCGTTTTCTTTCTTGCGGGGTTGTATGGAAAGCACACGCGGCTTTTCCGCAGCAAGCTGCCGACGACGATCTTCTACGCGCAACTCATCAATGTACTCCTCGCGGCGCTGTTCTTTTTTCTCATCCCTGCATTCGGTCTTGCGCCAAAGACCATTCTCGTGCTCTACCTCCTTATTTCCTCGATCCTTATTTATCTTTGGCGTGTTCCGATTTTTTCGCACCTTCCGATGCTTTTGCGGGGCCGCAGGCTGAAAGGTGTTCTCATTGCTTCGGGACCGGATGCAAAGCTACTTGCGCAGGAAGTGGCAAGCGACAATCGTTTGCCGTTCATGTTCGCTCAGGTGGTCGACACGTCGAAGAGTGCATCGCATCAGGTCATCCAACAAGCGCTCCGCTTGGCTGCGGAGGACGACATGGCGTTTCTGGTCGTTGACTTTTCTGACAAGGCATTCGAGGCGGCGCGTCCCATCATGTACAGCACGATATTCCAAAAGGAGCGGTTCGTGATCATTGATATTGTCGAGCTCTACCAAGAGGTATTCGATCGTGTGCCACTCTCGCTCGTTACATATGAGTGGGTACTCTCGAGCGTAAGCGCCTCGCGCCTCTCAGGCGCGCTGAAGCGCGCACTCGACATTATCGGCGCAGCCGTGCTCGGGATTATTTCACTGCCGTTCTACCCATGTGTGGCACTCGCGATCAAGCTTGACGACAGGGGACCGGTGTTCATTTTGCAAGAGCGGGTTGGAAGGTATCAAAAGCCGATCCGGGTTGTTAAGTTTCGCTCGATGACAGGAAATGATCGCGGCGAATATGGCGAAGACGGGAAGACAAAACTCTCCGTAACACGGGTGGGCAATTTTTTGCGTCGGTCGCGTATTGATGAGTTGCCCCAATTGTGGGCAGTCTTGAAGGGGGATCTATCTCTCGTGGGTCCGCGGCCGGAATTTCCCGCCCTTTCGCGGGAGTACAGCGCGAAGATCCCGTACTACAACGCACGCCATCTCATCACGCCCGGTCTTACCGGCTGGGCACAGATAAAGCATCACGCGCATCCTCACCATGCGCCTGATATTGAGCAAACGAAACACAAGCTCTCGCACGATCTCTACTACCTCAAGCATCGCTCACTTCTTTTGGACTTGTTCATCATACTGCAGACCATACGGATTATTCTCACGGCCCGCGGCTCCTAATTCTGATAGGATACTGCTATGGCGAAAGTTGTCGTGACAGGAGGTGCAGGCTTTATTGGCTCGCATCTCGTAGACGCGCTCGCTGAGCGTGGCGATGAGGTGCACGTGATCGACGATTATGCTGCGGGCAAACGCGACGATCGAATCAATTCAAAGGCTGCGTACCACGAGATCGACATTCGTGAGTATGCAAAAATCGCCCCGATTATTTCGGGCGCGATGTACGTGTTCCACGAAGCAGCGCTGCCGCGCGTCCAGTTTTCTATTGAGAATCCGGAACTGACATTCTCGGTGAACGTTGGCGGGACGGTTTCTCTCTTACGTGCAGCGCACGAAGGCGGCGTGAAGCGCTTCGTGTTTGCAAGTTCGGGCTCGGTGTACGGGGATCAACAGGTACTACCTCTTTCGGAAGAGCTTCCTGCACAGCCAAAGAGCCCGTACGGTCTCCAGAAGTACGTCGGTGAGCTCACGTGTCGTCTCTGGAGCAGCGTGTATAGGCTCTCAACTGTCTCGCTCCGTTACTTCAACGTGTACGGCTCGCGCATGGACCCGAACGGCGCCTACGCGTTGATGATAGGAAAGTTCATACTGATGCGAAAGGAGGGAAAGCCTCTCACGATCTGGGGAGACGGTACCCACACGCGCGACTTCACGAGCATCAAAGACGTCGTACGGGCAAACCTTCTCGCGGCGGAATCGGGAAAGGTGGGTGCGGGCGAAGTGCTGAACATCGGCGCGGGAAGGAATGTATCGGTGAATGAGGTCGCGGCTATGATCGGCGGCCCTGTTGTCCATGAGCAAGAGCGTCTTGAGCCGGCACACGCCCTTGCCGACAATCGAAAGGCGAAAGAGTTGCTCGGCTGGACCCCAAGCGTACCGATCGAAGATGGGATAGCAGAGTTAAAGGGTGAAGCGGGTATTGCATGACGGCAAGAATTGTAGACGGTAAAGCGATCGCAGAGAACATCTATTCTGAACTCGCGCCCAAGTTCACCGCCCTTTCGAGGAAAGCAAGGCTTGGAATCGTTGTGGTTGGCGCACATCCTGTCATCGAATCGTTCGTGCGGATCAAGGCACGCGCTGCAGAGCGTCTCGGCGTGGAGATAATGCGTGTGAACGTGTCGGATAAAAGCGATGCCGGAAAAATCATCCAGGCGATCGATCGTCTCGTGAAGGACACCGATGCGGTGATTGTTCAATTGCCACTCCCGAAGGGAATCGACGTGAACGAGGTACTCGCGGCCGTACCTCCTCTGAAGGACGTGGATGCACTGAATCCGAACGTTGCCGAAGAAGACCGTCCGGTCCATGCGCCGGTCGCGCTCGCTGTCGTAGAAATATTAGAACGAAGCGGTATCACGATCGTGGGAACACGCACGGTGGTTGTTGGCGCAGGACGGCTCGTCGGCGCTCCCTCAGCGTGGCTTTTATGCAAACGTGGCGCAGAGGTTTCCGTCTTTTCGCTCGAAGAAGGTTCTATTGAAGATTTGAAGGACGCTGACGTCGTCGTATCAGGCGCGGGGAATCCGGGATTTATCAAACCGGAGCATCTTAAGGAGGGCGTCGTGCTCATCGACGCTGGCACCTCGGAGGCGGGTGGGAAGGTCGTCGGCGATGCCGACCCCGCATGCGCGGAAATTGCATCCGTCTTCACTCCCGTCCCCGGAGGAGTGGGCCCCATCGCTGTCGCGATGATATTCCGCAATCTGTTTGATTTACTGAAAAAGCCCGAGTAGACTGAACGACCATGTGGAAAATCCGGCTTACTGCTCTCGTTGTTTTGCTCATTGGTGCCGGTATCGGATGGTTCGTCTATGCCTCCCAGGCTTACCTGTGGCGTCCCTTCAAGCTCGGACTCGATCTTTCCGGTGGCACGCAGCTCGTGTATCGCGCGAACCTTTCCGCTATTGCCGTAAGCGATATTCCCGATTCAATGTCGGCCTTGCGCGACACGATTGAGCGGCGGGTGAATCTTTTTGGAGTCTCCGAACCAATCGTCCAGACACAGCGGGGTGGTGCTTTGGCAGGCGAAACGGAGGAACGTCTCATCGTCGAGCTTCCGGGGGTCACCGACACGCAAAAGGCCATCGAGCTCATCGGGCAGACGCCCGTTTTGGAATTCAGGATGCTCAAGGGCGATATAGTTCCACCGGATATTTCTACTTCGACGGTCAACCAGTACTTCGAGCCTGCAGCGATCACGGGCAAAGATCTGAAGAGCGCGCAACTCCAGTTCAGTCAAGGCCTCGGCGGCCCGAGCGAGCCGGTGGTTTTGCTCACGTTCAATGCCGAAGGCGCGCGCATTTTCGCAGAGCTTACGAAAGAAAATGTCGGCCGCTACTTTGGGATGTTTCTCGATGGCGTACCGATTTCGATTCCCGTCATCAACGAACCCATTCCCGACGGCAAGGCCATAATATCCGGCAATTTCACGCCGGAGAGCGCGAAAGAGCTCGCTCGCAACCTCAATTATGGCGCTCTCCCGGTGCCGATTGAGCTTATTCAGACGCAAACTATATCAGGTACGCTTGGGAGCAGGGCTGTTGAAGACGGCATCATGGCGGGGCTCTCGGGTGTCGCCGCGGTCATTCTCTTTATGATCGTGTGGTACCGCCTGCCGGGCCTTGTGGCAAGTCTTGCCCTGCTGCTCTATATCGTTGCCGTGCTCGCACTTTTCCAAGTGATACCGGTGACGCTCACCGCTGCAGGTATCGCGGCGTTTATCCTCTCGGTCGGCATGGCCGTGGATGCGAACATCCTCATCTTCGAGCGAATGCGGGAGGAGCTCGCGGGAGGAAAGAGCACCACTGATGCCATTCACGATGGCTTTTCGCGTGCGTGGCCCTCTATCCGCGATTCGAACATCTCGTCGATGATTACAGCAGTTATCCTTTTCTGGTTTGGCACTTCGCTCATCAAGGGTTTCGCGCTCGTATTTGGTATTGGTGTTCTCGTCTCGATGCTCACGGCGATCACCGTCTCGCGCACGTTCCTCCTCGCGCTGGGCATCGAAGCGAAAGTAGGCTTCACCCACTTCCTCTTTAATTCCGGTTTTAAAACCTAATTTTGACTTTTGATTTTCGACCCATCTCCTATGTTCATCATCAAACATAGAAATGTTTTCTTCGCGGCGACCGGCATTATCGTGGCGGTCGCTATCGCTATGCTTGCGGTGTTTGGGCTCCATGTCGGCATTGATTTTACTGGCGGGAGCTTGGTTGAAATTCGCTACGAGGGTGTTCGTCCCACGCAGACAGTGGCAGAAAATATCCTTCGTGAGGCAGGATTCGAGAGTTTTTCGCTCCGTCAATCAGGCGAGAATGGCTTCATGCTCCGTGCCCCGACGCTCACCGATGAACAGCGAAGCGAACTTTCTGCGGTTTTCAGCCATCAGGGTGGTACCGCACACGTCGATCAGCTCACCGAAGTGGGCCCCACTATTGGTACCGAGCTCCGCAACAAAGCATTCATCGCGCTCGCGCTGGTGCTCTTGTGCATTCTCTTTTTTGTCGCATTTGCGTTCCGCAAAGTTTCCCAGCCCGTCTCGTCGTGGATCTACGGTCTTATCGCGCTTATCACGCTCGTGCACGACGTTATCGTGCCCAGTGGCTTCTTTGCGTTTCTTGGCTATGTAACCGGGGCGCAGGTGGACACGCTCTTCGTGACCGCTATTCTCACCATTCTTGGATTTTCGGTTCACGACACCATCGTTGTCTTTGATCGTGTACGAGAAAATCTGCGCGTGAACCAAGAGCGCAACCGCAAGGAAGATTTCGCAGAAACTGCGGGCAGGAGCTTGGGGCAGACGTTCGTGCGCTCGGTCAATACCTCGCTCACGGTTGTCTTTACGCTTCTCGTTCTTTATTTCGTAGGGCCCGCTTCGACCCACGATTTCGCGCTCACACTCCTCGTCGGTATCATCGCCGGCACTTACTCGTCCATCTTTCTCGCAACTCCGCTTTTGGTGGCCGTGGAACGCTGGCGAGCAAGGAAAAGGTAATTTTTTCTTCCAGAGCACAAAAGAAAATGGACGGCAGGGGGATTGGACCATGCCGTCCATAGACATCTAATACGCCCAACCTGCTCCGCCGTCCCAGCGCCCCGAAGGTGGAGACAGCAAGTCCAATCCCGCCTCACCCGGGGGACATTTGGCATGCAGCCAAATGTGCTGAGCAATACCGGGAATATCATTAAGAAGCAGTTGCTCTGCTCGAGGACACGCGTCCAGAAGATCTTCGAACGCACTTCGGCTGGGCAAGATGACCCCGCTGATAGTGGAGCCAACTTCGTGAAGATAGGCTGGTGCGGGTCCCAGCAGTGCGAGCATGCACGGCCGTGCGTATCTTTGCGCTTGCCTGAGAATCATCTTCTCTACCTCAGCAGGCGCTGATCCTTTGCGAGCGCTTGCTTCGCCTGCGAGGATAAGAAGCATGTCTGCTTTGTTGACGAGTGTGTGTGTCACGTTAGCGACCGAAGCTACCTCGCCCTTCTTGTTCGGGAAGTTCAGCATGGAGATGGCGGAAAGGCGTTTCCTCAGCACATCAATGAGGGGAAATGCGCCATCGTGAGCAACTGCCGCAACAGTTGTCTTCCTTTGCATGTTCTGCATGACTTTTCCTCGTGGTTGCTGTGAGTGAAGGAGCAAAAAAGAACTTGCGCGAGCTCCTTAACAAGCTTGCGTAGCAGTCCGCTTTGATTGCGGACTGCGATGTGAGTTCCTTAAAGCGCACATCGCAGGACACAAAACAGAAAGCCCCTCTCCGGAGGGGCTTTCTGTCTCTGCTTCTTGTTTTCTCTTAGAGCAACGACACAGGCACCCTCCTCGGCACAGCAAAAAAGAAATAGAAGGTGCTCCAAAGCAATACTCGACCGTCGCTCATGCAATGCAGCATATCTCCGCAGGGGAAGTTGTCAACGTGTGTATCTCCGCAGTTATCCAAAGAAAAAAGACGCCGAAGATCATGAGGGGCGCCTTTTCTCGGGAGACTTGTAGACCCAATTGGCCGCGTTGAACAGTGCGCGATGGCACACGCCGAAGTTATAACCATTCCTGTAGGCTACGCTCGTGCCACGTTTAGGCATGCCGCGTGAGCCGTCTTCTTCGCCGACGTTCCAACGGCGCCAGTTTTCGGGGTCGGTCTCCCTGTTGTAGGGATTCCTGTACATGGTGGATTCCTTTCCTTCCTGGTCCCAGACTACGCGCCCTACGTATTTGGTCAATGTGCGATGGTGACAGCTGCTACAATTATCTCGGCGCCTTCATCCAATGGGGGATGCAGGCGAAACAAGAGGATCGGGTGAAAGCCCGAAGTGTGCAGTGATGTTTAACGTTCTCGCGGCGGAAGCCGCAATCGTGTTCTTTACCTTGGCGGGGTACGTCCCCTACATGCGGCGCCATCTGCGTCCGGTGGTGCTTCAGCGAAGCTCTGCCTAGCAGAACCGCATGGTTCATCTTCACCGCTGTCGAAGTTGCGTGGGCGATTGGCGTGGATGCGGGCGATGGCAGCCCGCTTCTGAATGTCGCCTCCGCGATCGGCAGTGCACTCATCTTTATCCTCGCGTGCATGCGAGGCACGGATGTCTTGGACATCCGGGATCGAGTTTGCGGTGGAATGGGTCTTGCCGCGATCGCGGCAGGCATGCTTAGCGGGAGCAACGAAATTCTAGTCGCTGGATGCATCATTGCATCCGCGATAAGCGTGCTTCTGCTCGTGCCCAAAGTCTGGGAAAGTCCCGGGAGAGAGTCTCTCCGCGCGTGGCTTCTGTGGCTTGCGGGCAGCATCGTCTACTTCTATACGCAGTGGGAGCATGGGACTATTGAGTCGCTTGCTACCGCGCTAGCGTTCATCATCGAAGAGACGATCGTGATCACTATCCTCGCCATCGCTACAATGCGCAAAGGGAGTCTCGCGCTCGCGACGAACTCCCCGTAAGCATCGTGAGGCCCGTCTCCGGGCCTCATTGCTTTTGTGTGCTTGACTTCTTTTTTCTATGGCATAGATTTACCCTTATGCAGCGGATCGAGAACATCATTATCTCGATTATTATCGGCGCCCCCGTGGGAGCCTGATTCGCGCGTACTTCTCGCAAGCACTCGCAAACCAGCCTCCCGCAAAGGGGGCTGTTTTCGTGAGCCGGGACGGGCTCGTTTAGCGATTCCATCCCGGAGCGCGATCATGGTGGTCATGGTCGTGAGATCCGGCGGATGCGGATCGGCATTCGATAACGATCTTTTTGGGATGAACGAAGATGGTCAAATCCCGAGGTGCGAAAACACCATTTGCGACTGATCCGATGCTCTCGGCCGAGCATGGCGTCTGCGGCGGATATCCCGTCGACGACAAATCGCCCGCTAAAGCAAGTGAAGACGGGCGTGAGAAGTCAGGATCAATGCCGGATGTGGACGACCGTTCGCCGGAGCCCTACGATCCCGTTTCTGAGGATCAACTCGATGAGATCATCAAGGCCGCCAAGGAGAGGGGCGACGTCGTCGAGTTTGGAGGACCTCCGAGACCCGACGGCACACCGCGGCGATTCTAAATCGCCGGTGTCCTTCTCATCAGAGTAAACCACCCGTTCCCTTGAGGTGCGGGTGGTTGTTTTTTTATATGGAAGTTGACAGCTCCTCACCCCGCGCTATACTCTTTAGACCATCGCTCCTGCGTTGGATTGCCGAAGCGCACTCGCGCGGAGGCATCATGCTGTGTCGCCTTCGCTCTTCGAGCTTCGGCGCACCAAGGGCGATGTGCCGAAAAATTCTTGCTATGACATTCGGACGAACATTGAAAACTGAATATGGAACAAACATTGCACACAATTGGTATCGATTTAGCGGTTAGCTAAATCGATATGGCCGTCGCTTGCTCGGAAGTGGAAACGAATTTCCACTTCTCTCGGCGCGCGTAGGCCATAAGAAAGTAAACACAGTAAGCGGAAAGAAAGGATATACATTCTTTTGTTCCGTCCATCCTAAGAGAATTGAACTAAATCAAATTCTTACTTAGAGTTTGATCCTAGCTCAGGGTGAACGCTGGCGGTATGGATAAGGCATGCAAGTCGAGGGCCCGCAAGGGACCGGCAGACGAGGTAGTAACACGTAGGAACGTACCCCGAAGTCGTGTATAGCCCGCCGAAAGGCGGGGTAATCCACGATGGTCTCGCAAGAGTAAAGATTTATCGCTTCGGGAGCGGCCTGCGTTGTATCAGCTAGTTGGTGAGGTAACGGCTCACCAAGGCTATGACGCATAGGGGACCTGAGAGGGTGACCCCCACCGATGAGACTGAGACACGGCTCATACCCCTACGGGGGGCCGCAGCCGAGAATATTCGACAATGGGCGAAAGCCTGATCGAGCGATACCGCGTGGTGGATGAAGTGCTTCGGCACGTAAACATCTTTTATGAGGGAGGAAGTCATTGACGTTACCTCATGAATAAGGGGCTCCTAACTCTGTGCCAGCAGGAGCGGTAATACAGAGGCCCCAAGCGTTACCCGGAATTACTGGGCGTAAAGAGTGCGTAGGTGGTCATATTAGTCGGCCGTTAAATATCCGGGGCTCAACCTCGGAAACCCGGTCGAAACGGTATGACTCGAGAGCGTGAGAGGTGAATGGAACTCATGGTGTAGGGGTGAAATCCGTTGATATCATGGGGAACACCGAAAGCGAAGGCAATTCACTGGCGCGTTTCTGACACTCAAGCACGAAAGCGTGGGTAGCGAACGGGATTAGATACCCCGGTAGTCCACGCCCTAAACGATGATCGCTGGCTTTCCGGAGTATCGACCCTCTGGGAGGCGAAGCTAACGCGTTAAGCGATCCGCCTGGGTAGTACGGCCGCAAGGCTAAAACTCAAAGGAATAGACGGGAGCTTGCACAAGCGGTGGAGCGTGTGGCTCAATTCGTCGCTAAGCGAAGAACCTTACCAGGGCTAGAAATCCTACTGCACGCCTATCGAAAGATAGGAAGCCTTCGAGGGTGTAGGACAGGTGATGCATGGCTGTCGTCAGTTCGTGGTTTGAATCGTTCCCTTCAGTGGGGTAACGAACGCAACCCTCGTTGCCTGTTACACGTATCAGGCGAGACTGCCCCCTCACGGGGGAGGAAGGTGGGGATGACGCCAAGTCAGCATGTCCCTCTGATGTCCTGGGCTGCACACGCGCTACAATCGCCGTTACAAAGGGGCGCGACGGGGTAAGCCAGTTCGGATTGAGGTCTGCAACCCGACCTCATGAAGCCGGAATCGCTAGTAATCGTGGGTCAGCCACACCACGGTGAATACGTTCTCAAGCTTTGTACTCACCGCCCGTCAAGTCAGGGAAGTTGGGAGTGCCCGAAGCACATTCTTGTAATGTACCAAGGCAAACTCAATGACAAAGACTAAGTCGTAACAAGGCACGGCTAGCGGAAGCTGGTCGTGGAATCATTCAAACAAGGATTGGTTCCCTGCACTGCAGCGGAACCGGCCTGTCGATTTCTGTATCTCGATCGAGTACAGAAGGGTAATGGCATCCAACCACAAATGATGTCCGCCACACGGCCTAGCCGTGTGAACGGATCCGTCACACGCTGACGCGTGTGTCTGGACCTGACACATCGGCAAAGACCGATGGTTTGGACGGAACAAAAGAGTGTATAAAATTACTGTTGAAAAAGGGAAACGGCGCGGCCAGAGATGGTCGCGCCGTTTTTCGTTGCTGCGTGCGGGGTTGGGTTATCACCGCTCATCGACACGCTACTCCGCTGACATGCCGAGAAACTCACTACACTAACTGTATGTCCAAGATATACACAAAAGCTGCAGCAATTGCCATAACGAGAACTAAAACGATAAGAAGTGTCAACGGCTGGCCAAGAACAAAATTCTTAAAGAGAGCTTTTGGTTGTCTCGCACTTTCATCCAAAATCACGCCGCCGGCGTGTTTGATGTAGTACCAGTAAAAAGAGGCGGCGGCCAAAAGTGCAAGTACATAGAACCATCCGCTCTGAAACACCTGTTCCATGAGTCCGATAAGATCAAAGGTCATGCCTGAATACTATCTCTATAATTGTGCGCGATGACCGGCGATGTGGAAAACTTTTCGAGGGGCCTGAAGCAGATCATGCCTTTCTCTCTAAGAATTGGACGGAACCCCGGTACCACACTTCGACAAGCTCAGTGGCTACGGGGCAGGCAAAAGAGTGTGTATGCGAGCAGCTTCGAGCCGCGAGCTTCTAGGTGTTGGGAAAATACGAACACAAAACGCCCGTCGGGGTGCTTTTGTGTTGAATTTTGTGTTGAATTGTCATCGCAGGTGGCAATCGTTTGCTGTTTTTGCTACCATCGCGCATGAGCGCGCTTAGCTCAGTGGTAGAGCATTCCTCTGATAAGGGAAAGGTCGAAGGTTCGATCCCTTCAGCGCGCACATGAACTACAAAGTCATCGGCGGCAAAAAGCTTTCGGGAGTCGTACGCACCAACGTCTCGAAGAATTCCGCCGTGGCAATGCTCGCTGCATCACTCCTGAATCGCGGGGAGACGATCCTGAAGCGCATGCCACGCATCGAAGAGGTGAGGCGTCTCATCGAAGTAATGAAATCTCTCGGCGTAAAGATCGTATGGGACGAGAGCGGCGACATGCGCATTACGCTGCCTGAGAAGATCGACCTCTCGAATATCGATCGTGCAGCCGCAGAACGCACACGCGCGATAAATCTTTTCATCGCGCCTCTTGCACATCTCATCGGCAATTTCGAATTGCCAGCACCGGGTGGATGTGATTTGGGCAAGCGAAGCTTAGGCGCGCATATTGATGCGCTCGCGAAGCTCGGCATCGAAATTACAGGGAACGAAGAAGCACATACGTATAGCGTTCGCACGGGTACACTCCGTCCCGCCGAAGTAATCATGGTCGAAGCATCCGACACGGGCGTGGAGAATGCGCTCTTGGCGGCGGCAAAGATTCCGGGGACGACGACCATAAAATTCGCAAGTGCGAATTACATGGTGCAAGATCTCTGCGTGTTTTTGCAGCACTGCGGCGTGCAGATTGATGGGCTAGGCACGACGACGCTCGTCGTTCACGGTCTTTCAGATATCAACGCGGAAGTGCACGGGCATCCGAGCGAAGATCCAATAGAGTCGATGTTTTTCGTTTCGCTTGCCGCAACCACGGGCTCCGAAATTACGATCGAGCGATGCCCGATGGACTTTCTCGAACTCGAGCTCTTCATGCTCGAGCATATGGGCCTCCGGCATTCGCGTGGCGAAGCGTACGCTTCGGAGAATGGCCACACCGTGCTCCGCGACATCACCGTCCATCCATCGGAATTGGTGGCGCCGGCCGAAAAGATTGCGCCGCGGCCATATCCGGGCATCAACATCGACAACCTTCCATACTTTGTGCCGATCGCAACGCAGGCGCGCGGCCGCACGCTCATACACGACTGGGTCTACGAGGGCCGCGCCATCCATTACATGGAAATGAAAAAACTCGGAGCCGACATGCTGCTTGCCGATCCGCACCGCATCTTTATCAATGGACCGACGCCACTCCACGCGGCCGACATCAAAGCGCCGCCTGCGCTTCGCCCCGCAACACTTCTCCTCATCGGCATGCTCGCTGCGGAAGGAGAGTCGACGCTGCTCGACGTCTACCCCATCAACCGCGGCTATGAGAACCTCCACGAACGCCTGAAAAAGCTCGGCGCCTCCGTCGAAGCTGTTGAATAGCATGAAGCCAAAACTGGTAGTTTTTGCCTCTGGCACCAAAGATGGCGGAGGTTCGGGATTTGAGAGTCTGGTCCGGGCAACAAAGACTGGTGAGCTGGATGCAGAAATCGTTGCTGTCGTTTCAAACCACGAGCACGGCGGCGTGCGCGAGCGTGCCGAGCGGCTCGGCGTTCCCTTCGTGCATTTCAATGGTCCATTCGATGCCGAACACTATGCTAGTGTTTTGCAAAAGACTGCAATAAGGAAAGACGATCTTTGGGTTGGCCTTTCCGGCTGGCTCAAGCACGTCAGTGGTCTTGATCCGCGAAGGACGTTCAACATCCATCCCGCGCTTCTCTCGCAATTGGGGGGACGATTTGGCGGACAGGGGATGTACAGAACGAAAGTCCATGAGGCGGTGAAAGCTGCTCTGGATGCGGGCGAGATATCAGAATCTGGGCTCACGATGCACTTTGTAATCGATCAATACGACCGTGGTCCGGTATTTTTCGAGCACCGTGTTCCGCTACGAAAGGGGATGAGTGCTCACGAGATCGCAAGAGCTGTCAGGAAATCGGAGCATGAATGGCAGCCAAAAATTACGAACATGGTCGTTCACGGCGATATCCGCTGGGACGGCAAAGATCAGAGGACGCTTGCTGTTCCCAATGGCTACGCCTATCTGCCCAGAGGGGTACAATGAGGCAATGCAGGAATCGGCTGAAAGGAGGGACGCAAGTAGATCATTCAACCAAGAACCTGTATTGGGATCTTCCCCGTGGCTTCGGCAGTTGAATAGTATTGTAACTGCGTTTAGTCAGCCTAGTGCTACGTTCAGCAAAGAGCAGCGAGAAGCGTTTCAGCAGACAGTTGAACGCGTGCTCTCCCCGATAATTGGTCCTTCTGTTGCTGTATGGTTTTCTGTCCGCGAGCGCTTGCTTCATTGTCACGAAGCGCCAAAGGACGTGGTCGAGTACGTGCGCGGTAATCCC
Source organism: Candidatus Kaiserbacteria bacterium (assembly GCA_016186765.1). Classification (GTDB taxonomy): domain Bacteria; phylum Patescibacteriota; class Minisyncoccia; order Phycocordibacterales; family UBA2100; genus UBA10103. The sequence continues at coordinate 93,430 of JACPLD010000004.1, read as the reverse complement.
AAAGCAGAGCGGATAGTGATATACGTGCCCGGCATGTTCGATACAGACTGCCATGAACGGATGAGTGACTTGTTTGACCGTAGTCATCCAAATGTGCAACAGGACTTGCATAAAGAAGGTTGGATCGCGCTTGACTGGCTCTATAGTGCTCGTGACTTGAGCCGCATTCACGCGCTTCAATCGCATCTTCTGAAACTCACTGAAGAGCATCTTGCCCGGGGTGCCTCTGTCCGGCTTCTAGGGTACTCAATAGGCGGGTTAATCGCGAAAACGGTCACTGATGCGCTCGCTGAGAAGCACCCTGGTCACCTCGGTCTCGTTGTACATAACTGTCCGCTTGATCCTGAGGCGGGGTTCTTCGTGCGGTGGGCGAACATGAAAAGAGTACAAGATACTATCGCGTACAAGCCACACCACGCAGGGGAGTATCCGACAGTCGTTCTCGGAGGGGAGAAAGACGGCATCGTTCCTCACGACTTGTCGTTTCTGAGAGATGAAAATCAAGAGCCGATTAAGATTAAAACTCTTACAGGGTCAAGGCATCGTGATCCTTGTTCCAGTGAGAAGGCCCAACGCCGACTCGTTGCGGCGCTGCGTAGTGTTAATGCAAAGATGCCCGAGTTTGCGCGTCGCGGATGAGATGAATGGTAGGTGCACGTCCCTGCCTAAGCAGTGAGTTTCTGCTATAGTTTGCGCGACGGGTGCGTGGTGGAATTGGTAGACACGCTAGCTTCAGGAGCTAGTTCTCGAAAGGGATTGGAGGTTCGAGTCCTCTCGCACCCACCGATTTTTCAAGTGCGCCGTAGGAAATAAAAGGTCCCGCCGATAATAAGCAGCAATCCAGAGAGCCAGAGCCATGTACTGTTCGATTCGTTCGTACTCTGCGAAACTGCCGCGATCTGGGCGGTAGTCGTGCTTTCTGTCGTTGTCGCCACGCGTTCAATCTCTGAAGAGGTCGTTTGAGATGGTAGGGCGGCTGGTGTGGGACGAGATGTTTGTATGGGGGCGGAAACTATTCCGAGTATCGGAGGTCGTATCACTTCGGCACTAGTTGTGGACGTCGCTGCTGCTGTAGGGCGCGAGAAATCCTTCAGTATCATGTGCCATGGCCGTGCTAGCGCTGCAGGTATCGCATACGTTGTTGCCCAGATGCGTGTATCGTCTGGAGCACTCACCGACTCCAGGCCTCCATCGCCCTGCTGCATGTTGCCAAGGTGCCCGAGCGGCGTGATCTCGAAGAGATTCCAATCGCTCGGCTTTTGATTGAGCGCGGCGATTGCCTGCAAAACCCAGCTCGTCGAAAAGCTATTCTGTCCGAACCCGCCGCTAGCGACCTGTCGCCCGCGCAGATAGCCTTCTGCTTTCGAAAGTGCGCTCGATACGCCGGGATGGCCGTGAAAGGGTACGAGCGCTTGGATGGCCGCCGCCGTGAGATCGATGCTCGATACCCACGAACCGTCTGCCTGCTGCGCTTTCACGATGGTGTCGAGAATCGCGCGCATCATTGCATCGTCTCCTCCGTAGCCGGCGTGGGCGAGCGGAAAGATAGCGAAGATGTCGTCATTTACGAGCGCTACTTCACCCATCTGTGTTCCATCGAATCGGCCGATGAGAAGGTCCACATAGTTGCTTGTCCCAAGCGACGTCGAGGGAGCGTACGGATCGATGCCGAGAGCTTCGAGCGCCATGGTGCGTCGCTCTAAATCTGTCGCGGAAGGATCTGAAAGCAAGGACGACGATAGATAGGCTCGCAATTTTTCGCGCACATTCGCATCGGCAAGCTCACCCGCGGCACTAAGAGCGATCGCGGCCCAATCGGTGAGAAGGGGTGAGCCAAACGAGCCGTCGGAGCGCTGCTTCGACGATAGATATGCCAGCGCGTCTGGGAGCTCAAACGGTCGCGCAGGCGGAGGCCGGTATGTTCCACCGCTCGGTGGTGGGGGAGATGTTTCGGGAGTTTGCGAGAGCGCGGTGATGTGCAGTATGACACTCCCGCCTCGCTCCTCCCCCTCGAACGAGGTGAGGATGAATGAGACTGTGTCTCCTTCCCGTAAGACGAGGCACTCGATGCCGCACTCTGCGAATGCGCCGTTCAGCCACAGTGCCCAAAACTCATCACTACCGGCAATCACTCCGCTCAGTCCCTCGACAAACAAACCGAAATCGGGAAATTCACTGAGCTGCATGCTTGTAATGGTTCCCACTTCCAGAGCTTTTGCGAGTGCGCACACCGCAAGAAATTCGCTTGGAGAATTCTGTTTGGGAAATGTGTGAGACGTACCGTTTTTGTCTAGTACCGTGCACGTATCGGGAAGTTCGATATTTCCTTCGATTGTTTCTGCGAGCGTGAAGCTGGGGATTGCAAGAGACAAGGAGAGTACGGCGACAGTTGAGAGCAAACGCAATGGATAGTTCATAGGGATCGGATTATTGGTAATTGTTAATATCCTTTTTCATAGCGCCACTCGACGAGGTCGCCTGACGAAACTACAGCTTGCGAAACGCCCCTGTCGGAAAGTTCTCCGTTGATGCGTAGTATCCAGTAGAAGCCATTCGCATTCCGTTTTCCATTGATTTCTTCGACAAAAAATCCCAAGCCAGGAAAATCGCGACCAGAGAACGAAAGTTCTCCTTCGACGGCGCGAGCGTTCATTGTCTCGAGAACGGTGCCTTCTGAATCCACCGTAAATGTCACCGTTGCCGTTTGATTTTCCGCCGTGCTGAATGTTTGAATGAACCACTGCTGACTAACAAATGCTCCTCCTGCGAGGATCACAACTGCGATCGTTAGTGCAATGTATTTTTTCATACGCAAAATCTCCGCCCGAGCGGAGATTTTTCTTTACGCGTCGTATGCGACGGCCTCCTGCTCGGGATTAACGATTAGTTGAAGACCGGACTCATCTCCGCCGTGGCGGAGCTTTACCGTTGCGGCACAGTGAGGGGATTCAACCCTACTTCCACAACTAACCGTGGATGCGCATTGTATGCTCTCCGATTTTTGCATCAAGTGGATATCGTATTAGGGAATATTTTTGCGAAAAAGTACATATGCTAGGATGCACTCATGCCTCAACAGCGGATCGAAAGCCCCGCGTTTTTCATAGGAAAGGGGACGGATGACAGCGACCTCATATCATTCGGCTCCGGCCAACCCGATCTCCCGCCGCCTCCCTCTGTGTACAAGGTCTTGGAGCATTTCAGGTCCTTCAAGTACGGCCTGGTACAGGGAACGGAATCGTTGCGCGCCGCGCTTGCTAAGGAATATCCGTATGCTGAGCCGGAAGATTTCGTCATTACGAACGGCGCTTCGGAGGCTATAGATCTCACGCTACGTGCGATTGCAAAAGATGCGCTTGGATCCAAGGTTCTCCTTCCTCGTCCCTACTACTATTCCTATCCGCACAATGTTGTTTTGACCGGGATGGTCCCGGTCTATACGGATTTGCAAAAAGGCAAGATCGATTTTGAAGCGTTTGCGCGTGATGTAGCGGGATGCAGAGCGGTCATTATCAACTCGCCCTCGAATCCGACAGGCACTGTACAAGAGATAGAGATGCTGAAGAAGATCGAAGAGCTTTGCGAAGAGAAGGGCATATACATCGTTTCGGACGAAGTGTACAAAGACTTCATTTACGTGCGCGGGAATTACCTTTTGCACGGAGAAAAGGTCGTGACCGTGAATTCGTTCTCCAAGACATATGCGATGTGTGGACTCAGGGTCGGATATATCTATACGAAGAACAGAGAAATTATTGATACGGCAGTTGAAATGAAGTCGCATACCTCGATGAATACATCACTTGTGGGTCAGGCGATGGCGCTTGCAGCTCTCGGAGAGCGTGATTCATACGTGGCCGAGCATGCGAAAATCTGGAAAGAGCGGCGCGATTTTATGTATCGTGGAATGCAGGCGCTCCGTCTCGACGTTTGGGAACCCGAGGGTGCTTTCTTCATAATGCCAAAGTTCAAGAATGCTCACCGCGCGATGCATGACCTTCACTACAACCATCGCATCATTACCTATAGCGGTGAGTGGTTCGGTGCCCCTGAGCGACTGCGTTTCAGCTATGCGCTCAATGTGGAGGAAATAGAAGAGGGCCTACGACGTGTGAAGAAATTCCTTGAAACAGAATACAAGACATACTAACGTAGTCGGCCACTAGAACAGTGGATGGTTCTCTTTCCACTGGTCGACAAGCGAGATTCGACGTGCAGCGTCGGATTTGGTTCGCTCCCGAAGCCGCTTGTTGTTCACACCCTTCACCCATTTCTCGCCGTTCCAGTGCTCGAGGTTGGGTAGGTTTGTCTTGTAATTGGGATCACCATATACAGTGCCAGGGTAGTAATATTTCGCGCCGCGACTCTTGGCAGTACGTGCGATATCAATCAAAAGCCACATGCCGAAGGAACTTTTATCGAGATGTTCTGCGTAACTCAAATACCAGTCATGGGTAAGTGTACTATCTTCAACCTCCAGCGTATATCCTCCAGTTCTTCCGGTTGCGTCCTTGTATATACCGACCTGCGAGATAATGCCGAAATTAAGCACAAATTCCAGCCGCTTGCGCGGCATGACGGTTGGTCCATGCGCTCGCTTGAAATATTCCAGCCAGAAGACAATAAACTCCTCAGTTATCTTAAATTTGTCGAAGGGAATTGTTTCGCGTGAGTAGAGTCCGTCGAATTTTTTTGCAACCCGGCGACATTCGCTATTGAGCTCAAAGGTGGGCAGATAGATGCGGCCGCTGCGCGCCATGTAGAAAACCCTCTTGCTGTCAGGCGAGCCGGAATAGGGAAGATAGCCGCGCGCGTACATTTCGGAGAGCACATCGCCCTCTTCGAGCTGTCCGTAATTGCAATAGCCAAATGTGTAGGTGCTGTAGTCGTGCGCGAGTTCGCTCGAGAAGAATCTCATGCAAAGGTATTATCGAGCCATTTGGGGATTCCGTAAATAAGGCCATCCATAGCGCCTGATGAAGAAAGCAGGATCACATCGTTCCCGCGGATCTCGCTGCGCAACACAGTCATGACTTCGTCTGGATCTGATGCCGGGATTACTCTCATGCCAGTCGCGGCAAGACGCGTCACCATCTCCTCTTGCGTACTTTGTTCATGCGTCGCAGCACCTTGCTCGGCGGGTTTGTAGAGGACGACGAGACCCGCGCCTTCAAAGGCAGTGTCGAACCAATGCAGCATCGCTCTATTGCGCCAGCTGAATGTGTGCGGCTCGAAGACGACGACGAGACGTTTGTCCGGATACTGCGCCGAAAGAGCGCTGATCGCGGAACGCAGTTTCTCCCGCGACGAGCCGAACCCCTCGTACGCTGGTACAGACGAGCGCGTGGTCTTCTTATCGAGGCGTCGTGCGAGCCCCTTAAAATCCTTGACTGCAGATGCGAGCTGGTCTGGGAAGACGAGCTTCTTTTCAAGCAGCATCGCACTTGCACCGACGATGTTTTGGATGTTGTGATCTCCTATGAGCGTCGTGGAGATTCTCGTGATCATTTCTCCGCCGCGCATGAGGTCGAATGTCGTCGTGTCCCCGTGCGATACGTTCCGTGGGTGCCACTTAGAAGCGGGGGTCATGCCGTAGGAGACGACGCGTGCTTTCGCACTTTTTACGAGCGAGGCTGCATATGGTTCGTCACCACAAAAGGTGAGAACACCTTCCTTCGGAAGGTCTTGGACGAGTGTCCGGAAGGGCTTGAGGAAGTCTTCATGCTGCTCGTATACGTTTACGTGGTCGTGACTCGTGGCCGTAATGAGCGCATCGTGGGCATGATAGTGCGCGAACTTCGGGCGGGGATCGTCGTGCGATGTCGGATACTCGTCGCCCTCGAGCATAAAGACCGGATGTGTACCAAGATGAGCTGGTTCTAAATTTTCGGGCGCGGCGCCGATGAACCATCCTGCGTCGATTCCTGTGCGTGATAGGCACCATGCGATGAGCGAGGTGATGGTCGACTTACCATATGAACCGGCTATGACCATCGGCTTCCGGCGTTCTACCAGACCCCCTAGTATTTCAGGAAAGGAGGTGATCCGGACGCCTGACTCGTGTGCGGCCTTCACTTCCGTGTTGTGCTCGCGCGTAAGTTTGGCATTCATGCCGATCACGATGAGCTCGGCGCGCTTGGGGATGTTCGAGGCTCTGTATGCCGTATTGAACTGAATGCCATGCCGCTTTAGCTGCGTCGTTCCTGGTGGATAGGCATCGGCATCGGAACCACTTATCTCCCAGCCTTGCTCCTTCAGAAGAATCGCGGCAGCGCTCATTCCCATTCCCGCGATGCCGATGAAATGAGCCCTTTTTTTCATTACTCCTGAATATACCCCGCGCGAAAGCTTGCGTCATCTAGTGCCAAGTTTGTGATACAGTGCGCACCATGAGAATCGGGCTTATAGGATATGGATACTGGGGTCCGAATATCTTGCGCAATATTATCTCCCATACAGACGTGGATGTCTCTGTGGTTGCTGACCTGAAGCTTGAGCGTCTTGCAGCGCTCAAAAAAATGTATCCCACGATCCGCACGACGACTGATGCGAGCGAGGTTGTTGAAAATAGGGATATCGATGCAGTCATCGTTGCGACGCCAGTGCATACACACTATCCGCTCGCCAAAGCGGCGCTCGAAGCAGGAAAGCATGTGCTCGTCGAAAAGCCACTCGCGGATTCTCTGAATGGTGCGGAAGAGCTTATCGCGATCGCGAAGAAAAAGAAACTGGTGCTGATGGTCGACCACACTTACATCTACACCGGCGCTGTCGAAACGATAAAGAAGATTGTTGATTCGGGGGAACTAGGAACGCTGCAGAGCTTTAGCTCGACGAGATTCAATCTCGGCCTCTTCCAGGGCGACGTGAACGTGCTCTGGGATCTCGCGCCTCATGATTTGTCGATTCTACTCTATCTCACGGAACGCATTCCGACGCTTGTAAATGCAATCGGTGTCTCGCACACGGAGAATGGTGTCGAAAATATTGCGTACTTGACGTTGCGCTATGACGACGGACTGATAGCGCACGTGGGCACATCGTGGGTTTCGCCGGTGAAGATACGGCAAATACTGATTTCGGGAGACCAAAAGATGATCGCCTATGATGACACCGAGGCTATCGAAAAGGTCAAAGTGTACGAAGCAGGCTATACCGTGCGAACCCATGAGGATAAGCGGCGATTGTACATGGATTATCGGAGTGGGGACATCCACATACCAAATGTTGGCAATAAGGAAGCACTGCAGGGAGTCGTTGAGGATTTTGTTCGTGCAATATCGAAGGGCTCGAAACCGCGCTCGGATGCACGTTTTGGCTTGAATGTAGTGCGGATACTCGATGCGGCCGAGCGTTCTTTGAAGCAGGGCGGAGCGGAGGTGCGACTTTCGTGAGCATATGGATCGTGTCCCCTTTTTTGATCTGAAGCGGCAGCACGCGACTCTAAAGGACGAGCTCATGCCGGCAATCAAGTCGGTTATTGCAAAGTCTGCGTTTTCCGGCGGAGAATTCGTCGAGGTGTTCGAAAAGCAGTTCGCCGAATACTGCGGCACAAAGTATGCGCGGGGCTGTGGAAGCGGCACCTCTGCACTCCACCTTGCTCTCCTTGCGCTCGGGGTAGGACCGGGAGACGAGGTCATCGTGCCGGCACACACATTTATTGCAAGCGCGTGGGGTATCTCTTATATCGGAGCAAAGCCCGTGTTCGCTGATTGTCTTCCCGACACGTGGGAGATCGATCCTCGCGCGGTCGAGAAAGCGATTACCAATAATACCCGCGCGATTATCGGCGTTCATTTATACGGTGTGCCGTGCGATATGGACGCTTTGCAAAAAATCGCAAAAAAGCACACTCTGTATCTGCTTGAAGATTGTGCACAGGCGCATGGGGCGCGCCATGACGGCACCATGGTTGGCAGCATCGGAGCTGTAGGCTGCTTTAGTTTCTATCCGGGCAAAAATCTCGGTGCCGTTGGCGAGGCGGGAGCGATCGTCACCAACGACGCGAATGTTGCCGAGAAAGTGAGAATGCTGCGCTCGCACGGCGAGAGAGAAAAATACGTTCATGAGATGGTCGGTTACAACGAACGCATGGACGGCATTCAGGCGGTCATCCTCTCCGTCAAGCTCAAGCATCTCGACGCGTGGAATAAGCGAAAAACAGAGATCGTGAAGAAGTATGTTGAAGGCATTGAGAATCCGGCAATAACATTTCAAACAATTCCCGAGAACGTGACCCCTGCGTATCACCTGTTTGTCGTAACGGTGCAGAACCGACCGACGTTCATTGAGCATATGAAATCTCGTGGGATCGATACATCTATGCACTACCCAACGCCCTGCCATCTCCAAAAGGCGTACGCTTCGCTTGGGCATAAGCGGGACGACTTTCCCAATACTGAATATGTGGCCGATCACTGCGTGTCGCTTCCGCTCTTTCCCGAGCTTACGGAGCAGGAGATTGAGCGTGTCGTCGAAGCCGTCAACTCATACGCATGAAGCAAAGTTGGTCCATCGTCGTGTTCTGCTTCAACGAGGCTGGAGCAATCGAAGGAGTCTTGAATCGCATCGTCCGTTTGTTCGACGAGCATAGAAAGAGTTTGTATGAGGTGCTGGTTGTAGACGATGGCTCTGTGGACGGCTCGTATGAGAAAATAGTCGCGCTTGAGCGCGCCCGACCGGACGTGATTCGAGTCATCAGACACGAAAAGAATCTCGGCATTGGGCGGACGCTCATTGATGGCTATAAGAGAGCGAGGAACGAGAATGTATGCGCGGTTCCCGCAGACGGCCAGTTCGACGTGCGAGAATTATTGCCGTATCTTGACATCGAAGACAGCACTTTTGTCTCGTTCTATAGGCTGGAAAATGTGCAATACACGACATTCCGTAGTGCGCTTTCTGCGGCGAACAAATTCGTAAACAAAATTTTCAATGGCATCCAACTGAAGGACGTGAATTGGGTGAAGATATATAAGAGGAAAGCGATCATGAAGCTTCCGTGGGAGCTCTCGAGCTCACTCGTTGAGAGTGAAATATGCGCGAAGCTCCTGCTTTGCGGAGTGCGCCCCGTGGAGGTATTGTCTTACTACCATCCACGCCAATCGGGTAAGAGCAAGGGTGCCTCTCTCATGACGATTTTTCGGGCACTGCGGGAGACGCCGAAGCTTATATGGGTGGTGCGAAGTTTCAGGTCAAGTATGAAGAAAACCGCGACTGTATGAAAACGATCAACGAGCAGTCCGAGAGAAAAAGTTTGCGTGACGTGCGCGTTGGGGAGAACGTGCGCATTTTCGATTTCGTGAATGCGTACGAGTGCGAGATAGGCGAGAACAGCAGGGTTGGCGCGTTCGTAGAGATTCAGAGAGGTGTCAGGGTCGGCAAGAATTGCAAGATCTCTTCGCACGCCTTCATTTGTGAGGGGGTCACCATCGAAGATGGTGTTTTTGTGGGGCATGGCGTTATGTTTACCAATGACAAGCACCCGCGGGCCATCAACGATGATGGTTCGCAGAGGAAGGAAGGCGATTGGAAGCTTATCCCGACGCTCGTGAAGAAGCACGCCTCCATTGGTTCGAACGCGACGATTCTGCCGGGAATCACGATCGGCGAAGGAGCCCTCGTCGGCGCCGGAGCGGTGGTGACGAAGGACGTGCCAGATGGCGCAACGGTTCTTGGTAATCCCGCGCGTGCTCTCAGATAACGCTTTTTTCGCTCTCCGGCATCGGTGCTCTGTGTGTGAATACGAGGAGCGCGTATCCGGTGAAGTTGCCGAGCACCGAGACTGGAATCGTTATAAAGACTGCAATATTGGCCCAGAGGAGTGGATCAATTCCTTGGGGCGCTCCGATGCCATTGACGAGCAGGGAAATGATGCCGACGTTCACGAGCGCAGTGGTGGTCGAGACCGTAAAAAATTTTACATATTCTGGGCGACCGGCGCCGCGGCTTTTGAACACGAGAAATTTGTTCCAGAAGAACGAGTGTGTCACGACGATCGCGAAGGTGATGGCGGAGAAGAACGTAATCTCAATGCCGCGTGTGATGCCGGAGACCCACATGAAAAAATTGAAGATGCCGACGCTAAGGAGCATGTTGAGTATTCCCACCAGCCCGTAGCGGACGAATTTCCAGCCGAGAGTCCTCTTCAGCAAGTTCATCAAATACATCTGCTGATTCTACTACAGCGAGCGGGCGAAGTGTAAAGACCGTTTCTTTTTTATTGAATCAATGATAGCGTCTGCGGCATGGCAGGCAAACTTTCTGTTGTCGCAACACCTATAGGGAACTTTGGAGATCTCACGTTTCGAGCGCTCTGGAATTTGAAGGAGTGCAACGTTGTCTACGCTGAGGATACTCGTGTCACCTTAAAATTGCTCAACCACTATGGACTTCGTAAGCCCATATTTCGTCTCGACGCGGCTGTCGAAGCGAAGAAAGCTGACGAAGTCGTCGCTCGACTCAAAGCGGGTGAACACGTAGTGTACGTCAGCGATGCAGGCACGCCCGGCATCTCGGATCCCGGCGCGCGGCTGGTTTCGCGCGTGCGCGAAGAGCTTCCGGGTGCAACAATAGAAACGGTTCCCGGAGCCTCCGCTCTCACGGCAGCGCTTTCGATCGCCGGCATACGTGCAGACCAGTTTCTGTTTCTCGGCTTTCTACCGCACAAAAAGGGAAGGCAAACGTCTCTCAAGCGTATTGCGATAAGTGAGATGCCGGTTGTTCTCTACGAATCTCCGCATCGGATCATGAAGTTGCTTCAAGAGCTCGAGAGAGTGATATCGAAACGTACTATTATAGTTGCCCGCGAACTCACGAAGATGCATGAAGAAGTGCTCTTGGGAACTGCTTCGGAGTTAGCTCGACAAATCAAAACAGCGCACAAAGACCGGGGCGAATTTGTTGTTATTGTTGACCCATAGTTTTCCTGGCTTTCATACTCCATACACAATACTCAATGCTGTATACTTCTTCCGTATGACCCTCGACGCGCTCGTCATGCTTGCCGGGGCATTTGTTGCAGTTTTGCCCTTTTTGGGGTTGCCGAACAGCTGGGATACGGTGCTTTTGTTCCTCGTAGGTATGGCTCTTGTAGGTCTCGGCATCGTACTCCGCCGTCGCCTTGGTTCCACGTTGAAGCGAAGCAGTGGCGAAGCGTTTGTAGAAAATACACCCCGCGAGGGCACCCATGATCCGCTCTAGCTTCGGCTTTGTAGCCTCGGCCGCATTCGTTGTGGTCGGTGTTGCAGGCGCCGCTGCGCTTGCTTCCGCTCCCAGTGTTTCCTTCATTCGTCTCGGGGCGACATCCACTCTACCTCTCCTTGAAAAAGAGCCGCAGGTTATGCACCTCCCCACACCTGAGCCGCAGTACGCTATTTACATGACGCAGTGCGTGGTCGGGACACCAAGCTTGCGCAACTCGCTCGTTGAGCTGATTGATACGACGAAGCTCAACGCAGTCGTTATCGATATCAAAGATTATGCGGGCAAGACCTCGTTCCCGACCGACAATCCGGCGCTTGCCGGCTCGGTTTCCGAAACGTGCGGCGCCGACGACATGAAGGATTTCATCGAGACGCTTCACGGGAAAGGCATTTATGTCATCGGACGCATCACTGTTTTTCAGGATCCCTTCTATGCGAAGAACCATCCGGAGCAATCGGTGCAAAGTCGTAGCCATCCCGGCGAGCCGTGGAAGGATTTCAAGGGACTTTCATTCGTCGCGGTAAGTAGTCAGCCGTTCTGGGAATACATTGTCGAGCTTTCGAGAGAGTCGCATGCGCTCGGTTTCGACGAGTTGAATTACGACTACGTCCGCTGGCCTTCCGACGGTCCGATGTCTGACATCGTCTACCCGACAAAAGATCACGCCGGCGATCTGGAGCGATTTTTCCAGTACCTGCATGCGCAGCTTGACCCATCGGGTGTCGTTATGTCCGTCGATCTCTTCGGCATGACGACGACGAATATCGACGATCTTAATATTGGCCAGCAGCTTGAGCGCGCTTTTGCCTATTTCGACTATATCGCGCCGATGGTCTATCCTTCACACTATCCAAAAAGTTTCTTGGGGCTCGGAAATCCCAACAACGATCCATATCGCGTTGTGAATTACTCGATGAGTGAAGCAGTGCGACGCGCTATCTCGACCACAACTCCCATCGGTTCGTTCGCATACGCGCGCATCGGCACTTCCACGCCCGCACTGTATGAAAAACCCTCCTATTCTCCCTTGAAACTCCGCCCGTGGCTCCAGGATTTCGATTACGGCAAAGATTACCTGCCCGAAGACGCTCGTGCACAGATACAGGCGACCTACGACGCCGGCCTCACTTCGTGGTTTTTCTGGGACCCTGCCAATCGATATACGAGCCTTAGACAGGTGCTACAATCCGAGTAAGGTATGTTAGAGAAGGAGAGACTTCCTGAAAAGAAAGCCGGACGGACTGACACGCAACACGAGATTGAGCATGGTCCTGAAGTTGCAGAAGTGGTTCATACAGAGCCGCAGCCAGAGGTAACAAAGCTGCCTCCCGACCTCTCCGAAAGTGACATCGAAGATTTCGTCAAAAAGCAGGAGGAGATAGGTCGGAAAAAGAGAAAAACGGAGTCAGCTGGAGACTCCTAACACAAGGCATTTTTTGCTATACCCCGTGAGATAGCCTGCGTCATCTCATGGGGTATACTTTCTTCATGCCTCCCAATCGAGAGGACGATGAACGTCGCGTTACCTATTTTGCGGCGACGCACACGCGCGGGAAGCGCGAGATGTTTGGTATACGCGCTGCCGACCGTGGCAAGCACGTCTACATCATCGGAAAAACAGGCATGGGCAAGTCGACTATGCTCGAGAATATGGCGATCCAGGACATCCAAAATGGCGAAGGCGTCGCCTTTATCGATCCGCACGGAGCCGCCGCCGAGCGTCTCCTCGATTTTGTCCCGCACGAGCGGATCAAGGATGTGCTCTACATCGCGCCCTTCGACACCGACCATCCGATCGGCTTTAACGTGATGGAGGACGTGGGCTACGACAAGCGGCACCTCGTTGTATCGGGTCTTATTGGTGCGTTCAAGCGTATTTGGGTCGATATGTGGAGCGCACGCATGGAATACATTTTGCAAAATACACTGCTTGCGCTTCTTGAGTACCCGGACTCAACACTCCTCGACGTGAATCGCATGCTCACGAACAAAACATTCCGCACCGCCGTTGTCGAGAAGATCACCGACCCCGTGGTCCGTTCGTTCTGGACGGAAGAATTCGCGACATATACCGATACGTACACGCGTGAAGCGACACCCGCGATCCAGAACAAGGTCGGACAGTTCACCAGCAATCCGCTGATCCGCAACATCGTTGGACAAGCCCGCTCCTCGTTCGACATACGGAAAATTATGGACGAGAAGAAGATATTCATAGTCAACCTCTCAAAGGGGCGTATGGGAGAGACAAACGCGGCACTTCTCGGCAGCATGCTTGTCGTGAAGATATACCTTGCCGCGATGTCGCGCGCCGACGAACCTGCAGTGCGCATGCGGGAGCTGCCGCGCTTCTACTTCTACGTTGACGAGTTCCAGTCGATGATGAACGAGGCGTTTGCCGATATTTTGTCGGAATCGCGCAAGTACAAGCTCGCGCTCACCCTCGCAAACCAGTACATCGAGCAGATGGAAGAGAAAGTGCGCGACGCCGTCTTCGGCAACGTAGGCACGCTCGTGTGTTTTCGCGTTGGGCCTTTCGATGCAGAGGTGTTGAAGACGGTCTTTGAACCCACCTTCATGGTGCAAGACCTCGTGGGCTTAGGTATTGGACAGATCTACCTCACCCTCATGATTGATGGCGTGGGTTCCGCACCATTTTCCGCGGAAACGTTGCCGCCGATCGATGCGCCGTCCATCTCGTACCGCGACGATGTCGTCCGCTATTCACGCGCACAGTATTCGCGCCCGAGAGGGGAGATAGAGGCGCTTGTCGCGAAGCGACAAAAAGATTTCGCTCCGCCGTCGAAGGCTCCTCGGGTAAGTGACGCATTTACACGTCGACCGGATACCAACCGGGGCGGGAGAGCGGGCAATGCGCCTCAAAGTTCTCAGCGCGGTGATCGGGAAAGGAGAGCGTTTGTATCATCGCAGAACCCCGTGCGTCCGAACATTCGAGAGCATCCTTTCGCTGAAGGAGAGCGAAGCGCGCTGCGGGCTGCCATTGTCGCTGCTGCACCCCGCGGAGAGCAGCGCGCCCTCGTCCCCATGAGATCGCCTGCGGATATACTCCGCGAGCGCCTTGCACGCAAGGCGCGTGTCGCTCCCGGCAGTATGAGTCCAGCCCAGAGTAGCTCTCAAAGCGAAGCGCAACGAGTCGAGCAAGGGACACGCACACGGCCTGTTCCGACTGGTTCTGTCCCGCCGCGTCCGGATGTCGACGAGAAGAACGAAGAAGCCGAAGAAGTCACGCACGAAGAGCTTCTCAAGATACTCAAAGGGGAGGCGTAGCATGAATGGCCGACATATCGCACTTTTTGCCGCGCTGTTCTTGATCGCACCATTCGTGTTTGCCGATCACAACATCAATATCAACACGGCGGACAAGGCGGCGCTCGAGACACTCACAGGAATAGGTCCGGCGAAGGCACAGGCGATCATCGACTATCGCACGGAGAACGGTCCGTACGCCTCGATAGAGGACATCCAGAACGTGAGCGGTATCGGTCCCGCGACATACGAGAACATCAAGGACCATATCACGGTACAGGGAGGAATCTCGGCCCCTCTCCCGCCCGCACCTTCTCCCTCGCCAAGCGCGGGGGCTTCGTCTCCACAACCCTCAACCTCCTCGTCTGGGTTTTCCGTCGACGGCGGTAGCGACCGTGCAGTGATTGTCGGAGCGGATGTGCTGTTCACGGCTCGAGCATACAGCGGGAAAGAAGCGGTAGGAAATGCTGGATTTACGTGGAATTTTGGCGACGGCTCGACGGCGCAGGGCAACTCTGTGATGCACCGTTTTGAATATGCAGGGCGCTATGCCGTCATCGTGACTGGCTCGTATGACGACACGACAGACTCGGATCACTTTACCGTCACCGCAGACGCAGCGCAGCTTTCCGTACGCGTAGGAGAGGACGGCAGCGTGGAGATAAAAAACGACGGGGCACGTGACATCGACCTTTCGCGCTGGCTAATTCAATCATCAGGCCAGCGATTCACCTTTCCTGAAAACACGTTTGTGCTTGCAGGGCAAACAATGCGCGTCTCACCAACTACCCTGCATTTCTTTGCATCGGAATCGACGGAGCTTGCCTATCCGAGCGGCTCGCTTGCGTTTCGAGCGGAAAAGGACCGCACTGTCCTCCCTGCTCCTTCGGTAGCGTCTTCTCCAACGCAGCTAGAGGTTGCGCCAGAGGTCGAGATTGTACCGTCCACAAAAAGCGTATCAAAAGGCGTGTCGTCAAATGTCGCCGAAGGTAAAGAAGAGGACGTTGTCGCTGAATCTGTTGCAACTTCCTCGCAGATGGCTGCGGTCGGCGAATCAGCACGAGGTTCGTGGGTGTGGTGGCTCGGTGCGGCAAGCATATCGCTCGGCGCTGCCGCCGCCATCTTTGTCGCTCGTCGAGCTGGCAAAAAGGAATGGAATATTATTGAAGATACGGCCAAATAGTGTAGTGTTTGTTCGATGGCGGGGAAACAGACGGTTTTGGTGACAGGGGGAGCGGGGCTTATCGGGCCATCGCTCATTGAACTTTTGCTGCCGAAGTATCGCGTTATCTCGCTCGATAATTACTTCATCGGAAGCGAGCAGAACCACATCAAGGGAGCCGAATACGTAAAGGGGCACACGAAAGACATTGAGTCGCTTCTCGGGAAAGAAAACCCAGTCATCATTTTTCACCTCGCCGAGTACTCGCGTGTCGAGCAGAGCTTCGAGGATGTCGCCCTCGTGTGGGAGCTGAACGTCGAAGGGACGTTTCGCGTTCTCGAGTACTGGCGGAAGCGTGGCTCGACCGGTGGGGGCTGCAAACTCGTGTATGCTGGCTCCTCGACGAAATTTGCCGACGGCGGTTTGGGTCGCGATCAATCTCCCTACGCATGGATGAAAGCCTCAAACACCGAACTTGTGCGCAACTACGGACATTGGTTCCATCTCCCCTACGCGGTTACGTATTTCTACAACAACTATGGCCCGCGCGAACTCTCCGAAGGGCCATACGCCTCTGTCTTGGGAAAGTTCAAGAAACAGTACTGGGCCGGTG
The DNA here is from genome assembly GCA_016186765.1 of Candidatus Kaiserbacteria bacterium. Classification (GTDB taxonomy): domain Bacteria; phylum Patescibacteriota; class Minisyncoccia; order Phycocordibacterales; family UBA2100; genus UBA10103. The sequence goes on along the minus strand of JACPLD010000004.1, from coordinate 77,183 downwards.
AGCCTATCACTGTCGTCGCGCCCGGTACACAGAAACGCAATTTTACGCATGTGGAAGACACAGCGCGCGCGCTCCTTCTCGTCGGCGAGAAAGGAGAAGGTGCAGAGTACGGTATTGGCTCGCCGGAGTCGTATTCCATGCTTGAGATCGCTAAGATGTTCAGCGACAACATCGTGATGCTTCCCGAGCGGAAGGGAAACCGTATGGAGTCGATCGTCGACACGTCGCGGATTGAAAATGAGTTTGGCTGGAAACCGCAGCACGCGGTGCGTGAATATATCGAATCACTGAAAGCACAAAAGAAATGAAAAAAGTCTTGATTTTTTCGCTCGCCTACATACCGTACGTCGGCGGGGCGGAGTTGGCGATACAAGAGATTACCGATCGGCTGGATCCGAACGAATACACCTTCGACTTGATTACGCTCCGCTTCGACAAGAAACTTCCTGCATTGGAGCGCATCGGCAATGTTACGGTGCACCGAATTGGATTCACGGCAACGAACGTCAAAGTTTCCGATCGCGCACTGCCGCTGTCTTGTCGTTTCGCGAAATTGGTTTTCCCGTTCACATCTTTTTTCAAAGCGCTCTCACTGCATCGAAAGAATCGGTACGACATGATCTGGGCGATGATGGCGAATCAGGCAGGATTCGGCGCCCTCTTTTTCAAACTGCTCCATCCACGTATTCCGTATTTCTTGGAACTCCAAGATGGAACGCCGCTTGAGCGCATCAGGACCAGGCGGCCGATCGCGCTACTGCTTTGGCCCCTCTATAGGGCGATATATCGGAAAGCGGATGTGATAAAGGCAATCTCAAATTTCATCAAGGATCTCGCGCGCGAGGTCGGCTTTCACGGGCGTATCGAGGTAATCCCGAATGCCGTGAATGTCACGAAATTTTCAGAGCCACTTCCCGATGATGAAGCCGCAGAGCTAAAAACACGACTCGGGAAAAAGATGGGAGATGTGTTTCTCTTTACGGCATCCCGTCTCGTACTATCGCGCGGAGTCGAAGACGTTATTCGAGCCCTTCCGCATCTCCCGCAGAACGTGAAATTTCTCATCGCGGGCGACGGAGAAGATCGCGCAAAACTGGAAGTGATAGCGAAGAAGTCAGGTGTCATGGGCAGAGTCATTTTTGTGGGACACGTTGAGCACACTGAGATCCCGAAGTACCTGAAAATCTCCGACATATTCGTGCGTCCCTCGCTCATCGAGGGAATGGGAAGTGCGTTCGTCGAGGCATTCGCAGCAGGCATTCCGGTAGTCGCGACACCCGTAGGCGGCATCCCGGATTTTCTCTTCGATCCCGAACGAAATCGCGACATGGAGCCGACGGGTCTTTTCTGCAATGTCCGCGATCCCAAATCTATCGCGAGAGCCATAAAGCGCTACATGGATGATCCCATGTTGACAGCGCGCATCGTAAAAAACGCCCGAATGCTTGCCGAAGAAAAATATGATTGGGACCTTATCGCACGTGAGATGAGAGATAGGGTATTTGAAAAGTTATTAGCAGGGTGAAGCTTGACGGAAGTGATAAGTTGGTGTCTTGTGTACATAGTTTCAACGGCTAACCAAGAGGAGAGCGCAATGGAACAACTTCTGGAAGCCTCGCGGCGGCTGAACGCTGCCAATTGGGACCTCCTGACGGCGTGGTGGAACGCGTCTCTTCTGTTCTGGTCCTCGCCTGCATCGCGGGCGATCCAGAAGGTTGAGGTGCGTGACAACGCCCATGTGGATGGCTGCCACGTCATTACGGCGCGTTTCGGTACGCGCTAGGCGATCGAAAAGGTGGGGCGCGGAGCGCCCCATCTCAATACATAACTGTTCACTGTAAACTGTTCACTGTACACTGCTTCGCATGCGTCTTCTCATCGCGACGGGTCTTTATCCTCCAGAAATCGGCGGGCCGGCAACGTATGCGAAATTATTTGAGGAACGGCTGCCGCGCTATGGCGTTGAAGTCTCGGTGCTTCCATTTAGCATGGTGCGGCATATGCCGCTGATCATCCGACATGTTGCGTACGCGTGGCTCTTGGCGCAGCGCATACACAGCGCGGATCTCGTACTCGTGCAGGACACTGTCTCAACGGGATTTCCTGTAGCCGTCATATCTGGGCTCGCAAGAAAGAAGTTTATTGTTCGGGTACCGGGCGATTACGCGTGGGAGCAAGGTGTGCAGCGATTTGGCGTTAAAGACTCACTCGATGATTTTCAGAAGCGTGCCTACGGATTGCGCGTCGGGACTCTGCGAGCGATCCAGCGCTTCGTAGTGACGCGCGCGTATCGCGTCATAGCGCCAAGCCACTATCTCGCCAGAATAATTTCGCAATGGTCGCCGCGCATTAGAAGAATTGATGTCGTGTATAACGGCATCGAACTTTCCGAGACGCTGCCAACGGCGAGACAAGCAAGTCTCATCGTCTCCTCCGGCCGGCTTGTCCCGTGGAAAGGGTTCGACGAGCTCATCGACGTCGTCAGCGCTCATCCTGAATGGAATCTTGAGATTCTCGGAGACGGCCCTCTGCATCAGGAACTCAAGGAGCGAATACAAAAAGCGGGAAGCGAGGAACGGGTAACGCTTCGCGGACGCGTGTCTCACGCGGAGGCTCGTGATGTTTTCGCGCGTGCGGCCGTCTTTGCGCTCAATTCGCGCTACGAAGGTCTCTCCCACACACTCGTCGAAGCGATGTCTGTCGGCACTACTGTCGTGGCAACAAAGGCGGGAGGGAATCCGGAAGTCGTGAAGGATGGCGTGAACGGAATCCTTATCGAGGTCGGCGATAAAATGGCTCTAGAAAGCGCTCTTACGCGCGCGTTGTCGGAGCAGGAACTGCGCAGACAACTTGGTGCCGCTGCGTCCGAACGAGCGAAGGATTTTTCGATCGAAAAAACCGTTGAGGCGACCGCCTCGCTTTTGAAATCATGCGTGTCCTAACAATCAGTGTTGACAGGTCAAAGCGGGGAGTTCTCCATCCGGGGACCGATGCATTCAAACGGCAGGAGGCATATGCGAAGCAGTTTGGAAGTCTCGACGTCATTGGGTTTTCTCTCAAAAGCGATAACGCAAAGTTATTCGATGACGGTCCGCTGCGCATGTATCCCACGAATTCGGCATCGAGATTGTTATACGGATTAGACGCACTTCGTATTGCGTGGAGACTTCCCGAACCCAATGTCGTTTCCGCGCAGGATCCGTTTGAGACAGGCCTCGTCGCATGGCTCATCGCGAGGATGCAGAATGTTCCTTTGCACATTCAAGTGCATACGGATTTTCTTTCGGTGCAATACGCGCGACATTCATTCTTGAATCAAATTCGTGTATGGATTGCGGGATTTGTTCTTCGTCGAGCTTCCCGTATCCGTGTAGTTTCGGAGCGGGTCAAAAGCTCCATCGAAAAAAAGTATCATTTGAGGGCCCCGATCACCGTATTACCGATTTTTCCCGATGTAGAGCGGATAAATAGAGCTTCTCCAGACGAAAAACTGCTCGGGCGGTTCGCTGCGTACAAAACCAAACTCCTTGTCGTTTCGCGCCTCGAACCAGAAAAGAATGTTGGCCTCGCGATACGAGCGTTCGCACAATCAGCACCTTCAGATGTATGCCTCATTATCATTGGCACCGGCAGCGAGAGGCAATCATTGCAGCATTTTGCAAAAAGCTTGGATGTTGACGAGCGCGTCTTTTTTGACGCTGACGCGGAAGTGGCATCGTACTACAAGCTCGCTGATCTCGTTCTTGTGCCGTCGAAGTACGAGGGATACGGTCTCGTCATCGTTGAGGCGCTTGCGGCGGGAAAGCCGGTGCTTTCGACTGATGTTGGTATTGCACGCGAAGCGGGCGCGATCGTGACGACGGAAGAGAAGTTTGCCGATGCGCTCGCGGAATGGTTCGAGCGCGGTCCGCGAACGGGAGAGCTCAAGAACTATCCATACAAGAGCTTCGACGACTACGTCCGGCTGTATTGCGATGACATCGCCGCTTGCGTAAAGCACTGAAAAAGTGAATAATGACGCCCTTCTATGGGCGCCAAGGAACCTCTCATCGGCTTTGTCGGCCAAGGGTACGTAGGCAAGAACTACGCTGATGACTTTGAAAATAGGGGATATTCAGTCATACGATACTCACTTGAGGAGCCCCACATTGCCAACAAAGATCTCATCAAAGACTGCGATGTTGTCTTTGTTGCGGTGCCGACTCCCTCGACACCCAAAGGCTTCGACGTGCGCATCGTCGACACTGCACTCTCTCTGGTCGGAAAAGGGAAGGTCGCCGTTATTAAATCGACCATCGTTCCGGGGATGACGCGCAAACTCCAAAAGAAGCACCCAGGCATCGCGCTCATGTTCTGTCCGGAATTTCTTTCTGTTGCGACAGCCGCCTACGATGTCGCAAATCCGTTCTTGAACGTGGTCGGCATTCCATCAAACTCCGCGAAGCACAAAAAGGCAGCGAAGCTTGTGCTCGGAATGCTAAAAAAAGCGCCGGAGAATATTATGTGCACGAGCGAAGAAGCGGAGCTCATCAAGTATGCGCACAACATCAGCGGCTACATGCAGATACTCACGTTTAACCTCGTGTACGACCTCGCGGAACATTTTAAGGCCGATTGGGGGCCGATACAGCGGGCTATCGAAAGCGACCCTCTCATCTGCAACCGCTACGCGAATCCTGTCCACAAAGGTGGGCGCGGCGCTGGCGGCTTTTGTTTCATCAAAGACATGGCCGCATTCGCGAGGCATTATGAGGAAACGGTTCGTGAAAAAGCTGGCTCTGCGCTTCTCGAGGCGGCACAGCTCAAAAATATAAGTTTACTCGCGGCCTCCCGAAAAGACCTCGACCTCCTGGAGGGTGTCTACGGTGCGAACATGATACAGCGAGCGAAGAAGGCTCGCCGATAACGCATCACCATGCGTCTCCTCATCGTGACGCAGACGGTCGACAAGAATGATCCGGTGCTCGGCTTTTTTCACGGATGGCTCCGTGAATTCTCGAAGTACTTCGAGCGCATCACTGTTATCTGCCTTAAGGAGGGGAAACACGAGCTTCCGCACAGCGTGAAGGTGTTCTCTCTTGGCAAGGAATCAGGTGCGTCGAGATTGAAATATGTCACACGCTTTTATGGCTACATCTGGACGATGCGCAACGACTACGATGCGGTCTTGGTGCACATGAACCAAGAATACGTGCTCCTTGGCGGCAAACTCTGGTGGCTCTTGGGCAAACCCGTTTATCTCTGGCGCAATCACTATGCAGGTGGATTATTGACGGACATCGCAGCGTTCTGGTGCCGCAAGGTGTTCTGCACATCGAAGTACTCGTACACGGCGAAGTATCGTAAAACCGTGCTGATGCCGGTCGGCATTGACACAAGCGTGTTCAAGCCGCTTCCCGTCCTGCGGAAGCCACGCTCTATCCTCTCCCTCGGGCGCATCGCACCCTCGAAGCACGTCGAGGTTCTCCTCGAGGCACTCGGTATTCTCAAAGAAAAAGACGTGCGCGTTGATGCGGATATTTATGGCGATCCGCTGCTAGAAGATGCTGGATACAAAAAACTCCTCGCCAAGCGGACCAAAGAGCTACATCTCGATATTCGCTTTCATGCGGGCGTGCCCAATGCGAAGACTCCCGAGCTCTACAGTGCTCACGAGATCTTCGTGAACTGCAGTAGAAGCGGCATGTACGACAAGACGATCTTCGAAGCAGCTACTAGCGGCGCGCTCGTGGTCGCGTCGAGCAGGGATTTCCAAGAGCTTGCGGGGGAGAGATTCGGTTTTTCCGGCGAGCCCTCCGAACTCGCAGAAAAGATCGGCTCACTTTTATCCGCTGCGGAGAGCGAACGACAGGCAATACGCAAAAGACTTGCGGAGCTCTCAAAAGAGCATAGTCTTGAAGCGCTCGGACGGCGCCTTGTCGAGGCTATCAGATAACGTATGACCTTCCTTAGAGCCAACTGGCCTGCGCTCGTCGTGCTCGCGCTCGGATTCGCTCTCTCACTTTCCCTCGCGTTCCTGCCGTTTGATTTCGCGCTCACTAACCTCCTCTCCGATGACTCTTTTTACTACTTCGACATTGCGCGAAATATCACGCAGGGGCTCGGCTCCAGCGCAGACGGCGTGAACCCGACGAACGGCTATCATCCTCTTTGGCTTATCGCCATCCTTCCGTTCTTCTATGCGTTCTCGAATGGGAGTACCTTCGATATCGCGCCGATACAGGGAGTGCTTGCGCTCTCGGCGCTCCTCCATGTGGCGACGGGCTTCGTGCTTCTCGCGATCATCAAGCGGTACACGAAGAGTGCATGGGTGAAGGCGGGGGTCCTCGGTTTCTGGTTTTTTAATCCTTTCCTGCTCTATCAGATGCTAAACGGGCTTGAGACGCCCCTCTCCGTATTTTTCATAGCACTGCTCTTCCTCGCTGCCATTCGGGTTGCCGAGCTGCCGAGTACGCGCCGCTTCATCGAAGCGGGGATCGTCGGCGGTCTCATGATGCTCTCCCGCCTCGACACTGTTTTTTATTTTCTCGGCTATCTCGCATATCTTGTATATCGGCACGGTTTCCGAAATGCACTTCGCCCCGTGCTTATTTCCGGCATCGCGGCAACGCTCGTGGTTGCGCCGTGGCTTTTGTGGAACGCGGTGAGTTTCGGGACGGTCGTGACGTCGTCCTCCTTAGCAAGCACGATGGTGAACCATGAGCTCATCGTGCAGGATCACGGACCGAGCTCTCTCCAGACCTTGAAGGCTGCCGTGTATATGACCGATAGGGAAGCGCGCGCCGTGGCGCCATTTACTGGCATCCCCGTTGTCTTGTTCATACTCGCCGGTCTCTGCATCGCGTGGTTCCTTTTCGGGAAGGGGAGGGCAATGCTCCCGCGACTGCCAAGTGAGATACCGGTGGAACTTTTTATTGCCTCGGGCTTCGTACTCAATTTTGTCGCGAATGCATCGATCCGCTGGACTGCGCGCCCGTGGTACTTCATCGCGATAAACCTTCTCATTGCGATATGGCTCGGGTGGTTTTTGGAGAAGCTGCGGGAGGAAGGCTACATGCACCGGTTCATTGCGGTTCCTCTTATTCTGTTCTCGCTCTTTCTCTTTTATGTAGGCTGGAGCAAAAACTTGCAGGATGTCGCGGCGCCGCAGCGGCAGATGCTCGAGACGACGCAATGGATGAACGATAATCTTCCGGCAGATGCTCTGCTCGGGGCGTTCAATTCCGGTATCCAAGGCTATTTCTCAACGCATCGTGTGGTGAATCTTGATGGGCTCGTCAACAACGAGGCACTCGCCGCTCTGCAGCGCAAAGATGTTTGGGGATATATGCAGGATGAAGGCATCGAGTACCTTGCTGACTACGACCTATACCTACGGTATCGCTACAAGAGCTTTTTGGGCATCGACGATCCATTCTCACAGCTCGAGCTAGTCTACGAAGAGCCGATAACAAAACTGCACGTCTTTAAACTCAATTGAGTTCGGATCAGCGCACACATTTCTTCCACTCTCCGGGATAGTCTCTAGTTATTATTTCGTCGAAACAGAAACATATAGCCGACGACAAGGCCTCCAACAGGAATAATAAGGATAGATAAAAGAATACCTAGAAAAGGTGCATAGCGGATTGTCCCGAGTATCATTCCCAAACCAATAACGATAGCAACCGTAGCGTTTAGTAATTTGTCATGCTCTACGATTCTCGCCGCCAGATATCCGCCACCCATCAATGCACAAATGCCGATTGCATAGTTAATCAAAGTTAAAGTAGGCGAGTTCGCGAGCGAGAGAAGTAAAGCCTTCGTACCGACTTGGTCTTCCAGCGTCACAGCTTCGCCGTAATTTGCCAAAACAATATATATCGCGATAATCAGAAACCACAGGTATATGGCTTCAAACGAAGCTGCTGCACCGAGCAGAATGCCTTTTATCGACAAGCGCGCCATACCCATAGTATACAAGAGTTCATGATTTTATGGTTGATGAATGTGATTTAGTGTCATGCGAGCTCGATTTGTCCAGGTGTACTGTTTTATTGCGTCGGCGGCTCGCTCTGCTTTTTCTCGTGCTTCGTCGGGGTGTGAGAGGACGTATTCGATTTGCCGCGCGAGCGCGCGCTCATCATCCGGCGCAAACCAAAACGCGGTATCGTCAGTAAGAATTTCGCGGATGCTCGGGAGGTCGGAGGCGACGATGGAGACGCCAGCCGCCATGTATTGGAAGAGTTTCAATGGAGACGTGTAATGAGAAGAGATTTTTGGCTTTGCACTGTTGGGAAGCACGAGAACATCCGCCGTCATAGTAACCGAAGGCATGTTTTCTCTCGGCTGGTAACCAATCACGTGCACACGATCGCTCGCGTATGTTTTTTTGAATTCTGCAAGCTCGCGATCAACACCGCCCATAAGCACCGTCTCAACTCCATCGGGCAGATATTTTGCGGCATTCGCGAGTGTTTCTCCCCCTTTCCACCCGTAAAAGTGTCCCGTATATAGCACTATTTTCTTGTTCGGATCAACGCCATAGTTGCGCCATATATCGCGAGAAGGTTGGATGTCGAACTCTTCAAGATCCACCGCATCAGGCGCTACTACTATTTTCTCGGAAGGCACGCCGCCTTGCACAAGCGCATCCTTCAGACCATTGCTAATGACGACGAGCTTTGAGGCGCGTGAGAGCGCGCGAAAAAAGAGGAAAGTGCGCTCCGGAATATTATGTATTTCAAGCACGATCTCCCTCGCGCGGGCGAAGAGCGCGACCTGGTAGTCTCTCGTGTAGACGATCGTGTTGCCGAAGCGATGCATCAAGAGCGAGAGGAGGAATGTGAGCTGGTCGAGCGCGAAAGCGGCGCGCGAATTCTCAAATTTTCCGAGGAGGTCCGTCGCCCAGAGTTTGCGGATACTGAACGTCGGTTTGATAGCGTAGTACATAAAAGGATCTTCTTTTATACCGTGGCGGCGCGTAGGGACGTATAGCTCGACCTGCGCACCATGCGCAGCAAATTGCTCGCACATTTTCATGATCGCATAGCCGTGCGCGCGATCGGTCGGTAGGCGGACCGAGGTCACATAGGCAATTGGTACGGGCCCATCTCTCATATTTACCCCGTGAGATAGCTTGCGTCATCTCATGGGGTATAGTGACGATACTACCTGTATGACGCTGGATTACAACGCCCTTGGAGGGAAACGCGTGCTCGTGTGCGGTGGCGCGGGCTTTATGGGCTCCAATTTCATTCTGTACACGCTCGCGCGCATTCCCGATCTTCGCATCGTCAATCTCGATCTCCTCACGTATGCAGGGAATCCCGAGAATCTTGCGGGAGTTGATACGAGCCGTTATTCGTTCGTGAAAGGAGATATTGCAGATGCGGATTTGACGGCCAAGCTCTTTAAAGACGCTGATATGGTCGTCAATTTCGCGGCGGAAACACACGTGGACCGCTCGATCCATAGTTCGGCAGAGGCGTTCGTCCACACGAACGTGCTTGGCGTCCACTTCCTCCTCGAAGCGCTTCGGCACACTCCAAACGTGGGGCGTATGGTCTACATTTCGACTGACGAGGTGTGGGGCGATATCCCGCTTGATTCGAAAGAAAGATTTACCGAAGAATCGCCATTCCTTCCGAATTCGCCCTATGCCGCTTCGAAGGCGGCGGGTGATCTTCTGGTACGCGCGTACGTCAAAACACACCAACTTCCGGTTATTGTGACGCATTCCGTCAACAACTACGGGCCGCGTCAGTTCCCGGAGAAGATCATTCCGTTCTTTACGGCACGAGCGCTTCAGGATGAACCTCTGCCGCTTTATGGCGATGGCGAGAACCGTCGCGATTGGCTCTATGTTGACGATCACTCGGAAGCGATACTCACGGTGCTCACGAAGGGCACTCTCGGCGAGGTGTACAACATTTCTCAGCAGAAGGAGTATTCCAACAAGGAACTAGCGCTGCGCATTCTTGAAGCACTCGGCAAACCTGCCTCTCTGATCACCTACGTAGAAGACCGTCCCGCGCACGACCGCAAGTATGCTGTCGACTCTGCGAAGCTTCGGGGATTGGGCTGGACGCCGAAATACACGCTCGAGGAGAAACTTTCCGAGGTCGTGCGTGATCTCGCGGCGAGCTTGTCTCTGCGCGCGGCGCCTGCTACTAATACCCACATCTCGCTATGAAGGGCGTCATTCTTGCTGGAGGGAGCGGCACGCGACTCTATCCCCTGACGCAGGGCACGAGCAAACAGCTCATTCCGCTCTACAACAAGCCGATGATCTACTATCCGCTCTCGACGCTGATGCTCGCGGGCATCCGCGACATTCTCATCATCACCACACCGCATGAGAAAAGCAGCTTCGAGCGGCTCTTAGGAGACGGCTCAAAGCTCGGCTGCTCGTTCACTTTTGCCGTGCAGGAGAAGCCCGAAGGCTTAGCGCAAGCGTTCGTCATCGGGGAAAAGCACATCGGCAAGGACGGCGTAGCTCTTATTCTCGGCGACAATTTCTTCTATAGCTCGGGATTGCGAAAACTTTTTGAAAAGTGTCGGAAACCGAAGGGGGGCATCATATTCGCGCACCACGTCTCCGACACGACGGGGTATGGCGTCATCGAATTCGACAAATATGGCAAAGCAGTATCGATTGAGGAGAAGCCCGCAAAACCGAAATCGAACTACGCTGTTCCAGGCCTCTACTTTTTTGATAATTCCGTTGTAGGCGTTGCTAAAAAAGCGAAGCGGAGCGGGCGCGGAGAATACGAGATCACGGGTGTTCTCCAAGAGTACCTCAAGGGAGGTCGCCTTACCGTGCTCGAGCTTGATCGTGGAACCGTGTGGCTTGATACCGGCACGTTCGCCTCGCTCATGGAGGCAGCGGAGTTCGTCCGCGTCATTGAGAATCGGCAGGGGTTCCTCATCGGAAGCATCGAGGAGGTTGCCTATAGAATGGGATATATCACGAAAGATCAGCTAAAAAAGATAGCTCTGCCGCTTATGAAGAGCGGGTATGGCTCATACCTCGTGCGCATCATTGATGAGCCGTACATATGAGCGAGAGGGTGAAGATCCTCTTTGCAGTACCGAGGATGAGCGTCGGCGGAGCCGAAAAGCTCCTCGTACAGCAAATGCGAACGCTCAATCGCGAGCGTTTTGTTCCTACACTCGTCACACTTTTTACTGAACAAGAAGATTCGCTCGCCGCAAGCGTCGAGATAGATCGCTGCTTCGGCTTTCGTTCGACGCTCGATATTATCCGCTTGCCCACCCTTGTCGCATACCTCAAGCGAGAACGATTCGACGTCGTGGTGACACATCTCTTCTCCGCGAATCTCCTCGTACGCATCGCCGCAATACTTGCACGTGTGCCGGTCATTGTGAGCTACGAGCACAATATCTATCCCGAGAAGCGCCGCTGGCAGATATTCATGGATCGGTTTCTCGCTAGGTGGACGCAGGTCATCATTACAGATTCCAAGGCGGCGAGCCGCTTTACTGCTTCGCAGGAACGTATTCCGCTTGAGAAGTTCAGGACGATGTACATTCCTCCGCTTTTGGAAGGGAAACCGAGAGATATACGCACCGTGCGCTCCGAGCTCGGCATACCCGAAAAAGCACGCGTTGTTCTCACGGTAAGCCGGCTGGTGAGCGATAAGGGGCATACATGTCTCATCGAAGCGGCAAAAAGCGTTCTTACGAAATATCCCGATGCTGTCTTTTTACTCGTTGGTTGGGGGCCGCTGAAGGATCCGCTCCTCTCGCAGGCGCGTGAGCTCGGCATAGCGCGCAGCATTTTTCTGCCTGGGCGTCTCGACATTCAGGATGTCCTGCCTCTTGCGGATGTGTACGTCGATCCTTCGGTGTCCACGGATCTGCCGATTGCGATAATGGAGGCAATGGGCGAGGGGAAAGCGATCGTTGCAACCGCGGTAGGCGATGTTCCTGTTTTCATCGAGAACGGTAAGACAGGACTCTGTGTGCCGCCGCGCGATCCACATAAGCTTGCAGGGGCGATCGACAAACTGCTTTCTGATCGGGCTCTTGCCGTGCGCTTCGGCGAAGCTGCGAAGAATAGGGTAGAGAAGTATTCGCTCTCGGAATATATGCGCGTATTCGAAAAGCTCTTGCTCGAACTCTATGCGAATCGCACAAAGAATTAGGGATTGGATTCGCGAAGAGCCGGTGCTTCTCGCGCTTCTCGCGCTCGCATTTTTCCTTAGAGTCTTTGGTGTTGGTTATGGTTTGCCGCTTACGGTCGTGAACGACGAATATCCGTTTACCTTTGCAGCGCTTCAGATGCTCGATACCAAGACGCTCATACCGGCTCTCAATCCGGAAGCGTTCGCAAATATCCTGCCATATCCGCCCTACCTTTCGTACGTCCTGTTGCTGCCGTTTGCTGTCATTATCGGCGTGAAAATGCTCTTGTGGAATGGAGCAGCCGATCTGTTTACTCCCTATCTTGTCTCCAATCTTTCGGCGTTTTTTATCACCGCGCGACTCGTTCATGTGCTTCTGGGCACCGTTTCTGTCTACCTTGTCTACCGCGTTGGTGAGGCACTCTTTCGCTCGAAGATTGCCGCGGCTGCGGCGGGCTTTCTCCTTGCAACGAGCGTGTTGCATCAAGCGCTTTCGATGGTGGGCCGAAATTGGCTTCCCATCTCGTTCCTGTTCTTACTCGTACTTTTCATTCTCACTCGCCCCATTACAAAAGAGCGCCGATACCTCTATGCATTCGTTGTCGTCGGTCTCGGTATGGGAGTTTCCTCGATTTCGGCTCTCGCATTACCCCTCATAGGGTTGTACTACCTGTGCTTTGACGCAAGAAATTCCGGGCAAATCCTTCGCGACGCACCTCGAATGAGTATGAATATCCTTGTATTCGTGGTTCTTGCGCTCATACCGGCGCTCCTGTGGCAGGGGGGCAATGCATTTCTCGGGGCGACTACGCTCTATGCTGGGAAATCGTTCGTCGGCCTGCTGTCCAGTCCGCTACAAGCACTCTCGTTGACGATCTTTTCGGAGCCAATCTTTACGGCACTCTCTTTGTGGGGCGTCGCACTGTTTTTTGTTCGCGAACGGACAGTATTTTTCTTCGTGCTAGGATTTTTCCTCGTCTACGTCGCCACGTTCTACGTACTCTTCAGACTCGACGCACGCTTCTTGCTCCCACTCGTCCCGCTCTACGCACTTTCCGGCGGATATGTACTTTCTAGATTGTGGAATCGCAGGACCGCGCTTCTCATCTGCATCGTTCTCTTGATTCCGCTTGCAGCGTCGGCTCGTATCGCGTATCTCGCCTTCCAGAGCGACACTCGCGAACATGCGAGAGAATGGGTGCTCGAGCAGCTCGGTTCGAGCGATCACATACTTGTATATTCCTCCGCGCTGCACATCCCGACGCAGGCTGCAGCTGTTTCCGAATTGCGCTCCATTGATCCGAGCGCGCTGCGCAAGGTTGATGAGGCGGACGAGCGCTTGCAGCGACAGGACGTTCCCTATGCGCTCAACAACCTCACGTCTCTCATTGAAACGCCGTTCATGCAGAACCTCCCTGCGTATGCCCGCGAGAAAGGCTACACCTACGCGATCGTTGAGCCACGCTCACTCAAGGGTAGCCCGGAAACAGCGGAAGTTTTTGCGACTCTCACGCACGATGCGACTGTTGTGGCACATTTCTCCGGTTTTGGGACGGCGACATCGATATGGGAAAGTGCCTTTCTGGAGCCTTTACCTGCCATTTTTGCCGATAAGCGGCTGGGACCCGATATTGTGATCTATCGACTCGCTATTGATTAGAACCCATCTCAAAAATAAACGCATGGATGAAGGACAAATCTGCTTGGCTACTGCGGCCGCTTCCGCGCGGCTGCGGCATCGAACGGCTCGGTCTCATCGTGTCGCAGACACGCTTCGCCCTGCGCCGCGGCGCCTCGCTCACGCGGAAGCGGCCTCGTTACGCCATTATTTTTGAGATGGGTTCTAGGGAAGTTTTATGGTTGCGGGAGGCCGAAAACGCTTCCACAGCTGGGTGACAGCCATGTATATGCCGTACATGCCGAGTAGAAGCAGAAACGGCTCGAGCGGCATACGGTAGCGTGTCGTATCGCTCGAAGGGCCTGTCATGAACGCGACGGCGTGGATGAAAAGGAATGCGCAGACGATCCATATGCTCGAAGCGTCTCGATACTTGAGCGCTCGGAACGTCGTATAGAGCATGCCTGCGTAGAGGAGAAGCCATAAGAGCCGCTCGATGAGACGCGGTACGTTTGTGAATGTCTGGACGAAGGCATCACCCCATCGGCCCTGGAGGATCATTCCCCACGCGCCCTCGCCATGTATTTGTTCTCCCGGCAACACGCCGAGTTTACGCATGTGATATTTGAAATTGACGATGCTCGAGCCGATGAACAGCTGCATTGATTTGGCAGTATGGAAGGCTGCGTATTCTATAGGGTGTGCAAGGATGACCTCTCGCGCGATCGCCAACTGCTCTCCGGCGTACTTGAAAGAACGCAGAATGTCCTCCTCCTGCGTACCAAAATATTTTTCGTTATTTTCGCGCTGAATCTGCTCGTACGAAACGCCGGTGCGGGCTTGTTCGAAGATAGGCATATTCGCAAAGTAAAGGTTGAACGCGCTCGAGGAAGAGAAGGCGAAGTGTCCGGAGAGCGCGTAGTTGCGGGCCATCCACGGAATAACGGTTGCCGCTGCAACGATCAGAAAGATGAGAGCGCCGCGTGCGGCGGCTTTCCACGACACGGCATTTGCAAAGACAAGGCAGGCAATGAGAGGCGCGAGGTAGAGCCCAACAGGCCGCATGTACACGGAAATGCCGAAGAGAATTCCTGCAATCACGTAGGGCATCCACGCTCGTCTCATCGGCAAGCCGAGCATGTAAGTGCTTCCCATGAGGGTAAGCATGAAGAGCGGTTCTGAAATCGGCACCCACGTCGAATACACAACGACGGGATTTGCCGCGTACACGGCTGCGGCCGCAATCGGAATTGGTCGTGGGAAATACCGCACGCCGACGAGGTAGATGAGAGCAGCAGTGCCCGCAGTGAAGATAATTTGGATGAAGGGGACGACGGTCAGCGTTCCAAAAACTGCAAGTATGAGCGCGAGGAAGGCGGGATATCCCGGCACGCGCAAATACTCCGGTCCGATCGATGGCGAAATTTCAAATCTGCCGACAGTAAGCATACTTTCGGCGAGGTGCACATATTCGGTCACATCGGATGTCTCGGGGCCATCGAGGCCTATCATCGCCTGAAAGCCTGTTCCTTGTGCAGATCCAAGCGAGAAGAGAACAGCGAACACGGCGAGATAGAGAAGTATGCAGGTACTCGCGATGAGCCGAGCGATCTGCATGTCGGAAAGCGGACCGGGGAGAACACGGATCACCATAGGTACGAGGTATTGTAGCAGTCTCTTTTTGGAGCGTCATTCTCTTGTTCGGGTCTCGAATCACCACTATAGTTAGCGAATGCGGAAGGATTTTCTCATTTTCGGCTCTCCGCTCATCGGGCAGGAAGAAATAGACGAAGTCGTCGCGACGTTAAAAAGCGGCTGGATCGGTACAGGGCCAAAGACCCACAGGTTCGAAGAAGAATTCAAACAATATGTCAGAGCTCAACACGCCGTTGCCGTAAACTCATGCACGGCTGCGCTGCATCTCTCCCTCATCACTGCAGGTGTGGGGCCGGGCGATGAGGTCATTGTGCCGAGTATCACGTTTGCTTCGACAGCAAATGTCGTTGTTCACTGCGGTGCGAAGGTTGTATTTGCCGACTGTGAAAGGGCGACGCAAAACATCGATCCGGAAGACGTACGGCGGCGAATTACGGATAAGACCAAAGCCATCATCGTCGTGCACATGGCTGGACGGTCGGCAAACATGGGCGAGCTGATGGCCATCGCAAAAGAGCACCATCTCGCGGTCATAGAAGACGCGGCGCACGCGGTGGAAACCGAATATAAGGGAAGGAAGGTGGGAACGATCGGTGATCTGGGGTGCTACAGTTTTTATACGACAAAGAACCTCGTGACGGCTGAGGGCGGTATGGTGGTGACGAACAATGAAGCGTATGCAGAGCGTATTCGCATCCTCTCGCTTCACGGGATGAGTGCGGACGCATGGAAGCGCTACGGAAGCGAAGGATACAAACACTACGATGTAGTCGAGGCGGGGTACAAGTACAACATGACCGACATTCAGGCATCGCTCGGCATCCATCAGCTCGCGCGCATCGAGAAGAGCTGGCAAAGACGCGCAGCAATATGGCAGCAGTACAACGACGAACTACAAGGCTTGCCGCTTATTCTTCCGGCTCCGGTAGAAAAAGGAGATCGGCATGCATATCATCTCTATACGGTGTTGATTGATACGGATAAAACAAACGTAACCCGCGATGAGTTTTTGAATGAAATGACGAAGCGCAACATTGGCACAGGCGTGCACTTCCGGCCGCTACATCTGCGGCAGTACTACCGCAGAGCGCTCGAGCACAAAGAGGGCGATCTTCCGAATACTGAATGGATAGGCGCGCGTACTGCTTCCATCCCGCTTTCTGCCAAGCTCACGGACGACGATGTGCGAGACGTTATCGATGCGATCAAGGGTATTTTTGCATGAGCGAGGGCAACGTGGGAATACGCAGCGTCTTGAAGTTTCCTTCCGTATATGATCTCTATCAGTGGCTTGTCGGCTCACGTGCTGCTCGCGACAGACTTTTTCGCACGTACGTTTCGTTTCCCGAAGGCTGTAAACTTCTCGACATAGGGTGCGGCTCGGGGGAGTTGCTGGAGTATCTGCCTTCGCATGTGCGGTACACGGGTGTGGACGTTAATCCGCTCTACATCGAGCTGGCGAGAAAAAAGTACGGAAATCAGGGTCGTTTTGAGCTCATCGATGTAAATGATATTGAGAGTCTTGATCTGCCGAAAAACAACTTTGACGTGGTCGTGCTCTACGGTGTACTGCATCACCTGAACGATGGGGAAGTGCGTGGCGTGCTCTCGTTTGCGCGAATGATGCTGAAACTGGGCGGGACCGTGTTTACTGTCGACGGAGTCTATCTGAAAGATCAGTCACGCATAAAGAAGTTCATTCTCTCCAGAGATCGCGGAGCATTCGTGCGCTTCAACTACCAATATCAGAAACTTGCTCGTGAAGTTTTTCCGGACGTGGAGACGTTTGTTGAACGAAATGCTCTGAGAATTCCAACGGACTACTTTGTCATGCGAATGACCAAATAATCACGGCATCTCGTACGGAAGCGCTATGGGCATGCGGGGACGTTCTTCGAATTGCAGGTGTTTATCTTCTCCGAGGAGGTGGCGGTAGAGGTCCTTGGTGCCGCCGACCGACATCTCGATGGTAAAAAAGCGGCTTCGCGCGAATCCGCGCTCGATCAAGGTCTTTCGGACATCTGGCCTGCGCACCAGTTTGAAAGCGTCAACGAGAGCCTGCTGATCATGAGGATCGACAATAAGGGCAGCATTTCCGGCCGCTTCCGGCGAAGCGGTCACGTTTGAGGTAATCACGGGTACTTTGCACGCAAACGATTCGAGGATGGGCATGCCGAAGCCTTCGCTCAATGTCACGAACGAGACGACCGTCGCGCCGCAGTAGATGGAGGGAATGTCGTCGGTCTCAACGTAGCCGACGAATTTGATATCCGAGGTAAAGGCAGACGTGGGAAGTTCGCCGAACGAGCGAGCGTATTCGTCTTTTGTACTGCCCGCGAGGGCTAAAATCTCCTTTGCATCGGGATACAGTTGCCGGTAGCGGATGTATGAGCGTACGAGATGGCCAACATGCTTGTGCAGCCGGAAGCGTCCGAGGAAGAGGATGTATCTTCCTTTTTCGAGACCGTATTTTTTTACCGTGGCATTCACGTGTGCGTCGCTCGGCAGAGGGTCGTACATTTGGTCGAGCGCGGGGAAAATCGTGAACACCTTCTGTGGTGGCACGCGGTATGCATAGATGATCTCGCGGTTGCCGTAATTGGAGACGGCGATGAATGCATCGACGTATCGGCTGAAGAGAATCAGCGTGTAGTTGAACACGAAGCGTGACCACGACCAGATATCGGTAGGCGAAAGTACATCACCACCCGCGTGTGTCATGATGACAGTCTTTTTTGCAGGGAAAAGCCAGAAGAAAGGAAACACACGTGGGTGGAACCAATGTACGATGTCGAAGTGCTCCTTTGTCGTGAGGCAGAAGCGGATGAAGGAAACGAAGCGTGAGGCGACCGGCAGTTCAATGCGCGGAAAAATGATCTCCCGCGCTTTCTTGTAGAGTGGCTGCTCGGGATTCGGTTTCGCGTGGATGAGCGTGAGCTCGATAGAAGGGTCCTTGAGAAGCTCCTCGATGACGCGGCGGTAGTAGGGCGAGCGCTCCCTCCCTCGATCGAGCTCATCGGTGAACATCGCCACTTTTATTTTTTGCATGGTGAATCGTATATTACCGTTCGAGCATGATAGGTACAATCGAAGTACCTGACTCGATTTTGGCAAGATAATGAGAGATGAAGGCACGATGGGGATGATTTTGGATCATATCGTTTGCTCCGAGTGCGAGCATTTCTTCTCGTGTAAAGAAATGGCAGTTTTCGTTGAGCGTGATGTCATTAAGCGGCTTGCATGAGGTGTAGAGCGAGAGTGGGAGAGCGCCGTTTGGTGATTCGTCCGCCGTCCATTTATGAACGCCGAGGATCCCTTGGAATCGCACGTCGACGCCGAGTTCGCCTTTCGCGATGCGGGAACACGTTTCTTCGATGCTTTCGTTCGGCAGTGCGAAGCCGCCGGGAATATGGAAGTGTCCTTTGTGCGCGGGCATCGTGTCGCCGGTGTATCTCGTCAAGAGAATACTAGGAGTCTTTTCAGGGTCGACGATAACGAGCTCGAGCGCATAGCGTGGGAACGTCCGCAACGTCTCCTCCCAAACTCCTGATGGCACCCAATAGTTATTCGCTTGAATCTTTTTGAGAAGTCGAATAAATTCTTTTTCCTCCGCGGGAGTGAATTCTTCTTTCATTGTTCGTGGTTTGCTTTCGTCTTTACTTCATAGAACGGTGCGCCGATCGCGAATGCGACTTTATTCTTCGCCGGGATGCGCTCCTGCATTTGGATATCCCTGAGCTCGAGCGTGCGCCGCCCCATTTCCTCGAGCCCAAATTCTTGTTCACGACCTTGCCGTATCGCAGATTCTCTATCCCACACCCTTCCATTCGCTGCTTTCATGTCGGCTATCCATTTGTCTTTCACCTCGACGCCGTCTTTGCGAAACGCGTCTACGACTTTTGAATAGAACGCATATTCACGCTCGAACGATGGATAATTCTTATTACCTTTGAGACGCTCTAGCTTTAGCGCAGTGATGGTGAGGCGGTCGATAGTTTCGTGCAGCGGCAATTTGTACGGTGTTTCGGCCGCTATTTGCTCTCCGGTATCGAAGAAATCTGTTCCAAGTGCCTCAGCCATTTTCGCGCGCTTGGCAACGCGCTCGTCGTTAAGATCGCGTAGCTGAACTGCAAGTTTGCCCACCTCCTCGTTTGAGAGCTTGTTCTTCTTTGCATTGCGGATGGCCTCCTCGACGTCCCACAGCCTCCCATTCGCCTCTTTCATACTGGTGATCCATTCGTTGTTGAGCGGCACACCGTCCTTACGGTACGCGTCTAAGACGCTCTTCCAAAAAGCGGTTTCATTCTCGATAGATTTCCTGTTCTCCTCGTTCTCAGCGCGCTCGTGTTTTAGCTCGATGATGGTCAATTTATCGATGGCATCGAGGAGCGGGACCTTCAGGTCGCTGTTGAGGTATTTCATGGCAAATCAGTGTACCATAGCGTGATGATCGATCTCGAAATGCTGATAAAGGATGAACTCCTGCCGCTTCGTCTGCCGTCGTTCGTCGAGAAAACGCACGAGCAGCACATCGCGTGGCGCGCCTACGGATTCGGGGCGTGGCGGCGCGGCGACGTGACTTTTCTTGAGTGTGTGCAGAATCTTCTTCCGGGCCGCTTCAAATCTGCGACTCTCCAACACAAGCTCCAGGCTCTTCTCGACCGAGAGCTTGAGGAGATTTTCGAGCAGGCTGGCCTCTATCGAGAAGCTCCTGTGCTCTTCGGAAAGCCGTTCGTCGCGACAGAGCCTGGCAAATTCAAAAACTGGCTCGTTGCACTCAAGCTCGTCAACGAAGTCATCCTTCAGGACGAATACCGCGCGCGTGGTCGGATCAGACCAGACTCGATCGTCGTCGATGCGGGAGCCAACGTTGGCACATTCAGCGCACTTTCAGCGCGGCTTGCACGTGAGGGCAAGGTATATGCATTCGAGCCTGCACAGACGACCTTCGACGCGCTAGAGAAAAATCTGCACCCGTACGGAAATGCCACTGCTGTGCGAAGCGCGCTCGGGAACCGTGCGGGAGAGGCGGAGCTTCATATCGAGAGTTCCTCCGGAGAAGGCAATACGCTTGCGGAATCGGGTCTTCTCGGCTCCTACAGCGGCAAAGAAACAGTACCTATCACTACTATCGACACATTCGTCCGTGAGCAGCAGCTCCCCCGTGTCGATTTCATAAAGATCGACACGGAAGGGTTCGAAAAGGAAATTCTTGAAGGGGCCGCCGGGACTATTCAAAACTATCATCCTGCGCTCGCGCTTTCCGCCTATCACAAGCCGGGAGACCCGGAGCACCTAGCAGCGCTCGTTCGCAGTTTCGTACCTGAGTATCGATGTGAGCTCAAATCAAGCCCCGAACTCGATCTTATCTGCGACGTCGGATAGCGTACTCGTTATTGTTGTTTGTCGTCGCAGATAGCTTCGGTCGTTTTATCACCGATACGCCCTTTTTCTTGACGACTTGCGAGGCGCAAAGGTTCGCAAAGTGAATGGCCTCATCGATGTCTTCAGTTTCAGCGAAGCGCACGAGGAGCGCGGCAAAGAAGCTGTCTCCAGCGCCCGTGACATCCTTCACCTCGACCGGTTTGACTGGATATGTTTTTCCGCGAAACTGTACGCCTTCACCGCCGCGTGTGCAGATGATCTTGCGATCCAGGTCGCGCGGGATCGGGAGCGAGTGTTCGTATTCGAATTTGTTGATCTTGATGTAGCGGGCGGCGTCGAGAAAGCGCCCGACCCGCTTTTTCGTATCCACGAATACGAATGGATGACTCTCGCAGATGTACTCGATATCCTCGTGCGTGAGGAATCCTTTGTTGTAGTCGGAGATGCCTATGAGATCGTACTTCTTCAACGGTAGGTTCTTCACCTTTGCGCGGGGATACTTGTGCTTCGAGTCGACGCGAAAGAATGCCTGCGGCGTTTTCTCGTGCATGAAGCGGGTCTTCGTGATCGCGCGCCAGTTGCTGTGTGTAACAACGTCACAGTGAGGGTGCAGCGCCTTTATGTTTCGCTCGACGTTTTTTGCCATGCCCGGATTTTCCGTCGTTTTCACGATGTGTAATACGGGCACGGGAATGTCGGGCGCAAGGCGCACCGTGTCGCAGTAGATGAACACATCGCGGCAGC
Organism: Candidatus Kaiserbacteria bacterium; assembly: GCA_016186765.1. Taxonomy (GTDB): domain Bacteria; phylum Patescibacteriota; class Minisyncoccia; order Phycocordibacterales; family UBA2100; genus UBA10103. The sequence continues at coordinate 55,652 of JACPLD010000004.1, read as the reverse complement.
TCTCGCCGATGATAAGTATTCTCTTTTGTTTTTTTGATTTGCTCATGGCAGCGTGAGGGTTGGCGCGAGATGCAACTCTTGGAAGGTGAGCGTATGACGGATTGTCGGTTTTTTCAAGGCGCGGAGTATTGCGTTTGCGACATCTGCTCTTGTTGGGTAGTAGAATTCTGTAAGTGCAGTAGAGGTAGGACAGGGGACATTGGGGGCTGCAAGCACGAGGGGCCTTGCTTCAAGCGTGCATGTCTTCATCACATTCGCGATGACTTCGGATCCTACGCCGAATGCTTCGCTCGTCGTGTCGATGCAAAGGAGTCGCCCAGTTCTCATGACGGACTTCTTGATCGTGTCGTGATCAACTGGGTTGATGCTCACGACGTCGATCAGCTCAACGCTCACCCTGTTGCCGATAAGCTCGCACGCCTCATGCGACGAGACAAGCCCGTCGCCGTAGGCAACGACCGTTATGTCCTTTCCTTTTCGCACGACTCTCGCTTTTTCGAGCGGCTCTTCGTACATTTTTTTCGGCACAATCTGCTTAGTTTGGTAGAGCCAACGCGGCTCAAGGACGATGACGGGGTTCGGGTCCCGTACTGCGGCGATGAGGAGCCCTTTTGCCATGCGTGGGGAAGAGGGAATCACGACCTTGAGCCCGCGCACCGCACCATACATTGAGTAGAGCGCTTGCGAGTGTTGCGGCCCATTGCCCCACTGCCGTCCCACCACAATCCGAACAGTAAGTGGCACAGGATTCCCGCCGCCGAACATGTAGTTCCACTTCGCCGCCTGGGTGAACATCTGGTCGGAGGCGAGCAAGCCGAATTCAACTCGATCGTGATGCACGATGGGGCGGAGTCCTGAGATGGCTGAGCCAACCGCAAGACCCGTGAGAGCTGCCTCGGAGGAAGGGGTATCGAGCACTCGCTGCGGGTACTTCTCAGAAAGGCCAGTTGTCGTGCCTCCCGCCCCTTGAGGCACGCCGAGGCCAAGCACGAAGACGCGCCGGTCACTTTCGAGGAGCTGCTCCGTCGCTTCTTTTATTGCGTCTGCGTACTTGAGAATCCTTTCAGCCATAGTTATGTCGCGTACATGTTGGTGTAGAGTTCACTTTTTTTCGGATACGGCGAGCGCTCTGCGAATGTGATGTCCTTTCGCACCGATGCACGCATCGTGTTTTCTAGAGCAGAAAGTCTTTTCTCCGAGATACCTGCTCCAAGCAACTCGTCATGTATCTTCTTCAGCGAATCGCTTTCCTGCCGCTTTTCTGCTGTATCTTCGCTACGGTATGACTCTTCCCTCAGGGGTGTGCTGTGAGCCATGTGCCGGTATGTCATGCACTCTAATACGGCAGGCTCACTCTCTTCTCTGATCGAGTCGACGAGCGCGCGCGCTTTCTCGTGCACGTCGTGGTAATCATTACCGTCCGCCTGCTCGTATCGGACGCCCAAGCCCTCGACGATTTTCTTGACGTCGTAATTCCCGGAGCGGCGGTTCTTTATGTATGAGTTGATGGAAAAGAGGTTGTTCTCGATGACGAGGAGAAGTGGCAACTTGTAGAGCGCTGCGAGGTTGTACGTCTCGTACACGACGCCCTCTTCTGAAGCACCGTCGCCATAGAAGGCAACCGTGATCGTGCCGCGCTTGTTGTACTTTTGCTCGAAGGCGACGCCTGCCGAGATGGGCACCACGCTTCCCAAAAGCGGCGTCGAGCCAACGAAGTTGACTTCCTTTGCGACCATGTGCATGGAGCCACCCTTTCCACGTGCTGAGCCATTTGCCTTGCCGAGGAGCTCGCACACTAATCTGCGAAAGTTTCCGCCTTTTGCGAGGTAGTGGCCGTGCGAGCGGTGATTTCCCATCACCTTGTCGCCTTTCTTGAGGGCGTCGCACACTCCCACCGCGACCGCCTCCTGCCCGATGTAGAAGTGGACCATGCTGAAGATCTTCTTCTCCATGTAGAGCTTCACGAGCTCCTCCTGTGCGATACGAATTGAGAGCATTCTTTTGTAGGCTTGCAGGAGCGCTGCAGTCTCGTTCGCGTCCTGTTTTTTAGTACGTCGTGTTACTGCCATATGTCGATCATAATGCGGTTTGCTTTCCCTTCGCGCATCAGCCGCAACGCGTCGTTGACCTTCTCGAGCGTTGTGCGATGGGTGATGAGATTCTCTATGTCCAATCGGCCACTTCCGTACTCCTCGATGTAGCGGGGAATATCGGAAGAGGGTCTGAACCCACCACCCTGTGTTGCCTTGATCGTTTTTCCTTCTCCGCCAAAGAGGTGGACGGCGTTCCGTATCTCGACGCTCTCGCCAGGCTTCGGTTGTCCCACCAAAATATATCTGCCTGAATCGCCAAGCAATGTAAGCGTCTCGGCAATTGCCCCCGCGTTACCGGATGTCTCGATGATGACGTTGAAGCTTTCGATGTCGACAGCATGCAGCGCGCTGCGCATCTCTGAACCAGCGCGCACGAAGTGTGTCGCGCCGAGCGCGCGTGCGGCTGCATCTTTGTCATGAATGTCCACGGCAACGATTGCCCCGGCTCCGGCGAGCTTCGCAGCCTTGATGAAGCACGCACCGAGACCTCCGATGCCGACGATGAGAACTTTCTCTCCGGCTTTGACGCGTGCGTCGTTCTCGACGGTCGCGAGCGCAGTCGAAAGTCCGCAGCCAAGGAGCGCGCAGAGGTCATCGGGTGTGTCCTGCGGCACTGCAGTCACCCGGTTTTCAGATACGATCGCGTATTCGCTAAATGTCGTTACCTTGCCGCTCGACATTTTCTTTCCTTTGTACACATACGACGGAAAATCAGATTCGATGCCTTCACCTTTGCGCCAGTGCATCACCACCTTGTCACCCGGCATAACTCTCGTGACGTCCTCGCCGATCTTTTCAACAATACCGCAGCCTTCGTGGCCGAGAAGATGAGGCACGAATTTCGCATTGCCCTTGTAACCGGCGATCTCCTGCAGCTGCGCGCCACACATGCCGCTCACGAGAATTTTCACGAGCACCTGCCCTCGCGGGAGCTCTCCGAGCTCGACGTCGGCAACGGTAAGTGGTGCGCCGATCTTCTCCAAAACGGCAGCCTTCATGCTCGCACTGTATAGCACAAAATCCTCATTGACGCTCTATGCTATGATGCGAACCTTGTCCGAACGTATGGGAGCTGTGCCGACCGCATGTTCTCTTTGTGGGGCTGCAACCCTTTCTACAACCGGCCGCACGCACGATGATAGCGGGATCCGCTACACGCAGTATCACTGCGCTCGCTGCGAAGTGGAATTTTGGTGGCCTTTGAAGAATCCCGGCGCTGAGTGGTACAGTAAGCATGAGCGCTACGGTGTGCGGAATGCCGATCCGGTGTGGGGTGCGACAGCAAACCACAAAAAGACGCTCTCACTCCTTTCGGATCACCGGGGTTCGGTACTTGATGTGGGCTGCGGCATTGGCAATTTTTTGGAGCTTGCAAAGGAGCGCGGATGGGAATGCGCTGGCGTCGACATCGACCCTGGTGCTATTGAGTCTGCAGAGAGAAAAACGGGCATAGCACATTTGGAAGCGACGGACGTCATCACGTACGCGAAAGCCCATCCGGAGAAACGTTTCGATCTCATTACCTTTTTCGACGTGCTCGAGCACGTCGACAATCACAATGAATTTCTTGCCGCTATTCTCTCGCTCCTGAAAAGTGGAGGACATGTCGCGATGAGCATGCCGTACCGCAAACACGCGCTCTGGCTCATGAAAGGGGACCTGCCGCCGGTGCATCTCACGTGTTGGGATCGCACCTCACTGCGGAAATTTCTCGAAGCGCGTGGATTTGATGTCGTCTATATGCGTCGCAGCTCGGAGGGGATCTGGCCCATCGTGATGAAGCTTCGATTCAAGTATGGCTCGCGCTTCTCTTTTGGCGCCGTACGAGCTGCACGAGAAGCAGCGGGTGACACCACACCTGTCCCGGGGAAGAAGCGGCCGCTCATCGTTCGCGCGGTGCACGCGCTTGCGAAGGTAAAGGATGCTGTCCTCTTTGGCGTTCCCGCGCTCATCATCTTTCTTACGATGCTCGGAAGCGAAAAGCGCTACGTTGACCTCTTTGCTGTTGCCCGCCTACGCCCAAGCCTGCCTGCCGGCAGGCAGGGCTTCGGCGGGCAAGCGCGGATGCGCGAGTAATGCGCTCAAAGTATACTGCCGCTATCCATGCACTATTCGCCTTGGATGCGTCTTGTCGAGCGGTACGTTGGCTCAATCGTTTGCTTTTTCTTTACGCTTCTCCACAGGCTGCGCGGGGCGCCGCGCGACAAATCCATACGAAAGATCCTCGTGATCGAGCTTGTCGAGATGGGCGCTGCAGTGATGGCATACTCTTCGCTCTTCTACATCAAGGAGAAAATCCCGAATGTCGAGATTCATTCACTCTGCCTCGCGAGCAAAAAGGATTCGTGGCAAATGTTAGACCTCATTCCAGAGGGGAACGTGCACGTGATCGACGATACGAACCTCCGTGCGCTTTTTTTCTCGATTCTCGCGCAGGCACGCGAGCTCTCACGAGAGAAATTCGATCTCATCATCGACTACGAGCTCTTTTTGCGGATTTCGGCCATCATCGCGTTTTTGATCCGCGCAAAGTTCCGTGCCGGCTATTTTCGCTACACGATGGAAGGAATGTATCGCGGCGACTTTTACGATATCCGCTGCAACTTCAACCAGAATATGCACATTGCAAAAAATCACCTTGCGCTCACCAAATCTGCCATCAGCTTGAGCAGCCACTACTACAACTACGCCGGCAGGATTGAGAACAGCGAGATCATCGTGCCTTCGTACAAATCGGATGCTGCGCTCAAGGAGAAGATGCGCGCACGGCTCAAGGAACTCGGACATAGGGGAGAACCCATACTTACCGTCGCTCCGACGGTCGGATGGGCGCTTTCGATCCGCGACTACCCGAAAGATTTGTATGTGGATGCACTTCGGAAACTTCTCGCTGCATATCCGAAGCACGTCATTGTCCTCGTCGGCACGAACGAGCATCGTGCCACGTGCGAGTATGTTCGCACTGAGGTAGGTGAGCGCTGTTTCAATATGGCGGGCGAGACGAGTACGCTCCAAGAACTCGCAGAGCTCTTTGGGATGGCGGAGCTCCTCATAAGCAACGACAGCGGCAACCCGCACTTTGCCGCGATGGTTGGCTTGCCGACGCTTGCCATCTTCGGCCCAGAGACGCCTTTTTTGTACGGCCCACTCGGAAGGGTGGTGTGCCTCTATGAATTTTTCCATACGAGTCCAAGCATCACCGCGTACAACCATAAAAACCCGCCTGTCTCGGAAGACCCTTCGCTTCGGCATATTTCTCCGGAGCGGATCGCCGACATGGCCCGAATTCTTCTATCCGGCAAGGCAAAGTACGGAACAGTCAACAACGAGATACCATATATCGTATGAAAGTACTGGTTACCGGTGGGACGGGATTCATCGGCTCGAATATCGTGCGGGCGCTGCTCGATAGAGGCGACGACGTCGTCATTACAGGCCACGATGCCGAGCAGAAGATCCCGGGATTTACGGGGAAGATGCTGCAGCCCTCGTTCATCGGTCTCGACTGGGAGGCTTTGGGCAAGCTGGACGCTGTGATACACGAGGCGGCTATCAACGAGACGCAGTCGAAAGACGAGCGGGAAATGATGCGCGTGAACGTCGACGCATCACTCGCACTCTTCGAGCACGCGGCAAAGCAGGGCTGCAAAAAATTCGTCTACGCCTCCTCGGCCGCCGTCTATGGTGATGGCCCTGTGCCGTACAAGGAAGGTCAGGCATTGAAGCCGCTCACGCCTTATGCGCGCTCGAAGATGATACTCGAGGAAAAAGCTGCCGAGTTTGCGAAGGCACATGGCGCGACGGTTGTCGGACTCCGCTACTGCAATGTCTATGGGCCCGGGGAATCGCACAAGGAGAAGCGCGCGAGCATGGTTTATCAGATCGCGCAGCAGATGAAGATGGGAAATCCCAAACTCTTTACCGATGGCACGCAGAAGCGTGACTACATCTACGTGAAAGATGTTGTACGCGCTAATTTGCTCGCGCTCGAAGCAAAAGAAAGCTGCGTCGTGAATTGCGGCTCGGGACATGCCACATCCTTCAACGAGCTCGTGAGTATTTTGAACGAAACACTCGACCTCTCTCGCACGCCGGAATATTTCTCCAACCCCATCGCTGCAACCTACCAAAACCACACCGAGTGCGACATGACGCTTGCCAAACAAAAACTCGGTTTTGTCCCCGAATTCGACATCAAAAGAGGCATCACAGATTATTTCAAAACCGGGGCGTTGGTCTAACATCAAAACGCTGTGGAGTGTTGACAGTACAAGGAAAATGAGGTAAGGTGGCGCCTGGCTCAACCAACCGAATGGAGGTTCCCGTGGTCAGGAAAGAGCTACTAAACCTGGGTCAAAAAGTCCATGAGGCTTCGTGTAGAGGCCAGGTACTACAATGCCGGAGCGACATCGGCATCAGACGTAAGGTCGACCATTCGCCGGTGACGCTCGCTGACACTGAGATCGAAGCTGCGCTCGTCGATGCCCTGAAAGGCTTCGACAAGCGCATTCCGATTCTCTCCGAAGAAGAAGGTGGGACGCCCGACATCGACTTGGGTAGTGCCATACAGACCGGACTCTTCTCAATCGACCCGCTCGACGGCACGACGCTGTTTGCGGCAGGGCTCCCCGACTGGAGCACCTCGGTGTGCTACTTCGAGGGTGGGGGACCGCGGTTTGCGATCGTCTCGCAGCCAGGCTTCGGCCGATGTTTCGTCGCTGAGCGAGGTGAGGGCATCATGATGCAACAGCGCGAAACATGCTGGCTTTCTTTCCAGCGGACTCGCTCTCATGCGCCCATGATCGGCCTCGACCTGCCCCGAAGCATGGCGCGGAGTCGGCGGTACTGGCCGATGGCGCGCAAACTCATCATCGAGTTCGGTTATCCACGCAATGAGCCTTCAGTGTTCTCGGGTGTCGAGCTGATGCTCGGCCTCACATGGATGTGGTTCACTGCTTCGATTGCAAAGCACTGGGATCCAGCCGCCGGCTCTCTCTTTATCGAGGAGTGTGGCGGAGTGGCCGAGTGTCTCAACGGCTCGTCAATCCCATGGCATAAGCTCGAGATGCCGCCGCTTCTCTTCGCCGAGTCGGCGGACGCGGCGGCCCGTGTCAGGGCAGCGATCAAGTGAGCGAGGAGTTCTTCAAAAACTTGCCGCGAACGTAACCCTGGGAGGCCACAAATGGCCTCCTTTCTTTTTGTCCAAGGTGTTAAATTATTGACATAGCTGTGCTCGTGTGGTATTTTGCCGGTTCCTCAATAAATGCACCAATGAAATGAAAGGAGGTGTTGCGATGAGGACCGTTCTTTCACGCGAGCAGCAGATGAAGTGTCTGCATCGCGGGTTCTTCAACAGTCTTTACGTGGTTCCAACCGCCGTCGGGCCGCGGGAAATGGTTGCTCACAACGAAAACAAGAGCAACCTGATGGCAGCAAAGATGATGGTTGTCTGCCTAAACGAGGGGGTGACCCTCGTCCAGGAGGAGGAGCCGACCAATACCCTGCTGTCGTTCTTGGAGACACTGCGTCGCACTGGTCTCAATAACTTCTCGACGCTGGTGCTCGCAGCCGATCGGCCAGTTACGTATTTCGAGTATCCCATCGAGCTGAAAGGCAACTACCAGCTCGAATTTCCGGGCGGTGTATCGGAAGGCACCGAGGACACCCTGGTGACTGCGATGCGCGAGCTGGTCGAGGAATATGGCCTGGATGGTGAACACGATATTGTCCAAACAGCGCCTCTCGTCACGTTTCCCGCAGCCCACGACGCGGGCACGAATGCCGAGCTGTACACAACGCGCCTCGCGCTCGTGCGCAAGCCGGCCCGGCCGCCGCGTCGCGAAGGGATTATCCCGGAGCTTTGCTGGTTCGGCCCGCTCTTGGACGTCGAGCAGTATCTCTTCGAGCAGGGACGGCAGGGCGTGGTGATCGAGCTGCTTGCTCTCGGCATGGTGTTCCAGCTCGGTCTCGCGCTCCACGGCGGATGGGCTGCTCTAAGGTAATCCGCGGAACACGAACGAATGTCTGGGGCGGTGGGTCATTCCACCGCCCTCTTTTTTATCAGAATCATCGGCTTCCTCTCCAATCTCCTATTACCTTCTACGCGGGAAATTATTTTGGATCACGGGCGAATACTGGCAGCTCGTCGGCCGATTGGGGTCAATGGTCAAATCTGGAAATCCATGACTTAGCGCCTCCCATTCTGCAGCAGAGATCTGAACGTAGATTTCAGATCCGTTGAGTGAACATATCTGCCAGAACGCTGTCCCAATCACATTAACTTTTCTCATGCCGACCGGCTCCTTCTCGCTCATGACCATGTGCGGGCCAATGCATACCGGATTCTCAATCGTCGACGTTGCAGCTGTCGAAGCGTCCACGTACGCGACGTATTCGTTGGTAGAAGATTGGATGTAATAATCTCCGACGTGGAGGAATCCATCCGACGTATCAAATCCGGGTGCTCGACCAACAGCCGATGGACAAGAAACAGTGACTGTTCTGCGCGTTGATGAGGCCTGCTTAAAGACCAATCTCTCACAGAACATTTCATTTGTGCACATGGCGCGGGCAAGAGTTCGGCCCTCAGTCGAGCGATTCGCTTCTGTGAAAGAAACCAATGAAAAACTGACTATGACGGCAACTGTGATTATAGATAAAGCACTAAGGAGGCCAGAATTAACTTTCATGAACGTAAGCGTACCCCCGCAATGTTTCCGCGCAAGTTCAACTTGAGAGCGCGCTTCACCCAGACCCTGCTGTCAAATTGCACCTTTAGGAAACCACTGCTTCTTAATGCGTTTAAGAAGCGAGGTCGTAGAACGGCCTTTGATGTGGGGGGCGAGGAGGACGCAGCCGCCGTATTTTTCGACGACGTCTCGTTCGATGATTTCGTTCATCGAACGATCGGCGCCTTTGACATGTACGTCGGGTTTAAGTTTTGCGAGCCACTTCTTTGGTGTTGACTCGTTGAATATGAAAGCGGCGTCGACGGCGCGAAGGGAAGCGACGATCTCTGCACGTTCTTTCTGCGGAGTGACCGGTCGTGTAGGTCCTTTAAGGCGGCGCACCGAGGTGTCGGAGTTCACACCAACGATGAGCACGTCGCCATGTCGCTTCGCCCATTCGAGGTAGCGGATGTGGCCCACGTGCAGGAGGTCGAAGCAGCCGTTCGTCGTGACGATTTTTTTGCCGCGAGCTCTCACCGCTCGCACGAATCGGGCGATTTCTGCAAGCGTTGCGACTCCTTTCGCAGAGGGCCTTTTTGGGGTAGTCTGCCCAGCATGGCGGGGAAACAGGTGCTTTTTACTGCTGTTTTTGAGCGACATAGAGAGGTCGTGGAGAAAAGTATGCAGCAGACCTTGCCCGATGTCGAACACGGCGGCGCACTCTTGTTTGCCGCACTCAAAGCCAAAAGGAAAGTGCTTGTGTGCGGAAACGGTGGCTCGGCAGCCGACAGTCAGCACTTCGCAGCAGAACTCGTCGGCAGATTTGCGAAAAAAAGAAAGGCGCTTCCCGCGATCGCGCTCACGGTGGATTCCTCGGCGCTCACGGCGATAGCGAATGACTGGGATTTTGAATACGTATTCGCGAGGCAGGTGGAAGCGCTCGGGAGAGTCGGCGATGTTCTCGTCGCGCTAACCACGAGTGGCCGTTCGAAGAATGTGCTTGCTGCGATCCGCGTAGCGCGTAAAAAAAAGATGCGCGTCATAGTACTTACGGGCGAGAAGGGAAAAGCGCTTCGCGCGAGCACCGATGTGTGCATCGTCATCCCTTCGGGCGAGACGGCGCGCATTCAAGAGATGCACGAGCTCACCTTTCACGCATGGTGCGAATTTCTAGAGAGGAAGTTCCATACATGAGACCTGCAGTTTTTGTCGATCGCGACGGTGTCCTCAATGAGGATACAGCGTATGCGAGTGATCCGAAGGTTGCGAAGCTTTTGCCGGGGGTTGCTCCCGCCATCAAACGGTTGAACGAAGCTGGAATGATTGTCATTGTTGTTTCGAATCAGTCCGGCATCGCGCGAGGTTTCCATACGGAGAGCGATACGAGAGCGTTCAACGCAGAACTTGATGCGCAGCTTCGCGCTGAAGGTGCGCGTGTGGACGGCTGGTACTACTGCCCGCATCTTCCGGAGGGCAAAGTGCCGGAGTACGCGATGGAGTGCGAGTGCCGAAAGCCAAAGCCGGGAATGCTCCTCCAGGCAGCGCGAGAGCATGATATCGATATTGCGAGTAGCTTCATCGTCGGCGACAAAGAAAGCGATATTGCCGCAGGAGCTGCCGCAGGAGCGCAAACGATCCTCGTCGGCGCAGGGACTTCGATATCGGATCCGCAGCCTCCGCCAACGCACCTCACCGCTGATCTTCCGGAAGCTGTAGAGCTCATACTCGCGAGAGCGGTAGTGTGATAGCGTAAACAAACATGGACGGCATAGATACATTCCGCATCTACCGCCAGCTCCTCTCTGTCGTGCGCCTTGCAAGGAGAGCTTACGCGCCGTACCGCCTTCAGATCCTCGCGCTCACGGGGCTTGGATTCGTAGGTGGCATTCTAGAGGGTATCGGCATCAATGCGGTGATCCCACTCCTTACATTCGCGCTCGGGCTTCAGAGCCCTGCGACAGACATGCTCTCGCAGATGATACAAGCGCTCTTCACCTTTGCGCACGTGCCGTTCGTCCCACGCTACCTTCTTGCCTTCATTGTTCTTCTCTTCATCGGGAAAGCCCTAATGTCGCTTTGGATAAGCTACATACAGATCCGCATCACCAACGAGTACGAGCGCGCCACGCGCGCAAAACTTTTTTCGATGGTGCTGAATGCTTCGTGGCCCTACCTCCTTCGCCAGAAACTCGGGAACCTCGAAACGCTTCTTATGATAGACGCGCCAGCTGCAACCTCACTCCTCGCGAAGCTTAGCTTCACCATTACGCTCCTGACTGGGCTCCTGATGTACCTCGCTGTTGCCTTCTCCATTTCCCCCCTCGTGACGCTCTCGACGCTCCTCCTCGGCGCCTTGGTATTCGTGTCGCTCCGCTCGCTCATCGATCGCGTGCACGGCATCTCGCGCACGCGCGCTGAAAGTTTCCGCGACACGATGCACCATGTCACCGAGCACGTAGGCGGCCTCAAGAGTGTGAAGGCATATGGTGTTGAGCTCTCCGCGATCGGGCTCGGCAACAGCCTCTTCGAGCACATCAAGGCGCTCACCATGCGAATCGCCATGTTCCAAGCGACCGCGACACAGCTCGTGGCGCCCATTGGTGTGATCTACATTGCTGGCATCTTAGCGCTTGCGTTCAAGACCTCGTTTATTTCATTTGCCGCGCTTCCAGCAATCCTCTACCTCATCTACCGCATTTTCACCTACGTGCAGCAGCTGCAGAACAACGTGCAATACATCTCGGAGCTCGCGCCACACCTCGAGCGCGTCATTCACTACGAGAGTGATGCGGCGGGGGGTGTGCCGCCTGCCTCGGGGGAGCAGCCTTTTGTTTTCAACAACTCGCTCGAGTTCGACAAGGTTTCGTTTGAGTACCTGCCGGGACGGGAGGTCCTTAAAAAAATCTCTTTCACGATACGGAAAGGCTCGATGGTGGGCATTGTCGGTCCTTCCGGCGCGGGCAAAACCACGATGGTCGATCTTATCCTGCGACTGCTTGAGCCAAGCTCTGGCGCGATCAAGCTTGATGGAGTGGATTGTCGTGAGATTTCGCTGTCGGCATGGCGGGAGAACGTCGCGTATGTTTCGCAGGATCTGTTTCTTCTCCACGATACGATCCGCAACAACATCCGCTTCTACGACGATTCGATCACTGACGAAGAAGTGTGGGAGGCTGCTCGCATGGCGCACATCGACGGATTCATCAAGGAAAGTCCGGAAGGTCTCGATACGCTCGTCGGAGAGCGCGGGATACAACTGAGTGCCGGCGAGCGCCAGCGCATCGTGATAGCCCGCGCGCTCGCCAGAAAGCCACAGCTCCTCATCCTCGATGAGGCGACGAGTGCTCTGGATAATGAATCAGAGGCGCACATCAAGAAGGTCATCGAGGAGCTGAAGGGGCGCATTACCATCGTCGCGATCGCGCACCGTCTCTCGACGATCATGGGCTCCGATTCTCTTATTGTGCTCTCCGATGGGGAACTCGTGGAAGAGGGTACGCCGAAAAAGCTCCTCGCAGACACGAGTTCGTATTTCTACAAAGTCTCCACCATCAACCAATGATCAGTATGCGGGTGATGCTGATGTGGCCGTCGAATGATGCCGAGGTGAAGATTCTCCTCGATGAGCTGCAGAATGCGGGACACGAGATCGTATACTGGGTCGGCGAGCGGGCGATCGAGCATCTCAATACGAGAGGTTCGATCTTTCACGACCACTACGATGCGTGGGATGCCGTGCGTGCCGAAGCACTTAAAGATGCGGAGATTCTGCCTGCCGATCCTACCCTCATCGAATCAATGTTTGAGACGGAGTCGCTGATTCTCACGATGATGAACAAGCGCTACGACCGCGCACCTGTCGACGAGCGAAAGCACATCTACTACACGATGCTCGCATACTGGGACTACGTGCTTACTCGCACGAAACCAGATGTCGTTATATACAACACCGTGCCACATAGCATCTACACCAACATCGTCTACGACCTCACAAAAAACCGAGGTCTAGCAACCCTGATGTTCGAAGAGACGTGGGTCGGGGGGCGCTTGATGTTCTATAAGGATTTCTGGCACGGGAGCGATGAGATTCGCGAAGCGATCCGCGAGATGGAAGGGCGCGCGCTTACGCCTGCCGATCTTGACCCGGAACTTCGTGAATACTATGAGCATCAAAAAGATCCGCGAGGCCCGAAGAGTCCATGGTATATGCAGAGGCAGCGAGCGATCGGCACAGGGTCCGGACTCTGGATGCATCGCGCACGCATCGTGTTTCGGGCCCCGCATCTCATCTTCTCGCGGGCATTCGGTCTCCTTGCGCGATCGATGCGCGCAAATTTGCGCAATGAGTACGAAGCGATCGTGCAAAAGGTAGGTCTTTCGCAGCCGTATGTCTATTTTCCTCTCAACTTCCAACCGGAACGTACGACGAGCCCGCAGGGCGGCATCTTTCACGACCAGATCCTCGCCGCCGAGCTTCTTGCCGCGGCGCTCCCCGAAGGATGGCAGCTGTACGTGAAGGAGCACCCTTCGCAGTGGTGGTTGCGGGGAAAGACACGCTTTTCAAGCGCCCGCTACTCTGGATATTACGCGCGACTCGCGCAAATCCGCGGCGTTCGCGTCGTACCGATCCATACCGACACGTTTACTCTGACGGACAGGGCAAAACTCGTCGCGACCGTTACGGGCACAGCTGGCCTCGAAGCGCTCGTCCGCGGGAAGCACGCTCTCGTGCTCGGCTTTCCGTGGTATCGCGACTGTCCGGGGGTTCTTATGGCGCGAAGTGTCGGGGAATGCAAAGAAGCGTTCGCGCTCGTGGAAGGCAGTCCGGGTGTTCCGGAGCGAGACGTTCTTTCCTTTCTCAAGGCGCTCGAGAAAACGGGCACGCGTGCCCACCTTGTGCCCACAGAAGGCGTGCGTCCATACATTCCGATGACGGAAAGTATGCATGCAATTGCCGAGCGCCTTATTGGCGAATTGCAAGCGCTCAAGAAGGCGTAGACGCGCTCCAGAAAAAGAGGTACCGTGCGGGGAATGAAGAGCGGGCATCTACGGGGTAAGTCTATTCTTGTCACGGGCGGAACTGGAACATTTGGCAAGGCCTTGGTCCGGCGACTTTGCACAGTCCCCGGCATAACGAGAATTATTGTTTTGAGCCGCGATGAGTACAAGCAGGATCAGATGCGTCGGGAGTTCGACGATCCAAGATTGCGCTTTCTCATCGGCGATGTGCGCGACCCAAAACGTTTGCATCGCGCATTCAACCATGTCGATATCGTGATACACGCTGCAGCGCTGAAGCAGGTGCCGGCCCTTGAATACAATCCTGTCGAGGCGGTCGAGACCAACATTATCGGTACCCGCAACGTGATCGAAGCCGCATTTGATTGCGGCGTCGATAAAGTTCTCTTTATTTCCACTGACAAGGCGGTGCAGCCGATCAACTTGTACGGCGCTACGAAAATGTGCGCCGAACGACTCGCGATCGCCGCAAACTCATATCGCGGCCGCCACAGCCGCACGCGTATCAGCGTCATGCGCTATGGGAACGTCTTGGGAAGTCGCGGTTCTATTGTCGAGCTGATAGAGAAGCAGCGACCGAGTGGGACGGTTACGCTCACCGACGAGCGCATGACACGTTTCTGGATCCATATCGAATCGGTCGTCGATTGTGTCATCAATGCACTGCGCCTTATGGAAAGCGGCGAGATCTTTGTTCCCTCGATACGTTCTTCCCGCGTCGTCGATCTCATTAAGGTTGTCGCACCCCGCTCTCCTCTTAAGATCATAGGCATCCGTCCGGGCGAAAAGCTGCACGAGACGCTTATCAGCGAGCACGAAGCGCTGCACACCAAACTCGTTGAGGATTTATTCGTTGTTGAGCCGGAATTTGCTGACTGGGGGAGAAAAAGTCCGTTTGCTAAGTTTCGGTCGGTGCCGAAAGGGTTTTCGTACATGAGCAACGATGCGGATCGCCTCATTCCGCGGGAACGTATCAAGAAAGAGTTGCGGATCATATGATCCCATATTCCCGCCAAAGTATTTCAGGCGCGGATCAGAGCGCAGTCATCCGAGTTTTGAAATCTGACTACCTGACGCAGGGTCCCGAGATAGAGAAGTTCGAGCGCTCCCTCGCACGCTACTGCGGGGTAAAATACGCGGTTGCTGTCGCGAGTGGAACTGCCGCGCTACACGCAGCCTACGTTGCAGCCGGCATCGGAAAAGGTGACGAAATTATCACGACGCCGCTCACGTTTTCGGCGACGGCGAATATGGCATTAGCCGTTGGCGCAAAGGTGGTTTTTGCCGATATAGATGAGAAAACAGGTAATCTCGATCCGATTAGTGTCACGCGAAAGATAACGAAACGGACGAAAGCTATTGCACCCGTTGACTATGGCGGAAATCCTGCGAGTCTCACGGCGTTTCGCAAGCTCGCAAAAAAGCACCGGCTCATTCTCATCGAAGATGCCGCGCAAGCGCTGGGCGCACGCTACTACGGTAGACGTATCGGCTCTCTCTCCGATATGACGACGTTCAGTTTTCATCCGGTGAAATCCATCACGACAGGCGAGGGCGGCGCGATTCTCACGAATCGCAGGGACTATGCCGATACACTTCGCCTTTTTCGCACCCATGGCATACAAAAAGGTAAGCGGGATTGGCCCGCGTGGCGTCAGGAAATGCTGCTCTTAGGGTTCAATTACCGCCTTACCGATCTCCAAGCTGCGCTCGGTCGCTCACAGCTGCGTCGCCTCGATACATTCATCGCGAAGCGCCGCGCCGCTGCCGAGCGCTACTTCAAGTTTCTCAAGGGTGTCCCTTTGATTCTTCCTCCGAGAGAACTTCTTAAGACGTCCGCGTGGCATCTTTTTCCGGTGCGGCTTCCCAAAGGCGCTGCGAAGAAGCGCGACAAGATATTTGCAGAGATGCGAAAGCGCGGGATCGGTGTGCAGGTGCACCACGTGCCGGTCCACCTCCATCCCTTCTATCGCTCGCTTGGATACAAAAGAGGAATGTGCCCAAAAGCAGAAACGTTCGCTTCCTCGGAGCTCTCGCTTCCTCTCTTTCCGGACATAACGGAGAGGCAACAGCGCTTTATTATCAGGACACTTTTACAATTACTCCGCTAAAGAGTACTGTAGTCTCAATGAGAAAAACGTCTCGAAGGAATCCACTCGGCACTGGCCAACGCCTTTGGAAAAAAGCAAAAACGCTGATCCCCGGCGGCAATCAGCTTCTCTCGAAGCGCGCAGAGCTGTTCCTGCCGGAGTATTGGCCAGCGTACTATTCGAAAGCGAAAGGCGTATACATCTGGGATCTCGACGGCAGAAAGTATCTCGATTTTTCCATCATGGCGGTGGGAGCCTGTGCGCTCGGCTACGCCGATCCGGATGTAAATCGCGCTGTTATCGCAGCGGTAAAACGGGGATCGAACACAACACTGAATGTTCCAGAAGAAGTCGAACTCGCGGAGCTCTTGGTGAAACTTCATCCGTGGGCGGAGATGGTTCGTTATGCGCGTACCGGCGGGGAATCGATGGCGATCGCGGCGCGCATCGCGCGGGCGTATACGGGAAAGGATGTCATCGCTTTTTGCGGCTACCACGGCTGGGCCGATTGGTACTTGGCGACCAACCTGAAGGATCCCCAAGGACTCAACGACCACCTGCTTGCGGGCCTTGAGCCGAAAGGTGTTCCACGAGGGTTGCGCGGCACGATACTGCCTTTCCACTACAACAAGATAGGAGAGCTTGAGAAAATCGTCCGCGAGAACAAGGGGAAGATCGCGGCCATCATTATGGAGCCAATACACTCGGACGAACCGAAGGGCAACTTTCTTCAAAAGGTGCGGGCAATTGCCGATTCGCTAGGCGCCGTGCTGGTTTTCGACGAGATAACAGTCGGATGGAAACTAACGCTCGGCGGAGCGCACCTCTTATACGGCGTGAAGCCCGATATGGCGATTTTCGGAAAGGCGACATCCAACGGCTATCCGATGGGAGCCATTATCGGAAAGCGTACGATCATGCAGGCCGCGCAGGAAACATTCATCTCAAGCAGCTATTGGACGGAGGCGATCGGTCCCGTCGCAGCGCTCGCCACCATCAGGAAAATGAAAAAGGTCAACTTGCCGAGGCATTTCAAAAAGATTGCCGCGGGTGTCGCGGGAGCATGGCGAGGTGCGGCAAAGAAGCACGGACTTCCCATACAGATTTCCGCGAATCTCGCGATTCTCACGTTCACGCTCATGGGAGAAGACTCTCAGGCGGCAAAAACGCTCTTCGTGCAAGAAATGCTCAAGCGCGGATATCTTGCTTCGAACATTTTCTACGCGTCGCTTGCGCACACGGATGCGCACGTCAAAAAGTACGCGCGCGCGGTCGACGAAGTGTTCGGCATCATTGCGCGCGCGCGTCGCGCGGGAGGCGTCAAGAAATTCCTCAAGGGTCCGGTTGCGCACGCGGGCTTCCAGCGCCTGAATTAGGCCGAGGCTTCGGATGTTTTCCTGCGACGACAGGAAGAAGTATAGTGATGCGATGATAGCCGCGATTCTGCAGGCACGCGTCGGCTCGACACGCTTGCCCGGAAAGGTCTTGAAGCCCATTCTCGGGAAGCCGATGCTCCTATTGCAGCTGGAGCGATTGAAACGCTCGAAGAAGGTCGATATGTTCGTCGTTGCAACAACGAATAAGCCGGAGGATGATCCCGTAGTCAAATTAGCTGAACGTGCTGGTGTTACCGTTTTTCGAGGAAGTGAGAGCGATGTATTGGACCGCTACTACAAAGCGGCAAAGGAGGCGAGGGCGGACGTGATTGTGCGCGTGACGGGCGATTGTCCACTCCATGATCCTGCAGTGATCGACCTCGTTATCGAGCGCTTCGAGACACGAGGTGTTGATGACACGTGGACTCCTGTGAATTACCCCGAGGGATTGGATACCGAAGTCTTTACCTTCTCCGCACTCGAAGTTGCCGCGCGCGAAGCGCGCTTACCCTCGGAGCGCGAACATGTGACTCTATATTTGCGCAATCACCCTGAGCGTTTCAAACTCGACGAGAAGTGGACACTCGGCGATTTTGATCACTCGGCCTATCACTGGTCTGTGGATACAGAGCGAGATTTTGCGTTTGTCACGGCAGTGTATGAACACTTCGGCCACAATCGCTTCACTGTGCGCGATTGTCTTGAGTTGCTCGAAAGATGTCCCGAACTGCTGGAGATCAATAGAGGAGGGACTGGGTGGGAAGGTATCGAGGAATCGAAGCGCGAGGATGAGGAGTGGCTCAAAAACCATGGACCCCGTTAGAAGTCATACTGCAAAATCGCGTCTCATTCTCGGCACTGCGGGGATCGGGATGCCCTATGGGGTCAGCAATACGGAGGGGCAACCTTCGAAAGAGAAAGCGTTTGAGATATTCGACGCCGCCTTCGCATGTGGCATCACTACATTCGACACAGCGTCGGCATATGGGGAGGCGGAGGAAATCTTGGGACAGTGGATGCAGCGGTCCCACCACGTCGTATCCGTTATTACAAAAATGAAACCGTATGAGGCCGACCACGGTTCGGGATTTGTCGTCGCGCAAATCGAAGCATCACTTGAGAGGCTCCACCTCGATGTGCTGGATGGATATTTACTCCACGCCGCACGTGATATATACGTACCTGCAGTCCTGGAGGGGCTCCAATCGGCAAAAGAACGAGGGCTTGTGCGGAATGTCGGCGCTTCCGTGTATGACGAGGGCGAGGCGTACGACGCGCTTAGCACAGGCGTCGATTATATTCAGGTCCCCTACAACGTCTTCGACCAGCGATTCGGCAGAAACGAATTCCTCGAGAAGGCCCTCGCGCGCAAGGTGACCGTATTCGCACGGAGCCCTTTTCTCCAAGGACTCCTCCTCATGGAGCTCACACAACTTCCTCCTTCTCTTTCGAGTGCCCGACCATACCTCGAACGATTCATCGCAGTCGCATCGCGCCACGGATTATCCCGCGTAGAGGCAGCACTTGGCTTCGTCCTTGCCGAGGAGCAGATCCCCCACATCATCGTTGGCGCGGTATCCGCCGCACAGGTGCGTGAACTCTCATCAGCCGGCGTATTGAGTTATGACGTGGTTGCTGAAATGCGTGAGCTGTTTAAGGATGTGCCGGATGAGGTGAGAGATCCACGCCTATGGACCAACGTCGCGTAAAAGCGTCGATCATTATTCGGGCCTACAATGCCGAGGCGACAATTACTCGCGCACTAAAAAGCGCGCTTGCGCAGGATTTCAGCGGACCATACGAAGTTATTATTGTCGACGACGGTTCGACAGACAATACAACATCTATCGTGGAGCGATTATCCGACGCACGCGTACGACTCGTGCGGCAGAAAGAAAATAGCGGCATCATCGCAGCGGGCAACACGGGACTTAACGTGGCCCGGGGACAGTGCATTATCTTTCTCGACGCAGACGATGAGCTCTTGCCACACGCGCTCTCCTGCGCGCGCAGGGTTCTCTCCGACAGGGCGCTCGATTACGCGTACGCAGACTACTTCGAGGAGCAAGGCGGAATGCGTGTCCTCGTGCGCCCGAGCGACCCCTTCAAAGCGCCGATTGGCGGCTTCCTATGGCGCCGCGAACGTCTGCTTAGGGAAGGGGGCTTTCGAGGCAAGACCATATTTCCTGAGTATGAAGTTCTGCTTCAGACATGGGGGCGATGGAAAGGGGTTCACCTTCCCGAGCCGCTCTTCGTCTATCACCGCAGGCAGGAGAGCTTGACGGGGGATGCAAAGCGGGTGAAGAATGCCCTCGACACACTTCACGCGATGTATCCGAAGCGCGCGGGGGAGATCGCTCGCATACGCCCATACACACTATGAAAAAGAAGCTCACTATCACTGTGCTTGTTGATAATCCGAAAAGCTGGTTCGTGCCGCATGGACGGGAACTTGTCCAACGCCTGAAAAAACGAGGACATCGAGCTTTCTTTGCGCACAACATGAACGGTGTCAAAAAAGGCGACTGCGCTTTTTACCTTAGCTGCGAGAAGATCATTCCCGCGCGCATTCGCTCTCGCAATACCCACAATGTCGTTATCCACGGGAGCGCGCTTCCGAAGGGGAAGGGGATGTCCCCGCTCACGTGGCAAGTACTCGAGGGGAAAAACAGAATACCTCACACGGTGTTCGAGGCGGCGGATTCGGTGGACAGCGGCGTCGTGTACGACAGAGGCGACCTGAAGCTCGAAGGGCAGGAGCTTCTCGATGAAATGCACGAGAAGCAGGGCGCGCTCATCGTCACGCTTGCCTTGCGCTTCATTGAGAATTTCCCGCCAAAGAAAGCAACGCGGCAGAAAGGGAGCTCGTCACACTATAGACGTCGCACGCCAGAAGACAGCGAGCTCGATCCTAGAAGATCACTTGCCGAACAGTTCAACCTTCTGCGCGTGGTCAACAACGAGAAGCATCCCGCATTCTTCAAGCATGGAGGGCATACCTACATCCTGAAAATATACAAAAAAACGTAAGCATGAGAACGAGTATTCGCATCGGGAAACGTTGGATCGGGAAAGGGGAACCGGTTTTTATCGTTGCAGAGCTTTCGGGCAATCACAAGGGCGATATCAAGCGGGCGCTCAAAATAATCGACGCGGCGGCTGATGCGGGAGCAGATGCAATTAAACTCCAGACATATACGCCGGATACCATGACAATCAACTCCCACGATCCACTCTTTATCGTGAAGACAAATCGAGCGTGGAAAGGCAAAACGCTCTACGAGCTCTACAAAGAGGTCTACACGCCATGGTCGTGGCACAAGAGATTATTTGCACACGCAAAAAAGCGCGGGCTCGCGTGTTTTTCGACGCCGTTTGACGAGACAGCGGTTGATTTTCTCGAGAAGCTGGGAGCACCAATCTACAAAGTTGCCTCGTTTGAGATCGTCGATATCCCACTTCTAAAGCGCATCGGAAAGACCAAGAAACCTGTCATTCTCTCGCGCGGCATGGCGAGCCGTGAGGAAATTGCACGTGCCATTCGCACATTGAAAAAAAGTGGCACGAAGGAGATCGTGCTCTTACATTGCGTGAGCGCCTACCCGGCGAAACCCAAAGACATGAATCTGAAAACCATTCCCGATCTGAAGCGGCGTTTTCGCGTTCAGGTCGGGCTCTCCGATCACACGCTTGGAAACGATGTCGCGATTACGTCGGTCGCGCTCGGTGCCATCGTCATCGAGAAGCACGTGACATTGAAGCGATCCGAGGGCGGGCCTGACGCTGCTTTCTCACTTGAGCCGCGCGAATTTAAGGCGCTCGTCAGGTCGATCCGCACTGCGGAAGCTGCGCTCGGCAAGCCGACGTATACTCGCTCCTCCGACGAGAAAGAAAATATCGTATTCCGAAAATCGCTGTTCGTTGTTCAGAATATAAAAAAAGGCGAGCGATTCACAAAAGCAAACCTCCGCTCTATTCGACCCGGATACGGACTCGCGCCGAGATTCTATGACGCTGTTCTCGGGAAGTATGCCACAAGGGATATTGCCCGGGGCACGCCGCTCTCGTGGCGTTTGGTACAGTAACGCATCTTTTAAAGCCGGGGATCGATTGTCTTAAGCGCTCTCATTGCGATCAGGAATCCTTCGCCGCCGAATTTGTGTCCCTGCCATATCTCCGGCACGATCCACAGCTTTGTTTTCACGATATGCCGTAAAAGCATTTTGAAATCGATCGTCCCATCGCCGATGCGCAATCCTTCTCCGCCCCAATTTGCGGCGTCCGATAGGTGAAGGTACTTTGCAACAGGCAGGATCGTTTTTACATACTCCTCAAAATTCACACCATAGCGATTGCAGTAGAGCGCGGCATGTGAGGTGTCGAACACGATGCCGTACCCTGTTTTTTTTGAAAAATTGGCTATTTCTTTTGCGTCCATAAAGTTGGCATGATGCCATGTGCCGCCGAAGTACCATGGGGAGCCGGGCATGTTCTCGACAAGGAGCTCAAAGCCCTCTGCGTGAAGCTTTGAGAGCGAGTCGAGCAAGTTTGCGTTGAGCTCTTTGATGCAATCCTGTAGTGGGCGCTCCATATTCATGCCTCCCGGATGTATGACAACTTTGACGTTCTCGTCGCGGTTTTTGAAGTGTTTCTTCAGTCGGCGGCCGTGCTCGAGCGTCTTGTTGAAAAAATCGATCGTCTGCTTGCGGATTTTTTTGTCGCGGCTGGAAAGATCCAGGAGCAGCTCGCCATTGTACTCAGGTCCATGAATGACGAGGTCGACGTCGTAGTTTTTGGTTCCTACCCGATCGTCATTGACATCGGAATCGCTCAGGTGAATCTCGACGAAATCCGATCCACACGGCAGGAGCGTATCAATGTCGGTTATGCGGCCGACGACCCCCCATTTTCGGTTGAACGAAAGTCCACCAATATCAGAGGGAGGGCGCATCAGGCCTACATCGGATTCCAGAAGGTAGTCGTCTTTTTTGATGTTTCGGACTTTCAGCGTACTTCCGATGAAGTAATCGATCTTTATGGGCGTTGTGCCCTTGCCCGGACTTTTTACGGCGATGTCGTCTACGCTTAGGATCCTGCCTTTCCTCAGATTTCTTCGAGCGACAAGTGATTTCGATAGATTCTCACGGTTTAGGAACTCACCGCGGGAAGGGTATCGCACGGGCTCGCCCATTCCTTGCTCGACGGCGCGTATGCCGTCCACGAGTTGCTTGAATTCATCCGGCTCAAGGCTTGCCTTATGATCAGGTCCCGGAAGGGTGCGATCCAGCGTGATGTGTTTTTCAATGACCGATGCTCCGAGCGCGACAGCCGCAATTGGTATCGCAATGCCGCTGTCATGCCCCGAATAGCCTACTGGTCGGCCGCCGGAGATCTCCTTGAGTCGAGTGAGAAAGGCGAGATTGATATCGTAGTAGGGAGCAGGATACGCGCTCACGCAGTGCAGGAACATGTAATTCGCGCCTTCTTTCTCCAAGAATTTCGCCACCTGCTCGATCTCGGAGATAAAGGACATGCCAGTCGAGACGAGCACCGGCTTTTTAAGGTGGGCGACTTTTTTGAGGAGCGGCAGATTAAACATATCGGGCGAGCCGATCTTGAAAAAGGGCATATCGAGCGTATTCAAAAAACGCATACTCTTCTGATCCCATGGGGTCGCTGCGAAGTCGATGCCTCGTTTTTTGGCGTATGCGGAGAGTTCGCGCATTTGCTTTTCAGAAAGCTCGTCGTGAATGATGTGCTCGAGCAAATATTGCTGCGCATGCTCTTGTGCCTCCGGTTTCGCAAGTACGTCCTTCTTATATACATCGGAAAGCGAGCGCTTCTGGAACTTTACGCAGTCAGCGCCGCTCTCTTTAGCCGCGCCGATGAGACGCTTCGCGAGCCGCATGTCTCCCTGATGCGCGAGACCTACTTCGGCGATGATGTACGTGCGACTTCCGCCGACAGTTTTGCCATTGAAACGCATGGTTTGCATGAGTGCGCTTTTACCACGCGGTCAAGCCACCGTCAATCGTAAATGTCGCACCTGTCGCGTAGGAAGACGCACCAGAGGCGAGAAAGAGGATGATGCCGGTTGCTTCCTCGGGTTTGCCCATTCGCTGTAGCGGAATGCGATCGCTGTAGCGCTGTATAAAGTCTCTGTCCTGATTGTTCTCAAAGCCTCCATAGACGACGGCGTTCACGCGCACTCCCTCTTTGCCCCAAAGAGAGGCCAAATGGCGCGTGAGGCTTATCACGCCCGCTTTGCTTGCGCCGTACACTGCAGGCTTCTCAAACCCCTCGGGATAAATTCTCTGATCGGGCGCAACGACCCCGTAGATGGATGCGATATTGATGATTGAAGCACCGCGCTCCATGAGTGGCCGCATTGCCTTGCACGTGAGCATCGTTCCGGTGAGATTCACGCGCAACTCTTCCTCCCACTTTTCCAGCGGATATGTCTCAAATGTGCCACTTTCTTTTGTGTTTTCGATCTTCGGATTGAATGCGGCATTGTTAATGAGAACATTGATGCCTCCATGATTTTTTTCTATAGCTGCGGCGGCCTGCTTGAGCGCATCGGGATCCGCAATATCGCACTCATGGTAGTCAGTTTCTTCGATCGCGATTCCATTTTTTTTGAAATGCGTGAGCGCTTCTTTTTTTGTGAGCCTGTCGAGCAGAATAAGCGTGGCACTCTGCTCTATTAGTGCGCGCGCCATGTGCGTACCCAGAAAGCCAGCCGCGCCTGTGAGAACAACACATTTACCATGCACAGAGATAGGCGATTCAGCTGCGTTCATGTTGCTCACAATACTATAAAACGGGAAAGAAATCAGGCGCTCCCGAGGGAGCGCCCGAAAGTCTGTCACGTACGCATGGTACCCCTAAAAACGAGGCTTTCTCCGAGTCCAAGTTTGCCGACTAATGCGCGGTATTCTCGATCGGCTCTCGTGATAAATTCGTTCAACCGCTTGGCACTAGCGCTTTTCGGGTTCTTGACGATCGTCGGGGTCATGCCAAGCACGAAGCTCTGTTGCGGCGCGCGCGCCGTGATCCAGTGGATATGATTTATAAGCGTGTACCGCTGGACGGTTTCTATCTCGCCTTCGAAGCCTGCTTTTTGGAGCGCGCGCCGCAAGGTGGCTTTGGAGAAATAGGAAAGATGCGGTTCGCGGTAGTAGAAGTCCTCATACTCTTTTACGCGATACACCGTGAGCAAGACGTCGTCGATGTTCGGCAGCTCAAGGTAGAGCGTCCCGCTCTTTTTCAAGTGCTTCCTGATGTTTTGGAGAAAGCCGACCGGATCTTCAACATGTTCGAGTACTTGCAGAGAGGTGATCACGTCGAACAGCCCTTCCCGTATTGGAGCTTCTCCGATGGGAACGTTATACACAGGAAAGTCGAGGTTCCGGCGAATGAACGAAACCTCCTCGCGACTTAGCTCAAGCCCTACGCGAGTGCGCACTTTTCCCTTGAGCGAGTGCAAAAAGTGCCCTGCCGAACAGCCGACGTCGAGGAGAGATATGGATGGTCGAAGGAGAGAGCCCATACTCTCGTGGATCTGATACTGAAACGGGAGGTATGCTTTGAACAACTCTCTCGGCGAATTTTTCTTTCCGAGGCTCGGCCCGTGGTGCGCACGGTATTTTTCCCCTGAGTAGTACCGCCTCGCGATTCGTGCGCGCTCGAGATACACAAAACCGCATTTGACGCATCGCATCACATTGCGTTTAATGTCATACCGTAGGTGTTGTCGAATGATTCTCCCGCGCTTTGCCCCGCAGATCCTACACGGCGCAACCGCGATTTCTTTTTGCATGCGTACCATACTTTCATTCCAAGCCGCTCTCCGCAAGGCCCATATCGTATGAAGGTCTGCTTCATATTGCAGAGGCGCTTTGCCTATGTTGGGCACGAGCTTGCGCGATGCCTCAAGGACGAACACGGTATCAACGAGGTATGCGCGTTTGTACAAACGCGGCCCAGCTACGAGTTCCTCTTGTCGCAGAAAAGCGTCGCCTACTCGGCGCTTCTTTTGGATGAGAACGTGCAACGCTCCTACAAAACCGAGCAGCTCGACCTCGAATACCTGAGATCCCTCGAGAAAGAGTACGGCATACCGAACCTGTGGCCGTATATCAATACTGATCGTATCATTCGTTTTTCTCAGCTCGTACGGGAGTATCCCTACGACACGCCTCGCTATTCGCATGAGGAAATGCTTCGCATGGTGCAAGTGTACGCAAAGGCGATCATTGCATTTCTCGATGCGGAAAAGCCAGATGTGCTTTTTTCTGCGCCGATCGGTGCGATGAGTACAACGCTCCTCTACCATATTGCGAAAAAACGTGGGATCAGAACGCTTGTGATGTCATTTACCGGCATTCGAGATCGCATCACAGTGTCTGAGAGTTATGACCGTCTTTCGTTTGTTGAGGAGGTTGTTCGTCGAGGTCAGCGAACACCGCTTGAGCGCATACCGCACTACTCTGAGGCGCGCACCTACATCGATGAGTTCAGAGCAAGGCCACGTGTCTACTCGGAAATCCACGATGAGAAGAGGAGAAAATTCACACGCAAGCAGCATTTTGATTTTTTGCGTCCCTCGCATATCTTCCACGTGTTCCGCTTTCTAGGAGTTCTGTGGAAGGAATGGTTCCTCAATCCTCCGTTTCGTGATGACTACTCGTACGTGCATCCTTCCTCGTATGTGATTGATGGTATCAGACGGAAGATGCGCAACCTCATCGGACTGAACGATCTGTACGACTCGTTCGATCTCTCGATTCCTTATGCATTCTTCCCGTTGCATCTAGAACCCGAATTAAGCTTGCTCTGGCTCGCTCGCTTCGATACGGATCAAATTGGGGTCGTTCGGCGCATCGCGCAGGCGCTCCCCGTGAGTATGAAGCTACTCGTCAAAGAGCACCCGCAAATGGTCGCCCTACGGCCGCGTCGTTTTTATCGAGAGCTCAAGAAAATACCAAATGTCGTTCTGGTGCGTCCTGAAACTTCGAGCTTCGAGCTTATCGCGCATGCCGCGCTCGTCACGACAATAACGGGAACGGCCGGATGGGAAGCAACGCTTTTTGGCAAACCCGTCATCACATTCGGGAATATTTTCTACAATGCGCTGCCGTCTGTTGTTCGGTCACGTACGCCTGAAGAATTACCCATGCAGATTACACGCCAACTCTCGAAGGATTTTGTGTTTGACGAAGAAGCGCTCGTGCGCTACGTCGCAGCAATTTTTGAGGAATCGGCCGAATCCGACATCCTTCACATTTGGGAGCTCGGGGGGGATGAGGAGACACGAGGAAAAGAACTTTCGGCGCTCGCGAGCTTAATTGCAAGAAAGTGCAAGAGATAAAGGTCAGAGTGTCTTTTTGAGGCGTTCGTAATCCGCTCTTGTCATCATCTGCACCAACTCTTCAAACGCTACGTATGGCTTCCATCCAAGTTTCTTTCTTGCTTTAGAGGGATCTCCGCGCAAGGCGTTCACTTCGTGTGGGCGGTAGAATTTTTTATCGACGGTTATGATGGTGTTTCCATAAGAGTCAATGCCGACTTCCTTGAGGCCTTCTCCCTTCCAGGTGATCTTCATCTCCAAAGCGCGAGCCACTTCCTCGACAAAGTCTCGTACAGAATGCGTAACGCCTGTTGCAACCACGTAGTCGTCAGGTTTCTTTTGTTGCAGCATCAGGTGCATTGCGCGAACATAATCGCCTGCAAAACCCCAGTCGCGTTTCGCATCGAGGTTTCCAAGCGCGAAACTTTTTTGCACGCCCAATTTGATTTTTGCAAGGGAAATCGATATTTTGCGGGTGACGAAATGCTCTCCGCGGCGCGGCGACTCGTGGTTGAAAAGGATCCCGGAGCAGATAAAGAGACCGTGCCGCTTTCGGTAGCCAACAACGAAATCCTCGTGTGCCTTGAGTTTGGCCTCGCCATACGGAGAGACAGGCCTAAAGGGCGAGCGCTCGTTCTGCGGCGGCGGCGTTCTGCCGAACATTTCGCTCGTCGACGCCTGATAGATGCGCACTTTTGGCACGATTTTCATGGCTTCGTTCACGAGACGACCGAGTCCGAAGTAGTCTACCTCGAATGTTTCTTCAGGACATTTGAATGAAATTGCCACATCGGACTGCGCGGCAAGGTTGTAAATTTCGTGCGGTTTCCCCTCCTCAAGCGCTCGTGCGAGCGTAGCGCTATCGCGCAAATTTCCGTACACGAGATGCAAGTTTTTGTTGCCGGTGCTCTTTGAGAGGCGCATGAGGGGATCTAAACTCGTGCGGCGCACCAATCCCCAGACTTCATACCCAAGCGAAAGCAGGTATTCTGAAAGATAAGACCCGTCCTGGCCGGTGATGCCGGTTATGAGCGCACGCGCTTTTTTCTTCCTCATGTCGCTGGGGATTCTATCGCGGCGCCTATCGGTTCGCAATGAGCTCGCGATATGCGTCAAGCCACCCTCTCGCGCGCTTAGTGCTTTTCATGCCCGCGAGTGTCTCTCGTCCTCCGTTTGTCAGACGCTCACGGAGCTCGGTATCCTTCGCGACGGTCTCGATGCCGTGAGCAAGCGCGAGATCGTCCTTGGTCGGCACAAGGTAGGCATTACGCTCGTGCACGAGATACTCTGTGAGTGCTTCTACGCGAGTGGCGACAACCGGTTTTCCCACTTCGAACGCTTCCAAAGGCACAAGGCCAAATCCTTCGTAGCGAGAGGGAACAATGACAAGAGAAGATTTTTCGAATACCTCGCGTAATTGTCTGCTACCAGGCACTGTTCCAAGAAAGACAATGCGGTCTTCTATTCTCAATTCTTCAGCAAGTCGCTGGAATTCCACTGGCTGCTTCCCCGTAGCGCTGACAAAAACAAATTTTGGCAGCACGGAAACCGGCACAAGGGGGATTGCGCGCAAAAGTACGTCCCAACCTTTTCGCTTTTTCATTTGCCCGACAAAAAGAGCGAATGGCTCGCGGGGTAGGTTCAGACCGATCTCGTTTTGCGTGTCTGATTCCCAGCGCGTATCGTCGATAAGGAGCGGGACATAACGGACATTCCGTATGCCAAGTGCTTCGGCGATCGGCATGTTGTGCTTCGAGTAGAACATGGCGGCATCTGCGTGTGTCAGGGGGAAGTGGAAGAAGTAGCTGCGGAACCCCTGCCAGGGTTTTCGAGCAACTCGCTCGTAGTGAATTGTTTGTTTCAGTGGATCGTCGCGATCGTCGGTGAGGTAGTGGTCGTGCAAGAGCCCGGCTTCGGAAAAGGCAAGCGGGATTCGGAGAAGTTTTGCGAGCATAGCCGCGACAACACCGACGCGATTGTTGCGGAGCATATGTACGTGGACCACGTCGGGTCTCGCAACGCAAAGATAAAGCGCGCGCAGTGCTCCCTCGAGGAAGGTACGATAGCGATAGACGCGTATTCCGTGCGTCTCGTGTATGCTCGGCTCTCCCCGTTCACGTTGCGTGAGGCCGATGACACGCCAGCCTTCTGCCGCGAGCATGCGGCTAATGGTGAATTCAGGGAAATTAGCCATGCGCTCGTTAAAGCCATATGGAATAACGACAAGGATAGTTTTTTTGCGTCCGGGATTCATGATTTTTTGCAGTGGAGGTTGACGGAACCACTTGTAAGGTATGCAGATACGTCGTGGATGTCTGAAAGAGGGATCTCTTTTCCTCTCGATAGTACGCTGATAGTAAATCCTTTTTCTTGTAACGTGGAGAGCAACTCTCTTGGATCAGCTCCAGCGCGTGAGAGCGCAGCCGGGTTGTATTCGATGATGAGGTGTCTGATTCCTCGAAGCGTTTGTTCCATGCCTTGGAGCGCTTTCGCTTCGCCTCCCTCGATGTCTATTTTGATAACGTCGGCATGTTCAATGCTATTTTCGCGCATAAACACATCGAGCGTTGTGGCAGGCACGAGAGAGCGTTCCGCGTTCTCTTGCGCGATAGTGCTGTGGCACCCGGTGCTTCCCCGAATGCGATAAAACGCAACGGTTCCGCTTCGGTCTGTTATTGCTTCACCGAGAGTGATCACGTTATCGAACCATTTCGTATTCTCAATGAGCAAAGTTCTGTTTTCAGATTCCGGCTCGAATGCGTACACGCGTCCGCTCCTTCCGACTCTTCCCGCCGCGAGTCGCGTAAAGTAGCCGATGTGTGCGCCAACATCAATAACGACACCTCCCTCTCGTACTATTTGCTTGAAAAGTCTCGTAGTCTCGGGCTCATAGCGGTGTATGAGCATATCGAGCTTCCATCGCCACGAATATTTTTCCGGAAAGGAAAATCTCTGCCATCGTGCGTATGTGTCAACGAGCGCCGTCAATGTGTTTTTAAGCAGTCGTCGCATCAGCCGCATAGTACTACATTTGCACTGACTGCGGTTGTAGCTTGACGCTCGCGTCTTTTTTAACGAATATGCTTGATATGAAAGCAAAAAAAGCGCTCTCCTCAAGAGCATTCTCGGACATCCCGGTTGTCATCTTTTGCGGTGGGCGGGGGAGTCGCCTCAAGGAGGAGACCGAAGTGATACCGAAGCCCTTGGTGCCGATAAGTGAGAGGCCGATACTCTGGCATATTATGAAAATCTACTACGCGCAGGGTTTTCGGCGCTTCATTCTTCTTTTGGGGTACAAGGGCGAGAAGATCAAAGACTACTTCTGCAACTACATGCTCTATACGAGCGATTTCACCCTCTCGCCTCATGCTCATTCGGCAAAAGCCGTCTACCACCAACGCCCAGCCGAAGACTGGCACATCACCTTTGTGGAAACGGGCCTCAATACGCAAACAGGAGGGCGCTTGCGGCAGATCGAAAGCTACATCAAGACGCCGTTTTTCATGCTCACGTACGGTGACGGAGTGGGCAACGTTGATCTCAAAAAGCTGATTAGCACTCATCGAGCAAAGAAACGTCTTGTCACCATGACCGGGGTTTTTCCGCCGAGTCGCTTCGGCGAAGTGCTTATTGAAAAGGGCGAGGTCATCGGATTCAATGAGAAACCTGCGCGTACCGATGTGCTCGTGAACAGTGGATTTTATGCGGTCGATCGGAAGATATTCCAATCGCTTCGTGACGATGATTCGCTGAATTTCGAAAAGGAGGTGCTGCCCTCGCTTGCAGAGCGTGGTCAGCTTGGTGTCTATCCTCACGACGGATACTGGCAGTGCATGGATACGATACGCGACATGGAAGTGCTCCAGAGCGAGTGGGAAGGGGGAACCGCTCCCTGGAAAGTATGGGCCTAAGCCCCGGCTCGTTTTGGAAGGGCCGTTCCGTTCTCGTCACGGGCGGGGCCGGCTTTATCGGCTACGCGCTTGCGACAAGGCTTGCTCGAAAAGGTGCGCGTGTCACGGTGCTCGATATCAAATCTTCGTTGCCGGATTTTGCGCTCGGCTCATTCGATGCGAGCAAAAAGATATCGTATGTTCGCGGCAGTGTTATCTCGAGAAAAACGGTCGACACGGTATTGACAAGAAAAAAGATCAAAACGATCTTTCACCTGGCTGCAGAAGCGATCGTGCGCAGAGCAAACGAGCACCCTCTCCCTACGCTCGAGGGGAACGCGCGGGGCACGTGGGTCCTCCTCGAGAGCGCACGCCACACTGGCAGCGTGCGCGAGATTGTGGTTGCCTCATCCGATAAAGCGTATGGCGCGCACGACAAGCTCCCATACCGCGAGGAAGCTGCGCTACAGGGTCTGAACCCGTATGATTGCTCGAAGAGCTGTACCGATCTCGTTGCGCAGATGTATGCGCATGCGTTTGGGATGCCGATAACGATCGCGCGCTGCGGCAACGTCTATGGACCCGGCGATATACATTGGACCAGACTTATTCCAGATGCCTTTCGGTGTGCTGCGAGGGGTGGCGTTCTCGATGTCAGGAGCGATGGCACATTTCGCCGCGACTGGATATACATCGATGACATTGTCGATGCCTACCTCGTGCTTGCACAAAACACTCGAAAACATGCCGGCGAAGCGTTCAACTTCGGCAACAACAAACCGCTCACCGTTCTTCACGTGCTCTCGCAGGTGAAAAAAGCCGCGCCAGCTCTGCGGTATCGGATTCTCAACATTGCCCACAACGAGATACGCAATCAGTATCTCGATTCGAGGAAGGCAATGCGCGCGCTGAAGTGGAAACCACGAGTATCGCTCGTAGAGGGCCTTTGTACGACCGCTGCCTGGTACAATGCGTACTTCTCCTAAAGCATGTCGCCCGAGCTCTCAATCGTGGTTCCTGCGTATAACGAAGGGGAACATCTCGCAGGTGTTGTTGCGGAGATGACGGACATATTCGGCAAGGAGGGACTCAACTACGAGATTGTCATCGTGAACAATGGCTCACGCGACGACACTCCCGCTATCATCGATCACCTCGCCTTGAATAATCCGCGAATACACGCCGTTCATCTGGCGCAGAATCGCAAATATAGCGGCGGTATTCTCGCGGGTCTTGCGGAAGCCCGCGGCGAGGTGATGGGCTGGTCGCACGCAGACGGACAGGCAGATCCGCGAGATATCGTGCGCCTCTATAGGGCGATGCGAGAGCAGAACTGTGAGCTTGCGAAGGCCGTTCGAAAAGAAAGACACGAATCTCCTTGGCGCATTGTGCAAGGGAAGATTTGGTATGGAATATTCCAGCTCCTGTTTTGGTCGCCCTACCGCGATGTGAACGCAACACCCAAGCTCATGAGCCGAGCGGCCGCGGCGGTGCTCAAACTCGACTCGCGTGATTGGTTCCTGGATCCTGAATTTGTCATCAAGGCGCTCCGTCACGATCTGCGTATCTGCGAAGTCGAGACTGTTTGGCGCAGCCGACGCAGCGGTTCGACGCGCGCTCACCTTCTCACCGGTCTTGAGTTCCTGAAAAATCTGATTTTGTTCCGGATCGGTCTTCGATAGCTCATGACTCGTCTTTTCGCACTTCGGTGGCCGCTCATAGCGTTTGTGGCTCTCGCGCTACTCATCGAGGCTCCTTTGATCGCATTCCCGTTTTATGCCGGGGAAGCATATCAGGGCATCAACATCGCGCATTTCGGCAACGACGAGCACTACTATCTCATGCGCGCTCGAGAGGTGCTCGACGGCCACTCGCTCGGACAGCCCGTACTTGCCGAAGGAAAAGATAATCCGGATTCGTTTCTCTATAACGATGAGCAGATTATTATGTCGCCCTTTACTTTAACGGGCACCAGCGACTGGGTGGATGTCGTAACGTATTACAACATCCTGAATTTCATCGGTATCTTTGCGCTCCTGTTTCTCATGTATCTTTTAGTCCTTTCGCTTTCGAAAAATATCCTACTGTCTGCGACGACTGCTATTTTTGTGGTCGGTGGGTATCTCTTGATAGAGAACGGGACCATACTTTCGGTTGCGCTTCGGGGAAGAGATATCTTTTATTCGAGCTTCAACATTTTCGGCCGCTCCAACTTTCCATACATGGCGCTTGTTCCTTTTTTTGGATTTCTTGTTCTGACATATCGCGCAGCCATATCTGAATTCAAACAAATCTCTTCCGAAACGTTCAGACCGTACTTGTATGTTGCGGGAGCCGGAGCGCTTTTGGGACTTCTTTTCTATCTGTACCTTTATGCATGGACATTCGCTCTTGCATTCCTCGGGGCTCTCTTTATTACAGCACTCCTTTGGAGGAAGTATCACGGGGCGGTCGCAGCTGTCTCGATAGGGTTCATTGGATCC
This sequence comes from Candidatus Kaiserbacteria bacterium, assembly GCA_016186765.1. GTDB lineage: Bacteria > Patescibacteriota > Minisyncoccia > Phycocordibacterales > UBA2100 > UBA10103. The sequence goes on along the minus strand of JACPLD010000004.1, from coordinate 22,681 downwards.
CTCATCGGTGCGTATAAACTTCTGCAATTCTATTCGCTGTATACATCGGAATGGGCGCCACAGCTTTCGCATTTCTTTCTCGCCTCTGAGAGCAGGCAATTCATTATGAGTATGACGGGGCTCGCGACCCTGCTTCTCTTTGCGCTCTACGCGTATGTGCGTCGAAGTGATCAGAATAATTTCTTTTTGCTCGCGCTCATACTTGCAGGATGGATCGCGCTCGAGCAGCAGCTCATCACGGGACGCACGGTGCAGTACGGGCACTACTACTGGTACTTCGTTGTTCCAATATCTATCGTCGTTTCTGTCTACATGGGCCTGCGTCTTATTCCGGATGCACTCTCGAGGTGGCGGAGTCTCGCCTGCGCGGCACTCATCGCAGCCGCATTCGTTCACACAGGGGGCACGCAGTACAAATCATTCTTTACGACCGTCGAGGGAAAACTTCGCGAACAGGATTTTGTGCCGGTACTCGCACGACTGCAAGAATTGCCACCCGCCGTTGTGCTTGGAGATCCTGGTCCGGAGACTTTCCCTTTTCTCACCACGATCTATACGTCGCACGATCTTTATTGGTTGCAGGGCGCGACAGTATCGATCTTTCCCATGGAGCATTTCAAAGAGGCACTCCTCATATATCTCTACCTCAACAAAGACGCGAGGGGAGATCCAACTGCCTATCTTCGCTCCTCGCTCGCATCGACGACGTATAATGCGTACACCATCATGTACGAAGACATCGAATCATTTGAAATGGGAATACCGCTCTCAAAGTATCGCTCACCGCTGCCGCGAACTGATGCCGAGATCCTGGCTGCACGCGAAAAATTTTTCCCCATTCTGGAAGGGGCGTATCGAGAACTTCTTCAAAGCAGAACAGCGCTGCACGAAGTGCTCGAGGCACGGAATGTGCGATATGTGCTCTGGGACCGACGTGAAACTCCCGAATGGGATCTCTCGGTACTCGAGCCCTTGGTTGTGCTTGCAACATCGACAGATATCACGCTCTATCTTGTGGTGAGCTCGTCGAACCATTCGCTTTCCACCACGCAATAGTTTCTTCTATTCCTTTTTCGAGCGGCGTACATTTCTTCCAGGGAACTATGTCGCGCAAGCGCGACACATCGGCAACAAGGCGGGGAGGCTCGTTTTCCGGTGCTCCGCGCGCGCCAAACGAGAGCAGCTTCTCTTTGCCGAGTTGTCGGGCGATCTCGAGCGCTATGTCTTTGAGCGCGACAGGCTTTCCAGAAGCGATATTCACCGCGCCACTTGTGTCGGTATCTAAAAAAGTCACGAAAGCGTCGGCGACGTCCTCAACGTAGAGAAAATCGCGGATTTGCTTGCATGGCGAAAGAAGTGCGCGCTCGCCTGCAAGGAGCGTGTTGATGATGTAGGCGACGAATTTGCTCGGTGGTTCATACGGGCCATAGAGAAAAAAAATGCGCCCCCAGCCCAAGCTCAAGCTGGTTTCTTTAGCGAATGTTTCGAGGGCAGCTCTCGTATCGTTTTTTGCTTCGCCATATGGCGTGGAAGGCTTACGGGGGGCGTCTTCCGAAAGCGGTTTGTCTGCGCTCGACCAGTCATACTCCGCGCAGCTTCCTGCAACGACGGTCCGTATGCCACCGTGCTTTTGAAAGGCACGAACGAGTTCTATGGTTGCCGTTTTCCAGCGCTCGTTTTGCGGCGAGCTCCAGAACTCTCCGGGTGTTGCCATCCACGCGAAGTGGAGCAGATGCGTTGCCCGCACATCCTTACAAAGTGCTTCGGCAGCACCTTCTGCGAGAAGGTCGGACTTGTGCCAGGTGACGTTAATATCAGCTGGACTTTCGTGATACACGGCGTGCACCTCAAAGCCGCGCTCGAGAAGAGGTTGCAGTGCGTGTCGACCTATGAATCCGGTTGCTCCTGTCACGAGCACTCGTTTCTTGCTCATATCTGGAAGTCTAGATATGAGCTGTCTTTTTTGGAGATGATGCGTCGCTTTGCCGCCGGCCACTTGATTGCAAATGCGGGGTCATCCCAGCGAACGCCGCGCGCACTTTCCGGGTAATACGCTTCGCTCATGAAGTACAAAACCTCCGAATTATCCTCAAGCGTCTGGAATCCATGCGCGACACCTTGCGGAATGTAGAACATATGAGGCGTATCTGCGGAGAGCTCAACCGAACACCATTTTTTGAATGTCCGTGATTTCGGACGCAGGTCAAGTGCGACGTCGAAGATCGCGCCACGCGAGCATTGGACGATTTTTGCCTCCTCGTGCGGCGCGACTTGGTAGTGCAAACCCCGCAGTGTTCCGGTGTGAGGATTGCCCGAGATGTTCGCGTGGACGATGCGCGAGAAAAGGCCTCGTCGCTTGAACTCCTCTTCGTCCCACACACGCGCAAAAACCCCTCTCTCGTCTTTGATGAGGTCGAGTTCTATGAGGAATACGCCGGGGATGTTTTGCTCAATGAATTTCATGGTCAGACCACCTTCAGCTCCGGTATTGGAATGATAAAACGACCACCTGCTTTGCGATACGCGTCCTGTTGCGCAAGCACTTCGTTCGCAAAGTTCCAGGCGAGAAGCAATGTGTAGTCGGGACGATCTTCCATGAGTTTTTCGGGCGGGAGAATCTCGAGATGCGTGCCGGGTGTGAAGTGGCCTTGCTTTGCGGGTGAGCGATCGACCACGTAGTCGATCGTTTCTTTGCCAATGCCGAAATAATTCAGGAGAGTCGTGCTCTTTGCGGAAGCTCCGTAGACTGCGATGTGCTTTCCTTGAGATTTGAGTTTTTTTAAAAGCGATAAGAGTTCGGTCTTTAGCAGTTCGACCTTCTTGCCGAATTCGGCATAGAATCCAACGTTTGCCACTCCCCAGGAAACTTCTTCTTCAAGAAGCGTCTCTACACGCTTTGCGCCTTCTTTCTGCAGTGTCTGTGGCCCATCTTCCTGCTGGAAGAACACGCGAAGCGAGCCGCCGTGGAGTGGAATGCGCTCGACATCCACGAGCCGGAGGCCGTGCACAGCAAAGAGATTTTTGAAGGATGTCACGGAATAATAGCAAAGATGTTCGTGGTAGATGGAGTCGAATTCGGTGTGATCGATAAGATCTTTCACGTAGTGGTTCTCAACGATCGCAATGCCGTCAGGCTTGAGCAGTGTTGCGATGCCCGCCACAACACCGTGCAGATCGGCAACGTGCGCGATGACGTTATGGGCATGTATAACGTCGGCGGTTCTGTCCTCGATGACAAGTTTTCTTGCCAATCTCTCGTCGAAGAATTCAGCGATAGTTGGAATGCCCCTCTTTTGCGCTACCTCCGCAATATTGCGCGCAGGCTCGATGCCAAGGACGGGGATTTCGCGGGCGGCGTAGTTCTTGAGGAGGTAGCCATCATTGCTCGCGATCTCAACGACGAAACTTTTTGGTCCGAGGTCGCGCTTTTCAATCATTCGTTCCGCGAGCTCGCACGCGCTTTTCAGAATAGTATCCGACACCGACGAGAAATAGAAGTAATTGCGGAATAGTGTTTCAGGGGGGATTGTCTTCGTTATCTGCACGAGCGTGCAGCGTGGGCAAAACACAAGATCGAGCGGATATGTCGTCTCGGGTTCATCGAGCTGTGCGCGCGTCAAGAGCGCGTTTGCGAGCGGCGTTTTGCCCAGTGAAAGTATTGGCAACAATTTACTGCTTCTGCATGAGCGGCATGCGAGGCTCATAGCGCGGCGAACGTTTCGTGCCATATGCACATTCCTTTACGCAGTCCGTCGACAAAGTTCATCTCTGCATCGGAAAGTTTCTGTGCGGCGATTGCTGTGGGGAGCGCGTCAATGACCTCGCTGTAGCACGCTGTATAGCCGTTTCCCTTTAGCTTGATCATCGAGAGCGCGTTGACGAAACGGAGCGTGAGCGCGTGGCCGTGGCGCTCCTGATCAAGATCTTTCCAGTAGTTGTGTGGATTTCTCTCTTGGCGAACAATCGGCTCTCCAAAGACGACTGAATCTCCAAGGTGGTCGGCAATGTGCTTCAGCACATATGAAGCCCATATGTCATCGTAGCGTCCGATGAGAGGGGAGAGGAAATAGGCGGGAACGCAAAAGCGGCGGATCGAAGTATTCTGCGAATTGAACGGTGTCCATGTGCCTTTTGCGATCGCGATGTTTGTCTTGCCCCGACGATTGTAGAGAGTAGCATCTGTCGGATCGGCGAGATGGTAGAGGCGCTCCATCGCATCGACGTCAGGATCTCCAAGCCACAGGCCGGCATTCACGACAGGCCTGACTTTCGCACGCTTGGTTTTCCACGTTTCCTTCGGCAGCCGCTTTTCGAGAGGGAATCCGCGATGATAGAAGATTCTGTCATGCTTTTCCTTCAGCAACGTGCAAACGTTTACCCACTTTGTCGAGGTCGAAACGAGATCGCAGATCCTCTCTTCGGCCACATTGTGCGCTCCGATGAAATCCTTTGTCACGCGAAAATTATCGTCATCGATCGTGATGATGGTCTCGCACCCTGCTTCGTAGGCAAAGAGAACTCCGACGTTGCGTCGTTGGATCGAGTTCCATGGGAGATGCTCTTTCAGTGCCGGAAACTTCCTTAAATACTCGTTTTGGCGCTCGGGCGAGAAGTACTCAACGCGAAATCCACTGTGTTTCCCAAGCTTCTTGCAGAAGTCTGCGGTTTCGGGAGGTGTCTTCTTGTCGCCAATGACGACAAAAAGCGGATCGTGGCCGTGCACTTTTGCATCTTTCGCGTAGTCCGAAAGAAGTTTCGGAACATATATTGTTGTCGTTACGATCGCCGTCTTCTCCATGGTTAAGGGATTTGGAACGGAAGCACAGTGCCCTTGAGACGCTGCTTCCCCCCCTCAAGCACTTTTTTCAGTCCTTCTTCGAGTGTGATGCTGGGTTTCCATCCGACGTGCTTATGGAGCAGGGTTGTGTCCGCGTAGCGCGTGGAAACCCCCACTGGTTTGTCAGAAAGAGGCCTGATCTCGGCATTTCGACCCTCTATCGCAAGCATCTGTTTAATGAGGTCGTTGAATGACGTTGCGATGCCGGTTCCGATGTTCACACCTCCGCCGTCGTTCACATTGTCCATGATCGCAAAAAACGCCTCCACGCAGTCGTCTATGTAGACGAAATCCCGCGCTTGCTCGCCTGTGCCCCACACCTCGACCGGATCATCGCCGCGCGCGACACGAAGCGCGATCGATGGCGTAGGGTAGGTGAGATCTTGATCTTCGCCGAAGCCAGAGAACGGGCGCACGCAGGAGACGTGTATGCCGTATTTTTCGTGCGCGAGGCGAGAGAGGTACTCGCCAGTGAGCTTCGACCATCCGTACGTCATGTCCGGTGTCCCCAGCATACCTCCCGAAAAATCGATCATGTCTTCCTTGAGCGCAACGGCACCCCGCTGCCCTTGCAGGCACGTCGGGTATGCCGCGGAGGAGGAGGCGTACATTACACGCTCGACCTTGTTCGGAAAGCGGGAGATCCAGAGGAAGAATGCCGCGTCGATGCCGAGATCGGTCGCAACGAGGAGTGGATCGCCGTCAATGAGCGCGCGACCTCCTACGATCGATGCAAGGTGAAAAACATCTCCAAAATCGGGCAGAATCCTGCTCTCACCCGAGCTTTCAGCGCGGAAGAGCGCGATTGCGTCTGCTTTGAGGAACACGATGCTGCGGCCGCCGCTCATGAAATATTCGGCGTCTCCATGCATTTCGCGTCTCCATTCTTGCGATAGCCATTCCTGCGGCGGCCGGCCACTTTCTATCGCAAGGTTGTCCACGATCCAGATCTCGCGCACGCCACGCTCCAGAAGACTCTTTGTCAGATGCCTTCCGACGAAACCGCATCCGCCCGTAACCAACACTGGCTTTTCGTTCATTGCGCTGAACTATACCCCGTGAGATAGCCTGCGTCATCTCATGGGGTGTATCTCATCTTATGCGTGCTCTGAAACCGTATGCGAATGCCCGTCCATGTGTACGCGAAGGTCTGCACGAACGAGTTGTGACTTACCCCCTCTTGCCTTGCACGCCATGGCGCTTCGACTTCCGCCACACGGTACCCGAGCCGAAGCGGTTTTAGAATTGATTCGAAAAGGAATGGAAACCCTGTTTCTTCCCAGTGCGTTGTCTTGAGAACCGGTGCGCGGTATGCGCGGTACGCGTAGGTGAGATCGGTGAGGCTAGTCCAATAGAGGATGCGAAAAAAATGTTGAAATACGAAGTTGAGTACGAACTTCACCGGATCGTATCCCAGAAAGCGTGCGCCACCCTTCCATCGGCTTGTTGCAACCACGTCGTTACCTTCAAGCGCCCTAAGCATCGAAGGGAGGACTGCGGGATCTGTTTCCAGATCGGCAGCCATCATGACGACGATCTCTCCCCTTGCACGATCGATGCAGTCGCGTATCGCGCCTCCGATGCCGGGACGGGTTTGGTCGAATACGACAACGTCTGGACCATGTGCCTCGCGGAGTTTTGTTGCTGTCTCGCGGCACGCCACGGTGGTGAGTCTTGGGTGGGTGACGATGAGGTACTCGATTGGCTGCATTCGAAGTACCTCTTTGATTTTTTTTACGGTCTCCTCGAGCGAGAACGTCTCGTCAGTTGCAGGCAGGATGATGGAAAGGCGCATTGAGACATAGTATCTCACGGGGTATACCCCATGAGATAGCCTTGCGTTATCTCACGGGGTATACTGCCGAACAATGAAAAAGCCGAAATGGGTGGCGGTTTCCGGTGGCTTCGACCCTGTGCACGTGGGACACGTACGCCTCTTTAAGGCTGCCCGGCGCTTAGGCGAAAGGTTGGTTGTGATCCTCAACAACGACAACTGGCTTCATGCTAAGAAGGGTTTCGTCTTCATGCCGCAAAGAGAACGCGCCGAGCTTATCCGCGCGTTCCCGTTCGTCGATCGCGTTGTTCTCACCGATCACAAAAAAGACGATCCTGATAGGAGTGTTGTGCGCGCGCTCGCAAAGGTCCGACCAGCGATATTTGGGAACGGCGGTGATCGGTTCAAGAAAAACGTGCCGGAGGTCGCTCTGTGCAAGCGGCTTGGCATTCGCATGGTTTTTAATGTTGGTCACGGCGGAAAAGTGCAGTCATCTTCGTGGATGGTCGATGCCGCGCGAAAACCCGCCTCCCGCACCGTACGGCCCTGGGGTACGTATTATGGCTGGGACAGCGGGAAAGTATGGAATTTGAAAACGGTATACATACATCCGGGGAAGCGCCTCTCGCTCCAGTATCACCATGGTCGCAGCGAGCACTGGATGCTCGTCGAGGGCGATGCGACGGCAACGATCCTGCAGTCTTCCGGTTTGGAGGAGCGCTATCCCTTGCGCCTCGGCGAGTCGTTTCGGGTCGGAAAAGGCACCGTACACCGCCTAGAATCCAAGCGTGGCGGGGTGGTTGTCGAAGTCGCACTCGGGCACTTTGACGAGAATGACATTGTCCGTCTCGAAGACGATCATGGTCGCGCTCCCAAGAAGCGCTCATGATACAATTAGGCCCAATGTATTCTCACTTTACTGCTAAGGCGAGTCAGATACGTGTGGCAGTGGAGTCTTCGCGTAGGCTGACGAGCCGAGCGGGAGCAATTTTTCAGCAGAAAAATATGCGACTCCAATGTCGCACGTATCTGCGAGCGGCCGTATGACGATTGAAAAGACGCTGCGATCGATCGCTCTTGCCGGTATCTTTGCCATTCCCTTCGTCGTCTTCATCGTCGCCGAATCGCTCTTCTTTCCATTCATTACGGGAAAGAATTTCACATTCCGCGTCATCGTCGAGGTCTCAACCGGCGCGTACCTCTCGCTCGCGCTCGTCAATCCCGTGTATCGGCCAAAACGTTCGTGGCTCTTGGGAGCGTTCGCGCTCTTCGTTGTCGTCGTCGCGGCAGCAGACGCTTTTGGCGTGTACCCGTTCAAAAGCTTTTGGAGCAACTACGAGCGCATGGATGGGTGGGTGACGCTCGCACACCTCTTTCTCTACTTCGTTGTTACGGTAAGTCTCCTCAACACAGAGAAACTATGGCGCGCCTTCTGGCACGTTTCGCTCGGCGTGTCTGTTCTCGTCGGTTTCTACGGCTTGCTGCAGCTCCTTGGCATTGCAAGCCTAAACCCCGGTTTTTCCTCTGCCTCGCGCATCGACGCGACGTTCGGGAATCCAATCTATCTTGCGGCGTACATGCTCTTCCACATCGGCATCGCTGCCGTGCTTTGGGCGCGGGTATGGGAGGAAAGTCCGAGTCGGCGCTTCTCTCGCTCGCTTCTCTACGGCAGCGTGATCGCACTCGATACGTTCGTTCTCTTCATGACGGGAACGCGCGGCACCATGCTCGGCCTCATCGGTGGTGTCCTTCTCGGGGCCTTGCTCGTCGCATGGTCTTCTCGTGAGGGGCGGCGACTCGCGCTTTCTGCCATTGTCGTTATCGCACTTCTTGCAGGCGGACTCTACTTGGCGCGCGACAAAGCATGGCTAGAACGCATTCCATTCCTGCAGCGGCTTGCTACGATCTCGCTCGAAGACAGCACCACGAAGGCTCGCTTTATGAATTGGGGAATGGCGTGGGAAGGCGTGAAGGAGCGCCCTATCCTAGGCTGGGGGCAGGAGAATTACGCAGTAGTCTTCGACAAGTACTACAACCCCCGGATGTATGGACAGGAGCAGTGGTTTGATCGCGTACACAATATCATTTTCGATTGGCTTGTCGCCGCGGGTTTTGTCGGGCTATTGAGCTACCTCTCACTCTTTGCGATAGCTCTCTGGTATCTGTGGAGAGGCAACATATTTACGGTATACGAACGGAGCGTCCTCGCAGCACTTCTCGCCGCCTACTTCTTCCATAATCTCTTCGTCTTCGATAACATCATAAGCTACGTGCTCTTTGTTTCGGTGCTCGCGTACATTGCATGGCGCACATCAGCTAATGCGGCACCTCTCCCTTTCCCACGGTTCTCGCCGAAGCTACTTCCTGCTCTCATGCTCTGCTCACTCGTACTCGTGTGGGGAGCCGTGTGGTTCGTGAACGTGCGGCCGTTCGCAGCAAATCGAGCGCTCATTAGCGCCTTGCAGCCGCACACAGAGGGTCTCTCGAAAAATCTCGAGTATTTCAAGAAGTCGATATCGTACGGAACATTCGGTACGCAAGAAGCGCGGGAGCAGCTCACGCAGGCGGCTGCACAGATCGTTCGCATCCAAGATGTTCCTATTGAGCTGAAGCAAGACTTCCTCAAGACGGCAGCCTCCGAGATGGCATTGCAGGCGGATGAATCGCCCTTGGATGCGCGCTTCCCGCTTTTCCTGGGGGTGCTTCTCAGCTCCGCCGGAGAATTTGAGAAAGCGGCACCACTGCTCGCGCGTGCGCATGAGCTTTCTTTTGGCAAGCAAACGATTCTCTTCGAAATCGCAGCTAACAGTCTCGCGAGAGGAGATGTGAGCGCCACTCACGCCGCATATAAACAAGCGTACGAGCTCGCGCCAGAGTTTACGGATGCTCGTCTTTCCTACGCAGCGGCAGTAATCCGTGCGGGAAATGACGCACTCGGGGACGAGCTTCTCGCACCGATCATTGAAAGTGGAGCAGCTGCTGATCCGCGGATCGCGGCGGCCTACGTCTCGCGCGACCGCTACGACAAGATCGCAGGGATATGGGAGGCTCGTGTGAAAGCAACACCCGGCGAGTCTCAACCATACTTCACGCTTGCCGCTGCCTACTATGGGATGGGCGATTCTGCGCGCGCGATTTCGACGCTCGAAGCAGCTGCCGAAGCGATCCCTTCGGTTAAGAGTCAGGCCGACGCTCTCATAGAGCAGATCCGAAGCGGGACGGCGAAAATTCAGTAGAGGGGGCGCTCGCAAGCAGTACCTTCATCGGGTCATGTCGTTTTGACCAGCGTCAAAACGCATTCCCTCTCGGCGCGCGACGGCGCTTCGCGCCGACTGTGCTCGCGCGCCTCCGAGAAGACCCTCAAGAAGGTACTGCTCGCTCGCTTGGAGGAAAAGATGATGTATACTATTTTGTGTGAGCGCCCAACGGGCTCTCCCTAGAAAGTCGCGTAGATCCCGCCTCACGGCGGGGTTTGCGTTCAAATACGGAGGTTAGAAGTTAGAGGTTAGAAGTTAGAGACACAGATTAGGACGGATATATTCATCCAATCTCCAATTTCCAACCTCTAAGTTCCACGTTAGACTTTCGTCATGATTCGCAACTTTATCGACCTACAGATTTATAAACGATCTAAAATCCTATACGCAAGAGTCATATCAGTTACTCGACAATTTCCAAGAGACGGTAAATATCTTTCAAGTCAAACAGACCGTGCGGCGAATTCAATTCACTCAAATATTGCTGAAGGATTTGGCAGATCAGTGTCAGAATTTAAGAACTATTTAACTCGGTCTCTTGGTTCCAATAATGAAATATTGAGTCATCTAGAGGACGCTCTAACTGCAAAATATATTTCGCAGAAACAATTCCAGGAGCTGTATGCGGGATACACAATTTTAGGCAAACAGATATACCGCCTGCGAGAAAGGTGGAAACAGGATTAATGTCTAACGTTAGGCTCAGTGCGGAGGACGGGTGCGAGCTCCAAAGTAGAAAGTCTTATGTGAGTGCCGCCGCCCTCCGCGCCAAGCCCTACAGCGACTATGATAGCACATCGTTATTTAGAAATTGGAGATTAGAAGTTAGATGTTAGCAGTCGGAAAAATTCTCAAGTTCCAATTTCCAACTTCCAATTTCTAAATCTTGGACTTCTCATTTCTAACTCCCAACTTCCAATTTCTAAATCTCGGAGTTATCCACACATCGGAATGAAAAAACGATTGCGCGCACGTGCAAGTGCAATAATGAAAAGTGTAAACGCATCTTCGCTTCGAGAAAGCGCGTGCGGGTCGAGATTAGCATTCAAGACACTTACTACTATGGCGAAGAAAAAGAAGGGCAAGAAGAAGCGCCGCTAGTCTCATCCGTCACACGCGTTGCGTGTGTCCGGATCTCGCTTCTCTCTAGTCTAGAGAAAAAATGATCCCGCCGAATGGCGGGATCGTTTTTCGTTCTATCTTCCAACCTCTAACTTCAAACCTCTATTTCTGATAGGATAGCGGACAATGGCAGCATTCTGGAAATCTCTCTTCGGCGACGAGAACGCCACGGCCTTGAAGCGCGCGGAGCCGATAATCGCGCGCGTGGGCGCGCTCGAAGACGGGATGAAGGCGCTTTCTGATGAAGAGCTTGGCAAGAAAACGGATGAGTTCAAGCGCCGTCTTCGCGAGGGTGCGACCCTCGACGAGATTGCGCCGGAAGCCTTCGCGCTCGTCCGTGAGGCATCACGGCGCACCTTGGGGGAGCGACATTTCGACGTCCAGCTCCTTGGCGGGATGATCCTCCACAATGGGGACATCGCGGAGATGCGAACCGGCGAGGGAAAAACGCTCGTCGCGACGCTGCCCGCCTACCTCAATGCGCTGCCGGAGAGGGGCGTGCACGTAGTGACGGTGAACGACTATCTCTCGCGACGCGACGCGGTATGGATGGGGCAGATCTACCACGCGCTTGGGCTTTCAGTGGGCGTGCTCAATCACGAAAGCTCCTACCTCTACGACCCTGCGCACGTACCTTCGGATGCGCGCGCGGAAGAAGATGCGGAACGCGACAGAGTAGGTGGTTTTAAAGTCCTACATGATTATTTGCGTCCGTGCACGCGCACGGAGGCGTATGCGGCTGATATTACCTACGGAACGAACAATGAGTTTGGGTTCGACTATCTGCGCGACAATCTCGAATACGAGCAGACAGCTCTGCGCCAAAGAGACTACCACTTTGCAATCGTTGACGAAATCGACTCCATTCTCATCGACGAGGCGCGTACGCCCTTGATTATCTCGGCACCGATCTCCGAGGCAGAATCACTCTATGATCGCTTCACAGCCATTGCGAGAAATCTCCAGCCCGAGGAGGACTACGCAGTCGACGAAAAGCACAAGCAGATCGCGCTTACCGATCAAGGCATCGAGAAGGCCGAAAAGGCTCTTGGCATCGAGAACATCTACACAGATGCGGGGATAAAGTACGTTCACCATCTCGAGACAGCCGTTCGCGCTAAAGCGCTTTTCGAGCGGGACAAAGCCTACGTCGTCCGCGACGGGGAGGTGATTATCGTCGATGAGTTCACGGGTCGGCTACAGCCGGGGAGGCGCTGGTCGGATGGCCTGCATCAGGCGATAGAAGCAAAGGAAGGTGTCTCGATCCAGCAGGAGTCTCGCACCTTCGCCTCCATCACCTTCCAAAATTACTTCCGTCTCTACAAAAAGCTCTCCGGCATGACCGGGACCGCGCTCACCTCATCTGAAGAGTTTTATAAGGTCTATGGGTTGAATACGATTGCAGTGCCCACAAACAAGCCCTCCGCCCGAACCGATCACGACGATCTCATCTTCCAGACCGAATCCGGAAAGATGAAAGCCATGGCGCGGAAGGTCAAAGAGTTACACGAGAAGGGACAGCCGGTCTTGGTGGGGACCGTCTCCGTTGAGAAGAACGAATTGCTCTCCGTTCATTTCAAGCAGGAGGGCATCCCGCACGAGCTCCTGAACGCGAAGAACCACGAGCGCGAAGGTGAGATCATCGCACAGGCGGGCCGCAGAGGGGCTGTCACGATCGCAACCAACATGGCTGGGCGTGGTGTCGATATCAAGCTCGGTGGTAATCCCGCAACGGAAGAGCAATACGAAGGAGTGAAAGCGCTCGGCGGCCTTTTTGTGCTTGGCACCGAGCGGCATGAGGCGCGCCGCATCGACAATCAGCTTCGAGGCCGTTCCGGCCGTCAGGGAGATCCCGGTGGGACGCAGTTTTTCGTCTCACTCGAAGACTCGCTCATGCGCATTTTCGCTTCTGATGTGATCAAGCGGGTGATGGGCACGTTCAAGATCCCCGAGGACGAGCCAATCTACAATTCAATGATCACACGCTCGCTGGAGAAGGCGCAGACACGCATCGAGGAGCTGAACTTCGATGCGCGCAAGCACGTGCTCGCTTACGACGACGTTTTGAACATCCAGCGGAAGTCGGTCTATGGCCGCCGCCGCGCGCTCCTCACGGGTGATACACAGGCCGTCGATACCGAGCTCTCGCGCATAGCCGAGGATGATCCGGATTTCACGACGGTCGTTGAGGATCGCAAGCGTGCGCTCGGCGAGCCGTTCTACACGATCGTAAAGAGATTTCTCCTCCAGACCATTGATCTTCTCTGGGTAGAACATTTGGAGGCAATGGAGTATCTCCGCTCAAGCGTAAACTTGCGCGCGTACGGCCAGCGCGATCCGCTTGTCGAGTACAAGAAAGAGGGCCTCAAGCTCTTTCAAGGAATGGAGGATTCCTACGCGATGCACGTGCGCCGGACGCTTCCGCACATCGGCGCGCCGACGGTCAATAGAGAAGGGGTGAATGTCGAGAGGGCGGCACGCACAATTACCTCCGGCGCTAGCGTGACCGGAAAGAAATCGTATGGTCGCAATGATCGAGTGACTATTACCAATGGGAAAGAGACACGGGAGATGAAATACAAGAAAGCCGAATCACTTCTCGCCTCCGGCGAGTGGCGAATAGCAGGGAGTGTATAAAGCGCAAAACACAGATTGCACAGAACACAAACAAACCACAATGAATCAAAAAAGGGCAAACAAATACAGAGATCTTGAGGAAAGAACTTTTCAGTGTGCCAAGCGGTGTAGAGATTTTGTAAAGAGGTTGCCCCGAACGATTTCCAATATTGAATACGGCAAACAGCTTATCCGTTCGTCAGCTTCTCAGGCGGCGAACTACATCGAAGCAAATGAATCACTTAGCAAGAAAGACTTTGCGTTCAGGATCAAGATCTGCCGGAAAGAAGCAAAGGAGAGTGATCTTTGGCTAAATCTCTGTGATGTCGGCAGCAAAGACATTGAGAATGAGCGGGAGTATCTGATAGGCGAGGTTGGAGAACTGCGACGGATCTTCAGCTCCATCCTCGACAAAACAAAGTAGTCCTTGCGTTTGTGTTTCGGATTCTCTGTTCTGTAGCTTTCAATATTGTTTGTGCTCTGGTTCCTGTGCTTTGTGTTTTATCATTTATTAATGGTACATTATTGCCATGGATTACGTGCCGACTATTGGTTTGGAAATACACGCGGAACTCAAGACTCGGACCAAGATGTTCTGCAGCTCCTCGAACGATCCTGACGAGAAACGGCCCAATGTGAATATTTGTCCGGTGTGTCTTGCGCATCCCGGGACGCTCCCTGTCATCAATAGGGAAGCAGTGCGACATGTACTGCGTGTTGGCGTTGCGCTTGGAGGAAAACTCGCCGATTACACGGAGTTCGACAGAAAAAATTATTTCTATCCCGATCTACCAAAAGGGTATCAGATCTCGCAATACGAATACCCGCTCGTACTTGGGGGAGAACTCAACGGCGTTACCCTCACGCGCGTGCATCTCGAAGAAGATACGGCAAGCTCCATCCACCCCGAAGGAAAGCAGAACGCTTCCTACGGGGCAGGCGACGAAGGGACGACTGTGATCGATTTTAATAGGGCAGGCGTGCCGCTTATGGAGCTTGTGACCGAGCCCGTGATATCGAGTGCGGCGGAGGCAGGTGCATTTGCACGAGAGTTACAACTTCTCTTGCGCTATCTCGACGCAAGCGAGGCGAATATGGAAAAGGGCGAGATGAGGGTTGAGGCGAATGTGAGTTTGGGTCAAAAGTCAAAGAGCAAAAGTCAAAAGTTGGGTACCAAAGTTGAGATAAAAAATTTGAATTCGTTCCGCGCAATGGAGAGAGCAGTTGAATACGAGATCAAGCGACAAAAAGAAGTTCTTGAGCGGGGCGAGCGCGTCGTGCAGGAAACGCGCGGCTGGGACGAGGGCAAGCAGGCAACATTCCCGCAGCGCTCGAAAGAAGGTAGCGCAGATTACCGGTACTTTCCCGACCCCGATCTGCCTGCTCTCCAGCTTTCCGAGCTCTCTGAGCTCTCACGGGAATGTCTCGAGGCCGGGCTTCCAGAATTGCCATGGCAGCGACGCACGCGCTATCTCGCTATGGGCATCAAGGAGGAAGATGCCCGCATGCTCACTGCCGAACCAATGTTGGCAGATTTCTTCGACTCGGTCTTGAAAGCAATCCCTAGCTCGGTCACGCCGCAGATGGCCTCGAACTATACGACGAACGATCTTGTCAAACTTATCCGAGATACCAAAGGACGAGATTCAGAATATATTACCGATATTCCCATATCGGCACGTAATTTCAGTATTATTCTCCAGTTGATTGGAGAGAAGAAGGTTTCTTCTAGGATCGCAAAGGATCTCTTACAAGAATCGTTTTCGAGTGACCGTGATCCTGCAGAGCTTGCGACCGAAAGAAGCCTATTTCTGGGGCAAAAAGCCTCTGATCTCTCACCTATTGTCGAGGCAACCTTGCAAAAGCATGCGAAGGTGGTAGAGGACTACAGAGCCGGCAAGGTGAGCGCGCTGCAATATCTCATTGGGGAGACGATGAAGGCGACGCGTGGCACGGCCGATCCAAATGTGCTTAGAGAGCTGATTATTTCAGCCATTACGTAGCTTGTACGGAAATCCACATCCTATGAAGTCCTTTTGTGGCTTGCTTTTTCGACGAGGGGGTATAATGCACCTATGTCGGACGATGTAGTCGTTGATGGCGAGACGTTTATCTCGTCTAGGCGAGCTTCAGAATCTAGTGGCTATGCGCAGGACCACATCGGTTACCTTGCGCGCAAAGGAGTCATCAGCGCGCGCCGGATTGGCGGTTTGTGGTACATATCGGAGCACTCTCTTGGAGAGTACAAACAACAAGCGGAAAGCTATAAACCAGAGCCGCCAAACGCTGCGTCGCGCACCTCTGATCCTGAGATTATCGTCTCGTTCGACGGCAGGGAATACGTCTCGGCTACGAAGGGCGCAGAGCTTACCGGATACCATCAGGATTACGTTGCACAACTTGCAAGGGAAGGAAGGATACTGTCGCGCCAGATCGGCACTCGGTGGTATATCGACCGCTACGCACTGCTCGCGCACAAAAAGGAGAAAGATGCCCTTCTTGGTGCCGTGCAATCCGAAGCCGTAGGCCTTCGAAAATCGCCACCTTCCAGACAGGGACAAGCACATGACGAGGGTGGACCCTACATGACGTATACCCGTGACGAAAGCGATTTGTTGCCAATCATCAAGTCTGATTCTGAACATCGATCTTACGAATCTCGGAAGGGCGATACGCCGATATCGGCTTATATTCCGATAACGCATCCGATTAGCATCAGAAAGATTAGCATCCCGATGGAAAGTCGAGAAAGGCGAACTCGAAAGAGCAGGCGGCTACCAGTGGGAATCACGGCGGCAGTTGCGACTATCGTAATAGTTGTTGTAGTGGGCTACGTTTCGATCCAAAGTAGTGTGCTTTTCACGAGTGCTACGGATCGAGAGCTGAACTTTGCCCTTTCGGGTCGGGCTGCGAAGGCTCTTTCGTTGATGGGTGACTTTATTGAGAACATCGTTGCTCCCGAAATTACCTATATTCGAGAGAAATAGGCGCTATCCTGCCTTCTTTCCCGCATCTCGGGCGGCCGAGATAGTAACCTGATTTAGGCTGAATCGAGGTATCTTTCGGTAATTGGTCGAGATATTCAAGCGAAGTCGGACAATTGCCGCCGACGTGGGCGATTTGGGCATTTTTGTCGGCGGACAGCTGCTCATGCTCATTATCCACACTGTATGCACCCGTAATCAACAGGTTATCCAGAATAACTAGTAGAATATAGACAAGTCGCGTGCGCTCACTTCTGTGAGCGACGAAATTTTTTTTGACGGTGCACGATACATCTCGGCAACTGAAGCGGCCGAGCTCGCGAACCTTTCGCGCGATTACGTAGCAAGACTCTGCAAAGAAGGAAGGTTGTCTGGCAAACGAGTCGGGAAGCATTGGTATGTAAATCGCGATTCGCTCCAAGAGTTCGTACTGCGACAGGAGCATGCACGAGCAAAGCGGCGCGATGAACTCACAAGAGAGCGACGCGAGGAATACAGAGCCGAGGCGGGGGGGTCTCGTTTTCAGATCGCGCCTCGCATGGCCCCGCGTGTTCAAAGCGCGCTTGTATCTGCCGTCCAACCACAGGCGGCCTCATTCGCGCGTGCTATTTCGAGCGCGCCGCTTCAGGCCGCTTCGTTGGGGAAGCAAGTTGGCGCGCATGCGCTTCCACCTCTTGCAGATACGCTACACAAGCTTGTTGCAATAGTCACCGCGCTCCTCTTCACGGTCGGCACATACCTTTTCGTCGATGCGCAGTACGCGCGTCTCACCGCGCAGAGAGGATTCACGGAGCGCGCCTCGCTCCTAGCCTATGCGTTCGTCGACTCCGCAGGGCGCCAGCTCGCGCTTGCTGCGGAGAATCCGGCCGGTGCATTCTCAAGCACGTTCGAGGAACTTGCACGCTTCGTAAATCGGCGTGTCGACGCGCTCGTCTACAACATTATGTTCCCGCAGTCGCTCACGGGACTTGCACAGAATCGCGAGCTTGTCTCTGTTCGGGTTGTACCTCGAGGCGGTGTGGCAGGTGGAAGCGCGATTGCCAGCTCTGGTATTCCGGCGGCAGGCACCCCCTCGACTCGCGTGCAGACCATCGTCAATCAACCTGTCATCGAGCGCGTCGTCGAAACACAACGCATCGTTTCGTCGGCGGGAGGACTCACGGAGGAGATCTTAACCGCGCGACTTAACCAGCTCGACAGTAAACTCACATCGCAGATCTATGCTGTCGCTTCCGTCGGAAACGCCAACTCCACGACGATCGTGAATCATTACAATGCGGTCGGGGGCGCGCTGCGCATCGATCAGCTCGACGACATCGATCTCAACGACTCCGACATCGTTCGCGGACGCATCACGAATTCTTCCATCACTAACAGCTCCGTTTCCGCGACGACTCTCTCGGCAAGTGGCGCCACGTCTCTCGCAGGGACCACTGTTACCGGCAACCTTGCAGTCACGGGAACGATCAGTGGTGCCATTTCATCCTCCGTCGGGACATTTGGCTACATCACTGCAACCTCCACGACCGCGACCTCCACCTTCGCTTCGGGAGGCGTTGCGATCGGCACAACCTCGCCTTCAGCCAACTCGCTCTTTACCGTCGGCACATCCTCACCGCTTTTCTACATCGATCGGCTCACAGGGAGAATCGGCATTGGCACCTCGGTTCCCACCAGCTCTGCCGCGCTCCAAATTGATTCCACGGCCGGCGGATTCCTGCCCCCGCGCGTCTCGACCGCGCAGAAAACCGCCATCAATTCCGCTGCTGCCGGCCTCGTCCTCTACGACACCGACCTCAACAAACTCAACGTCTACAATGGCTCCGCATGGAAAAACGTTGGCTCCACCGAGATCGGGGGCGAAGTCACGAACGGGACGCAAGGCTCGGTCTTATTCATCGGCGACGGGACGGTACTCGGGCAAGATGCGACGAACTTCATGTTCTCGACCTCCACGAACCGCCTCTTGGTCACGCAAGCATCCTCGACGCGGCTTTCTGTGTTCGAGAAAGCGTATTTCGGCGGCTCCGCCACCTCGACCTTCGACTCCACAGGCTTTCTCACGCTCCCCTCCGGCTTTCTCTCGCAAGCATCTTCGACGATCGGCGGGGGCGGACAGGCAACCGGCCTCACCATCTTTGGCGGCGCGACGACGACAAGCTTGCTCGTAGTACAGGGCACTGGCACCTCCACCTTCTCGGGCAACATATCGGTCACCGGCAATATTAATCTCAATGGGTATCTACTTCAGGATGACGCACCGTTCATTGGCAGCCAGTGGACGACGAGCGGCTCGAACATCTACTACAACACCGGAAATGTCGGTATTGGCACCTCCTCACCCACGAACCGTCTCGAAGTCGCGGGCAACACTTTCCTCGGCGGCAACGTGATAGCGACCGGAACAATCACCTCCACTTCCAATTCGGCGAACACCTTCCCCTACGCCTCCTCGACAGCGCTTACCGTCTCCGGCACCGGATACTTCGGCACGGCCACGAGTACATGGCTCTCTGGTCAATACGCCTCGACGTCGATCCTAACTTCATCCGGCCGCTCGTACTTTGGCGGGCAGCTCACGCTCACTGGGACGGCTGCCAATATCGCGCTCGGTAGCAATTACCTCTCTGGTGATGGTGGAGATGAGGGCATATTTGTAGATTCCGACGGTGATGTCGGAATCGGGACTACGGATTCTACGGCGAAATTGAATATCGCATCCACAGGCGCCAATCCGACGATCTACAATCCAACGAGTGGCGCGGGAATCATTTTGCGCGGCGTCGAGAGTGGATTCACCGGGCAGCTGCGCATTGTGCCGAATAATGGCGGCTGGACCGACGCCACCTCGACGACCTATTTCCAAATTACGAGCTCGCAAAACGATAACGCAACTTTCATGGGCGGCACATGGGGTGCCGACAGGCCGCTCAACCGGCTGCAGTACAATGCGTCTTCGACACAGTTTACCGATCTCGCGTACACGTCGACGCCGGTACCCTTCTCGCTTCTTGGACTCGTCAACAGCTCTGCTCCAAAGCCCGTCTTGACTCTGCGTGGTGCTACGTCGCAGACGGGAGATTTTCTTCGGGTGAACACGGTAAATGCAACTGCGGGCGATCTTTTCAAAATCGATTCGTCGGGCAGAGTCGGCATCGGCACCACATCTCCCTACGCAAAGCTCTCGGTCGTCGGAGACGTCGTCGGCGCGCGATTTGTAGCGACAACATCAATCGCATCAGAGTTTCCTTTTGCCTCATCGACCGCGCTTTCGGCAAGTGGTACTGGATATTTCGGAACCGCATCAACGACGAATCTGACGATCTCCGGTGTGCAGCACAGTATTCTTTCTTCGAATGGGATGGGCGTTGTTTCTGCAAGCACGACGATCGGCTGGAACCTCCTCAAGGGAGCAGTCTCCTCCATCTTCGCCTTCGACGAAAACGGTGCGCCAGCTGCGACCACAAGTATCGGTGCCAACCTCCTCTCCGGCTCCATCGCAAACGCCCAGCTTGCAAACTCTTCCGTCACCGTGAACTCCGCGGGTCTCCTCACAGGAGGCGGCTCGGTCTCTCTTGGAGGCACCTTGACACTGAACGCGTCCACCTCTCCCACCGTGGGCTATGTCTTCGCGACCTCGACGATCGCCTCAACACTTCCGTATGCGTCCTCGACCGCGCTCACCGTGAACAACACCTCTGCCGCAACGACGACCAGCCTCTATGTCGCAAACCTTGCCTCCGCGACGACGACGGCAAGCAGGATTGCTTTTCTTGAGAACGATCTCTCCGCCGCGACGACGACCGCCGCCATTACCTCCATCCTCCAGCAGAACTTTGGCGGTGGAAAAGGGGACTTGACGTTCTCGACGCTGAACGCGGGTACGCTCACGGAAGCCCTCCGTATCACTTCGACAGGCTCTGTCGGCATCGGCACCACCTCTCCCGGCTCCGCCCTCTCCATCCAAGGCGTCGGGAACTTCTCCACCGCCACCTCCACCCTCTATGGCACCGGCTTCAACATCGCCTCCGGTGCTTCTCCGTGAACGGTACCTGTCTTATCTCCAACTCCCAGCTGCTCTCCTCTGCAAACACGTGGAGCGCGCTCCAAACATTCTCCTCTGGCCTCCTCTCGCAGGCCTCTTCCACCTTCACCGGCTTCACCCAGCTTGCGAACGCCTCAACCACACAGCTCACCAACTCCGGCAACACGTATCTCACCTCTCTCGCCTCCGCGGTACTCGGTGTCGACACGAGCGGCAAGGTGGTCGCGACGACCTCCATCGGTGCAAATCTTCTCTCGGGTACCATCACGAACGCGCAACTTGCCAACTCCTCCGTCACTGTCAATTCCGCAGGACTTCTCACTGGTGGCGGCTCGGTCTCTCTTGGAGGCACCTTGACACTGAACGCCTCCACCTCTCCCACCGTGGGCTACGTCTTCGCGACCTCGACGATCGCCTCAACACTTCCGTATGCGTCCTCGACCGCGCTCACCGTCTCTGGCACCGGATACTTTGGCACGGCGAGCTCGACCAACATCACGATCTCCGGCACGCCTTCCTCAATACTTTCTTCAAATTCCTCAGGGGTCATTGGCGCGCTCACCGTCGGCAATGGTCTCTCGTTCTCCGGCAACGCGCTCTCGACCACCTTCTCGACGACGACCGCGAACACGTGGACATCTCTCCAGCAATTCTCCGCAGGCGCCTCGACGACACAGCTTTCGTGCTACGGTCCCTGCTACTTCGGCGGCACGGCGACGTCTTCCTTTAGTGCTACCGGCCTTCTCACGCTCGCCTCCGGCGGCTCCGCGTCCGCTCCTATCATCACGTTCTCCGGCGACACCAACACCGGCATCTTCTCCGCAGGCGCCGACACGCTGAACTTCTCTACTGCTGGCTCCGAGAGAATGCGCATCGACTCCTCCGGCAACGTTGGCATTGGCACCACCTCGCCATACGCAAAACTCTCTGTTCACGCACTCAACGGCCAGACGAACACGACGCTCTTCGCTATCGCATCCTCGACCGCAAGCGCAACTACGACGCTCTTCTCGGTTGATAATACGGGGCTGACCACTATAGGGGATTCGAGTGCGACGGGAGATGCAAACTTCCAATTCGCCGCGGACGAGAACGCCTGGTCTGTTGGTTACAATTCTTCCGATAAAACTTTTCGCATATCCTCCTCCACCATTCTTTCCTCAAACACAGTGCTTACCATCACCAAGGGTTCAACAAACAATGTTGGCATCGGCACCACGACGCCCAACTGGACACTCACATCCTCCAACGCAACCGGTCCCCAGCTCTCTCTCGGCGATGGCGCGAACAACTCGTGGACATTCCGAAACTCCGGCGCCACCCTCTACCTCGCCACTTCCACCTACAGCGCTACCTCAACAGTCGCCGCACTCTCCATCACAGGAGGCTGCTTCTCCGTGAACGGCACCTGTCTTATCTCCAACTCCCAGCTGCTCTCCTCTGCAAACACGTGGAGCGCGCTCCAAACATTCTCCTCTGGCCTCATCTCGCAGGCCTCCTCCACCTTCACCGGCTTCACCCGGCTTGCGAACGCCTCAACCACACAGCTCACCAACTCCGGCAACACGTATCTCACCTCTCTCGCCTCCGCCCTCCTCGGGACTGATTCGACAGGCAAGGTGGTCGCGACGACCTCCATCGGAGCCAATTTCATCACAGGAGTGCTGCCGATCGCAAACGGTGGTACGAACGCCTCGAGCCAAACCGGGAACGGCGTCACCTACTTCGACGGCACCAGGATCACGAGCGGATCAACCTTCACCTTCGATGGCACTGGCGTTGGTATCGGCACCTCGACACCGACGAGCATCCTCACCCTTGCCTCATCGACGAAAGCACAACTCGCGCTCACTGATGCCTCTTCCGGAAACAAGGCCTGGACGCTACGCTCCATTAACAACAATTTCTACCTCGCCACTTCCACCTACAGCGCTACCTCAACAGTCGCCGCACTCTCCATCAACGGCGCAAACAGTGCGTTCACGTTCAACACAGGAGCAACCTCGACCTTCTCAGCTGGTCTCCAGAGCCCCTACCTCAACGTCA
>JACPLD010000001.1 GCA_016186765.1 Candidatus Kaiserbacteria bacterium | reverse complement strand
CGCGCTGTCGGCACAAGAGAACGGGGAGAGTTCACGTGCGCGGGCGGATTCGAGGACATTCGCGGACGTCCCGAACGTCCATCCCGTCCCGAGCGCCCGGAGCGCCCGGAGCGGCCGGGAGTCCCGAACAACAACTAGTGGAGTATGAAAATCGCATTCAACATATTCTACGGAGTATTCATAGGTCTCCTCATCCTCTTGGGAGCGCTCTTTTTGCTTTCGATGGTGCCATTCGAAACCGGTATCGAAACGAAAATCGTCCAGTCCGGCTCCATGGAGCCCACGATTCCGGTGGGAGCACTCGTTGTCATCAAACCGAAAGCGGCTTACGAGGTCGGAGACATTATAACGTTTGGCGAAGATACAGATTCCGCAGTGCCTACCACGCACCGCATCCTTGCGGTACGCGAAGCGGATGGCGCGGTGTTTTATACGACGAAGGGAGATGCGAACGAAGAAGGAGATGCGCGGGAGGTCGCGCAGGGCGACGTTATCGGGAAGGTATACGTCTCTGTGCCGTATGCCGGATTCGTGCTGAATTTCGCGAGGCAGCCATTGGGCTTTGCGCTTCTTATTGTGCTTCCCGCGGCGCTCGTTATCCTTGCAGAATTCGCGGCGATAGTGCAGGAGATCGGGGCGCTTTGGAAGCGGCGCGGTGCGGTACTAAAGCGCGCACGAAGAAGGACGCGTCTGGCTCAAGCGCGCAGGCCGTATTCTGTCGAATACGTGCGGCTCTTTGAAACCGACGACGTGTTTATCCCTGTGCGCATTTTCGAACCACACCGCGACCTCGCCGGCCACCGTCAGGGAACGCTTTCTTCAACACTCGCTGTTCTCTCTCTCGTGGTCTTAACGTGGTACGGCACGAGCAGCACACTTTCATACTTCCGCGATACGGAACTTTCGACAGGTAATACATTTGCCGCCGGCACGTGGCTGACGATCACGGGATTCATAGAAGGAGGCGGAGATGAAGCACTTTTAGAGGCTGTCTCAGGGGAACAAGGGGAGGTAGCTGTCGAAGGCGAGACGGACGAGGAGGTGGTACAAGAAGGAGAAAATCCGATAACCGAGGGAGATACGAAAGACGAAGATGATGCGCGAGCGCGGGGAGGAAGAGAAGACAGAGATGCAAGAGAGGAAAGAGGAGATATTCCACTCACTGAGTCTGAAGAGCCGATACCAGAGCAGGGTGTCAATACGCCGGAAGAAGAAGCTGCTCAAGAAGAGAGTATATCCGACACGGCGCCCGAAGCACCCGCTGTTGAACCAGTGCTTGAGACGGAATCCTGATGTAAAGAATCGGCCGCTTGCATGTTGCCTTCGCTTATCCGCGGCGTCGGGCTTTTGGCCCTTATTGGCTTCCTCCTCTGGAGCGGCACGTACCTCTCAGGCACCCTGATGATTCTCTGGGTTTTCCCCAGCGCTGTCCCCATGCTTTTCATGGGCTAATCCACATCTTTTTCTTTAGTTTTCCCAAGATCCCCCCAAAATAGACCTTCAATGAGAATTAACTTCTCACAAGCTCTTCTTCATAATGTAGAAGTTATCAATCCTACCTATAATGTATGTCCGTAAGATCGCGGGTTAACTCGATGCTGATGGGGATAATTCTCCTGACCCTTTTATTCGCAGCATTTCCAGCTCCGGCGATGGCATATGGCGGCGCTTCCGGCTTTGTTCCGGCTGTGTTTCCCATTCTCTGCAGGCCTTTCACCATTCCCGTAATTGGGGTCACGATACAGCTTTGTCAGGCTGATGCTCAGGAGATAAACAAGAGTGTGCAGGAGCGATTGAATGATTTTCTACAAGCGGTGGTCGAGAAGCGCGGGCTGAGATAAACACAATGGTTGTTTCTGAACCCAGACCCAAACCAGCTGAATAAGTATCTCTACATTGAGCGAACGCCCACGTGGCGCGTCCGAAGTTTGTTTATTTTTGGCATCTTATCGTGGTTGCTCGTGGTTACAGCATTTAGTGGTGCAATAACATACGATCCAGTATTTAGATGGTTTGTTACACCGATCATTGCAGTTCTGACCATATACTATCTCTTGCAATTCGGAACGAATGTTTTCTATAAGCAATTTGATCTAAAAAGCCATTTTTCTCTCACTCTTGCCTACTGGACAGACCAAAGAGAGGGCACTGTTGATGTATTTCTTCCAATATGCGATGAGGAATCGTCTGTTCTGAAACGAACGTGGGAACACGTTTCGCGTCTTAAGTATAAAAATAAGTGCGTATATGTCTTGGACGACTCGAAAGAGAATACTAACGAACACAAACGGTTGGCTGAGCAATATGGGTTCTTTTATCTCGAACGTCCGAATAAGGGAAAAGTGAAGAAGGCAGGTAATCTGAAGTATGGATTTGAACGTTCGAGTGGAGAGTTCATATTAGTTCTAGATGCGGACTTTGCGCCACATCCGGATTTTCTAAAGGAAATCGTTCCATACATGATTAGATCAGATATCGCTATCGTACAGACGCCTCAGTATTTTTTTACCCCCTCATTCGCCAAAACGATTCACAAAAGATCACCGCTTGAATATGGCGCGGCTTATACGCAAGAAGACTTTTATCGTGTGGGTCAGGTAGCACGAAATCGAATTGATGGTGCACTGTGTTGCGGCACAAACGCCCTTTACCGGCGTAGTGCCCTCGCTTCAATAGGGGGGCCGCTCCAAGTGGACAAAAGTGAAGATTCTCGGACCGGTTACGCTCTGCTTAGCAAGGGATGGAGAATAGAATATCTTCCCATTATTTTGGCGGCGGGTATATGCCCAAATAACGCGTACTCGTATTTCCACCAGCAGCATCGGTGGGCAAGCGGCCGGGCTGAACTCACTCTATCCTCAGCTTTTTGGCTTGCTCCTGTACGATTCACGCAAAAATTGTGTTATTTCACAGGATTCTTGTTTTATCTTGAGCACTTGTTCGTAATTTTACTTTCGCTCCACTTCTTCTACATGTTGTTCATATATAACGACCACGTGTCGTTCGTGAACATTCTACCTTATATTCCTTTCCTGATTTTCTGGTATGTTTTTCTTCCGTTATTTCGTACTCTCCCTCTACGTCCCGGCTCTTTTTTGGCAGGCATGGCACAGATATACAGCCATGGACATGCTCTGCTAACTGTGTGTACGGGTAGATCTATTGGTTGGATATCTACAAACGCTAAGCATAAGTTGATCTCTCGGGCTTTCAGGCAGACGATGTTCGTAATGGCGACCTATTTACTTGTTTACGTTTTATTCATTGCGCTTGCCGTTCGTACTGGTACGTGGCATCTTTTCGATTACGATTATTATTCAGTCCAGTTTTGGATACTCTACAATTTCATTCTTTCAGGTTTTCTGCTCTGGTATTTCTACAAAACAATGGATCAAATGCAAAGGACTCAAATATCGAGCATGGCGTTGATTCTTTGGCGAGCGAAAACTGCTGGCGCTTATGTTGTGCTAACCGTTGGATTATTCGCGACCATACTTATCATTTAGCGTATCTGGTAAAAAAGAAGGCCGCCAAAGGGCGGCCATTGCGAGCGAGAAACCTGAGAGGAGCTACATCTCGGAGATGAGCTTGCGTATCTCATGGCAAGCGGCGACAGGAGAAAGCTTCCGTACCCGCGCCTCCGTCATAGCCGCGTACGCCTCCACTTGCAGGTGCGGCGCACGGTCCTTTATCCAGGCTCTAAGGGCATGGAAGACCGCCCGGGGGTCATTCCACGATCTGCAAATGACCTCTTCATGGATATTCAGTTTGCGCGGGACCCTGCGGGGGACACGCGCAACTCTTCCATTCAGTCTCATGGTGCTCTCCAGAGCTTTGAGCGACGAGAAGCCGGTCGCTCGTTCGGCCAAAGTGAGCTTACCCATGATCTCGTCACTGTCAACTATTCGCAGAGCGCGATCAACTCTTCGATGATAGTGGCTGTTTCCTCGGGCCCGCTCGTAGCCCTCGTTTGAATGCCGGTTGGGACAACTATTGCGTCGTTGCCGTGGACGCCAAGATCGTCGCCTACGAAGAGCATGTCGCTCGTGCTTACGCCAAGCTGTTTTGCGAGCCAGCGCACGCCGAGTGCTTTGTCGACGCCTTTCTTCGTGATGTCTATCGCGGTTCGGCTCGAGATGCGAATGTCGAGCGGCAAGCCGGCAAGTTTCTCGTCCAAGTATGTTTTAAGTTTTGCGCGTTTGACGCGCTCGGGATCCCACGCCTTCTTTTTATCGGCAGGCGCGTCCGCGCCCAAGCCGGCAAACGTAATCTGATTTTCCCGCGCGTGTATGCGCTCGCCCCACTGCGGCTCGCCTTCGACGATGCCCGTTTTCTCCATGCCCTCCTTGAGTGCCACAACTGCCGCGTCGAATTCCTGCTTGGTAAACGTGTGGTTGTATGCGCGCTGCCAAGTTCCTTCTTTGCAGACGTAGCAGCTCGCGCCGGTGTTGGGGAAGAGGTAGAGGTTCGAGAGGTTCGTGTCCTTCGGCAACGTGGGCAAGACGTACTCTTCCATGCGTTCGATCGAAGCGCCACTCATGATAGCGATGGGGATGTGCGCGAGAAGCTTCGAGAGCCCTTCTGCGGTGCGCGGTGAGAGGGGCTCGAACGAGAGTGCGAGCGTGTTGTCGAGATCGAAAAGGACGGCGCGCAGACGCTTCGTCATACGGGTTCCTTCGTGTTTTCTGCAGAACGAGCGGCAGAATAAACTTCTCGGCGTCAGGGATGCTCAGCCCAAGAAAGTAGCCGAGGAGTGTCACACCTCCCGCCCAGAGGATCGCGCCGAGAATGTTGTAGAAAAGGAATACTTTGTACCGCATCGCGCCGACGCCTGCGAGGATGGGCGCAAAGGTGCGGACGATGGGGATGAAGCGCGCGACGACTATCGTGCGCGTCCCGTACTTGTCGAAAAACAACTTCGTCTTTTCGATGTATTCTTTTCTGAAGAAACGCGTATCAGGGCGAGAGTAGAGCGCGGTACCTACCTTCATGCCAAACCAATACCCGACGCTATCGCCTGCGACGGCAGCGATGATGAGGCCAGGAACGAGTATCCAGATATTAAAAACGCCCGCAGCCGCGAGGACTCCCGAAGCAAAAAGCAGCGACGCACCGGGAAAGAAGACGCCGATGAGTACGCCGGACTCTGCGAATATCATCCCAAAAACCCCAGGATAGCCGACGAGTTGCACGAGCGAAAGAAGATCGATGCCGAACATGGAAATAAGATTGGAGGGCAAAAGGTAAAAGGCAAAAGTAAAAGTGTTACGTCATAAGTTTGGTTTTCTCTTGAGCTTGATCACGCTCGCGCCGAGCATTTTACATAGTTGGTTTACTTCGGCGATGAGAACGTCAATCCTACTCGATTCTGCGAGTTTTGCATCTTTTAACAGGTGCAGCCAGTATTCAGTTTCGTTCGCACTTTTAAGCGCGATTTCGAAGTATTTTTTATACTCCAATCTGGAGCTCGACGCCCGCGCTTCGATAACGTTCGCCCCGATCGACGTTGCCGAGCGGACTATTTGATCTCCGATTACCCATGCGCTCCTCTTACTTGGCAACGCATTCGTAAGTTCAATAATTGCGAGACCAAACTTGTAGCATCTGTCGCGCAGACCATCCCGAGCGCCCGAAGGTAACATGACTTATTGCTTTTAACTTACATTTTTGCCTTTTGACCTTTGCCCTTTGCCTTAAACAAAAGAGTCTGGTATCGGGAATTTTTTGCAGAGGCCGCGAATCTCTTCGCGGATCGCCGAGAGCTTCTTTTTCTCGCCTTTGCTTTTCATTGCCTCCACCATGAGCTCTGCGACGCGCGCGCACTCCTTCTCTTTGAAGCCCCGCGTCGTGATCGCGGGCGGGCCGAAGCGGATGCCTGAAGGGTCCATGGGCCCTCGCGTGTCGTCCGCGATGGCGTTCTTGTTGAGCGTAATGCCGACCTCGTCGAGCAAGCTTTCCGCCTCTTTGCCGGTCATGCCGATAGAGCCGAAGACATCCGCGAGGATGAGGTGGCTATCAGTGCCTCCTGTGAGCATGCGGATCCCTGCCTTTCGGAACACCTCTTCCATCGCCTTTGCATTCTTGAGGATCTGCGCAGCGTATGTTTTGAATTTCGGCGATAGGGCTTCGCCAAAGCACACTGCCTTTGCCGCGATCGTGTTCATGAGAGGGCCGCCCTGAAATCCGGGGAATATGCTCTTGTCTATCTTTTTTGCCACCTCCTCATTTTCACGCGTGAGTATCATGCCACCGCGCGGGCCGCGCAGGGTCTTGTGCGTGGTCGTTGTCATGATGTCGAAGCCGAAGTCGAAGGGGTTTTTCATTACCTTGCCCGCGATGAGGCCCGCGATGTGTGCGATATCCATCACCGCGTAGGCACCCACCTCGCGCGCGATCTCGACGAATTTCGCGTAGTTGAGCTCTCGCGGGTAAGCCGAGTAGCCTGCGAGCACGATCTTTGGTTTTTCGCGCTTTGCGACCTCGCGCATCTCGGTGTAGTCGATCTCGCCCGTGTCGGGATTTTTCATCTTGTAGCGGACGAACTTGAAGATCTTGGTGATGTAGGTGACGGGGTGGCCGTGCGTGAGGTGGCCGCCGTGGGAGAGGTCCATGCCAAGAATCGTGTCACCCGGCTCGAGGAGCGCGAAGTAGAGGCCGATGTTGGCATTGGCGCCCGCATGCGGCTGCACATTGGCGAATTTGCAATTGAAAAGTTGCTTTGCGCGATCGCGTGCGAGGTCTTCGACGATGTCTGTGTACGTTTGGCCGCCGTAGTAACGCTTACCCGGATAGCCTTCGGAATATTTGTTGGTGAATATGGAGCTATTTGCCTCGCGCACGGCGCGAGAGACGTAGTTTTCGGAGGGGATGAGTTCTAGCCCTAAAGCTTCACGCTTTTCTTCTCCTTCGAGAGCCTCAAATACCTCTTTATCTTGCTTGCGCACGTAGTCGTACATACGTTTTGATGAAAACGGGTAAAGGTATGTACGCTCGTTAGACCATAGTGCTTTGAAGAATAGATACCCTTTACTTCTGTCCACACCTCCTCAAGCGGCTTTTCGGCATCGACGATGAAGGCTTTTCCAAATTCATTCACGTGTTTCTGGAGCCCTTCTCGAACCCGTGCGTGGAAATCTAGGTGCTCTTTGTCGAAGCGGGTGAGCGTTTCGGGGCGCAGACGTATGCGTGCGGCGCCTGTTTTTGGTGTCACATCGAGCAAGATGCAGGCGTCTGGCATACATCCCTGCAAGATCTCTGCTGAAACAGCTCTGTAGAGCGGCAGGAGTTCGGGACGCTTTCGTCCATATAATCGAGGAGAGCCCGAAGCGGTTCGAGACGACGTGTTTGTCCGCGTTGAGCGCGGGCTTGATGACTTCGGCGATGAGCTGCGCGCGTCCCGCGAGAAAAAGGAGGAGTTCCGCGCGCGTATCAATGCCCGCTGTCTCATCTCTCATCAAGAGGTCTCGCATTCTCTCGCCAAGTGGCGTGCCGCCGGGATCTTGGGTGTAGACGATCTCGGGAAATTCAACCTTCAGGCGCTCGCCCATTGTCGTCTTTCCAGAGCCTTCGCCGCCCTCGAGTATGATGAATTTCCCACGGGCCGCCATGCTCTAACTTGGTTTGTTTTCGAGATTACGAAAGCCGGCGACGGTGAGTTCTGCTCGAATGGTTCCATACGGCTCGTAGCCTTCGAGTGTTACGTGTTCGGGGCGGAAGTCGGCAAGTGATCTCACGGAAGGATCTATCGAGACCCGAGGGAAAGCTTTTGGCTCGCGTGAAAGCTGCTCTTTAGCTGCGTCGAAGTGATCTTCGTATATGTGCACGTCGCCGAACGTGTGCACGAATTCGCCGACCTCGCGTCCAAGAATGCGTGCGACGATGTGCGTGAGGAGCGCGTAGCTTGCGATGTTGAATGGAACGCCCAAGAAAATATCGGCACTGCGCTGGTAGAGCTGCAGCGAGACCTTCTCGTTTTTGATGTTGAGCTGATACATGTTGTGGCAGATGGGGAAGTGGTTCGCCTCCTCGGGCTTCGCCATGCCGTAGAGGTATTCAGGATTCCACGAAGTCACGATCGCATTGTGCGCTCCCGGGTCATTCCGCAGCTCTTCGATCGCCCAGTGAAGCTGATCGGCGCCACGGCCATCTTTGGTCGGCCAATGCCGCCACATCTCTCCGTAGATGCGCGGCAGGTTTCCATGCTTACGCGCAAAGTCCTCATCATTTTTGATCTTTGCGATGAATTCGTCTTTCGAGATGCTTGGCCATTTCCCACGCTTGGCATGCTCTTCGTAAATGCGATACGGGTAGTCATCCCAAATGTGCACGTCGTTGTCGACGAGGTACTTTATGTTCGTCTGTCCCGACATGAACCAGAAGAGCTCGTGCAAGACGCCTTTCCAGTACACGCGTTTAGTCGTAAGGAGCGGGAAGCCATCGGCAAGGTTGAACCGGATCTGGCGCCCGAAGAGGCCGTAGTGCGCTTTGCCGTGGCCTTGATCTACCTGCCTGTCGCCCTTTTCCATCGTTTCTCGGAGCAAGTCGAGGTATTGGTACTCGGGATGACTCTTCATACATCACTTCTTCTCAGGTTTGGAAATAATTTTCTTCAGAGCATTTGTCTGATGTTCCAGAGAGGGTACGAAATGGTTCCAATTATTCTTCGCAAATCTGCCGACGCTTTTATAATTTCTTTCGGGCCGTGAGGAGATTGTCGAAAAGGTTATCTGTGCGATCTCCATGCCCGGACGCAGGATGATAGGGACGTTGCTCTGGTTTGTCATTTCAAAGGTCACGTGGAGAAAGTGGCCGGGGTTTATGATGCCCGCTGTGTTGTGCACCATGAGCCCGACGCGCGCGAGTGATGATTTGCCTCCGATTTGGATGAGGTACACGTCGGAGCCGAAATATTCTTTGGAAGTTCCCAAAACGGAAATGCCCGGATGTAGCACGAATTCCTCGCCGTCCTTCACTTCCATCTCCCGGGTCTTCGCGTAGATCTTGCGCGCCGGATCGACATAGTGTGTCGAGCTCTCGTCATTTGTTATGAATTTGTTGCCAAGTTTGATGTCATAGGAGACGGGCTGAAGCTGGGCTTCGCTAAAAGGCTCGAGCGTTATTTCGCCCTTCTGTAGGGCTTTTTTGATGTCTTTGTCGGAGAGGAACATGGAAGTTTATTCTACTACAAAGATCTTTTCGGTGCCGTAGTATTCCGGCCAGTGGGCATTGTAGAAGGCAAACATGCGCTCGAGGCGCTCTTGCGGTAGCTCCTCTACCTCGAGCGCCTGCATGAGCTCACGTATGTCGCATCTCGCTTTCTCGAGGAGCGACTGATGGTCTACGATCCGCTCGAACTCCGCGAGCCAGCCGTAGCCGGCGTTCTTATCCAATGTCACGTTCACTCCGTGGCACACGTACTCCTCGCGCTCGCGTGACCACTTCGCCTGATACGAGAATCCGGATGAAAGGACGAGCTCGTCGAGTTTCTCGAGCGTCAGGGGCACCTTTTCCTCAAATTCCATGCGTGCGACACCATTCTCGCTCGTTGTGTCGTCTACCGATACTTTCACCACAAGATAGATATCGCCATCCTTGTTGCGTGTCCGAACCGAAAAACTTTTCGCGCGCGTCGTCAGGTCGTCCAGTTTTGTGCGTCCTTGCTTCGAAAGATGTGGGGCGATCTCTTTTGCCAGTGCTTTGAGAACACCACCCTCAAAATAGTGGTTGAGCTGTTTGTTCTTTGATTTGAGTGCGCACGATGCATCGGCTTTCTTCATTGCGCGTCGTATTTCATCGGCGCGCTTTGCGTTTCCAAGTAGTGCTTTTACCTCTACCTCGTAGTTCTGCATACCCGGGAATCATATTATAGCTCCTGTCACGTGGAGAACCGACTTTGACTACCTCATATGAGGAAGGTATAACTCCGGCTGGCATCAATCGGACTGTACAAGGGAGATTACGATGGCGACTGATCTGAAGACTGTTGATGAGCAGATGCAGAGTCTCGACAGGAGCATGCCGTCCGTGGACTGGCTCATGTTCATGATTGAGACGGATGTGAGTGGGATGCGCAACTGTGAAGCTATGCGGGCTTCAGCCCGACTCTACGGCAACACCAAGCGTCTTGCCACCATCGCACAGTTGGCCTTCATTCATGCTGTTGCGAAGCGGGATCCGCTGGAAGCGGCAGAGCTCATGCACGAAATGGACCAACTTTCGCACCTTGCGGCTGAAGATCCTGAGCTTGCTCGAGACATCGAGGAGAGTGGGGACTTCGGTGCATGAATTCGCGAGATGCAAATGGGCTGTCCGCGGAGCGGATGGCCCTTCCTTTTTGATATACCCCGTGAGATAAGCACGCTCAACAAACTAACATCAATCTGGATTTCGTTATCTCACGGGGTATAGTCATACGCATGGCAAAAATCTGCGCGGTGGCGGCAATAGGCCGCAACAGAGAGCTCGGCAAAGAGGGAAGGTTGATATGGCGGATTCCTGCCGATGTGCAGCGCTTTCGCCACCTCACCCGCGGGCACCCACTTATTCTCGGCAGGAAAACGTTTGAATCTATTTTGAGGTATCGCGGCTCGCCTCTGCCGGATCGCACGAACATCGTCATCTCCCGAAACCCGAATAACGACTTACGAAGTCGTTATTCGGATGTTATTTGGGTTTCGTCGCTCGAGGAGGCGCTCGAAAAAGCAAAAGAAGCGCCGGGAAGTGACGAAATACACATCGGCGGGGGAGCGGAAATATACAAAGAAGCGTTACCTATTACTGATAAGCTCTATCTCACACTAATAGAAGCCGAAGGCGAAGCCGACACATTCTTTCCACCGTACGAGCATCTCTTCACCAAAAAACTCTCCGAGGAGATGCGCGAATGGAAGGGTCTCAAATATAAATTCGTCGATTTGGAGCGGCCGTAAAAAGAAGAGGCCCCGGGACGTCATGGACGTCCTCGGGGTCTCGTCGGATTCAGAACTTGTTCCGGATCGCTGCCGATCCGTTCTCGCGCACGACGGATTCACGCCCTTCCATTTCGCCATATAGAATCGGGAGGATGTCCTCGACCCGATTGGCGACCAAGGGCTCGGTTCCGTTGTGCAGGAGCTTGTGCTCCCGCATCCGGTCGAAAAACTCGAAGAGGAGGTTGTAGTACCCCATGAGGTTTGCGATCAACACCGGCTTCTGATGCCGGCCGATCTGCGCCCACGTGAGTTGCTCCACCAGCTCCTCGAGCGTTCCCCAGCCGCCCGGCATGGCCACGAACGCGTCGGCCTGCTCAAACATGAGCATCTTCCGCTCGTGCATAGTCTGCACGACGACGCTGTTGATGCCCGACAGCACCCCTTCTCTCTCGATGAGGAAAGATGGCGTGATCCCCGTCACCTTTCCTCCGTTGTCGCGGACGGTTTTCGCGAGCAGGGCCATGTACCCCGAGTCGCCACCTCCATAGACGAGGCGGACATTGTCCTTCACAAGAATGAGGCCGAAGGTCTTTACAGCCTCGGCGAATGCTTTATCACCCTCGGAAGCTCCAAGGTAGACACATACTGCTTGCATTTCACACTCCCCAGTCTTCTCGTTGGTACTGCAGATTCACTAACATACAGAGCCGCTGCAGCGTACGGCGCTAAAATAAGCCAACCACACAGGACAGCAGTTGTCAATCAGGATAACTTCTTGTGTATGTAGATAAAAAGAAAGCGGGTGGCACCGAAGGGCGCCACACCGCTACCACGACTCCCCGTGATCGTGCATCAACCGGGGAATGGTCTTTAAGATGCGCAATTGGCTTACGGGCTGTGCCGTGAGGACCAACGTATCTTGACGGAAAAGCCGACGGTACTTCTCACGCATCAGTTGTCGACAGGCCTCGCAGGGGTCAAGTGTCCACCGCTGAATGCCGCTTCCGCCGTCGTACTGACTTTCGCCGACGACCACGAGACCGCCGATATGCCTGCATCTGACGTCCTTCGCCGCCCGCATGATTCGCATCTCGCCGCAGTATTTTTCCACATTGCGGTGCGGCTTCGTGTTCCAGGCGGCGTATGCGAACCAATCGAAACGTCTCTTGCTTCGCTTGGCCGGCGTCAGACCGATTCCCACCGATCCGACATAGAACTCCCGCCAGTTGATGAGAGGCCGTTTCTGTCTTCGTCGTTCCTCGTCCTCACGTGCCGCGATTAAGCGGACTTGCTCTGCTACGAAGACCGCAGCGTCTTGAATGTCCTCTCGCAAGAGGCTTTGTGCCGCTTCCCTCAGAGTTGGGTTCGAGGAAAAGCGGAACAGGGCATCGAGAAGAGGTTCCTCGATTCTTCCACTGATAATGACCATTGTCCGACTCCTCGGAAGTTGATCGCCGGACAGATTCCAACACAACGAATTACATAAAGCAAGGTGCTCTGGTTTTGAAGAGCACTTTGAGGATATCGTTCCCGAGGCATTGCATCGGAACCTCAAAGGTCTCTACAAACTCCGCGTGGGGGACTAGCGCGTCGTGTACTCGCTCGCGGAAGATGCCATCACGATCGAGGCTGTAGGCCACAGGCGGGATATTTACACGTAGGCAGCTTGCCCTCAAGGTTATTTGGCCATACTCTTCAGCACTTTCAGATACAAGTTCTCAACTACCCTTTGCTGGGCGGGGCCCGTTTTAACATAGTGGTCAAGGCCCGGAGAGGCGTTCACCTCAAGCACCCAGTATTTCTTCGGCTTCTGTCGGATGTCACCGGCGACCATGATGTCGACGCCCGCGAAGCGCAATCCCATATCGCGCGTGAGTTTTATCGCGAACTTTTTGAATTCTGGATGAATGGGCTTTGTCACATCGACGGCATCGCCGCCGCTCGAGAGATTTGCGTTGTCCAAAAGGTAAATGCGCTTTCCGCGCTCAGGCACGGAGCGGAGCGCAAGCTTCTGAAGCCCAAGCTTGTGCGCGATTCGCAAGTCGTCCAGCTTTATGCGCGTGTCGCGCCCGCCTGCGCGGAATCGTTTCTGTTTCTTTTTTAGAAGATCTTTGATGCTCGATGATCCGTCGCCGACGACCGAAAGCGGAATGCGTTCGTAGGCGGAGATGACCTTATCGTCGAGAATGACGATGCGGTAATCTTTGCCTCGCACAACTCTCTGCACGAGCGCAACGCGATCTTCTTTGAAGATGTGGCGCATTGCGCGCATAAACTCCCGTTTGTTGCGAACCAAAAAAACGCCGATGCCGTGGCTTCCTTCGTTGGGCTTCACAATAACGGGAAGTCCAAGTTTGCGCGCATATTGATACGCTGCATGAATGTCTCGCTTCGAGCCGATCTGTTTGCTCCACTCCCTTGAGTAGAAAGCTTTGCCGGGCACGACTGTGTAGCCCATACGCTTCATAAAGACGTTCGCATAGTCTTTGTCCTTCGCGACGTCGGCGGCGCCGACAGAATTCAAGTCGAGCGTGTTGTACCGAAAGTAGCGCTTTTTTCCGTCTCTGAAGGTAATCTGTCCAGCAACACCCCACTCCGGCTCTATGTACACGCGGGCGCCGATCATGGGGGCGATCTTTTTGAGAAGCTGCGGCAAGAGCAGGCTTTCTTTCTGCTGTCGCGCCATGGCGTCACGGTACTTGATTATTTGTGCCAATGCTAGTATGGTGGGGTATGACGGCTCGCGTCGCGGTCTTCTCCGGCATCGAAGACGCGCGTGCCATAAAACTCCTGCAAACACTGAAGAGTCTCTTTCCGGGGACACGACTTAAACATGTAGCAACCGCTGCCTCCTATATTCTTGATGCGGAATTGGGCCCGAAGGAATTGGAGCACATAGCTGAGCGTCTCACCAACAATCTCACGGAGCGTTTTTCGATCGGAGAGACTGCAGTGCCAGAACCATATTCATACGCGATCGAGGTCGGATATCTGCCGGGCGTTACCGACAATCTAGGGGCTACGGTGCAGGAGACTATCGAGGACACGATCGGAAGAAAATTTCGCTCTGGCGAGGCAGTGTACTCGTCTCTTTTTATTTTTCTCATCGGCGATGTATCGAGGGAAGATACTCAAGCGTTTGCTTCCGAGCTGCACAATCCGCTCATCGAGAGGGCGACGGTGTTCAAGAAAGGGGAGAGGTTTCCGGTCGTGGTCCCGAAAGTGGAACTGCATGAAAGTGCGAAAGCGGACGAAGTCGACCTGAACGTCAGCGATGCCGAGTTGGTGAAGATAAGCAAAGAAGGGATCCTGGGCCGAGGGCCCCTCGCGCTTTCGCTCGAAGCGATGAAGACGATTCGCGATCATTTCAAGAAGCTCGGCCGCGCTCCGACAGATGTGGAATTGGAGTCGCTCGCACAGACGTGGTCGGAGCACTGCAAGCACACGATATTCAACGATCCCTTGGATGAGGTGAAGGAGGGAATTTATCGTCGTTACATCAAGGGAGCGACGGAAGAGATACGAAAGCAAAAAGGGAAGCGTGATTTTTGCGTCTCTGTTTTCAAAGACAACTCGGGAGCGATAGCGTTCGATAAAGACTGGCTCATCACGCATAAGGTGGAAACGCATAACGCGCCTTCAGCACTCGATCCCTTCGGCGGCTCGGTGACCGCGATCGTGGGTGTGAATCGCGACTGTTTGGGCTTTGGCCTTGGGGCAAAGCCGATCGGGAACACGTATGGTTTCTGTGTCGCGGATCCTCACGATGCTCGCGCGCTCTTTCGAGACAAGGAGAAAAAGCAGTCACTCTTGCCTGCGCGGCGGATCCTCGAAGGCATTGTGCGCGGCGTAAACGCGGGTGGCAATGAAAGCGGGATTCCAACTCTACTCGGCTTCGTCGCAGTCGATCCGAGCTTTCGCGGGAAGCCGCTTGTTTTTGGCGGAACCGTTGGCCTGATCCCCCGTCGTCTACCAAGGTCCGACCTTGGTAGACTCTCCTATGAAAAGAGAGCGCGGCCGGGCGACTATATCGTCATGATAGGCGGGCGGGTGGGACTCGACGGCATCCATGGCGCGACATTCTCGTCCGAGGCTCTTTCGAAAGGCTCGCCAGCAACGGCTGTGCAAATAGGTGATCCCATCACGCAGAAGAAGCTTTCTGATGCTTTGATACGAGAAGCGCGCGACGCAGGGCTCTACAATTCTATTACCGACAACGGCGCAGGTGGGCTTTCCGGCTCCGTTGGCGAGATGTCGCGCGAAGCAGGGGGCTGTATTGTCGATCTCGAAAAGGTGCCGCTTAAATATGCCGGCCTCGCGCCATGGCAAATATGGCTTTCGGAGTCGCAAGAGCGCCTCACGCTCGCCGTCCCGAAGAAGAAGTGGACGGCGTTCAAAAAAATCATGGACCGGCATGACGTGGAGGCAACATGCATCGGAGAGTTTACAAAATCCAGCTCGTGCGTTGTTCGCTACCGCGGGAAAACTGTCATGGATGTGTCGCTTTCATTTCTTCATGATGGACGGCCCGTGAACATTCAAAAATCCACGCAACCCAAAGGTCGAACCTTTGAGAGTTCTCAAGGTCCAACCTTGACGAGTTTGGATCTCTCACGAGCGATACTCGAAATACTCGCGCGGCCAAGCATCGGTTCTATCTCGTTCATTTCGCAGCAGTATGATCACGAGGTGCAGGGGAATTCAGTTACAAAACCTTTGCAGGGAAAAGGACGGGTAAATGCAGATGCTGCTGTGATAAAGCCACTTTTTAATTCCGAACGCGGTGTGGTACTCGCACAAGGATATATGCCATGGTATTCCGAAGTCGATACGTATGCGATGGCCGCCGCCGCCATAGACACGGCTGTTCGCAACGCCATCTGTGCGGGCGCTTCGCGCGATTATCTCGCGATCCTCGACAACTTCTGCTGGTCCTCCTCGGAGAAACCGGAGCGCTTGTATGAATTGAAACAGGCAGCGAAAGCATGCTACGACGTCGCGACTGCCTACGGAACGCCCTTCATCTCCGGCAAGGATTCGATGTTCAACGATTTCCGCGGCTTTGACGCTAAGGGCAATCACGTGCACATCGCCGCACTGCCGACGCTGCTTATTTCCTCAATTGGCATCATTCCCGATGTCGCGAACTCAATGACTATAGATTTCAAAACCGTGGGAGATTCCGTCTACATTATTGGTGAGACAAATGATGAGCTGGGAAGTTCCGAGTACGCGAAATGTCAAGGTGTCACCTTTCCACAGGTACCGATCGTTGATGCGAAAAGGAACACGAAAGCGTACGACGCGATATCTAAAGCAATTCGCCAAGGTCTCGTCGTATCCGCTATCGGTGTTGGTCGCGGTGGGCTTGCTGTCGCGCTCGCAAAGTCAGCAATTGCGGGCCAATTGGGTACAAGGTTGAACCTTGTGGGTGTTCTGGGCAATGCACACCGCGCGGATTCGATACTCTTTTCCGAAAGTCAGGGCCGTATGCTCATTTCTGTTCGCCACGACCGGGAGTCGGATTTTGAACGCGCATGTCAAGGTGTCACCTTGACGCGGATTGGTGAGGTTGCGGAACAAGAATCAGTTTTGGTCGAACTTCCGGGTACTAAGATCGAGGTGTCTTTGTCGGAACTTACCGAGAGCTACCGCTCTTTCTTCAAACTATGGTAAAGCCGCACGTCATAATTTTTTCCGGCTACGGTCTCAACACTGAAGACGAAACGAAGGCGGCTTTCGAATCGGTCGGCGCAACCGCGGACATTGTCCATCTGAACGATATCATTGCTCGCCCTGCGGTTCTGAAGAAGGCGCAGGTTATCGTCTTCGGCGGCGGCTTTGCATATGGTGATCACACTGGCGCGGGGAAAGCATACGGCAACAAGGTGCGGCATCATCTTGGCGAAGCGATCGAGGAGTTTCTCGCTCGCGACACACTGATGCTCGGCATCTGCAACGGTTTCCAAATAATCACGAGTGCAGGATTTTTGCCGGGAGCACTCATTGCAAACGATTCCCCGCGCTACAACTGTCGCTGGGTTGATCTCGAAGTTCAGAATGATGGCCCTTGGCTAAAGGGCATCACGACGCTTTCCGTTCCGATCGCGCACGGTGAGGGCAAGTATTACGCATCCCTCTCGGATATGGCTTTACTAAGTAAAGTCAAGGGTGTTGCGCTCACGTATGTGGAGGGCGAAATGTGCAAACATTTCGATATGCCGGTGAATCCCAACGGCTCTCTCGAAAATATCGCGGGCATCACTGGCTATAATGGTCGCGTCTTGGGACTGATGCCGCATCCCGAACGTGCCGTGCGCTTCACCCAGCTGCCGCATTGGACTCTCCTCCGCGAGCGGTATATTCGCGAAAGGAAGCCGCTTCCGAAAGAAGCCTCAGGACTTCGGATATTTAGAAATGCAGTACAATACTTCCATGGCAAATAAACCGCTCGTTGGCATTCTGATGGGCTCAGATTCGGATCTCTCCGTAATGCAGGAGGCGGCGAAGGTGCTGGAGGAATTCGGTATCGGCTCGGAAGTGCATACACTTTCGGCACATCGCACACCTGAAGCCGTCGTCGAATACGTGAAGAAGAGCGAAGCGAGCGGGTACAAGGTATTCATTTGCGGCGCCGGAGGCGCCGCACATTTGGCAGGCGTTGTCGCTGCCCATACCGCACTGCCGGTAATTGGTGTTCCCATCATGAATAAAACTACCGCCGGTGTGGACGCGCTTTTTTCCACTGTGCAGATGCCGCCGGGAATTCCCGTTGCAACGGTCGCGATCAACGGCGCGAAGAACGCAGGCATCCTTGCTGCGCAAATCATCGGCACAGAACACTCAAACATTTTGCAAAATGTTAGAACGTATAAAGAGAAGATGGCGAAGGACATCCTAGCGAAGGACGCGAAGCTGCAGGAGAAAGGATTCAAGAAATATCTCGAGGAGAAGGGATTGATATGAGTGGTGATGCTTACGCGAAAGCGGGAGTCGATGTGGAAATCGAGGCAGAAGC
The DNA here is from genome assembly GCA_016186765.1 of Candidatus Kaiserbacteria bacterium. Classification (GTDB taxonomy): domain Bacteria; phylum Patescibacteriota; class Minisyncoccia; order Phycocordibacterales; family UBA2100; genus UBA10103. The sequence continues at coordinate 209,449 of JACPLD010000001.1, read as the reverse complement.
GTCGCGCATCATGTATGAGGCCTCGAAGCGGACATTTGAAAACAGAAAAGGAAAGATCGGAGAGGTCATAACGCCATTTGATGACTTCTCCGGCGTGAAAATGGTTTCGGCAGAGAATTTACCCGAAGGAACATTCTTCTCGATCGGATTTGATACGGCCGGCACGAAGGTAGAGGTTGCACAGCGCGTGGGCAAACACGATACGATAGCATTCGATCTTCTAGCCATGGTATGCGACGACGCTCTCATGCGAGGAGGCGAGCCTGTTTTAGTCGGCACAAATCTCGATCTCAAAAGTCTTGGCACCGATGATCGGTTCCTGCCAATTGTCCGCGAGCTCGCGGAAGGTTATGTCGCTGCCGCAGAAGCGGCGAATGTCTCCATCATCAACGGCGAGATCGTGCAGATGGGCGAGATGGTTCGCGGTTTCGGAGACTTTCCGTACCACTGGGGCGCGGCGTGCATGTGGTTTGCGCGGAGGGAAAAAATACTCAAAGGCGATGAGATCAAAGCAGGCGATGCCATCGTTGCTCTTCGCGAGAACGGCTTTCGGTGCAATGGCTGGTCACTCGTGCGAAAGATCTTCGAGGAGGTTCACGGCAAAGAATGGCACACGACGCCCTTCGAAAGCTCGACCCTCGGACTCGCGGCACTCACGCCCTCTGTCATCTACTCGCGATTTGTCGTCGGGCTACACGGCGGGTTTGATTCGGAAGGCACGTGCGAGCTCCATGGCGTTGCGCACATCACGGGTGGCGGCGTGCGGGAAAAAATGATACGCATGCTGCGACCGAGTAAACTCGGGGCGGAACTCACCGACCTCTTTGAGCCGGCAGCCGTCGTCGCGTATTGTCAGAAAATTGGAAAGGTGTCGGATGCAGATGCATACAGCGCATGGAATATGGGACAGGGAATGATACTTGTGACGCCAGAGCCCGAAAAAGTTCTCGCTGAAGCGAAGCGGGCCGGCGTTGAGGCAAAAGTTGCAGGAAAGATCATCGCCGACCCAAAAATCGTTATTGTTAGCCGCGGAATCGAGGTCGTTGGACAAAGCCTTGTATTTAGGGTAGAGTAAAACATGACGGAAGTACTAAAAGAAACAAATTTTGGCTTTCTCGGGAAGAAAAAGGCAGGCAAGGTGCGTGACATTTACGAGCCTTCGACAGACTCAGGCCAAGGCAGCCTCATCTTCATCTCAACAGACAGGCACTCGTCGTTCGACCGCATCATTGCGCACATACCCCACAAAGGGCAGGTATTGAATCAGGTGAGCGCCTGGTGGTTCGAGCAAACGAAGGATATCGTTCCGAATCACGTACTCGCGGTGCCGGACCCGAACGTAACGGTCGGCAAAAAAATGAGGACAATTCCGATCGAAGCAGTCGTGCGAGGATATCTCACTGGTGTCACCGATACGGCAATTTGGACACGCTACTCGAAGGGCGAACGCAGTTTCGGCGATATAAAACTTCCTGATGGAATGAAAAAAAATCAGAGGCTTGCTACACCGGTTTTCGACCCAACGACGAAAGAGGAAAAACATGACAGGATACTCTCGGTGGATGAGTTGATTTCAGAAGGATTTGTCACGAAAGAGTTGTTCGAGCTCGTGAAGCAAACAGCATTATCGCTTTTTGCGAAAGGGCAGGAGATCGCGGCGGGGCGCGGGCTTATTCTTGTCGACACGAAATACGAGTTCGGCATGAATGAAAAAGATGAGCTCGTGCTCATCGATGAGATTCACACTCCGGATTCCTCGCGCTATTGGCAGCTTCGCTCGTACGAGGAGCACATAGCAGCCGGTGAGGAGCCAGAGTACTTCGACAAGGAATTCTTACGCCTCTGGTTCAAGGAGCACTGCGATCCGTACAAGGACGCCGTGCTTCCCGCCGCACCAGAGGAGCTTGTGGAAGAAATGTCGCGGCGCTACATTCAGATGTACGAGCAAATTACCGGCGAGAAATTTATCGCCGGCGAGGAGCCCATGATTCCGCGCATGGAGCAGAATTTAAAACAATATGCAATTTGATCCACTTACCGCCGTTAGTTCCGTCGATGGCCGCTACCGCGACCAATCGCATGAGCTCGCCGAATATTTCAGTGAATTTGCCCTTATTCAGACGCGTATTTCGGTTGAATGCAGATATCTCGCAGCACTATCGGAAATGCCGCATCTTGGAATGCGCAAGCTTACAGCAGGGGAGAAAAAATTGCTTGGAAGCTTAGCGGCAATAACTCTCGAAGATGCAAAAATCGTCAAAAAGATAGAAAAAGAAGGATACGAAGGTATTCCTGCAACAAACCATGACGTGAAGGCTGTTGAATACTTCATCAAGAAAAAACTTGCAGGCACATCACTCGCTGATGTTTCGGAGTGGATACATTTTGCAACGACCTCCGAGGATACGGACAACATCGCGTACGCTCTTATGTTGAGAGGAGCTATGGAAGAGTTCATTATCGAGGAGTTGGATGTGATCCTGAAAACATTGGATGAGCTGACTAAAGCACACGCTGCGACAGCGATGCTCGCGCGAACTCACGGTCAACCGGCGAGCCCGACGACATTCGGGAAAGAAATGCGGGTCTTTCACGCTCGGCTCTCACGACAGCTAGAAGAACTTGAAAAACGATCACTGTTGGTGAAGTTCAGCGGGGCGACCGGAAATTGGAGCGCTCATGTTGCAGCATCTCCAGACGTTGACTGGCGGGAATTCAGCAGGGACTTTGTAGAAAGTTTCAACGGCAAGAAGGGAATTGCGCTTCGACTAAACGAGTACACGACGCAGATCGAGCCACACGACACGTATGCTGAACTTTTCGACAATCTCCGCCGCATCAATACTATCCTTATCGATTTCTCGCAAGATCTGTGGCGCTACATCTCCGACGGCTGGCTCGCGCAGAAAACAAAAGCAGGAGAGGTGGGTTCTTCGACTATGCCGCACAAGGTGAACCCCATCGATTTCGAGAACGCAGAGGGCAATCTCGGTATCGCGAACACCCTCTTCGAGCACTTTTCTCGCAAGCTCCCGATATCACGTCTCCAGCGCGACCTTTCTGATTCGACCGTGAAGCGTACGTTCGGACTTGCATTTGCGCACTCTCTCATTGCGTACAGATCGCTCCTCCGAGGGCTCGACAAAGTAAACGTGAACAAAGACGCCATGCTTGCGGAGTTAGACAAACATCCGGAAGTCATCGCCGAAGCCATTCAAACGGTCCTCCGTCGTGAAGGCGTTGAAGTACCGTACGAGAAACTCAAGGCGCTTACGCGTGGCAGGGAAGTGACAATGGCTGATTTTGCAAAGTTCATCGATAGCCTTAACGTGGGCGTGAAAGTAAAAGCCCGCCTCAAAAAAATCCAGCCCGGCAATTATGTGGGGCTTGCGGCGAAGATTGCGCGCGGAGACATGTAGTGAGGGTCAAGCTGATTTGTCGGCCATTCGTCGCTTCAGATACTCCTCCGCGATGTCGTAGATGTAATTCGCGTCGTACGAAGTTGGATCGGTGTCGTATTGCTTGAGTGTGCGCACAAGGTCGTCGTCCCAAAGCGCTTGGATCATCGCATGGGTTGATTCAGGGTGTGGTTTGTCCCCGGCTATGATTGTGCGGGCCACTGTGTCGATATGCTCTCGTTCAGCAGATGTGCCCTCGCGGGAGGGGAATTTGACTACCTCACCTTTTCTTTCGTTCTCCGGTTTTGTAAATGCTCTCGCACGTGAGGGAAATTTGAGTATCTTACCGCGTTCGTCTTCGAGTGCCATTCGATCATTATAGTCTACTGTCGGAGACCGAGTCCTGTGCGGATGAAGTACCAATTGACGGTCGCGAGGAGAGCTGTCATCCCGAGAAGAACGGCGAGCGAGACTGAAAGGGGAATATCGGTGATACCGAGGAAGCCATAGCGGAAGCCATTCACGAGGTAAAACAAGGGATTCGCGTACGTGATCGCCTGCCACCAGTCGGGGAGGTTGTGCACGGAATAGAAGATGCCGCCGAGGTACACGAGCGGTGTGAGGATGAATGTCGGCACGATGTTGATGCCGTCGATCGATTTCGCGTAAATGCCGTTCACAAGGCCTGCGAGCGCAAAGACCAAGGCCGTGAGTATCGCAAAACCGAATATGACGAGCACGTTGTGAATGCTGAGCGAAAGACCGGTGAAGAAGACTGACACGATAAGCACGAGCGCTCCCACCAAGACACCGCGCACGACCCCGCCCGCCGCAAAGCCGCCCACAAGAAGCCACGGAGGCGTGGGGGAAACGAGGATCTCATCGACGGAGCGCGCGAAAAATTTGGATGCGAAGAACATGAACGACGTGTTCGCGTATGAGGTGGTGACGATCGCGAGCATCACGAGACCGGGGACGACGAAGGTCATGTAATCGACACCTTGCATCTCTCCGATTCTTGAGCCAAGTACGGTGCCGAATATCGTGAAGTACAAGACCGAGGTGATGACGCTCGGCAAGAAGGTTTGCACCCAGATCCTGAACATCCGCACAATGTCCTTGCGCAGCATCGTGTAGAAACTTATCCAGAGCTGGTACGGCCTCATACGCTTGATTTTTCGGGCTCGCTCGTGAGCTGGAGGAATACCTCTTCGAGTTTCCCGCCACGATATGCGTGCTTTTTTGCTTTTTCCTCATCGTGCATAGCGAGAATCTCGCTCATAGTGCCCGCCCCGACGATCTGCCCTTTGTTGATAATGGCCACGTGTTTGGCCAGCTGTTCCGCTTCTTCGAGGTAGTGTGTCGTGAGAAGGATCGTGACGCCCTGTGCAGTGATGCCGCGAAGGTAATCCCACATGCTGCGACGGAGCTCCACGTCGACGCCGGCGGTGGGCTCATCGAGGATGAGGAAGCGCGGTTCGTGGATCAAGGCGCGCGCGATCATGAGGCGCCGCTTCATGCCGCCCGAGAGAGCCATTGCCTGCTCTCGCATTTTTTCGCCCAAGCCGAGGTCAGTGAGGAGTTGCTTTGCACGAGGCAGTGCCTCCTTGCGGGGGATTCCGTAGTAGCCGCCCTGATTCACGACGATGTCGAGCGGTTTTTCAAACGGGTTGAAGTTTATCTCCTGCCCGACAAGACCTATGTACGTTTTCGCTTTTTCGAACTCTTTGTCGATATCGTGCCCGAACACTTTGACCGTGCCGCTTGTTTTGTTCACGAGCGAGGTAACGATGCCGATAATCGTCGTCTTGCCGGCGCCATTGGGCCCCAAAAGCGCGAAGAAATCGCCGACGGGGACCGTGAGAGACACACCTTTCAAGGCGACTGTCCCGCTCGCGTATGTTTTCTTAAGATCACGTATTTCGAGAGCGGGGGTTGGCATGGTCAGCGGAGTATAGACGAAAGATATTCGTATGTCTCGCGAAAATCTTTAACGGGTTTTGTCGGTATGATGCCGATCACGGTCTCGTCGTTGCCGCCCGGGAAAAGCGCGTCGCCGACGTAGATACAATCGTCTTTTTTCCAGCCGTACTTTTCGATGAAGCGCGCTATGTTGAAGCCCTTATTTTTGCCCCATGAAAAGAAGTCTAAAGTTGTAGTGCCACCGGTTTTCACCTCGACATTATTCTCCTTAAGCTTTTCTACGTCTGTCGAATGACGTTTTAGAATGTTTAATCGCAACGTTGCCTCAGGATCGAATGCGTTCTTCTTTTCGAGATCTTCATGGTGGCCGATCAAGCTATAACTGATTTGGGAACCGCGATCTTCGATGAGGTCACTTTCAGCTTTGACGCGCAAATTCAGTTCATTCTTGATTTTCTCGATGAATGTCAATATTGCGTTCTTCTGCGCGACACCCAGTTCTTCTTTCCATATCGCGGAACCGTTCTTTTCGACCGCGTGATTTCCGTTTTGCGCGAGTACGTAATAAAGCCCGTTGAGCGAAAGGGGAAGTTGCGCGTGTATCTGCCGTACCTCCGCTCCAGAAACAACGACGACATCCCGTTCTTTGCACAGACGCTCAAAAATCGCTCGATGTTGGTCGAGCATCATGCTGCGGCTCGGCGTGAGCGTTTTGTCTAAGTCAAAGAAAAAATGCTTCGGCATTGTGCTATTTCGTTTGTCTCTCCCAGTAATCTGCCGATGCTGCGACATACTCGGCGACTCGACGCTCCGCGGCAGCCGCGAGTGCAGCACGGTACTGTTCGTCATCGACTGTTCCGCTTGCGAGGCGCTTTTCAAACTCGTTCAACTGTCCGGGAGAAGAAAGAACGATTCTCCGACCCTTTGCGGCCGCTCGCAAGAGCGTCGGCCCTCCGATGTCGGTTTTTTCGAGGACCTCCTCGGCAAACGCGCCGCTTTCGATGGTTTTTTCGAGAGGGTAGAGTGTCACGTATACGAGGTCGATGGGCTCGATCCCAAGCTTCTTTAGCTCGCTTTCGTCGCCTGGGCTCGAGAGGAGGGCTGCGTGGAGCTCGCGGGAGAGCGTGACGACGCGGTGGCCAAGAATCGGCGGGCCCACGAGCTCGGCGACGTCGCGGCAGGGGATGCTGTTCTCATTCAGGTATTTTGCCGTCCCAGCGGAGCCGAGGATGTTCCAGCCGCTCGAGGCCAGCAGTCGCCCGAGGCGTAAGAGGCTGTCGTCCTTTTCGTACGATGCGAGAAGGGCCTGCATTCACGCATCCTATCATGCGTGGTATCCTTTTTTCCAATGCGAAACGGAAAGAAAGTCGGTATCACAGTCGGAGCGTTTGATCTCTGTCATGCGGGACACATCCTTATGTTCAAAGAGGCGAAAGAGGTGTGTGACTATCTCATCGTCGGTCTGCACTCCGACCCCTCAATCGACAGGCCGGAGAAAAATAAGCCCGTGATGTCGCTTGAAGAGCGACGCATCATTCTTGAGGGGATCAAGTACATCGATGAGATTTTTGAGTATGCTACTGAAGCTGAGTTATACGGCATTTTGAAGGAGAACAAATACGGATTCGACGTCCGCATTATTGGCGCGGATTGGAAAGGGAAGCCCTATACGGGACACGATCTTCCCATCAAGGTTTATTTTAATTCACGCGACCACGGCTTCTCGACGACTGCGCTTCGAGAGAAAATCTACGAAGCCGAAAAAGAAAAACACGAACACTAGTGGGCCCCTATGTCCAAAGGGCGAGGACGACGCCTATAAGGAGAAGCGCAACAAGGTAGTAGCCGATGGTGATAAACGTATTTCCGCGGTTTCTTCATAGTAGAATGCACAGTGTGGGCTTTTTATTACGCGAAGTGGGGTATCTATGAGAAAATGTCTGTATGGCTGACACCAAAAAGATCATGCTGGTGGAGGATGATGGCTTCATGCTCGATATTCTTGCGAACAAGCTCACAAAAAGCGGTTTTGAAGTGCACGTGGCGCAGGATGGGGAGGCGTGTCTCAATGCGCTCGACTCGTTCAAACCGGATCTTGTTTTGCTCGATATCATCATGCCGCAGATAGACGGATTCGAAGTTCTTCGCCGAATCAAGGATTCTTCCGTGTGGCGCGCCACCCCCGTCATTGTACTTACTAATTTGGGGGAGCAAAAAGAAGTCCAGCATGCAATGGATTTGGGAGCGAAAGGTTATATCGTGAAGGCAAATGTTACCACTAAAGAGATCGTTGAAAAAATCAACAACACCTTTGGTATACACACAGAATCATGACCTCCGAACAAAAAAAGAAAATCCTCGTCATCGAAGATGATAGCATCATCGCCCGCCTTTTGGAGCACCGCCTGACACGCTCTGGATACGAGGTGGCGGTTGAGAGTAATGGAAAGACGGGGCTTGAAGCCATTGCCTCAAAACGTCCCGACCTCGTATTGCTCGACATAGTATTGCCCGAGATGGATGGATTTGCAGTATTGCGCGAGCTGAACGAGAAAAAAATCACACCGGCTTTGCCCGTCGTAGTCATTTCGAATTCAGGCCAGCCTGTCGAGGTCGATCGGATACTGGACATGGGCGCGTGCGATTATTTAGTCAAAGTCAATTTCAGCCCTCAAGGGGTGCTCGAGAAGGTAAAAAAGTGCTTGAGTCATAATTATTAAAAGCCTAACAAAATACATGCTATGACAATGAAAGTGGGGGTGGGGGTCAGCAAAGATAAAAATGCATCACAGGCCGGCTACGAGGCGGCCAAAGTGGCAGTGCAAAAGGGCGGCTTCGAAAAAGCGGATTTTATCATCGCTTTTGCTTCTCCCGTTTTTGACCAAAACGAGCTCTTAAACGGCATTAAAGAAGCTACCAGCAATGTGCCCATGGCGGGTTGCACGACAGCAGGAGAGATTACGAACGATGGACCGACCACCGGATCGGTGTCCGTTATGGCGATCGCCGCTGACAACATCAAATTTTACACCGGCCTCGGCAAGGATGTGAAGAAGAGTGCGCGGGAAGCCGGCAGAGCGGTTGCAAAAGAAGTGAAGGAGAAAGCGGAGAAAGCAGGGGACTCGCTCCGCACATTTATCATGTTCCCCGACGTGCTTACGGGGAACGGCGCAGACGCGGTGCGAGGGGTGCTCGATGTACTGGGCGAACACTTTCCTATTGTTGGAGGCGCGCCGGGAGACGATTTTCTTTTTAAGCAGACATTTGAATATCGCGACGGGGAGCTTGCCTCGGGCGCTATTGCCGGCATCGGCCTCTCGGGAAAATTCTCTATGGGGGTGGGTGTGCGGCACGGCTGGATGCCGATTGGTTTGCCGATGACAGTCACTAGATCTGAGGGAGCGGTACTTCACGAACTCAATGGCAAGCCGGCGATCAACATCTACGAAGAATATTTCGGCGAGAAGGCGGAAGAATTACGTAAAGAAGCGCTCGCCCGCATGGCAATCACCTATCCTTTGGGCATCAAGGTGCCGGATTATGAGGAAGAGTATCTTATCCGCGATCCTATTACCGTTGATGAAAAAGGCTCCATTACCTGCGCCGCTGAAATTCCGGAAGGATCCGAGGTGCGTTTGATGATAGGCAGCAAAGAGAAAGCCGTTGAAGCCGCACAGGATGCGGCGAGGCGGCTCATGAAAGCTTTTGAGGCCGATAATGCAACGCCAAAACTCGCACTCGTCTTCAACTGCATAGCGCGTGAGAAGCTTTTTGCGCAGAAAGCAAATGATGAGATACAGGCCGTAAGGGCAATTATCGGCAAAGACGTGCCGATGCTCGGGTTCTATACCTATGGCGAGCAGGCCCCGATTGGTGGCGAGCTCCGCGAGGCGGCAAAAATCAATCCGCGATTCTACAACGAGACCATCGTCATGCTGGCAATTGGCGAGTAAGAACTCCATGAATAATCCATGAATAAAAGCACGCTTGTTTTCGTGATTATTGCGGCTATTGGCGCTCTCATCATCGGCTTGTTTCTGAATATAAATCTTTCGCCCGACGAGTCGTTTTCCACAGAAGAGAAGGTCGCAGCGGTAACATTCGATTCCGAAGTCGAGCAGGTTCTCGCACGACAGATGGCACAACTAACCCCGCTTCTTACGGACGGAGCGATCGTTCAGGCAGTAAGTGCGTCCAATGAGCGCAACAGGAATTTGCAGCTCGAGCAGATTCTCAAACTCGATCGGCAGTGGCTCTCCGCCGAGAGCGCAATCGCGCGCGCCATTTCAGAGAGTAGTGCTTCGAGAAAACTCGTAGCGTTTCAGGAAGACCATCCGGGTTTTTCGGAGATTTTTGTTACAGACAGCGTGGGCTTGAACGTTGCACAGACAAACAAAACATCTGATTTTTATCAAGCCGACGAATCGTGGTGGATACAGACGTACAACAACGGTGTTGGTTTAGCGCACCATGGCCTTGTTGAGTTCGACGAAAGCGCTCGGGCCGAGGCGATTTCGCTCTACGTTCCTCTCTACGACTCCGGCACCTCAAAAGTGATTGGCGTTCTCAAGGCGGTGTTGAGCATTGCGGCCATTAAAATCGAGCTGTAGCCATGGGAAAAATCCGAGCATTGTATGCCGGTATCAAGTTAGATGCACAGCAAAAATTCCTCTTATTCATCGTTTTTCTGGGATGCGTTTTCGCATTCAATTTCGGATACGAATTTTATACCATCTCTCGCATATCACATCTTTCTCAATCCATTAGCAATGAGGCTCTCTCTCTTACTAAGGGCGTCGAAGCGGCTTACAGAACAATGCTCAACGGTCGCTTCGTTTTTGGTGAGCTGCTGCAGGTGCAGGATGCTTTAGGAGGGAGTTGGGCGGATCTGCGGAAAATGGAAGCCGATTTCGAAAGCTCACTCATTATATTCGATGTGTACCTTGCAGCGATGATGTGGGGCTCCGAGAGCAACGCCTTCAAGCATTCTGACGGCGGTTTGAATTTTCTTGAGTGGAATCGTTTGGGGCTCCAGCACGTCATAACCATAAAGCCACCGTCACCGCGGCAACAACAGCTCGCCGGCGCCGCCGACATATACTTCAGCGGCTTTGCCCTGAACGCATTCAGAGCAATCGGCGACCACAAGAAAGCACTGCGGCTCAAGTCGGAAGGCGAATCTGAGCTTGCCGTCGTTGCGGAGGCGTCCTCGCGGGAGCATTTCGAGCGCGCAAAACGGTTTTTCAATCTTTCATTCGAGACGCTTTCCATTATGGTGGACGAAGCAAATGTTTCCGCCGTGCAGGCACTCGAGACCATCAACACTGTTCAGCGGAACGCGCGCGTGAACGCAATCTTGGTGTTCAGCTTCGGCTTCTTTATTTCGCTCCTTATCATCTGGTTCTACACAAAAAGCACTGGCACGATGCTCTCCGAGCTTGATTCGGCCTCAAAAATGCTTATCCGCAAAGATCGGGAGCTCACTGCCGCAAACGCGGAATTACACAGTCGAAACGTGGAGCTGAATGAAATAGGAAAGGTTCTCGTGGGGCGCGATCTTGAGCTCTCGCGCTCCAACGAGCGCCTTATGGAGGTCGATGAAGTGAAATCTCAATTCGTTTCCACGGCTGCCCACCAATTGCGCACGCCGCTCACGAGCATCAGGTGGTCGCTCAACGAATTGCTCGAAGGTGATTTTGGAGAGCTCGTTCCGGAGCAGAAATCCATCCTTACAGAGACTGCAACTACGACGAACCGCTTGATAACACTCGTCAATGATTTGCTCGACATGGCGCGGCTTGATGAAGGCAGAGAGGAATTCAACCTGAAAGACGACGACGTCACGCAAGCGATACAAAAGGCGCACGAGCAATTCAAGAAGATCGCTGCGGCGAAGGGGGTTGTGTTCACACTCGATATTTCCTCGCAGTTGCCACGCACTGTTTTGGATTCTGAAAAGATATACATCGCGATCACCAACCTTGTTGATAATGCAATAAAATACACTCCTCCGAGCGGTACGGTTGCGGTTTCCGCATCGTCCGATAGCAAGAATATATATATTCATGTATCGGATACGGGTATCGGCGTGCCGGAAAATCAGGCAAATCGGCTGTTCAGCCGATTCTTTCGCGCACACAACGCCATTTTGATGGAAACGTACGGCAGCGGGCTCGGGCTTTCTGTAGCAAAGAGTATTATGGACAAACATGGCGGCTCGATATCTCACGAAAAGAGGGAGGGCGGAGGTAGTATATTTACCCTCGCCCTTCCTGTGCGGCAAGCCGCTCGTTAACGCGTGATATGATATCGTCGTGATTAAGAAAGCCACATTACATCCCTCCCGCATTGGCTGTCCGTCGCTTCCCGCCACTATGAAAGGCATCGTGGTTTCTATGCCCGGGGTCAAAGATGTGAACGTGCGGTATGAGGATCGCTCGCTCGATGTCACTTTTGATGACGGGGGAATTTCCGTCGACGCGATTATTAAAAAGATTGGACAGGAGCTGGGGCTCATGATGGAGGAAGGGGAAGCGGGGGCGTCAAAAATCGGCTCTGCGGCAGAAACGTGCCCAATGTAAATATTGAACGCTCGATTGCCGTGGTTTTGTAGCTGTCAGACAGCAGTGTTAAGGGAAAAAGGGGGCAATTACCGCTTCTTAGGTCCAGAGAGCGAGGACGACGCCCATAAGGAGAAGCGCAACAAGGTAGTAGCCGCTCGTAATGAACCAGTACTTCCAGGATTTGTTGTCCCAGAGCACGGAGCCCCGTGAGATAGGCGAAAGCCGCCATCTCATGGGGTATAGGAAGCCGCTACCGGTGCGCCAGGGTCATCTGTGCTCATCCACAGCGGGCGGCTGCCCTATACGCACGACCGTCGTACTATGGGGATATGATGCGCTACACACTTGCGCTGTTTCTTGTCGCCCTGCTCGTCATGCTACTTGGCCTTGTCTTCGGGTACCTCTCGCTCGACATTTCAGCCCCCGAGGATCGGCAGCTCGTTGCATCAGGCGCGCTCGCATATTGGTCCGACTGCGGCTACGACTGCGGCGAGGTATCTCCTCCTCCGAGCGCAGATCCTACGTGCATCATCTCCGCGTACCCGGCCACCTTGCGAGGCGGTGAGAGCTCGAACCTTGCATGGGGCTCGGAGAACACTTCCTCTGCGTACCTCTCATCCGTCGGCACTGTCGCCGTCGTGGGCGGCACGAATGTGTCGCCTCGAGAAACAACGATCTACACGCTCACCGTATATAGCAGGCAGGGAGCTGCGAACGCGTGCGCGACTCACGTCAACGTGCTACCCTAAGCCCGTATGAAAACGAGCTGGAAACTCGGCATCCCGCTTCCAGCACTACTCGCAAGCCTCCTCGTTCTTTCGCTTATTCCCGGCAGCGGGCAGGCCGCCGAGCTTCGAACGGGAGAGCAACCCTCCATCAAGGTAGAGGAGAGCATTGTCGAAGATGTCTACATTGCGGGCGGGAACGTCTCGAGCAGTGGAGCACTCGGCTCCGACCTCATTGCCGCGGGCGGCACGATCGTTGTGAGCGGCAACGTTGGGGGTGATGTCGCAGCTGCGGGAGGCACCGTGACCATTCTTGGGGATGTTGGTGACGACGTGCGGGCCGCAGGAGGGAATATTTTGCTGCGGGGTGATGTGGGTGGTGACGTCGTGACCCTCGGCGGACAGCTCAATATCGGCGGAAGTGTAGCAGGAGATGTGCTTGCGGCGGGCGGGACAGTGCGGCTCGACGCTCCTGTCGGCGGCGATGTGCGAATCGGTGGCGGCGACGTCTATCTCAATGCCGCAATAGAGGGCGATGTCGAGGTGTTCGCCGAGAAGCTGACGCTCGGGCAGGGCGCGCGGATTCAAGGAAATCTCTCGTACACAGCGGCGAAGGAAGCAGAGATGGAGGCTGGTGCTACAGTTCTCGGCGAGACGACATTCAAAAAACGAGAGCGGGCTGTTTCGGTCGGCGGGATCGTCGCCATTATTTCACTTGCGCTCATCGGAACGACGCTCGCGCAGCTTGCCGCGGCGCTGCTACTCGGTCTCGTGTTCAGACGCTACGCCGTGCGGCTCGTCGAGACGGCAGCTGCGCAGCCCTTGCTCGAAGTCGGACGCGGGCTTGTGGTAGCTATCGTGCTGCCTGTCGTTTCGATGATGCTCTTGTGGTCGCTTCTGGGGATTCCGCTTGGTCTCCTCGGCATCTTCGCGTTTGCGACGGTTATCGTCTACCTCTGGATCATGACGCCGGTTCTTCTCGGGAGTTTTGCATATCGCAGTTTCTTCGGGGGTGAGTTCGACGTTGGCTGGAAAACGATACTGCTCGGCGCTCTGATCTACGCTATCCTCGGTATTGTCCCGATCGTCGGTTGGCTCGCGCAGCTCATTCTCATGCTTCTGACGCTCGGAGCGCTCTCGAAGATAAAGTGGGAGATCGCGCGCGAATGGAGGTAGATGGAGCGCTCAGAGGTATCGCGTCGCTGAAGGTCGCGTTCCCGCGAGCTCGCGGGACGCTCCCGCTCGGCGCCTACGCGCCTGTGCGAAGACCCTCACGACGCAATACCTCCTCGCTATGGGAGAGTTGGATTATAAGAAACTAGTATCCCTTCGGCGGCGTGGATAACTCTGTTGCCTAGCTCATGAAAGGGGGGTCTAATTACGGTGCGTCGCCGGCGTCGGGGCACGCGTGCGCATTTATCACCTAACGTATTATTCATGCAGCTTTTTACTCCTAAAGGCTTTTTACAGGTCGGAGGAGGGATTCTTGTTCTCGTCGCTATCTTAGGCTATGTGGGCATTATCGGCCCCACGCCAGAAAACAGTCTCTTTGGGTCGTTCTGGTATTTCGACAATGTTGAGAACATCGCCCACCTTGTCCTTGGTGTGGTCGCCCTCGGAGCGGCATTTTGGCTCGGCAGTGAACTTCAGAAGCCGCTTGTCATCGTGGTTGGTGTTGTTGCTGTCTTGGTAGGGCTCTGGAGCCTCGTTATTTCAACGAGTCTCTTGGGAGCCAACCTCGAGAATCCAGCTGACTCCGTGCTTCATCTCGTCATCGGCGCATGGGCGCTCTATGCGGGTCTCGGAAAGCAAGGCAGCGGAGGAATGATGTGAGTCTCTCCACAAAAACCGCCTGGATCTCCGGGCGGTTTTTGTTTTTGTGTATGAGCCGGACTTGGCGGGGACTATCCACAGGCCTCTGCACGTCTTGCTCTACATTCGCTACACTGAAGTCTACGAGCGACGTAGTGCGAGGAAATGCAAAAGGGTCGCTTTTGCATTTCCGAGCCGAGGAGCTCGAAACCATTAGGTTTACCAGCTAAAACGCATATATGGTTAGAAAAGCTAATCCTGCATTACTGAAGCCGATGAACCTTTCGTCGGAATTAGAGGCGGTCGTGGGCTCGGGGCCGCTGCCTCGCGGGCAAGTCGTAAAGAAGCTGTGGGAGTACATCAAGCAGCATGGGCTCCAAGACCGAGAGAACAGGCGAAATATCAACGCGGACGCGAAGCTGAAGGTCATCTTCGGGGGAAAGAGCCAAGTGTCGATGTTTGAGATGACGAAACTCGTCTCTCAGCACCTACGTTAGCTTCTCACGAACTGCGCCGGTACCTTCGCGACGGCTTCCACCTTTGGAGCCTCCTGTGAGAGCAGTCCGCCACTCACGACCTTGGAGAGTGCCTCTTCGATCGCGGCGAGCGAGACCGGTTTGGTAAGGTGGTGGGCGAAGCCTGCCTCCTTTGTCTTTTTCTTGTCACGATCCTGCCCGTAGCCGGTGAGCGCAATCAGTGGGCCCTCAAACTTCGCTTTCTTCAAGCGTCGCGCGACTTCGTAACCGTCGAAATCGGGAAGACCGATGTCGAGGACGACGACATCGGGCTTTAGGAGCGGCACGATGCGGAGAGCGCTCGTTCCGTCTTGCGCAAGCGTCACCTCGTGCCCACGGATCCCAAGGAGCTTGCCGAGTGCGTTTGCCGCGTCGACATTGTCGTCCACGACGAGGATTCGCAAGGGCGAGAGAGGCCGCTGCCGACGCGCCGCTTCCTTCCGCGTTTCCTTCACGAACGCGCCGTGCGGCGGCAGCGGCAATCTTACGGTGAATTCGCTCCCTTTGCCCGTGCCCTCGCTCTTCGCCTCAATAGTGCCGCCGTGCAGCTCGATGAGCTTCTTGGTGACCGCGAGGCCGACGCCGATGCCGGCTTCGGCGGAATTTGCTCTCTTGATCTGGAGGAAGGGTTCAAATATTCGCGTGAGCATCGGCGCTTCGATGCCGATGCCGGTATCTTGCATGACGATCACGGCCTGCGAT
Organism: Candidatus Kaiserbacteria bacterium; assembly: GCA_016186765.1. Taxonomy (GTDB): domain Bacteria; phylum Patescibacteriota; class Minisyncoccia; order Phycocordibacterales; family UBA2100; genus UBA10103. The sequence goes on along the minus strand of JACPLD010000001.1, from coordinate 193,811 downwards.
CCTTCGCGTGTGGCGGAAAGCGTGATCGTTCCTCCGGCGGGCGTGTATTTTGCGGCGTTGCTGAGGAGATTCGTGACGATCTGCTCGAGCCGCACCGGATCGGCCTCGAGCAGGATTGGGCGGGGATTAATTGATACATTGAGAATATGGTTTTTCTCCTGCATGAGCGGCTCGACGGATTCGACCGCCTGTGCGATCGAGGCGCCCAGGTACACGGGCTTCTTCTCGATCTCGAGCTTCTGCGCCGATATGCGCGAGACATCTAAGAGGTCGTTCAAGAGGCTTGAGAGGCTCTTCGCGTGTTTTTCCATGATGCTGGCCTGCCGCGCAATGTCCACCTTCTCGCCGCGCTTTAAAAGCTCTATCGTACTCACGATGGGGGATAAGGGATTCCGCAACTCGTGGGCGAGCGTCGCGATGAACTCGTTTTTCGCCTGATCTTCTGCGCGGAGCCGCTCGAGGAGATTCTCAAGATGGTCCACCTGTTTTCCAAGGGTATCCGCTGCGCGCCGTCTATCTTCGACGATTGCAGTGAAGACGAGGAAGATGGTCGTCACCGTTCCGAGAAAGAGCTGGAGCTGCAAAAGCGCTCTTTCGAGCGGGAGCTGGAAGAACGGACCGCTGCCGGCAAGCGTCCCTGCGATCGCAACTCCTGCAACGACGAGGATCGCAAGCGTGGTGCCGCGCGGGCCTGTGCGTAGTGCCGCCCACACGAGCGGAACGAGCACGGGGTAGGGCGCGGCGACATCTTGGTGCCAGAACACGAGCCACGCGACGAGCCCCGAGGCTGCAGCGACCCCGACGATCTCCGCCGAGCGAAGGAAGCTCATGCGGTAGAACGGCTCGGAGAGCCAGCGCAAGAGGAAGGGTGCGACGATGAGCACCCCAAGCACGTTGCCCACCCACCACGCGATCCAGGTACGCTCCACCTCCGCGGCGGGGAGCACGCCGCCGAGCGCAAGGCTCCCGACCCCGATCGTTGCGCTTATCAAGGACGCGCCGAGCGCTGCGCCAAAGGCGAAGACGAGCGTCTCCCGCAAGTTCCCAAAGGAGAATTCGAGCGCGCGCGGCTGGAGATTCCGGAGGATGTACGAGCCTGCAAGTGCCTCGAAGGTGTTGCCGACGCCGATGCCCCATGCAACCGCAGCCGGCGCACCTGTGTAGAAATTCGCGAGAAATGCTGCGAGAAAGACTGCGGGCCAGAGCCGATAGCCGCCGAGCGTGAGGCTCGCGATCGCGATGCCCGCAGGAGGCCAGATGAGTGTCGCGAACGTATTCACTGGTTGGACACTAAGACCTAGGAGCGCGGTGCCGAGGTAGGTGCCAAAAACGATGAGTAGCACGACGACGTAGGGTGTACCAGAGATGTGGGGCATACGTCAGCGCTTCGCGCGGGAAATCTCGTCCGCGATCTCCGCGAGCCGATCTACTTGCTTCAAGATCGTCTCAAGCTCCGCACGTGCCTCCTCCGCAGGTTCTCTCGTCAAGAGTGTTTCGACCGTCAAGCGTATCACGGAGAGCGCGGTCCGTGCCTCGTGCGTGATCTCTCGCAATGTTCGTACCTGCGCCATACTTGTGTGCGCGTCGTGTATAGTACACCACGCGATTCCTGAAGCCAGTGTGAAGGTTTGTGCTATGGACAGTTGAGTGCGCACAATAAAATAAAAAAAGAGTCCGACCATCACCGCGATGGTGGACTCTTTTGTTTCATTGCTTCGCGGCCGCTCTCTCCTAAGAAAACGAGAGCGTAAGCCTTGATGGGTGGCAGGTGAACGAGCCACTCGCTTCTTGATTTCATGTAGCTGGCGATGATCCTCACTTCCCGCACCGACGCACCGCCCTCGGACGTCCACGGCTCGATGTCGTGGGGAAATACGAGGACGATCGCACGCTCGAGCGCGCAATTCTGGAACGTCGTCTTCTCATTGGCGATGGCGATAAGCTCATCGAACTCCAGCGCTTCTTTCGCAAGCGAGGCTTCTAAGAACGCCCCCATGCCCTCTATCGTGTGGCACAGGAGCATGGTGTCGTCCGCCGGCGCGACCGCCTTTTCGCGCGCGGGATTACGATCCGGCAGGGGCGGTCGTAAGGGATTGCGATCCGGTGGTGGCGGAGCTTGTTCCGCCGGAGGTGGCTGCGGCGCGTCTTCGGCTTGCCCGAGAGTGGGCAAAAGCGCGAACGCGAGTGTCGCGATGAATGTCAAAGTACATGTGTGCACGGCTGTCTCCTTTGTTCTGCGAGTTGCCATTGCAAACCGTATTCCCGCATGGCAGTTTCGTCAACTGGCGTGTAAGAAGTATGGGGAATACGCACATAGTGCGCCGCGCCCGATAATCCGCGGCCGCCTGATTTTTTACGCACCCGTTCTTGCGATACGGTAGATTACACCAGCTTTGTCGTCGGAGACGAACATGACACCACCTGGCTCGAGAAGAATATCAACAGGGCGACCGATGACGGTGCCGCGTTCATTCATAAATCCGGTCATAAAATCTTGCGGTCCTCCTTCGGGATTGCCCTCCGCGTCGAGCGGGAAGCGCACTACACGATAGCCCGTCGGAGTGCTTCGGTTCCAGGAACCATGGTAGGCGACCAAGGCGTCGTACCACATCTCTTCCGGCCATCCTTCTTCGGGAACGAACGCAATACCGAGAGGAGCGGAGTGCGCGGGGATGTCGAGGTGCGATGTGTCCGTCGTCGTGCAGTCGAATTCCTTGTCGGAGCGGAACGTCGAATCGCGGATGCCTTTCCCATAGCAGAACGGCCACCCATAGTTGTTTACCCCGAGCGAAGTCGAGGGGCGGATAATGTTTATTTCATCCGGCGGTAGGTCGTCTCCCAAGTAATCGCGGCCCATGTCGGTACCCCAAATGTCTCCCGTGACGTAGTGGGTGGTCATAAAGACTGTGTTGCGGAGTCCTGTCGCAAAAACGCTCATCTTCTTTATTTCGAGATCGATCGCAAGGACGGTGGCGCGCCGCTCGTCGTTTTCCATGCACACATTGCACGATGAGCCGACGGATACGAGTATCCGCTTGTTGTCGGGATGAAGCATCAGGGTACGCGTGAAGTGGCCACCGTCGTCAGGAAGATTAATGAGCGTTTTTTCGAACGTTGCCGAGTACGTATCCGCATCATAAGCGTACGCTGCGACTCGATGAGTTTCCGCTACATAAAGTAGACATACATCCTGATCGGCGCTGACGTTTCCAGTGTCCGGGCAAAGCATTAGCAATCCATGCGGGTTATTGAGGCCGTCGAGCACCGTGATCAGGCGATCAGCCTTACCATCGCTGTCAAGGTTTGGAAGCGCAACGATCTTGCCTTGAGATGTTTCGGAGACAAGAAGTGTTCCTTTCGGATCACGGTGCATCACGCGCGCCCCGGGGACATTCTCTGCGAAAAGATGTGCCGCAAATCCCTCTGCGAGCTCGAAGGAGAGTTGCTCGCTGCGCGGCGGTGGAGGGGGTTCAGGGTTGCCTGAAAACGGTGTACCGACAACGTATCGCCCTACCGGCGACATGAAAAACAAAAAACTCAAGAGGAGGAGAAGGCCAAGTGTTAGAGCCGTTGTTTTTCTCATGGAATTGACAGAAGTATAGCAAACGGTGCGTTCCCTCATTCTTCCTTTGCTAATCATGTGGCGATGATAGTGTTATGGATATGAAGCAGACGCTCGCATATGGTGTCTTGCTTGGAGTGCTCGCGATTGCTTCGCCAACGCCGGTGCTCGCCCAGTACTACTCCTCGTATCCGTATCAAATGCCGAGTTTGAATTACTCGAGTCATACCTTCGCTCCATACACCTACATCAACACCTCGCCATATGTGAATGTGAGCGCGCCGCAGTACACGTACCCGACGTCCTACTCGTACTCCTATCCATCGTACTCGTATTCATATCCGTCATACTCCTATTCATATCCGACGTATACGTATCCAGCGTACTATTACGACTACTGGTACTATCCCTACGATACGTACTACTACTACCCGACATATAACTATGACTACTGGTACGATGACTACTGGTACGATGACTACTGGTACGATTCCTACGACTACTGCTATGGGGGATACAGCTGCTACTGGTATTGAAATACTTCAGGCTCGAGGTACGCTTATGGTAGTTAGTCGTGACGGCTGAAGACGCTGCGATTTTTTGCCCCCTCGAGGCGACCACGGGGCATCTGGCCGGCGTGAGCGCTCTCAAGCCGAATGGCGAGGGGCGTGAGGCCCCGCTGTACCCCGGGTTAGCTGCGTGACGCAGCTCACCCGGGGTCTATTTTAGCGCTCGGGGCGTTTAGCGTGCTACCATCGCCACATGGATCCGAAAGCGATATCGGAAGCGTACCGCAACCGCTACACGCTCATGCTCTACTACGGACTGCGCGCTGCAATACTCGTTGCAGCTCTGTACTTTGCTCTTAGGGGCGATTGGGCGTCGGTGTTTAGCACTGTCCTCGTGTTCGTCCTTATGTCTGCGCCCTCGATCTTGAAGCACCGCTACCGGTTCTACCTGCCGTTTGCACTCGACCTCGGCATCGTCTGTTTCGTATTCGCAACGCTCTTTCTCGGGCATCTGGCGAATTTCTACGATTACATCCCGCTGTGGGACAAGTTCGTCCATTTCCAATCCGGGCTCATCCTCGGTGTCGCGGGCTTCGTCTTGGTGTATACGCTCAACGAGCAAGAGTCCGTCGGTCTCGACTTAAGTCCCGGCTTCGTATCGTTTTTTTCGGTAACCTTCTCGCTTGCGATCGGTGTGGTGTGGGAGCTTGTCGAATTTACCGCCGATTCATTCTTCGGCATCGACTGGCAAAACAGTAATGCCGACACGATGTGGGATCTGATCGCCGACGGCACGGGCGCGCTCATCGTGAGCATTGCTGGATACTTCTGGATGTATCGGCAAGCGCGATTGCCGTTTACCCCGCGACTTTTCCGCTTCTGGAAGAAACTACAGTGAGCTCCTCTGCGATGTCACTTGCAAGGAAGTAGTGGCCTTTCTTTTTCTTTGTCAGAACAGTAGCGATAGCGTTGCCCGTCTTGCAGGCTTCTTGTACGGCTCTTGCCGGCGAGAGTCCCTGCGCTAGGTATCCGGCGACGAGACCAGCGAGTACATCTCCCGTGCCGGCTTTCCGCAGACCCCTGTTGGTCTGTCGCACGATCGTCTCCCCTTTAGAAAGTATCTTTGTGGGGAATCCCTTTTTAACGATGACATTTCCATTTTTTAGAAGTGCGCGGATGTCACTCTGCGTTTCGAGCAAGTGCCACTCTCCTTCATTTGGGGTCAGGATCGCGTTTTTGACCGATGTGCCGCGAAGCACCTTGAGCGCGTCGGCATCGATAATCTTGGGAAGGGGAGAGCGCATCAACGAGCGCATGAGCGCGGCCGTCACAGGCTTTGTGCCGGCACCATTCCCGAGTACGAGGATGTCCACGGTTTTCATTTGCTTCCGGATCGCCCGTTCGTGCTTTTTTGAAAGATGTGTGCCTTTCAACTTTCGCGTCATAAGATCGGGGGAGAGCGTATTGATGGCCCACGCTACTCTTTCGGGCGCCATCACGATCACTGACTCCGCTCCAGAGCGCAGTGCCGCGATTGCCGCGAGGTATGGAGCCCCCACGAATTCTTCGGAGCCGCCAACGACGAGTACGTTCCCTTTTTTGTTCATGGCATTCGTCCACGGAAGAGCCATTTTCCCACTTCGATAGCGGAGATGTTCAGAGCGCCGACTGCGGCGACGGCGAGTAGCCAAAGTGGCGGAAGCGCAACGGTGCCAAAGAGTGACTGCAGAAAAGGTACGTATACTGCTGCGAGCATGAGCGCAACACCGATGCTGATTCCTCCGAGGAGGTACCGGTTTGAAAACGGGGAGTAGGAAAAAATACTCTTTTCGAGGCTTCGTATCGAGAACGCGACGAAGAGCGTGTAGCTCCCGAAGCATGCAAAGATAAATGTGCGAACAAGCTTTTCCTCATAGCCGGCATAGAGGAGCGCGAGGTAGAGCGCAAGCAAAAGCGCACTCGAGGAGAGGCCGACAACGAGCACGAGGAATCGCATCAGGGGATCGAAGAGTTGCCGCTTAGAGGGGCGCGAACGGACGGAGAGGCCATCAATTCCTTTTTCAAACGCAAATGCGACTGCGGGAAAACTGTCGGAAAAGAAATTGACCCATAGTATCTGTAACGCGTTGAGGGGGAGTGCAACGCCTGCGATGAGTGCACCACCTATGAGCGTGAGCTCATCCATCACAGTCGAAAGGAGATAGACGATAACCTTGCGGATGTTGCTCATGATCTGCCGCCCTTCGTCTACCGCCGCGGCAATCGTCTCGAAGTTATCGTCGAGAAGGACGAGATCGGCCACAGAGCGTGCGACCTCGGTTCCCGAGCCCATTGCGACGCCGACATCGGCTTCCTTGATGCTCGGCGCATCATTGACGCCATCGCCCGTCATAGCCACAATTTCACCCGATTTTCGCAGCATTCGCACGATGCGCACCTTGTCGAACGGAGAGACGCGCGCAATGACGCGGAGCTTCGGGAGTCTCTCCGCGAACTCCGGCTCCGAGAGCGATGCAAGCTCGGCCCCCGCAATGGACGATTGTGCATCGAGCGGCAAGCCCACCTCGCGAGCAATTGTTTCTGCGGTGCCGAGATGGTCTCCGGTGACGATGACTGTTTTTATGCCGGCATGCTCCACACGTTGGATAGCTTCGCGCACACTCGGACGAACAGGATCGCGAAACGCAATAAGGCCTTCGAATTCGAGGTTTTCCGCATCGAGCTCGTGTGCAAGAGATAGATCTTTCTTCCGGTGTGTTGCTTTCGTCGCTACGCCGAGCACGCGCTTGCCCGAACGCGCGAGCATATCGATTTTCGCGAGCATCTCACTTCGCTTCGTGACATCAAACGTTGAGCGGGAAACGAGGATGTCGGGAGCGCCGAAGAAGATGAGCCGGTGGTGCTCGCCCTCGCGAATCAGCGAGACCGAGAACTTGTTCGCGGCATTGAAAGGGAGCAATTGCTCGATCTGCGCTTCCGCTTTCACGTGCTCGATGTCGATGCCCCGCAGAGCTGCCGCGCGCACGAGCGCAACCTCCATAATGGGTCCGCTCATACGCCATTCATGCGGCTTATCGTTTTTGTTCTCGATGAGCACGTTTGCGTTCAGGAGAGCGCGCGAAAGGAGGGCGTGTTCGTCTTCGCCTCGAGCGGGTATGACGTCGGAGAGCTCCATCTTTGCCATCGTGAGCGTACCCGTTTTGTCGGTGAGGATAACGCTCACATCGCCAAGCGCTTCCGCTGCGACGAGCTTACGCACGACCCCGTTTCTCTTCGCCATCCGCTCGACGCCGACCGCAAGAATGACGGTGAGCGCGACGGGGAGACCTTCGGGAATCGCCGCAACCGCGATTGCCACCGACGTGAGAAACATATCGATGTACGAGTGTCCTACGAGAATACCGACGAGAAACACAACAGCCGTTAGCGCTCCTAAAAGGAAGCTTGCGCGGAGAGAGAACTTCTGGATCGCCACTTGCAGAGGCGTCGCTTCGTGCTCTGCACGTGCGACGAGCGTCGCGATTGTTCCGAACTCCGTCGTGCTTCCGGTGCGGCAGATGATTCCCGTGCCGACGCCTTGCGTCACCAGTGTTCCCGCGAATGCCATGCAGCGCTGGTCGGCGAGGTCGGTCTCCGGCGATACGGCCTCGACGGTCTTCTCGACAGGAAGAGATTCGCCGGTGAGCACGGTCTCGTCGATTTGCAGGTCGTTGCCAAAGACGATGCGCGCATCGGCGGACACACGATCGCCCTGCGAGAGGCGGATGATGTCGCCTGGCACCAGGTGCTCTGCGTCGACTTCTCGCTCTTTCCCTGCGCGCACGACGCGCGCTCGCTCGCGCAAATAGCTTTTCAGCTCGGAAAGCGCACGCTCCGCTTTGTGCTCTTGATAGAAGCCGAGGATGACGTTTGCGAAAACTGCAATCAAGATAAAGAGTGTGTCGCGGAAGTGGGAAATTGCGAGCGTCGTTGCTGCGGCGGCAAGAAGGATGAGAATGAGTGGACTTTCAAATTGCTTGAAAAAAATACCAAAGGCCGAGGCGCGGCGCACTTGCTCGATCGAGTTCGCGCCGAAGATCTCTCTCCGCCGCTTCGCTTCTTCTTCCGAGAGACCACGATGGATGTCGGTTTCGAGCGCATCCGCAACCTGATCCGCGCCCATGCTCCAGAATGAGCGTGCAGAAGTCTCGCGACCCAACGTCATCGGGACATTATACCCGTGCTCGCGGCCGTCTTTAGGGCCTGTTGTGGCGCATGGTGTCGATAGCCCACGTATACTCGATGACGAGGAAGGGAATCCACTGCCACTCGCCGATGTAGGCGATGTAGGCGCTTCCCGCAAGGACCGCGATCGTGTTCACGATGAAGAACGCGATGTCGAACTCCTGCTCGTGCCGCGAGAAGGGTTCGTTGTTTGTAATGTAGAGGAGGAAGCGGCCGAGCCATGATTTTGGGGTCATGGTGGTATTGTAAAAGAATGCAGGTACATGTGCGAGTGCGTACGGGTGCGCGGCGAGAGAAATTCGAGCCAGTTTCGTCGACATCATTTCGAATCTCGGTGCGTGAAAAAGCACTCGAGAACGCCGCGAACCGACGCGTTGTCGAGCTTATCGCACTGCATTTCAAAGTCCCGAAAACCTCCGTTCGTATCATTCACGGTCACCGCTTGCCCTCAAAGTTTCTCTCGATCGGCTAGCGTTTGTTCAAAAAACTTAGATCTTACAAAACGATTCGCCATGGGGTGGATTGCCGCCCAAAATCGCCGAATTGAACTTGGAAACATACGCCTGCCTCAAGCTGGCTTCAAAGTAATCAAAAGGGCAGACGGCGGTAGTATATGTGGCACTGATGTTCCACTCCGGGTCGTTCGCATAGCGATTGCTCGTCGCGGAATTGTACACGCCGAAGTCCCAGTTGCCTGCCATCTCGGTACCGGTTGTGTAAGCAATTACATCGCCGGCCTTAAAAAATATTTCATGGTCAATCTTTTGGTCTCTGCTATCTTGCGCGGGTGTTGATGGAAAAACATCCTTTATTTCTTGGATCGGTTCGGTGATGTGGCCAAAGCGCAGCTGCACCTCACAGTTAACTTTGAATATGAAGCCATATGGCCCGTCGAAAGTATGGGCTCCCGTGATAAGCGTCATGTCAATCGGCGCATACACAGGCACGCGCGCATGATCCGTCCCTATGTAGCTGTGCGGCTTCAAACTGGGGCCCGCGCCCATCGTGGGCGGAGGGACGATGTAATTAACTTTGCTCATATCAGTGATGTGGTTTGTGAAAACAGGAGAGGAGTTGCTTTCACACATGGGTTCGGGGGGCGCGGGAGGTTGAGAAAGCTGGGATGGCGGTGTGGAAGAAGGAGAAAGTGCGACGAGAGGCGTATGCGCATTGGGACCGCAAAATTCTTCTGCCCATCTCCGCACCTCGTCGTCGACACGATACCGCACGCCGTCTCTGATGAAGATGTCATTTCCTTCAGAGCTATCGGGACACACGGTGCGATCGTAGGGCGGCAAGGATTCGGACGCGGATGCGATCGGAGGTCGCGAGGGAAGCGGTGAAGGAGGTGGAGGTTTGGGAGAGGGAATGGTTGTCTTCGCAACAGCTTTTGAACTGCCGCTGTCGAGCGCCGAAGCCGCGTCGCCCGATTCGCCGGCCGAAAGGCTGTCCGTGGCGTCTTTCCCATTTTGCTCGGCGCCGGATGAAGCGACGAGCGCAATGCCTCCTCCGACAACAAGGAGCACGAATACAAGAAGCACTACCTGCGGGATGACGAATCCCGATTCTCGCATGCTTCAGTATAGCGCGCAGCCTGCGCTCATCTCGAGCTCTTTGGCAAGAACGCTCTAAGCCGTCATCCTTGTGGCGCCGTCTTCAGATGGCATGACGAAAGTCCTTTGTCAATGCTGCAAAGTACTTATTTTTTTTGGTCGTGTGCACCCTGTTGTTCACATCGATGACCCGACTTCACGGTTACGACACGACGGCATGCTATGATTCGTATGCATTGCACTGTCCTGGGACATGGGGAACCAGCGATCAGTACAGCGTGCGCTGTATCGGTGCCTGAAGCGTAGGCGCCCCGCATGAGAAGTGCAGGTGCGTTATTCGCTTACTAACTTATTGTATGACCACAACAAGGGATGCGTGGATAGTATTCTTCGCCGCAATAATCGGTGCGTTCGCAGTCGCGTCGTTTGCCTTTGCGGATATTAGTAGCAGTTCGATCACCGTGACTGTCGAGAACTCCGGCTCGATTACCAACACGAGTTCCTCAACGGCCGAAACAGGTGGCAACACTGCAGCGGGGAGCACAGGCGGCATGGGAGGAGCTGGAGGATCAGTCATGGCAACTGGCACTGGCAGCTTCAACAACGGCAACGCGAGTGGCGGCAATGGCGGCAATGGCGGGAATGGAGGCGATGGAGGATTTGTCTCGACCGGCAGCGCATCGTCGACTGCGTCATCGTCTAATACGCTGAACGACACCGAGATTGAAATAATTGCCTCGACGACCGCAAATATCAGCAGTTCTTCTATCACGGCCACGTCTACCTCGGGCGGCGCAATCGTCAACGACACGCGCTCGCGAGCACGCACAGGCGGCAACACTGCAGCGGGGAGCACAGGCGGCGCGGGTGATGCAGGCGGCACTGTTGATGCCTCAGGTGGCGGGAGCAACAATAACGGCGGTGCAACAGGCGGCACGGGCGGCACGGGCGGCACGGGCGGTATTGGCGGCACGGTCTTCACTGGTGCGGCCAACAGCACGGCGACCAGCACCAACGTAATGAATAGAGTCCGAATTCGGATACTTTTCTGAGTCAGGAGGACTCAGCTCCGCCTGAGCAGGGTCCTCCTCAGCCGAACTGATTGGAAGGCTTAGCACCGCCCCGCGTAAAGCGGGGCGGTGCGTCCACTATAATTGCGTTGTCCAATCTGGCTCCGGGGGTGGGACTCGAACCCACAACTTACTCCTTAACAGGGAGCCACTCTACCATTGAGTTACCCCGGAATCTGGCCATTGCTGGCCGCGCGAAGTATAGCCTAATTCCTCATTGAAATCCAAAAAATGCGAGCTCATTCTCACGCGCTTTTCATCGTTGCAGCACCATGATGGAGCCTATGGAAAACAACACCGCCCTGATGTGGGGAATCGTCATCGTCGCCCTCGTCACGGGCGCGATCTATTTTTATGCCGTCTCAAGTCCGATACTCGCTCCGGATTCTGGGGGAACCGCGACCAGCACGCCGTAGCTCCCGCAAAAGCTGCTGGAATAGGCCCCGTGCCCATCCGAAGGTGGTAAGATACATACAGCACTGCCGTCTTCATCGGTGCTTCATCCGAAAAGGCGGGAGCACATTACTATTAGTAACTATTGTGAATCGTATATATGCAGCGTGTATCTTTGGCAGCAGGGGCGATCGTCGCAAGCGTGCTGGTGATCTTTGCGGCGGCGGTTGCATACGCGGAATCGGATAATAGCGGTCGGGGCAACAGCAATGTCCCAGCGACTGTTCAGGCTCTTCACGAGCAAATTAAGAAACTCAAGGAACAGATCGAGGAACTTCAGAAGAAGCAGAAGGAGGCGATCAAAGAACTCCGGCAGTCTGTCGTCGACAATGACGACGACGACGATGACACTACCGCAACGTCAACGAAAGCAGAGCGCGACGCGCTGAAAGCGGCGCGGGGTGAACTCAGGGCGGATGTAAAAGAGGTACGGGCGGATCTCAAGTTTCTCCGCTCGCTTCGCCGCGGCATGTCGGGAGATGACGTGCGTGATCTCCAAGAGCTTCTCGCACAATTTCCCGATGTCTATCCGCAGAGGCTCATAACCGGCTTCTTCGGCGATCTCACTGAGCGGGCACTCAAGAAATTCCAAGAGAAGTATGGTATCGAGAGCATCGGCATCTTCGGCCCGAAGACGCAGGCAAAGGTCCTTGCACTCTTTGTCGGACGTGAATTACCACCAGGCATCATCAAGCGCCTCGGTCTCGGAACGAGCACGACGACGCCGGGAGCGGGTTTTGTAACGCTCTGTCACAAGCCAGTAGGTGTTTCGCCGCAGACGCTCGTCGTCGCTGTCCCTTCGCTCGGCGCACATCTCGCGCATGGTGATACGGTCGGCGTGTGCCCCGGCGCGGCTACGACAACGCCGCCTACGCCGCCGCCGGCAGATACCACAGCTCCGGCGATATCAGGCGTCACCGTGTCGGGCATTTCGTCCACGACCGCTTCGATAGGGTGGACGACGAACGAGCTTTCGACGAGCAAGGCATACTATGGAACAGCGACACCTCTCGACCTTTCGACGGCGCTCAACGTGAGCAGCGTGACCGCAGTGGTGACTCACGCACTCACGCTCGCCGGTCTTACCGCAAGCACGACGTATTCCTACGCGCTTGAATCGAGTGATGCAGCCGGCAACACGGCAACGACCTCAGCGCAGAGCTTCTCGACCACGAATTAATAGTCTTGGATGAAGTGGTGCGGCCGCCGGCGGGAAGCCGGCGGCTGCCTTTCGACTGCATGCCGATCTTCGAGCCTAGTTTCCAAGTGAAGCGAGCGCATCTTTGGCAGACTGCAAATGTTCCTTGTAGTACAGGGCTTTTTCGTACTCGCTTCGTGCCGACGCGGTGTCACCGCGGCTCTCAAAAACCTTTCCCCGCAAGACGTAGAGTTCAGAAACAGATTTGTTGTTGTCGTTGATGACGCCATCGGTGAGTGAGAGGACGCGATCATACTTCCCGAGCCGGAAGTACGCATCAATGGGTTCATGCTGGTACCACAATTTGCGCCTTGAAAGCTTGCCCTCGATCTTTTCAAACTCGCGCGCAGAGCCCTCGTAATCGCCAAGATAATAAAGAGCCGTCACGAGGTTGTAATGCGCACGCAAATCGTTCGGATTATTTGCGAGCTCGCCTTCGGCTCTCGCTTTGGCGTTCTGCCACGCCACTCTTTCGTTGCGTTCGTCTCCAAGGATTCTCTCAACGAGCGCCTTTTTTTCCGGAGGAACGACTATGAGGTATGAATAGTTGAAATCTTTCCAGAAGTGGAGCCACCTGTCATAACTGAAGGTGTGATTGGGTCCGTCGATTCCGTTGCTTTCAACGAACGTTTTTGTGCTGTCGTCGTAACCCTTTACGACTCTGTAGTGCACAATGTCGTCCTCCGGATACATAAGCGTTCTCGCAACGACGGGGATGTCGCTAGCAATAAATTCTTTGAGAAGTTCGATGTCGCCGTGCGGCCGCACATAAACTGCGAGCCCGTACTTTTCTTTTGCGTAGTCCGCGAGTTCGTAGAGCGTTACCGATTTATCATCGTTGTTTCCCTTCGGGTTGTTCCACGGGCGCGTTGCTTCGGCGATCGCTTCTTGGGTATCTGCGATGCCCCAATGGGAAAGTGCGACCATAAGTCCGACCGATGAGCAGTTGTTGAAGGTCTGCCACGCGTGCGGAAGACCCTCGATCGTTTTTTTGCTCGGGATCTCTGCCATGCCCGCACTCCCGCCCTGATTCGAGACCGATCCTGCTTGTGTGCCGCCTTCCGCGCGGATCGTTCGGTTCTCGCTCCAGAGCGTGTAGCCTGAGAACGCGACGGCTCCGATGAAAACTCCGATGATTGCTCTTTTTGTCATAGGCGCGAAGACGCGGCGTATAGTATCAGATTACTCTTGCGACGCGAGCGCGGGCGGGAGGAATGATATACTTGCTTCATGCGAAGCACCTACGTGCTCATTGGCATTACGACTCTCATCGTCATTGCCGGGGCGTGGTACGCATTTAATCGTAGCTCCATGGAGTCTGCAGATACTGGAGGAATTACGAGCTCACCATCTGATGCTATGACACTTACTCTTACCAGTTCCGCGTTTCAGCACAATGCGAGCATTCCATCTCAATTCACCTGCGATGCCGAGAATATAAGCCCGCCGCTTTCGATTTCGGGCGTGCCGGAAGGGGCGATGTCGCTCGCACTCCTCATGGATGATCCCGACATCCCGCAAGTCTTTAAACAAGAGCGCGGCATCGACTCGTTCGATCACTGGACACTCTTCAATATTCCTCCCGAGACGACCGAGATCCCGCAGGGAGGCAGTGTCGGCACACGCGGCGTAAACGGCGCGGGGAAAAACGAGTACACTGGCCCCTGCCCACCGCGCGAATACGAACCGAGCGAGCACCGCTACTTCTTTAGAGTCTATGCGCTCGACATGATGCTCGATTTGCCCCCTGGCACTTCCAAAGTGGACGTATTGCGGGCAATGGAGGGACACGTCCTTGAGCAGGAGGAGTTTGTAGGAAAGTATAAGCGGGTCGCACTGTAGCGTTTTTATGGATGTTCGCGTAAAGACAACCGACTTCCAGATGACGCCTGACGTGCGAGACTACCTCGACCAGCGTGTCGATTCGCTCGCGAAGCTCCTTACGGGTGTTGAGGATGTGGCCCGGATCGAGGTCGAACTCGGGCGCGACGCTGGGCGACCACGGCATGGCAAGAATATCTGGTTTGCGGAGATACAAGTCATTGTCCCGGGACAAGATCGCGTCTATGCGCGCAACAATTCGGAGAGCGTGAACGGCGCGATCGACGATGTGAAAGAAGAGGTCGAGCGCCAACTTCGCCGCGAACGCAAGCTCCACATCCGGCTATATCGGAAAGGTGGTGCCTTAGCAAAACGCCTTTTGCGCTTCGGGGGATACACGTAGGATTATGGAGAAAGAAAAGCCGAGAAAAATACGGGATTTTGGGAAAATACGGGACGCAGCCCGCGAATTTGCTGAAACTGAAATGGACGCCGAACGAAGGCAGGGTTTCGCCTCCAAGCTCGATTTCAAAACGGTCTTTGATTATTTCAGGAAGTTGGACTCGAAGGATAAAGAAGCGGCCGGAAAGTATATTGAGGAACTTGCAGCCCAACGGGCTGTTCGTCTCGAGATGGGCACAAAGAGATGGCAACTATTTACTGACGTGGCTGAAGAGAAATTCAAAGAAATCTTTGGAGGGGCCCTGCAAGACGCCACTCGGAGAATGGATGAGGTGGAGAGTCAGGAGGAAGCAGACATGTTGATACATGATACGTATTTCCGAGCAGTGCATGACGTTGAGGAGGCCGTGAAAAAGGATTCTCGCATACATTCCTCGTTTATTGGAGAAGAGGACTTACTCGCAGAAGCGATAAAAGTGAATAGCAAGGGGTTGCATTGGATTTTTGAGGACATGCAACGGGAAGACAAATCGGAGTAAGCGGCTTCTTCTAGAAATGCCTCGCTTAGATCGGTTTTGCGCCGGAGCGCGAGAATTCTTGGTAGCTCATGTCGCGTTTTCCTTCGGGTTTGACGCGGTCGACGATGAACGTTCCATCCTCGATGTGGGCGTCGAGAATCTGAACACGGATTTTCTTTCGGCTTCGCTCGAAAAATGAGTATGTGCTGGGCCATCCTTCGTACGCGTATACCTTGAGGAGGTTGTGATATGGGTCTCTCGAAAGATCAAGCAATCCGTCTTCTTTTTTTATCTTTTCGCAGTACGTTGCGAGGTCGTGGTTTTGCTCTCGTGCATCGATTTCTCCCGCGACCCACGCCGGAAGAATGCGCGCGAGGAGCTGTCCGCTCTCACGTAAACATATATCTTCGAGCGCGGAGGCTTTCATTGGCCATGACGGAAGCTCTAGCGCCTTTTGCGCGATGATCGGTCCCTCGTCGAGTTTCTCCACGAGGAGGATGATCGAAGTTCCAATATTTTTATCATTGTTCAGGATAGCGGAGCGGATCGGAGAGGCACCGCGGTAGCGCGGCAGAAGTGAGAAGTGGACGTTCAGGCAGCCGCGGCGCGGCACATCGAGGAGTAGCTTGGGAAGAATTCTACCGTAATCGACGACGACGAACACGTCCCACACCGACACTCTCATGTTCCGAAGAAAGTCTGAATCAAGTTTATCGGGCTGGAGCGTTGGAACGTCGTGAGCGCTCGCCCATTCTTTGGTCGGTGGGGAAGTGAGATTCATCCCGCGCCCCTTTCGCGCATCGGGTGCCGCGACGATGAGCGCGGGAATGAAATTCTCGCGCTCGAGTTCGTCCAGGATACCAACCGCGATCCGCGAGGTCCCAAAAAACGCAAATCGAATCTCACTTTCCTTTTTCGGATTCGTCATAGAGGTGCATCGCTTTATCGGTATAGAGGATGCCTTCGAGATGGTCCATCTCGTGCTGGAAGATGTGCGCGAGAAAACCGGATGCGCCGCGCGTGAAGCGTGAGCCTCGCTCGTTGTAGGCACGAATGGTTGCCTTTTCGGCCCGCGGCACCATGCCCCACTTGCCGCGAACAGAGAGACAGCCCTCGTGCTTTTCACGTCTCCCGCGCGACATCTTGATCAGCTCGGGATTGATGTAGACCTGGTCCCTCGACTGCGCTCGGGACAGGTCGGTAGACTGTTCACTTTGCAAATATTCACGACTCGGATGCGCGGGCAATTTATCCTGAGCTTGTCGAAGGAGCGCTCGACCGGAGATGATGAAAAGCCGTAGCGACTCACCGACCTGCGGGGCGGCAAGCGCGACGCCGTGCTCTTCTTTTGCAAGCAATGTTTTCATCTCTTTGATGAGCCTTTGCGTGCGCTTGCCCGTTATTTCCGAGGGCGGTATCTCTTGCGCTTTCTTGCGCAGCGCGGAGTTCTTGCTCGCAGGCAAAATTGTTCGCATTCGGGAACTATAGCCAAAAGTGTAGAATACTGCTATGCGGCACATCGGTACTCACTTGAAGCGCACTGCCGCGAAGAGCCGCGCGACGGAGCGGGGAGAGCTCATGAAGTACTTTTGCGAGCGGCTGAACAAGAGCCGCGTGCGCGACGGCTTACCGCCGATAACGATGGCACGAATGGGCAAGATCTTGGAAAAGGTCCCGACGAAGGATCTCTACTACCTCAAGCGTGTCTGCGACGACGCACAGAATTTTTCAAAGAAATTCTGGTGGTTGATCAAGCCGGAAAACCACTCCGATCTCGAGAACAAGTCTCGTTGAGAAAGAAAAGGAGCCGCTGGGGTATGACAACGGCTCCTTCGTCCGGTTGAACCTCGTGAGGATTCGGCGGACGTAAAGTGCGGCGGGTAAGCCACTGGGGGGAAGCAGCTCCCCGCCGCGGCTTGGTCTGGAAGAGGAGCTCCAGACCACGCTTCATCCTTTATAAAAGTTGTGTGAAGTTTGTCAAATCTCCTCTTACGGATACAATGCTTTTCTCTATGGCATTCTCGCTATCTCCAAAACTCGGTATCGACCTCGGCACGACGACGGTCTTGGTCTTCGTTCCGGGTAAGGGGATCGTTCTCAATGAGCCATCAGTCGTGGCAGTCTCCACTGCGGGCAACAGAATCCTCGCGGTAGGCAATGAGGCGAAAGAGATGGTCGGCCGCACACCCGACGAGATCGTCGCCTACCGGCCGATGAAAGACGGCGTGATAGCAGATTACCGCGTCACCGAAGCGATGCTCCGCTACTACATCCGCAAATCGCTGGGGAAGTGGAACCTCTTCCGTCCTGAAGTCATGGTTTCCGTCCCTGCCGGCGTGACATCGACGGAGCGTCGCGCGGTCATAGAGGCGGCAACGAAAGCGGGTGCGCGTGAAGCATATGTCGTAAAGGAGCCAATCCTTGCTGCAATCGGTGCGGGGATTCCCATTCACGAGGCGCGTGGGCACATGATCGTTGATATCGGAGGGGGCACGACTGACATTGCCGTCATTTCTCTTGGTGGTATTGTCGCTTCAACCTCGGTGAAGTGCGCTGGTAATGCTCTGGATCGCGCGATCGCCGACTACACCAAGAAGACATATAACCTCTCGATAGGCGACAAGATGGCGGAGGATGTAAAAATACGCATCGGCTCCGCCGTACCGATCGAGCAAGAGTTGATGATGATGGCGAAGGGGCGTGATCACCTCACAGGACTGCCGCGCTCGATCGAGATCGGCACCAATGAGGTCGTGCGTGCGATCGGCAAAGAGCTGCGCACCATCATCAACGCAATGAAGGATGTGCTGCAGGAGACGCCTCCCGAACTTGCGGCAGACATCATCGACAACGGCATCGTAATGACGGGTGGCACGAGCCTTCTCCGCAACTTTCCCGAGCTCGTTTTCCGCCGCACGGGCGTGCGTGCGCGGCTTGCCAAAGACGCGCCGTTTTGCGTTGCAATGGGCACGGGCGAGGCACTCAAGCACCTCGACGCATATAAGAAGGCAATAATTGCCAAGCGCTGAGCTATCCGTTTCTCGGGGGAGGGGGTTCTTTTGGAGCTGATTGCTGAAACTTTGTGATGTCCTGCATGAGCTTGCGCAGGTCAGTTTGGATATCTGCGAGTGTTTTTTTCTGTTCGGCTTTGCGTTGCTCTTCCGCGACTTCTTCGGATTCTTCTTCCTCCGTTATCTCCTCGACCTCTTCGCTGATCTCCTCGACGTTTTCCTGCAGCTCGCCGACGTCTTCTTGGATCTCGCCGATGTTCTCCTGCATGGTCTCGATGTCCTCGCTCACCTCCTCGAGTTCGTGCGTCGTATAGTTGATCGTCATCTGAATGAAAATAGAAAGGTAGATCGCTTCGAGCGAGACGATGGTGGTCAAGACGAGGAGCATCTCCTCGTAGGCGAGCCATTCCTCTGCAGATGCTACGAAGAATGCGACGAATATGAGCGAGTGGATGACGACAGAGGTGGGCGAGCCGATCCAGCGCGTGATTCCGATCGCGGTTTTCCAGATGTGGTAGGGGTCTTTCATAGCGGCCGCGTTTGCTTCTCGGCAGTATACCCCTGCATTGCTATACTTGGACGATGAAGTCGAAGTTGGTGGGGAATACTCATGTGGTTTCGGGAGGACAGGAAACGCTCACCGATGTCGTCGAATTTTTGGGTTCTGCCGGAATTGAGACACGAGGCAATCCCGACGTATACGTGAGAGCGTACAAGCATTTCGGTATTGATGAGGCAAGGGAATTGCGTGAGAGAGCGACGCTGCGGCCTTTCGGGGAGCGACGCGTGTTTCTGATTGCAGCGCCCGGAATCAATCGCGAAGCGCAAAATGCCCTTCTCAAAACTCTCGAAGAGCCGCCGGGAAACGCACTCTTCTTTTTCGTCCTTCCAAATCCGGGGATGCTTTTGCCGACCTTCCGCTCACGTGTGCACCTTATGGAGCGGGCAATTCCTATGGATCTGCCGAGTCCCACCATTGCCGTCTCGGATTTCCTTAAGGCGCCGACCCAAAAACGACTCGACATGCTAAAGCCTCTCTTGGAAAAGGGTGAGGACGATAAGCGCGATCTCGGAGCGATTCTCTCATTTCTTGGATCGCTCGAGTCGGCTTTGGCAAAGAACCCCGAAGGTCTCCGGACACTCTATCGTGCGCGAAAGTATATTGCCGACAGGGGCGCACTCGTAAAACCGCTTCTCGAACAGGTGGCGCTTCTCGTACCCCGAGTGTGATATTGTGTCGGCAATGGCCAATTACGATTTCAAACCATTTGATGCGAAGGTTGCTGCTGCAAAGGACTGGCTCGCGAAGGAATATCGAGGACTTCGCACAGGCCGTGCTGCACCGGCAATCCTCGATGGCGTGATGGTTTCTGCCTACGGCTCCATGATGCCCTTGAAACAGGTGGCTTCGATCGGCGTCGAAGACGCGCGCACGCTTCGCGTGCAGCCGTTCGACTCCTCTGTGCTCAAAGATATCGAGCGAGCAATAACGGCATCAAGCCTCGGCGTTGGCACGACGACCGATGGCGCGATTGTGCGCGTCAGCTTTCCCGAGCTTACCTCGGAGCGGCGAGGGGAGCTCGGGAAGCTCGCTAAAGCAAAACTCGAGGAGGCGCGTACGGCGGTGCGTCTAGCTCGCGACGAGGCGTGGAAGAACATTCAAGAGAAGGTGCGCGCGAGCGAGCTTACAGAAGATGACAAGTTCCACCTCAAAGACGAGCTGCAAAAACGCGTCGACAAGGTGAACGAGGAGCTCGAGGGAACATTTGAAGCAAAGGAAAAAGAATTGAGTGCATGATAACAGCCCTGCTTGTCATCGGCATCCTCGTTTTTCTCATCGTCGTGCATGAGCTCGGGCACTTTATTGCCGCAAAGATCGTGCGGGTGAAAGTGGAGGAATTCGGCATCGGCTATCCGCCGAGGGCGTTCACGATCGGGAGGCTAGGGAGCACCGAATACACGCTCAATTGGATTCCATTCGGCGGCTTTGTGCGGCTCTACGGCGACGTCGGAGAAGGGGAGCATGGCGCAGGCTCTCTTGTCGATGCCAATCGCGCCGTGCAGGCAATCATTCTCATTGCGGGAGTTGTGATGAACGCGCTTGCGGCGTGGGGGCTCTTCGTAGCAGCTCTGCACGTCGGTGTCCCGCGTGTCGTCGACGTGCCGCCTGAAGGCGAAGTGGTGCGACTCATGATCGCCAATGTGGTTCCGGGCTCTCCCGCTGATGCCGCGGGCGTCTCTCCTGGCGACGAAATACTCGGGCTTGAGGACGAAGACACAGTACTTACCGTGCTCACGCCTGAAGCGTTTTCAGATTTTGTGCGCGCGCATGGGGGAGAGAAGGTGAGCCTCACGTACGTGCACGCAGGGAAGACGCAAACGACAGACATAATTCCCGCGCATGCGGTTGTGCCCGAGGCGGCAGGCACTCCGGCGCTCGGCGTGGGCATTGTTCTCGTAAGTTCGCAGCCGCTCTCGTGGAGTGATGCCGCGGTTGAAGCGTTCACGACGACCAGAGGGGCATTCGCAACTGTCTTGAGAGGCTTATGGGACATTGTGCGGCGCGCTTCCACCGGCGCGCCAGCGCTTTCAGAGATTGTAGGACCAATAGGGCTTGTGGGTGTCGTGGGAGACGCCGCGGAACATGGAGCTGGGAATGTCCTTGCGCTTGCGGCCTTCATCTCCGTGAACCTCGCCATCATCAACCTCATTCCGATCCCCGCTCTCGACGGCGGACGTTTGGTTCTTCTCGGTGTCGAAACGCTTATGCGCCGCGCCGCGCCCAAGCTCGCACTTCAAATGCTGAACGCGCTGGGTGTTGCGCTCATTATCGTTCTCATGGTGACGGTGACCTATAACGACATTGTTCGCCTGATCTCTTAATTAAAATAAAAAGAGTGGCCGTCGAAATTGTCGGCGACCACGTCAGCCGGCATGACCGGCTTTTCCCCGTAGGGGAATGTCATAGCGGAATGCCGCCACCTCCAGAGCCTTCTTTATTAGTGCCAGTTCTCCACCGACGGGCGATTGCGGCAATGTGTTCTCTCTCGCACGAACAGGGACCCATGTCGTAGTTTACGCGTGGGATCGGTTCGAAGCGGATATCCGATTGTGCTGTGAAGATGGGGTATCTGGAGCTTTCCGGCAGGTGAATCGTCTCGCTGCATCTCATGGGGTCTCTCTCCCTACCTATGACGAAGAACAATGAACACATCGTGCTGTATGCAACGTTTCAACACGAACCAGTCAACTATAGCAACCGTGAGATGAAGAGCGCGTGTAGCCTCCTTCTTTGCAAAGCAGCTTCATACGATTACAATGCTCCCACCATGCGACAGTCGGCGCTCTTCACGAAGACGCGGCGCGATGCGCCGAAAGACGAAGTCGCAAAGAATGCGCAACTCCTCATCCGTGCAGGCTACATCAATAAGGAGATGGCGGGAGTGTACGACTTTTTGCCGCTCGGCCTGCGCGTACTCGAGCGCATCAACGCGATCATTCGTGAGGAGATGAACAGAATCGGCGGGCAGGAGATCCTGATGACCACGCTCCAGCAGAAAGAGTTGTGGGAGCAGACGGATCGTTGGAGTGATTCAGCTGTCGACAGCTGGTTCAAGACCAAATTCAAAGACGGAGGTGAGGTTGGTTTGGGCTTCACGCATGAGGAACCGCTGACGAGCATCATGCGCTCGCACATCTCCAGCTACCACGATCTGCCAAAGCTCGTCTACCAGATCCAGTGGAAATTCCGCAACGAGGAACGCGCGAAGAGCGGGATCATCCGCGGTCGCGAATTTCTCATGAAAGATCTCTACACGTTCGCCTCATCCGAAGAGGAGCACGGCAAGCTCTACGAAACAGTCGCTGCCGCGTACGAACGTGTCTTCGCGCGCCTTCAGCTCGGCGAGCGGACCTACCGCACCTTCGCCGGGGGCGGCGTATTCTCGAAGTACAGCCATGAGTTCCAGTGTCTCTCGGATGTAGGAGAGGACACGATATACGTCAGTAAAAAGAAGCGTATCGCAGTCAATAAAGAGGTCATGAACGAAGAGGTTCTTGCAGATCTCGGACTTTCGGAACGCGAGCTCTCCGAAGAAAAAGCAATTGAGATTGGGAATATTTTCAGTCTCGGCACACGCTTTTCCAAGGCGCTCGGTCTACACTTCAAAGACAGGGCGGGAAAACAGAAGGATGTTGTCATGGGCTCCTATGGGCTGGGCCCGACTCGCTTGATGGGCACTCTTGCGGAAGTTTTCTCCGACGAAAAAGGGCTCGTATGGCCACCTGCGGTTGCGCCATTTGCCGCGCATCTGATTGCTATCACGGGCGGGAGTCGTGATGTCTCCGCCGAGGCGGACAGGCTCTACGAGCTTCTGCAGGAAAATGGCATCGAGACGCTCTACGACGATCGTGACATGCGCGCAGGAGAGAAATTTACCGATTCGGATCTGCTCGGCATCCCAAAACGTCTCATCATTTCAGAAAAAACTATGGCGGAAGGGGGGGTCGAAGTGATCTCGCGCGCGGATGGATTGACGACATTTGTTTCGGAGAACGACCTTATTGAACACCTCGAACGATAGTATGAGTTTCATGGACAGAATGCGTAGGTACAAGGACCGGATTTTGGGTCTCTTTTCGAATGATATCGGTATCGATCTCGGCACCGCGAATACCTTGGTCTACGTGAAGGGGCGTGGCATCGTCATCAATGAGCCCTCGATTGTCGCGATGAATAAGAAGACCGGGCAGATCGTTGCGGTGGGCGCGCAGGCAAAAGAGATGCTCGGGAGGACTCCCCAGCACATCGTCGCGGTACAGCCGGTGGTTGATGGTGTCATTTCTGATTTCGAAGTGACTTCCGAGATGCTCTCGTACCTCATCAATAAGGCGCAGGCTGGTCACACGAGGCTTTTGGGCCCGCGTGTGTGCGTGGGTGTTCCCTCCGGCATCACCTCCGTCGAAATGCGCGCGGTGCGCGATGCGGCCAAAGCAGCGGGTGCACACGAAGTGCATATTATTGAAGAGCCAATGGCAGCGGCGATCGGGATCGAATTGCCGGTACACGAGCCCACGGGAAGTATGGTCGTTGACATCGGAGGCGGGACGACGGATATCGGTGTCATCTCGCTCGGAGGTTTGGTGAACGCGCACAACGCGCGCGTCGCGGGCGATCGGTTCAACGCCGACATCGTGTCGCATGTGCGCAATGAGTTCAAGCTTCTGATCGGCGAAAAAACCGCGGAGGAATTGAAGATCGCGCTTGCCTCTGTCATTCCGCGTGGCGAGCGCGCTGAAAGCTTCGCGCGAGGTCGCGACCTCGTCTCGGGTCTCCCGCGCGAGATATCGCTTACCGATCAGGATATTCGCAATGCTCTCGGTCACTCGATTGAGGAATTGGTCGAGTCGGTCAAGGAGGTGCTTGAGACGACGCCGCCGGAATTGGTATCCGACATCATGCAGCGTGGGATGTACCTTGTGGGCGGTGGCGCGCTGATTCGCGGGCTTCCGGAATTCCTCACCGAGAGTTTGGGCGTATCGGTCAACGTCGACCCCGATCCCTTGACCGCGGTCGTGCGCGGAACGAGCGTCGTTCTCGACGACATAGAGCGCTACCGCGAAGCGATCCTCACCTCCGATGATGAGCTCGTACCTACGGAATGAGAGAGTGAAAGCGCGCAGGCGTCTTCTCATCGCGACCCTCGTCGTTCTCCTTGCGCTCGTCTTCGATCTTGCTTCAGGAGGAATGGTGCGTGGCGCTGCCCGAGTTGCCGCATCGGCCGTATGGTCGGCGGGTTCGGCTGCAAGCGGCGCCATCTTTGGCAGCGGCTTTTTTTCGAGCAAGCGCGGGCTCGAGGCAAAGATCGAAGCACTGCAGCAAGAGCTCACCGCGCAGCAAGCGCTCACAGGACGTCTTGAGGTGCTCGAGCGGGAAAATACGCAGCTGCGAGCGATGGTTAACTTCGCTAAGCAGCAGCGAGGTGTGGCTGCGCCGATCGTTTCGTCCTCGAACTCCTCGCCGTACGGAACATTCCTGATAGGCGCAGGCACTCTCGAGGGGGTTGCCGAGGGAAGCATCGTTCTCGCGGGAAGCGAAAAGGGATTTGTCATCGGGAGCGTCGCTGAAGCGGGAGAGCATATCTCGCTCGTACGGGAAGTGTTCGCACCGGGGGCTTTGGTTGAAGGTTTGGCGGGAGGTGCAGTGCTTTCACTCGAAGGGCGGGGAGGTGGCAATGCGCGTACCGAGGTGCCGAGCGCACTCGCGCTTTCAAGCGGAGAGCCGGTCACCTCTACCGCTTTTGCTGGCCGTGTCATCGGTATCGTCGGGTCAGTATCTTCCGATCCCGGCAGTGCGCTCGCGCGCGTCTTCGTGCGAGTACCTGTCAGCCTGTCGGAGCTGCAGTTTGTGTATGTCGTACCGCGTCTCGAATAACATTCGCGTATTGCTTTCAGCGCTCGGTTTTGTCGGCGCGATCGCTCTACCACCATGGGTGCCGCTCCTCGTGATGGCGATGCTCTCGCTGCGTTTTGCCGCGTGGGAGGTCATTGCGATCGGTTTTCTTGTCGACATGATATGGTTTTCGCCTGCGGGCGGAATTGTTGCATCGCTTCCGATCTTTACGCTCCTGGGCCTCATGCTCGCGTGGGGGTTGGAGCCGCTTCGGAGTGAATTTCTGACTCGATGAGCACGTAATGGTATAGTGGTCGTGATGTTTGGAAGAAAATCTCGCAACGTTCGTGAGATCGCACCCGAAGATATTTTTCTCGACTCGTCGAACCTCCCAGGCCGTGACGACCCGCATCTTGAGGCGCGGGTCGTTCTGCCCCTTTCTAGCCGCGCTATTCTCGGTGTCGGTCTCGCGCTCACTCTCGTGATCGCGGCATTTACCGCACGCCTCTTCGATTTGTCAATCCTCAACGGCGAGGCTTATGCCGATATCTCGCGTGAGAATCGCTTCCACCGCTCACTCACCTTCGCTTCCCGCGGAGAACTCTACGATAGGACGGGACGCAAACTCGCGTGGAACGTCGCCGCCTCGAGCAGCGAGAGCTCATTTGCGCTTCGCGCCTACGCTGATTCGCCGGGTCTCTCGCACCTCGTCGGATTTGTACGCTATCCGAAAGTGGATGCCACGGGGGTTTGGTGGCGCGAAGAGATTACGGGTGTCTCGGGTGCCGAGCGCGCGTTCGACGGAACGCTCGCTGGTAAAAACGGCAGCACGATGACCGAAACTGACGCGAGAGGAGAGGCGCAGGGGCACCTTGTTGTCGAAAAAGCAGTGAGCGGGCAGGATCTCGTGCTCTCAATAGACGCCGAGCTGCAGAGCAAACTTTTTTCGTTTCTCTCAGCTCATGCTAGGAGGCAGGATTTTGTCGGGGGTGCCTCTGTCATCATGGATGTGGAAACCGGCGAGCTGATCGCACTTACAAGCTTTCCCGGCTACGATCATGCGGCCTTTGCCGAAGGTGATGCAGAGACGATCCGCGTAGTCTCGGAAGACTTGCGCTCACCGCTTCTCGATCGCGCGATCTCCGGGCTCTATGCACCGGGCTCTATCGTGAAGCCGATCTTCGCTGCCGCTGCCTTGAATGAGAGGATCATTGGCCCTGAGGAGGAGGTCGTCTCCAAGGGTGCGATCACGATCCCGAATCCGTACGATCCGCAGCACCCTTCAGTCTATCGCGACTGGACCGTGCACGGTGCGATCGACATGCGTGAGGCGATCGCGGTTTCGAGCGATGAGTACTTCTATACGATCGGTGGCGGATATGGTTCACAGGTGGGTCTCGGCATACGCAAGCTCGACGAATACGCGAGGCGCTTTGGCCTCGGGCAGCTATCCGGCGTTGCGCTCTTTGGCGAGCAAGTAGGAGTGATACCGACACCCGAGTGGAAAGCGGCGGTGTTCGGCGAAGATGACCCGTGGCGGATCGGCAACACATACCATACCGCGATCGGGCAATATGGCTTCCAAATTACGCCGCTGCAGGCGGTACGCTTCATCGCCGCGATCGCAAACGGCGGTAGGCTTCTCACGCCTCAGATCATTGCGGGGGAAGCACCGGAGTACGTCGATGTCGGTGTACCGGATTTGTACCTGCAGATCGTGCGCGAAGGCATGCGTATGGCAGTTACATCAACGCGACAGGATGCGACCGTGAAGGTCCTCAATATGCCGGGGATCTCGATCGCGGCGAAAACGGGGACTGCGCAGGTCGGCGCGAAGAATGAATGGATAAACTCATGGTCTGTCGGCTTCTGGCCCGCAGAGAATCCGAAGTACGCATACGCGGCTGTTTTGGAGAAAGCTCCGGCAGGGACGCTTAGCGGCGCAGCGCCAGGCCTGCGGCCCTTTTTCGAATGGCTTATCGCGAATAAACCGGAATATGTAGAGTAAAGTCAAAAGGCAAAAATCAAAAGGCAAAAGTTTGCAATGCGTTGAGTCTGTTGAATACTTTTGACTTTTGCCCTTTGACTTTCGCCTTATCAA
This sequence comes from Candidatus Kaiserbacteria bacterium, assembly GCA_016186765.1. GTDB lineage: Bacteria > Patescibacteriota > Minisyncoccia > Phycocordibacterales > UBA2100 > UBA10103. Next base: position 166,998 of record JACPLD010000001.1, on the reverse strand, counting down.
GGTATAATGCTCGCGCATGATTGATGAAAAAGACGACTCAAACTATTTGAGTAAAGAAAAATTCGACGAGCTCACGGCTGAGCTCGAACATTTGAAAACCGTGCGGCGGCGCGAGATCGCCGAGCAGCTCGAATACGCGCGCAGCCTCGGCGATCTTTCGGAAAATGCCGAATACGAAGAGGCGAGGAACCTACAGGCGGCGACCGAAGATCGGATACGCACCATCGAGGGGGAGCTTAGTCGTGCACGTATCATCGAGCATGGAAAGGGTGGGAAGGGGAGCGCGGTTTCGCTCGGAAGCTTTGTGACGATCCAAAAGCAGGGGGAAAAAGAGGAGCACACGTATGAGATCGTAGGAAGCGCGGAAGCCAACATGCAAGAGCACAAGATATCGCACCTCTCGCCGCTGGGATCTTCTCTCATGGAGAAAAAGAAAGGCGACGTCTTCTCGTTCGACACGCCCAAGGGCACCCAAAAGTACAAGATTGTGAATATAAAGTGACATCGCGGCGCGAGCCTCTCATCACTTTGGGAGGTGGAGTGGAAAACGTCGCTTGACGCTCTCACAGGCCATCGTACCCTTAGTGGCATAGCAATAATTTCTCGCTTACCTATGGGTGCCACATGTGGTTGCCTCAAGTGCGAAACGGGATGGAAAACGTATGCCGTCGTACTCGCACGTATATTACTCGGACTCGTGTTCTTGGTTGCGGGGTGGGGGAAGCTCACCGGTTTTGAAGGCGCGGTCGCATATATCGCCTCTGCCGGACTGCCTGCGCCGAGTGTCTTGGCTGTTCTTTCTATCATCGTTGAGTTTGGCGGAGCGATCATGCTCATCCTCGGCTATCATGCACGAATCGCTGCAGCAGCGCTCGTCGTCTTCATCGCACTCGTCACTCTCGCGTATCACACGAATCTTTCGGATCCGCTGCAGCAAACGATGTTCCTCAAAAATCTCGCGATCATTGGCGGTCTCCTCATGATAAAAGTGTATGGACCGGGACCGTTCCAGATTCCCTACAAAAAGTGTCCGGGCAACGTGTGCCCTGATTGTGCTGCCGGAGATTGTGCGTGCTGCAAAGATTGCAAGTGCACGACGTGCAGGGCCTAAAAAATCTGGCGTTGAGTCTTCAGTATTTTTGAGAGATAATCCTGGAACGCACCCTTAGCTCAGTTGGTTAGAGCGTTCGATTCACATTCGAAAGGCCGAAGGTTCGAATCCTTCAGGGTGCACCGGGCCGTAGTATACCGGTAGTACGCACGCTTCGGGTGCGTGTAGACCGGGTTCGATTCCCGGCGGCCCGATCCGGGCTGTCGTATAGTGGTAGTACGCGAGCATGGGGTGCTTGTAGCCCGAGTTCGATTCTCGGCAGCCCGAAAGACGTGCTATATTCTCTCGCGTCCGAGAGAAACGGGCCCATAGTTCAGTGGTAAAACGCTGCACTACGCCCCGTTAGATAATGCAGCGGGCCTATAGTTCAGTGGCAAAACGCTGCATTCGCATTGCAGAGGCGCGGGTTCGATTCCCGCTAGGTCCACAGAAAATTATCTAACGGGGTGAACATTGCAGAGGCGCGAGTTCGATTCTCGCTGGGTCCACAAAATCTGCTATACTGCGAATCCATATGGACTTTCGCGTTTTCAGTCTTGGCAGCAACGACGGACTCGCGGAGAAAATTGCGGCGAAGCTCGGGATGCCGCTCGGGGAGGTGAAATGCAAAACCTTTTCCGATGGCGAACAATATGTGCAATTCCTCGAGAATCTTCGGGGAAAACATGTTTTTCTCATACAGTCTACTCCGCCTCCGGCGGAAAATTGGGTGCGACTTTTTCTTGCGATAGATGCAGCTCGCGGAGCCTCTGCAAGCGAAATAACAGCGGTCGTTCCATACTTCGGCTACGCGCGACAGGACAGAAAGTCTCGCCCTCGCGAGCCAATCTCCGCGCGCGTTTTTGCGGCGATAGTGGAGACGTTGGGCGCGAATCGTTTTCTCACGATGGATCTGCACAACGACGCCATCGGCGGCTACTTCCGGACGGCGATCGTCGACAATCTGCTCGCGCGGCGCGTGTTTATTCCGCACCTGCGGGAGTTCTTCAAGAAAGCTCTCGCAGAAGGTAAGTTCGTTGTGGTGTCTCCCGATGTCGGCGGCGTCGTGCGCGCCCAGTCGTACGCCAAACGTCTCATGAAAGAAGCTGAGCTTGCCATCATTCACAAAGAACGGGAGCTTCCGAACAAAGTGACCCGCATGAAGCTCATCGGAGACGTGAAGGATAAGATCGCGCTCATCGTGGACGACATGGCTGACACCTGCGGCACGCTTGCAACCGCCGCGAAGCTTCTCACGGAAAACGGTGCCCGCGAAGTCTACGCCTGCACGACCCACGGACTCCTGAGCGGGGAAGCGAAAGCCACACTCGATGGCTCGTCCATCAAGAAACTTTTTATCACGGATACGATATCAACGGATAGATCATTCTCGTCCAAGGTGGAGATCGTCTCGGTCGGTGAGGTATTCGGCGAGGCGATACACCGCATCGAGGACGGAGAATCCTTGAGCGCTCTTTTTGAGACGGACTGACACGATGATACGCTGTTGTCTCGCCCCGCGTCGTTCAACGGATAGGACGCGAGCTTCCGGAGCTCGTAATGTGGGTTCGATTCCTGCCGCGGGGATAAATAAGTGGATTTGAGTCAAAGGAGTTTGCCCATCCAGATGATGTCTGAGTATCCGTTCGGCGTTTTTACTGCTTCGCGGCGGCGGCCTTCGATCTGATAGCCGAGTTTTTCGTAGAGTCGCACGGCGCTTTCATTTCGTTCGAAGACCTCAAGCTCCATCCGGTGCATTTTGCGTGAACGAGCGAATTTTTCTGCCTCATTGAGGAGTGTGGTGCCGATACCTTGCCCTTGGTGCGATGCGCGCACCCCGACGACAAGGTAGGCTGTTTCGCCAACTTTCCTGAACTTCCCGAATACGACTGTGATGTAGCCGACCGGTTCATTTCCGGCAAGGGCAAGCAGCGTGTGCACGCGTTTGCGGTGCAGGATCGCTTTTGCAAACGCAAAGAGGACTGGTTCCTTCCGCTCTCCGCGGGTAGCGGCCAAGTGCTCGGATTCACGCACGACTTGTCGTTGCAAGTTGAGAAGGGGGCCGAAGTCCCTCCACCCGGCTTTTCGAATGACGATCTGCATGGAACGTATGTCCATAATACCACCCCGTTCCCTCTAGTTTCCACAGTTGCGGGGGAAGTTCTGGTATACTGGTCGTACTAACTGGATATGACCAATCTCTCAACAACAACGCTCATCGGTATTGTCGTCGTGCTCACTATCATTGCAGGACTTCTCGTTGCGCTCTCGCAAAACAGGGCACAGCAATCTCTCTTCCTCATCACCAATTTCGATGAGTGCGTCGCCGCAGGCTTCTCTCTTATGGAATCGTATCCCGAGCGCTGCGCAACTCCCGACGGCCGCACCTTTGTAAACGAGCGTCAAACACTCCCTCCAGATTCGATTGCCTTTAACGGGTGCGCTGTCGCAGGCTGCTCGGGACAGCTTTGTGTTTCGGCAGAGGAAGCAGAGGGTATCGTTACCACTTGCGAATACCGTGCCGAGTATGCCTGCTACAAGGAAGCCTCCTGCGAACCGCAAGCGGACGGGAAGTGTGGTTGGACGGAAACCCCCGAGCTGCAACGCTGCCTGGCGAATCCGCCCTCGCGTGATACCTCCGAATTGCAGGTGTACTGACGGGTGAATTTTGCTAGGATGTGCCGCACGGGCCATTAGCTCATCTGGCAGAGCGCATCCATGGCATGGATGAGGTGACCGGTTCGAGTCCGGTATGGTCCACCATGGCCGCGAATATCTCTTTCTTGAAGCGAATCGTGCGATATAAAAACGTGCGCTTCATTGTCGCGGTTGCGGTATCCGTGCTCATTCTCGGTGCTGTTGCGATTGCACTGTCGTATGTGCCGCTTCCCGCCGAGCGTCTCTTTGTTTCGCATGCAGGCTACACGCTCCGCTATCCGGCGGACTGGATTATAGGAGAAGTGCGGCGCGACAGCTCCTACGAATCCGAACTGATACGCGAGCCGCTGGGACGCGCCACGATCGTGATCTCCTCGCACCGTGAGACCCGGCTTCAGGAGCGCACCGGGCGGGCAGCAGTTGCAAAAGAGACAGAACTCGGTTTTACCGGCAGCCCGAACTATTCCCTGGATTTCTTCGGATGGATCACGCCGGAAGCCGGCGCCGAATACAACGGCTATGTGGCTTCAGGATTGTTCGATAACAGTTCGGGGCAATACGTGTTCAAGGAGATCGGTATTTTAGACCCCGCAGGCAGCAAGGTAACATTTCGAACCGAGGTTCTTGCCGCGCACGTCGACGAGCTCGGTCCCACGGTGGATGCCGCGCTCCTTTCGGTGCGAGGTGGGGGAAGCAAGCGTATTGTCGAGCGCGACGAGAGCGCTCCGCGCATGAGTGCCGATGAGGCGAAAGCGCTCGTCGAGCGCCTGCCGGATTTCGCGCTCTATCGAGATTCTGCTTTGGAGCGCGGGATGGGCTACGTGTTGGAGGCAGAGGACGCGGGATCGCTCTGGAAGGTGCGCTTGTATGTGGGCGGTTCAAGCAGTGGAAGAACGTTACCAATTCCCTTGGAGCAATGGAAGGTGGACAAATCAACGGGCGCTGTTTCGAAAACAGTTTTCTAAGATTCAACCCCACTCGATCGTCGCGGGAGGTTTGTCCGAGATGGACGGGAGATGTGGACGAAACGCGCCGGAGAAGGATCTAGGTTTCTCTGTCTTGAGCTAGCAGACGATTGCGGTAGTTCTGCAAAGCGGGGACAAGTTTCTCGTTTGTGAGCGCTGAAAGAGATGAAAACATTTCGATTTTTCGTCCGAATACTTCTCCGTCTATAACGGTTTGGATTTCTGCGTCTTCCGGTAATCTAACGCGCAGCGCCTGATTGACCTCAAGCGTGTTGTTAGCTTTATCGAACAGTACAATGCTATTTTGCACTCGGTCGATTTCCCGGCTGCGTACAAGCGTCACGACTTCCTCACCATTCGGATTGCTGTCGAGATATCCTTCAATCTGAAGCATCTCAACGTCGTCCTCCCCGCGGATCTTGAGAAGAAGCTCCGCATCGCTCTCGCGCCCGCGCTGTTTTAAGTTGTCGTGGATCCTTTTGACCTGCGCGAGACGCTGCTGCACGATCTTATCTTTCGTGTTCTCGTCTCTGAAAAAGCCGAGTAGCTTGAATCGCTCCTGGCCGTCTCGCAGCGTCTTTATGATAATGAGCTCCTCGTTCGTTTCCCCGACGATCGTTTGCGTGAGCGGCTCTCCCGATCTTCCCGCCGGACACGTCAGGTATCCGGCGTCCACGGGAGCCGCTTCGTCTCGCCTGAGACAAACGAGCCGTTCGCCCTTATGGTCATGGAGCCAGACAAATGAACCGCCAGATATGAGAGATAGTTCAGGATACACAGCTCTTGCTCGCACGTCCGCGACGGTGGGGGAATCGGCGAGTGCGAGTTGCTCTTTAACCTTTTGGTTCAATGCTACCGTTGGTGATCCCGAATCCACCGATACGGTCCACACATGTCCCTCTTTAGACACTTTGCCGAGGCAAAATACCTTATCGAGAGCGGCGTCTCCACTTTCGAACGGCTTTGAGAGCAGAGCGTCAGAAAAGTTCATCCGCTGCCGTTCGGAGTAAGATTCTGGCTTCCCGAAATCTCGGTCTATATCACTCATGCTCGGTAATTAACCCCATTCTATCGTAGCAGGAGGTTTGTTGGAGATGCGATAGGTGACAGCGCCGACCTCGCGGATTTCATTGGTGATGCGGCGGGAGACTTTGCCCAGAAAATCGTACGGTAGCTGCGCAAAGCGTGCGGTAAAGCCATTCACGCTCCATACTGCCCACAGCGCGACAACGTGTCCCATGCCGGCGTCGTCTCCCTTGGAAACAGTATGCTCTGAACTCGTGACGACAGCGCCTGCTTGCCACACGGTCGAGTAGAGGTTGGCCTTGCGAAGTTCTTCGATGTAGATGCCATCCACCGCGCGCGCGGCGGCAAGTTTTTCGGCGGTGACCTCTCCTTCGATGCGAACGACGAGGCCAGGACCGGGGAAGGGATGTCGGAGGACAAGGTCTTCGGGCACGCCGATCTCGCGTCCGATATTTCTCGCCGAGTCTTTCACCTGATCCTCGAGAGGGCGAAGTTCGGGAACAGAGAAGGTGATGCCGACATTGTGGTGCACCTTTATCTCGGCGACACGCGCACCGGTGGCTGTCCCAAGGCCGCTTTCTCGGAGGTCGGTATAGAGTGTGCCTTGTGCGATGAAATCCGCTCCAAACTCTTTTATCTTCTCTTCGAGCACGTCGCGATACACGCTCTGCATTGCCAGCCGTTTCTCGCGCATTGCAGTCTTTCCACGCAATGCATCGAGAAAAAGCGCCGTTGCATCAGCAATCTCGAGCTCAATCCAATCTTCCTTGCCGAAATATGTTCTCACGTATGCCTCGTCGTCGGGACGATCGATGCCGCGGATGTAAACTCCTCGGAGTTTACCCTGAGCGGAGTCGAAGGGTTGGCCCCTCGACTTTGCTCGGGGCATTTCTTCTAAAGCGCGCTTTAGAAGAAATGCAACGACCGAAGAATCCGAACCGCCCGACAGCGCGATGAGCACTTTTTTGTTTACCCCGAGCGGAGTCGAGGGGCCGACGAGTTTTTTCAGTTCAGCTATCTTTTGCTCCGCCACATTGTGCGCAGGGAAGCGCTCGCTAATGCCGCAGATCGTGAGGAAATTATCATAGATGTGTGCTCCCTCGACTGTTTCGGTCACCTCGGGGTGGAACTGCACCCCCCATAGATGCTTGAATCTCCCGGCCGCAACGGGTGCATTGTCGGTAGTGCCGAGAACTGTAATGACAGAATCTGGAAGCACGGCATCGCCATGACTATGGAGTACCTGTGTCTCGCGAGGAATGCCTGCAAAAAGCGGATCATCCGCGCTAATCGTGAACGTGTGGACGCCAAACTCGCGTTTTTCAGAAGGCGGGACCTTTGCACCCACATGCTTCGCCCACATTTGAAATCCGAGGCAAATGCCGAGTGTCGGGATCCCGAGATCGAAGATTTTCTCATCAAACGGCGGAGGCTCTGTTTCTACCGATGCAGGACCTCCCGAGAGGATGATTCCCGCTGGCGCCACCTTTTTCACGTCGTCGGCGGTAACGGTCGAAGGATCAGCGACAACGCAAAATGCCCCGAGCTTTGCGAGCTCTCGCACGATGAGATGGTCGAACTGCGAACCCATAGAAAAAAGCATCACGTACGTGGGGACTTTCCGCACGCGCGTCTCTTCAGCTATTTCATTGAGAGTCTCCGTATCTGCTGTTCTAAAAACCCGGAGCATTTGTGTGATTCTAGCACAGTGTGAGGTCGTCCTTAAGCTCGCATTGACGGATTACAGTAGTTGATGTGTGGTGGGGATAACTCACTTGCGGTAGGGTATAGTGGTATATACTCTATCACAGTGGGATAGAGTGGGAAACATGGCCAATCTGTTGATCGGTGAATATCTGCACAACCTCGACGAGAAAAAGCGCATTTCACTCCCAAAGACGTTTCGAGCAGCTCTTGGAAGAAAGGTCGTCATCACGAGGGGGCTCGACAATTGTCTCTTTGTATATTCACGCAGTGCGTGGGAGATCTTGGCAAAAAGGCTCCAAGGCCTTTCCTTGGTGCAGGCCGAAACACGGGGGTTCAGCCGCTTTATGCTCTCGGGTGCGGCGGAAATCGAGGTAGACGCCGCGGGGCGCATCCTCATTCCTGAACACCAAAGAGATTTCGCAGGCTTGAAAAAGCGTGTTGTCTTTGCGGGAGTTTCGGATCGTGTCGAGATTTGGGATGCCGATCGCTGGGGAAATTACAAACGCGGAATCGACCGCAACGCAGAGCAGATGGCGAAGAAGCTCGGTCAGATCGGAGCTCTATAAAGACGGATGGTTGCACAAGGTGGCTGGAGGATCAAAAAAATATGCGCACGCGACATTTTTCCTCCAGCAACCCGGTGCTGTCATCGTCTCGCCGAAGCTCGGTAGAGCGGAGGCGGGCAGCCGCCTTCGCTAAAGCTACGGCGAGCCAAAGGCACCGACCCGTTCTTTTACACGAAGTCATGCGTGCGCTCGACGTGCAGCCAGACGATATTGTCGTGGACGCGACACTCGGCGGGGCAGGTCACGCGAGAGAGCTCTCGAAGGGCCTCGGGCCTCGGGGACTCCTCGTCGGCTTCGACGCAGATCCACAGGCAGTAGTGCGTGCCCGCAGGCGTCTTGCCGGTGTTCGCGCGAAAGTCCACGTGGTGTGCGGCAATTTCAGAAATATGACACGTGAGCTTCGTGCGCTCGGCGTAACGACGATGACGAAGGCTCTCTTCGATCTAGGGTGGAGCAGCTACCAGCTCAACTCCGGAAGAGGATTTTCGTTTCTTTCTGACGAGCCGCTCCTCATGACATATGGAGGCAAGGAGGCTGAACTAACTGCAGCGACCATCGTGAACACGTGGAGTGAGAGAACCCTCGCCGATATTTTTTTCGGATTCGGTGGCGAGCGATACGCACGAAGGATTGCCAAAGCGATAGTCGAGCGCAGGATGAAGAAACCTTTCGCGACTTCCCGCGAACTTGCCCAGACGATTGCAGCGGCGACCCCCGTTCGCTTAAGGCGAGGCCGGATACATCCCGCGACGCGTGCGTTTCAGGCGCTTCGCATCGCCGTGAACGACGAGCTTGCGGCACTCACCGAAGGCTTGCAGGCGGCGTGGCAGCTGCTTAAGCCTCGCGGCCGCCTCGCGGTCATATCCTTTCATAGCCTTGAGGACAGGATAGTCAAGCGTGCATTTGCCGAGTGGGTCCGTGAGCAGGAGGGCCGCTTGCTTTCGAGGAAACCAATTGTGCCGAGCAGGGAAGAGGTGCGAGAGAACCCTCGTGCACGCAGCGCAAAGCTTCGTGTGATTGAGAAGTTAGGAGTTAGAGATTAGAGGTTGGAAATATCAAACTTCCAACTTCTAACATCCAACTTCTTCGCATGAGAGCCAAAATACAAAAAATAAGCAAGTACGCTCCCTCGATATTTCAGGGGAGGCTTGATTTTGCCGGTAGGCATCGAGCGTTTTCGCTTACCTCCGAACATCCCGCGGAGCATTTGCTCTTTCGCGTACTCATCGGCGCTGTAGTACTCCTCGCGTTCTCCTACGTGTATTTTGTCGGTTCGACGATCTTGAACGTCATCGCGAGAAAAGAAGCGCTTGCGGAGTCGGCTCATCTCGTGACTGCCGTTTCAAAACTCGAGCGTGAATACTTCGCTCTCTCACAGGGCATCGGACCCGAGGATGGCGTGCGCCTTGGCCTCTCTCCCGTCGCTCGGACGCTCTACATTCACCGTCCGGGGACCCTCTCCGCAGGCGGGCCCGCTGAGGCAGATACTGCAAACGCCGACGTTGAGCTCAATGAAATTTAAGAGTCTCGGCTTTGTCGAGCGAGCGAGAGTCCTTTCCGCCCTCTTCATCCTCGCCGCGGCATTCCTTGCGGCGCGGCTGTATTTCGTGCAAATCGTGCACGGCGATCGATATGAGCTAGACGCTCGCGGCCAGTACGTCGCCGACGTACGCGACGTCGAGGACCGCGGCTCCATATTCTTTACGAAGCGCGATGGCGATCTCGTTGCAGCGGCGCTGATGCAGAGTGGATGGCGCCTCGCTATCGTGCCGAAGGAGCTTGAAGATCCCGAAGCTGCCTACCAGACGCTCTCGTTCGCCGTACCTGATCGCGAGCGCTTTTTTGCGAGTGCCAGCAAGTATGATGACCCGTATGAAGAGGTAGCCTTTCGACTTCCGGACGATACTGCACAGCGTATCCGCTCGCTCAAGCTTCTGGGCGTGATCCTCGTTCAAGATAAGTGGCGCAACTATCCGGGAGGTGTGCTTGCGGCGCATGCGATCGGCTTCGTTGGGTATCGGGGCGACGAGAAGGTCGGCAGGTACGGGCTTGAGCGAAGCTACGAAAAAACTCTTGCGAAGGCAGCCTCGGGTTTGTACGTCAATCCATTCGCGGAGATCTTCATCAATGTCGGAACGGCGCTTTCCGACCCCGCCGAGAGCTATGGGAATGTCATTACCTCCATCGAGCCACAGGTGCAGGCGCGTCTCGAGAAGACACTCGAGGCGGTGATGAGCACCTATACGCCGAAGATCGGGGGCGGGATCATCATGGACCCTCACACCGGTGAGATCATCGCGATCGCGGCGCGGCCGGGCTTCGATCCTAACACCTACAACACCACCGAGGTCTCCATGTTCGGGAACCCGTTGGTCGAAAATGTCTACGAGATGGGCTCAATCATGAAGCCTCTCACCATTGCCGCTGGCTTGGATGTAGGTGCGATAAGGCCGAAGACGACCTATGAGGACCGCGGCTGCATTCAAAAGAGCGGGAAGGAGATATGCAACTATGACGGCAAAGCGCGCGGGGTCGTCGACATGCAAGAGGTGTTGAATCAATCGTTGAACCTTGGTGCCTCGTTCATCGAGGGGCGGGTCGGTCATAATGTGTTTCGCGAATACGTTCATGCCTTCGGCCTCGGTGAAAAAACCGGCATCGATCTTCCTAATGAGGCGACGGGGCTAGTGAAAAGTCTCGATCGAGCCTACGACGTCGACTTTGCTTCGGCTTCCTTCGGACAGGGGATCGCAGTGACCGGCGTCGAGATGATCCGCGCGCTTAGTGCCTTGGCAAATGATGGAGTGCTGCCATCACCGCATGTCGTCTCCGATATTAAGCTCGAGAGCGGCATTGTTCGAAGCATCCTCCCGCCGCAAGGGCCACGTGTACTGAAGGAGGAGACGGTTCAGACGGTGACCGACATGCTGGTGAAGGTATTTGATACTGCGCTTCTGGGAGGGGTCCTCAAGCAAGAGCACTACTCGATCGCCGCAAAGACCGGGACGGCCCAGATAGCAATTCCAGGCGGAGGAGGCTACTACAAAGATCGCTACCTGCACTCGTTCTTCGGTTATTTCCCCGCGCATGATCCACAGTTTATTGTCTTTCTTGTAGCGGTCGAACCGCACGGCGCTCAATTCGCCTCGGCAACGCTCGCGCGGCCGTTTCTCGACATTACGAAGTTTTTGATTAACTACTACGATATCCCGCCCGATAGATAGGAACTAGCTAATAGGGGATAGCCACTAGTGAAATTCCCTAAACCCTATACCCTAGTGGCTAGTGGCTCGTCCACTTCGCCATGCAAACGATCAAAAAACTGATAGTGGTCACCCTTACTCTAGAAGCTAAGCTTGTCCTGTGGCGCTATCAGCCGAAGATAATCGCCGTTACCGGCAGTGTCGGAAAGACTACGACGAAGGATGCGATATACGCAGCGCTTTCGAGCGCTTTGCATGTCCGCAAAAGCGAGAAGAGTTTCAACAGCGATATCGGCGTTCCACTCACCATCCTCGGTCTGGAGAACGCGTGGCGGAACCCCCTTATGTGGGCCCTGAATCTCGCGCGCGGACTTATGCTCGTTGTTCGAAAGACGCCGTATCCCCTGTGGCTCGTCGTCGAAGTCGGCGCTGATCGTCCCGGCGACATCAGGCGTGTCGCAAGGTGGCTGAAGCCCGATATCGCCGTTATCACGGGCGTACCGGATATTCCCGTGCATGTGGAATTTTTCCGCACGCCCCTCGAGCTCGCGCGAGAGAAGCGCGCGCTCGCCGAACACGTGAAAGAAAGCGGCAGGGTGATTGTGAACGGGGATGATTCCCGGACGATCGATATGTCCGCCGGATTCAAAAATGTTGCAACGTACGGACTCGGAAAACACAATACGTACTCAGCTTCGCATCAGGGTATTCTGTACGAAAAGGGGAAGCCCATCGGTACGCGCTTTCGGCTTGTAAGCGGCAATCTTGCACTTCCGGTCTCCATTGTCGGTGCGCTCGGAAAGGCCCATACCTACGGGGCACTTGCCGCTTTTGCGGTAGCTGACGTCGCAGGCATCGACGCGGCGCAGTTGCGGCAGGCGCTCTCGCAGTGGAGCCCGCCGCCGGGGAGGATGCGCGTGATCAGGGGCGTGAATGGCTCGACTATCATCGACGACACGTACAACTCCTCCCCGGCGGCGGCGCTCTCGGCGCTCGATACACTCAAAGAAGTCAAAATTCCGGAAGGCGGGCGGCGCATCGCTGTTTTGGGCGACATGCTCGAGCTCGGTAGGTTTGCAACCGAGGCGCACAGGCAGGTGGGAGTACGCACTGCACAGTGCGCAGAGAGACTCATCACCGTCGGTTTTCGCTCGCGCGCGACAGGAGAGGCGGCGCTCGACGCTAGCATGCCAGAAGCAAACATCAAAGAGTACGAACAGAATGAATCGCGGCGCGCGGGACAAGAGTTGCGGGGCGAACTTCGCGACGGCGACATCGTTCTCGTGAAGGGCTCGCAATCCATGCGCATGGAGCGTTCGGTGGAGAAACTCATGGCCGAACCGGAGCGCGCCCCTGAGCTCTTGGTGCGCCAGGATGATGAATGGAAAAAGAGATAGTTTTAGTGTACGTTGTTCCATTTTCTCACTGTAGCTTGAACTAAAATATTTATGGTGTCGTAAACGCGCATCGGTTCCGCTTCTTTTTCTGCAAGCAACTGAAGATCGGTGCAGGCCAGAAGTATTGTTGCAGTGCCAGTCCTCAAAAATGACTCTAGTATATTGTGGAATGATTTCGCATCCGTTTCATCGGCTTCGCTTGCAGCGAGCCGCTGAATGACTCGATTCAAAATCGCCTGTTGGCCGGCATCAGGTATCTTTACCCGCACACCGCTTTGTTCAAGGACGGTCTGGTAGAGGTCGCCCTCGATGGTTGGGGTTGTCGCGAGAAGGACGATTTTTTCGAGTCCCGCACCACGTAGAAATTCCCTGGTTTCTTCGACAATGCTTAGCACCGGTATCTGTACTCTCTGACGCAACTCCTGAATAAAGATGTGGACCGAGTTGCAGGGTATAACGATAAAATCGGCTCCAGCTCGCTCAATTCTTTGACAGCCATCGACAAGGAAAGAAAGATATTCGTCTTTTCCACCGCCTTCGGTTATGAATGTTCGTTCGAGCGCATAGGGGAGAGGTACGCTCCAAGCTACGATCGGCGGACGGGCAAACACTCCTTGTTCTTTTAGAGAGGAGATTATATCGAGGTAGAAATGGGCTGTAGTTTCGGGACCAAGACCTCCAAGTATGCCAATTACCTTCGATTCCATATATAATAACCAGTATATACCAAATAAAAAAACTCCGACCGTTTCGTTTTCGGTCGGAGCAAGGTGGGCCCACGTTATTCCTTACAGACTGTATCGATAATTGCCTGCACGCGGTCCATCAGATTTGCATGCGACGGAACGTGGGTGCGGGACACGCGGTCCCAAAGGTGCATAACAGCCGTCAAAGTGCCTATTGCACTTCCCATGGTTTCGATGTTACTCCAGTTATTCAGACCCTGCTCGTACTTGGATTGCGCGTCTTCGCCTTTCTTGAAAAGCAAACGGGTCTCCCCCGGCACTGCTACGTATGGGGATACGCGAGAGCGTTTTCGGTCGAACGTCCTGCCGGAGACCGTATAGGCGAAATCCATGTTCGTGTCGCAATGAGACAGGAACTCTGTATCAAACAGCCGTTCATCAAAGCCCATACGTTTAGCGCTTGGGTCAATCAACCAACCGAGTTTCAGCGACACGTTGTGCTTGGTACGGTACCAAAGGATATCGGACATCTCGCGTTTGACGTATTCCCCTTTCTCGCTATGGACGTTTTCCAAAAGCGACCGATACTCCGGCGAAGCATCGAAGGAAGAAGATCGCTGTACGATAAGTGGAACCCCGACTACTTCAGCGATACGTTTCAGTAATTTTTCGTATTCTTCTGAAATTGCATCTACACTCTCTTTCGTACAGAACGAATTCGAAAGCGCGTGCGTATCCGCGATGTGGTGGTAGATATCCTTTAATCCAAGCGTGCGTCTGAGGTACTCGGCAACTAGAACGAGTATCAACACGTCAAACGGAAGCCCGATTGACAATGCTGTTTTCGTGCGGAGGCCGGTACCGTAGTAGATTGAACCGCCTGACGCACTGACTCGAGCGAGATTGAGCGCTTTGAGAGTAGGTGTTGTATGCAGAAGCGGTTCTGCGCGTAACATCCGTCTGAGCTCGTCCATGACAACCTCATATGTTGGAGTTGAGAGAGAACAAAAAGTTCCGATTTGGCACTTTCCATCTGACAGCACTTTAGCACATATTTTTAAAAATGTAAGACCCTTCGATTTTTCTTAGTGTTTTGAGTGCACAGTAGAGAAACTCATGGCCGAACCCGAAAAAGCGGTCGATCTGCTCGTCCGCCAGGAACCCGAGTGGCTTTTGAAAACATGACAACGGAGTACTTGCAATATCGACATATCCGTCGGCGCGGAATGGTAGGATAATTGCATACGGCACACCATGATTGAAAAGCCAAAAAGAGGTCAGGGCATTATTGAGAAAGATCTACGCAAGCAGTTGGCGCGAGATAAGGAGCGTGGAGAAAGGAGGGCGGCGCAGCTCGCCGATCGAGCAGCCGAAAAAGCCCGGCGGCGGGAGAAACTTGCAAGTTTTTCTATAGGAGAGGAGGTTATGAATTTCGACCGGAAAGTGAGCATCGTTAATAAAGACGAGGTCAGATTGGATGTAATCGTTCAATATGGAACAGGGAAACCCTACCGTTGCCATCCGGACGCTCTCAAGAAGATTGATGACACAGAATAAGCTTGCCCGCTTTCAAAAAGTGTGAAGAATACAGTTGTTGGCCCCGTCGTCTAGAGGCCCAGGACGCCAGGTTCTCATCCTGGAAACACGGATTCGACTTCCGTCGGGGTCATGGAGTGAGTTTACGAAACGAAATGACTCCGACGGATGGGAGAGGGTCGGAGAACGGGAGTTCTCCGTGGAGGAAGGTAGCGCGAAGCACGCTGGAAAACCGTGGGTTTCCAGGGCCGTTAGGGGTCACATTCGGAATTTCTTCGCGCTATTCTCTGTTTGCCTTGAGTGATGCCTCGAAGAGTTCTGGAAGGGGTGGCCGATGCTCGCGCATGTGGCGGATGAACTCTTCGCGCGAGAGCTGCAGGCGCGGATTTTTCGCGCGCTCTTGCCCAATAGTCGAGCGTGTTCGCCCCTTGTACTCATGGCCCGGATAGACACGGGTGGCAGCAGGGAATGCCAAGAGCTTTTGCAGGCTTTCATGGAGAGCCGCTGGATCGCTGTGAGAAAAATCGGCACGTCCCGTTCCTCCGATGAGGAGAGTGTCGCCCGTGAACACCGTCTCGAGCTGGGGAACGTAGAGAGAAACGTGGTCAGGCGCGTGCCCCGGCGCCGCAAGAAACTTGAGCTCAAGGCTTCCGACCGCGAGAGTGTCGCCATCATTTACACGAAGGTCGACGCGCGGTGAAGGGGCGAGCGTGTGCATGACGATACGCGCGCCCTCCGCACGCAGCTCTTTCGACGAAGAGATGTGGTCGGCGTGTGTATGCGTGTCGATAATGTATGAAAGCGAAAGTTCGTGCTGCTGCAAGAAGTTCTTATACGCATCGTTCTCTATCTCGATCGAAGGGTCGATGATAGCGGCCACACCACTCACGCGGTCTCCGACGATGTACGAGAGGCACCCTCTCGGAGTTAGGAACTGCTCCAGGATCGAGTTCTCTTCCTCTGTACTTCGCATGTTCGGGAGGATATCACGCCGATCCAGTCTGATACACTTGCAGCATGTCACGTGTCATTGTCTCTGGCTCGATCGCCTACGACAGGATCATGGATTTTCCGGGACATTTTCGCGATCACTTTTTGGCCCACAAATTACATACTATCAACGTGAGCTTTGCGGTTGAGGGTGTTGAGGAAAACTTTGGCGGAACTGCGGGTAACATCGCATACAATCTCAAGCTCCTCGGACATGAACCGTCTATTATCTCGACGGCCGGCTCTGATTTTGGAGCCTACCGCGCCTATTTAGAGAAGCAGGACATTGCAACGGAGCTGATTCACGTCGATCCGAGCGAACTCACCTCTTCTGCATACATCATTACCGACAAGGCAGACAATCAGATAGCTGCGTTTTCCTTTGGAGCCGGAAGAGCTGCCTACAAAACGTTGCCAGAAACTGAAAGTGCGTTATGCGCTATCATCGGTGCTGGAAATCCGGACGACATGCGCGCCCTTCCCCTTCACTACAAATCCCGCGGACTTCCGTACTTTTACGATCCTGCGCAAGAGATACCCATCCTTTCTGCAGACGATTTGCAAAGTGCAATAGATGGATCGGCGGGACTTTTTGGGAACGACTATGAGATCGATCTCATCATGCAAAAGACGGGATGGAATGAGAAAGAGCTTCTCGCGCGGGCGGCTCTTGTCGTCGTGACTCTTGGAGAAAGCGGCTCACGCATCATGAGTAAAGACTCAAGCGTGCGCGTGAAGGCCGCTGCCGTAGAGCAGGTGATCGACCCAACGGGCGCAGGAGATGCGTTTCGCGCGGGATTCATCGCGGGATATCTTTCGGGGCAATCACCGCGCATATGTGCGCAGATTGGCAGCGCTGTCGCCGCCTATGCTGTCGAGCAGCAGGGGACGCAGAATCATCAATTCACGCTTCCAGAATTGCGAGAACGCTACCAAGAAACCTACGGAGAAAATTGTCCGCTTTAGTGCCTGCCCCGTTAGATCGAGCTATCCGCTCGCAATCTAATGGGGTATACTGCCTCCGTGCGATACGACATAAAAGACAGGAAGCTAGCCAAAGAAGGGGCGCAGCTCATTGAGTGGGCGGCGCGGGATATGCCTGTTTTGCTGAAGATCCGGGAACGATTTCGGAAAGAGAAGCCGCTCAAGGGGAAGCGAGTGGGAGCATGTCTGCATGTGACCGTCGAGACGGCGAATCTCATGGTTACGCTGAAAGAAGGTGGCGCATCTGTCGCGCTCTGTGCATCGAATCCGCTCTCTTCGCAAGACGAGGCCGCAGCGGGACTTGTCGAGCACGGAATCCCCGTTTTTGCTATTTCTGGGGAAGATCGCAAGACTTTTTTCAAGCATATCGAGGCCGTTATTGCGACGAAGCCGGACATCACCATGGACGACGGCGCGGATCTAGTCTCGACGATACATAAGAACCATCCGAAGCTCCTTTCGCAGATGATCGGCTCGACCGAGGAGACGACGACAGGCGTTATCCGTCTTCGCGCGATGCAGCGCGACGGAGCACTCAAAATTCCCGTTGTCGCGGTGAACGACGCAAAGACGAAAAATCTTTTCGACAATCGCTATGGCACCGGCCAATCGACGCTCGAAGCAATTATCCGCGCGACCGATATGCTCGTCGCGGGCCGCACGTTTGTGATCGCAGGCTACGGCTGGTGCGGAAAAGGCCTTGCGATGCGCTCACGTGGAATGGGTGCAAACGTTATCATCACCGAGGTTGATGCCGTGAAAGCGCTCGAAGCGGCGATGGACGGTTTTCGTGTGCTCACGATGGAGGAAGCCGCGCCCTTCGGCGACCTTTTCTGTACGGTCACTGGCAACATCAATGTCATTCGCGGCGAACACTTCAAGAAGATGAAAGACGGTGCTTTTGTCTGTAATGCGGGACACTTCGATGTTGAGGTGAGCCTCAAGGACCTTGAGAAGCTGGGAGGGAAGCCGAAGCGGATTCGTGAGAACGTCGACGAATACCGCATAGGAAATAAGAAAGTGTATCTTCTTTCGGAAGGTCGGCTCGTAAACCTCGCGGCGGCCGAAGGGCATCCGGCGAGTGTGATGGACATGAGTTTTTCAACGCAAGCACTCGCTGTCGAGTGGCTGGTGCGTCAAGGTGACACCTTGACATCAGGAGTGTACGACGTCTCCGATGAAATCGAGGAAACTGTTGCCTCCCTCAAGCTTGCCTCGATGGGCATAGAAATCGACAAACTTTCACCTGAACAAAAAAAATATTTGAGCTCATGGCAAGAGGGAACATGACGCCGGCTCATGTCGTTGAGATAGTCACGCCGAAAAAATATTTGCTGAACGGTCTTTGGCTAGGCCCAAAAAGGTCCAAACGGTGCATTGTTTGGGTGCATGGACTCGGAAGTTCCATGTTCAGCAAGCTGAAGATAGCAAAGCAATCGGTTGATAACAAAACCGCAGTCCTTGCTTTTAATAATAGAGGGCATGACAAAGTCACGTATCTCCCGCATAAGAGCCATGTATATCGGCGCGCGTTGCGCGCGGGTGCCGCACACGAGCGCTTTACTGATTGCGTCGATGACATTCAAGGGGCAGTCAACTTTGCGCGCAGGCAGGGCGCGAAGGAAATCTATGTTGCCGGCCATTCGACCGGTTGCCAGAAATCCGTCTTTTGGGCTCATAAGAAGGGCAGAGGTGTGCGAGGCCTCGTTCTTCTGGGTCCCGTCAGTGATTACGCAGCGCTTCGACTCGAGTACGACAAGAAAAAGGTTGCTCGTGCACTCACGTACGCGCGCAGAGCATTGCGACGCGGTCGCGCGAAAGAATTGCTTCCTCCGAGTGTATGGGGATGGCCATGGATCGCGGATGCACAACGATTCATGAGTCTATACTCAGGACGTGGTCCTGAAGAAATATTTACCTATTGGGATCCGAAGAGAAATCCTAGAGTACTAAAGTCTGTTCGCCTGCCGGCTCTCGTGTTGCTCGCAGGACGCGATGAATTCGGCGATCGGCCAGCAAAAGAGATCGTGAAGTGGTTCGAGGTAAACAATCGCTCGCGCGATTTCCGCGCAATGGTAATTGCCGGTGCGCGGCATGGATTCAAGGGCTATGAGCGAGATGTTGCTCGCGCTATTCGGCGCTTTATTGCTCGGTAAATCGTGCTAGACTAGCCATCAATGGAGGAGGGAATACACGTCGCGATCGCGGCTGAAAAGCTTGGCGAATTGTTTGGTATACCCATAACGAATACGCTTGTGACGACTTGGATCGTGATCGCACTGCTCGTCAGCCTCGCCCTCTTCGTTCGCGGAAGGCTCGAGATGGTATCAGGCCGTTTGCAGACGCTTCTTGAAGAAGCGTTTTCATTTGTATACGACTATGTGGCCGAGGTGCTCGAGAGCAGAGAAATGGCGAAGCGATTTTTTCCGCTTCTCATGACCATTTTCCTCTTTGTCTTTGTTGGCAATATGATTCACTTTCTGCCCGGCATCGGCTCCATTGAGTATATGGATGAACCGCTCCTTCGTGCTCCCTCGACGGACCTCACCGTTCCCTTAACGCTCGCCATCATCTCGTTCTTCGTTATCGAGATAACAGGTATTGCGGTGATAGGCACATGGCAGTATTTCAAGAAATTTTTTGATATACGCAGCTTTATCGGATTTTTTGTCGGCATCGTCGAATTCATCGGAGAATTTGCGCGAGCGTTCTCGCTCGCGTTCCGGCTCTTTGGCAATATCCTTGCTGGGGAGGTTATCATCGCGGTCGCGATTTTCTTCGCGCCCTATCTCGGGCCTGTCCCACTTATGCTGTTTGAAATCTTCATCGGCTTTTTGCAGGCGGCTATCTTTGCCCTACTTACGCTCTTTTTTATCAAGCTCGCCGTTTCCGAGCCGCATGGTGCCGAGGCGCATTAACCTGTCATAGTTTTCGTACCATGGTACGAGTATTAGGACAGCCCTCGTGAACGTATAATCTGGGCACGAAAGCGGATTAAAAGAAAAAGCCGGACTTATGGCGCCGGCAGACCCTAATAGAAACAGCGTCCTAAAATTTCACCTCCAGCCGTGTTGTCGCAGCTCGTCGATAAACTCGCCAACGTGTTGGACCTCTACGGGCGTTGGCGCGATGCTGAGGTAGACCGTAGTCTCCACGCGCTCATGCGTACCATGGTAGAAGACCTCGTCGATTTGCAACGTCACAGTGTGGATGACGTCACCGAACTGCAGCTTTCGGCCCTCCACCGGCTCAGAGGCGAATGTGAGCCGCGCTTTAAACAACGCCCACTCGCTGTCGAAAGGCCAGTTCCCGTCGTGCGTACTCATGTAGCGACGGGCGATAGGTTCAGGAACATTAAGTGTACATGCGCATTTGGGCATGACGAATCCTCCAATGTGCTCGAAGCCGTGTGCTTCGTGCGACAACTACATACTTTTTATCCCTAGTTGTCAAGCCGTAGAATTTCTGAAAACGCATGTTAGAATGCGACCATATTTGTTATTAATTAGCAGAAGTGACTAGAACCTAGTCCCTAGAACCTAGCACCTATCATTATGGATATCGAAGTAGCAAAAACACTCGGCATGGCACTCGCGGTGGGCTTGGGCGTGATTGGCCCTGGCGTAGGACTCGGCATCTTGGTGGGCCGCGCGCTCGAAGCGATCGGTCGCAACCCGGAGGCTTCTGGAAAGATCCAGACGACGATGTTTGTCGGCATTGCCGTCACAGACGCACTCGCCATATTCGCTCTCGTCGTCGGCTTCATTATCAAGTTCACCTAAAGCGGTGAACTTTTTCGTCGTGGCATGAGCGAGTTGTTCGCAGCGTTTGGCATCAACTGGAAACTGCTCTTGGTGCAGGCGTTCAACTTCGGCATTCTGCTTGCAGTCCTATGGTACTTTCTCTATGAACCTGTTTTGAAGATGATCGACGATCGCAGGAAGAAAATTGCCGAGGGCGTGCAGAACGCAGAAGCTGCGGCAGGGCGACTTGCTGAAGCAAAAACGAAAGGGGAGGGGATTATCGGCAGCGCGTCTCGAGAGGCTGAAGGAATCGTCGCGGCTGCGCGAAGCCGTGCTGAAGAGAAGGCCGAAGAGATTGTGAGAGAAGCCGAATCGCGAGCTTCAAGCACGCTCAAAGACGCGGCGCTGCGTGCCGAAGAAGCTAAGCGCCAGGCCCTGAAGGAGAGTGAGCGG
This sequence comes from Candidatus Kaiserbacteria bacterium, assembly GCA_016186765.1. GTDB lineage: Bacteria > Patescibacteriota > Minisyncoccia > Phycocordibacterales > UBA2100 > UBA10103. The sequence continues at coordinate 145,994 of JACPLD010000001.1, read as the reverse complement.
GAAATAGCTCGTGCGGCAATGCTCGCGGCAGAGAGAATATTACGAGGGTCTAGCCACTAGGGTATAGCCACTAGATATGAAATCAAAAAACCAAATTCAAAAACCCTATACCCTAAACCCTATTGGCTAATCACTTATGGAGAATGCGTACGCAGAAGCGCTTTGGAAGATGATAGAAGCTGGGGAGCAGCCGAAGGCGGCTGTCGCGAAGTTGCGAGCGTATCTGGAGAGGCACGGTCGGGCGAACCTTCTGCCTAAGATTGCCCACGCTCTCATGCGCGTCGCGGCGCGGGAGAGCGCGAAGAGAGCTGTTGTGCTCTCGGTTGCGCGGCATAAGGATATCGAAAATGCAGAGCGTGAGGCAAGAGATATTCTCAAAGAGCTCGGCACGAGTGCGAAAGACATGGAGATGCGTGTCGACGATTCGCTCATTGGCGGTTGGCGCTTGGAAGGCCGCGAGCGTCTCGTCGATGCGAGTTATAAGAAAAGCTTGCTGGAGATTTATAACAAAGTTACAAATTCGATACCCCGACGTTCCGATGTTCAATCGGAAGTCGGGGCCCCGACCGAAGCGTCGGGGTATAATCGTGCGACTGAATAGGGTATGAGCAGTACTACCGTTGACAAGATACTCAAAGAAATCGAGGCGCATGCGCCGAGCACTCGTGCCGAACACGTCGGGCGGGTCACCGCCGTCGGAGACGGCGTTGTTGCGATCGACGGACTTTCGAAAGCAGTGATGAGCGAGGTCGTACTTTTCGAAGAGGGAAAGGGGAAGCCACTTTCGGAAGCGATGAAAGCACAGACAGAACTCTACGGCCTCATTCTCAATCTTGAAGAGGATGGGGTGCGCGTCGCGGTCCTCGGCGACACCGCTCGAGTGACGGAAGGCATGACCGTCAAATCCACAGGTCGCGTTCTCTCGGTGTCTGCGGGCGAAGAGCTCTTGGGCCGCGTCGTGAACGCCTTGGGCGAGCCGATCGACGGCAAGGGTCCCTTCAAAAAAACGACACTCATGCCCGTCGAGCGAGAAGCTAAGGGTGTCATTGACCGCCGATCGGTCTCGGTGCCCGTGCAAACAGGCATCAAAGCGATCGACGCAATGATCCCGATCGGTCGTGGACAGCGTGAGCTCATCATTGGCGACCGAAGCACGGGCAAAACGACTATCGCAATCGATACCATCGTCAGCCAGCGGAACGAGCCGAAGGCAACCCGCCCTGTCTGCATCTATGTTGCTATCGGTCAAAAAGAATCGAAGACAGCTCGTATCGTCGAGCAGCTGCGTCAGGCCGGCGCACTCGAATACACCATTGTCGTTGATGCGCCTGCCTCTTCTCCTGCTGCGCTCCAGTACCTCGCTCCATACGCCGGCGTTGCGATGGGCGAATATTTCATGGATAAGGGCAAGGATGTCGTCGTCGTATACGACGATCTCTCGAAGCAGGCCGTCGCGTACCGGCAGCTCTCGCTCCTTTTGCGCCGGCCGCCGGGCCGCGAGGCGTATCCCGGCGACATTTTCTACCTTCACTCGCGGCTCCTTGAGCGCGCCGCGTGTCTTTCCAAAGAGAAGGGTGGAGGGAGCCTCACAGCGCTTCCAATTGTCGAGACGCAGGATGGTGACGTCACCGGCTACATCCCGACCAACGTCATTTCCATCACCGACGGTCAGATATTTCTCGTTTCTGAGCTGTTCAACAAAGGTGTGAGGCCCGCAATAGACGTCGGCATTTCGGTCTCGCGCGTGGGGTCAGCCGCTCAGCGTAAGGCGATGAAGGCTGTTGCCGGAGGCCTGAAGCTCGAACTCGCGCAATTTCGCGAGCTGGAAGCCTTCATGCAGTTTGCGCAGGATCTCGACAAGGCCACCGCCGACGCAATAGCCTCGGGGCAGCGCATGGTGGAAGTGCTGAAACAAAAGAACGGCGCGCCAATCCCAATGGAGATGCAAGTCGCGATACTCTACGCAGCCGGGCAGAAGCTTTTTGCCGATGTTCCCGTCGTGAGTGTCACGGCCGTCGAAGCAAAGCTCACAGAATTCTTCGATGCCGAGTGCTCCGAAGTGCTCGCTGAAATCAAGAAGACGGGAGACCTCCCCGATGATACTAAGAAACAGCTGAACAAACAGATCGAAGAGTTCAAGCTCGCGCATCCGGAATTGTTTGAGAAAAAATAAGTCATGGCGAGTTTAAAGAACATTAAGCTGAAGATCCAGTCATACAAAAAGACTGGTACGGTCACGCATGCCATGGAGGCGGTATCCGCCGTGAAGATGCGCAAGAGCCAAGAGCGTGCCATTTCCTCCAGGCCATATGCCCGTGCAGGACTGCGGGTGCTCGCCGGTATCTCCGGCAGCACGAACGTCGCACGGCACTCCTTAATGCACGTGCCTGCGGAGGGCAAGGTAGTGATCATCATCATCACGAGTGATAAAGGACTTGCTGGCGCCCTCAACAGTGCCGTCATCCGAGAAACCGAGAAGTTCATCAAAGAAGAGAATCTTTCACGCGATGATCTCATTTTTCTTTGTCTCGGGAAGCGTGGATACGAATTTGCGCTCCGTAGCGGATACAACGTGGTGCATTTTCACACGAACATTGCTGATGCCATTGACGAGCGCGAATTCCGCGTAATCACGGACCAAGCGATTTCTCTGTATCGAGCAGGAGGCGTCCGCGAAGTACGCGTCGCCTATACAAATTTCCGATCAATTTTCGAACAGCATCCAGCCGTGCACAAAGTGCTGCCGCTCTCGCGAAGAGCTGTGGAGCACATGGTCGAGGAGATCCTCCCGGTGCGTGGCAAGTATGCCGAGGTTGAAAATGGCAATGGGGTAGCGGTATACACGATCGAGCCGGATGCCGACGAGGTCTTGGCGGCTCTCGTGCCGCGCCTGGTTAACATCGCCATATTCCACAAGATGCTCGAATCAAAAGCATCCGAACATAGCGCGCGCATGGTCGCGATGAAGAACGCGACCGACAAGGCGAAAGAAATGGCCGGGGAGCTCACGCGCACCTTCAACAAAGCCCGCCAGGCCGCGATTACTCGCGAAGTTTCCGAGATCACTTCTGGCATTGAGGCGATGAAATAGTCGTTAGCCACTAGGGTATAGCCACTAGGGCATGAGAGAATTACTTATCGCGACTCGGAACGAGGGAAAGATGCCGGAGATACGCCATGCGTTTGAAGGGGTTCCGTTCAACGTCATTGACATCAACCATGTACCGGAGCTTGAAGGATTCGAACCGGAGGAAGCAGGCGCGACATTCAAGGAAAACTCGGTCATCAAGGCGAGAGAATACGGAACGAAGGCTGGTATGCTCACGCTTGCCGACGATTCGGGGCTCGAAGTGGATGCGCTCGACGGCGCTCCCGGCATACAGAGCGCTCGGTACGTACCGGGCACTGATGCCGACAGAAACAGAAAGCTGCTTGATGCGATGAAGGATGTTCCTGATGAAAAGAGAACGGCGCGATTCGTTACGGTGATCGCTATCTACGATCCAGCGAGGGGAGATCTAAAAACGTGCCGCGAAGAAGTATATGGCCACATCACACGTGAACCGAGAGGCGAGCGATCGTTCGGTTACGATCCGATTTTTCTCTACGATGAAGCTGGCAAAACCGGCGGAGAAATGTCCGTCGAGGAAAAGAATCGCTATAGCCATCGCGGCCGAGCGCTCGCAAAAGCAAGAGAGATCCTCATAGCAGAATTTCTATGAGCGTGACGTATCCTATGCTATATCCGGGTGTCGGCGTGGGCATTTGCGTGATGCGCGAAGGCAAAGTGCTACTGGGGTATAGAAAGGGAGGATACCGTTCCGACACATGGTGCTTTCCTGGCGGCAAACTCGAGCTCTACGAGGACTGGAAGGAATGCGCCGTACGAGAGACACGAGAGGAATCGGGAATCGAGATAAAGAATATCCGCTTCATTGGCATTACCAATGATGTCGATCCTGCGCACGGCTCGCACTATGCCACGATTTTCCTGGCAGCGGATTGGAAGGCCGGAGAAGCGTCGCTTACTGAGCCGGATAAGTTCTCATCGTGGGAGTGGTTCGCTTGGGACGCGCTGCCCGAACCGCTCTTTCTGTCCACTAGAAGTTTTGTCGAGGCTGGGTATAATCCGTTCAACTTTTGAATATGTCCAAAGGCATTGTCACGCAGATCATAGGTCCCGTTGTTGACGTGCGTTTTGATGAGGGACTGCCACCAATAAAAAATGCGCTGACCATTTCTTTAAGGTCCGACCTTAAGGGATCCCAAGATCGGACCTTGGTACTGGAAGTTGTTCAGCATCTCGGGCTCAACCGCGCGCGCTGCATTGCGATGCAGGATACCGCAGGCCTCGCGCGCGAGGCAGAGGTGATCGACACAGGTGCTCCGATTGCAGTACCGGTCGGTAAACCTGCGCTCGGCAGGATGTTCAATGTCGTCGGCGATCCGATAGACGGCATGAAAGCTCCCGAAAAAGCGAAACGTTTGCCGATTCACCAAGACCCCCCGAAATTTGTGCGACAGAGCACGAAGGCGGAAGTATTCGAAACGGGCATCAAGGCTATCGACCTTCTCGCGCCTTTTATTAAAGGAGGCAAGGTTGGGCTCTTCGGAGGTGCGGGTGTGGGGAAGACCGTGTTAATTCAGGAGCTCATCAACAACGTGGCGACAGAGCACGGCGGCTATTCGGTCTTCGCTGGCGTCGGCGAGCGCGTGCGCGAAGGAAACGACCTCTATCACGAAATGAAAGAATCTGGCGTCTTGGACAAGACCGCTCTTGTGTTCGGCCAGATGAACGAAGTGCCCGGCGCGCGCGCGCGCGTCGCGCTCTCCGGGCTTACGATGGCGGAAGCGTTTCGCGACGAAGGAGGCAAGGACGTACTCTTTTTCATGGACAATGTGTTTCGCTTTGTGCAAGCGGGCTCCGAGGTATCCTCACTTCTCGGTCGCGTGCCATCGGCGGTGGGCTATCAGCCGACGCTTGCTGAAGAAATGGGACTTTTGCAGGAGCGCATCACCTCGACGACGGAAGGCTCCATCACCTCCGTGCAGGCCATCTACGTGCCCGCAGACGACTTGACCGACCCCGCGCCTGCAACGACATTCTCGCACCTCGACTCAACCATCGTGCTTTCGCGGCAGCTTGCGTCACTCGGCATTTATCCTGCCATTGATCCTCTTGATTCTGGTTCGACCGCGCTCACGCCAGAAATCGTCGGCGAGGAGCACTACCGCGTGGACATCATCGCGATTCTAGGCATCGAAGAACTCTCCGAGGAAGACAAGCGGTTGGTGTATCGAGCGAGAAAGATCCAGCGCTTCCTCTCGCAGCCTTTTTCCGTAGCCGAGACATTTACCGGGGCGAAGGGCAGGTATGTGACGCTTGCTGAGACCATTCGTGGCTTTGGAGAAATTTTGGCGGGCAAACACGATGCGCAAAACGAGCAGGCATTTTACATGAAAGGCAGCATACAGGAAGTGAACAGCAAACAGTGAACAGCGAACAGAAAATGCCCATCTCACCTACTATTCTCTGTTTTCTGTTTTCTGTTCACTAAGTATGAGCGGAGCGAATACTTTTCATCTTGTCATCGCAAGCATCGGGGAAACGCGTTTCGACGGTCCGGCGGTGTCGGCCACTTTTCCCGGCTCTGATGGCGAGCTGACCGTACTTGCGCACCACGAACCGCTGGTGACAACGCTCAAGAAGGGAACCATCCGAGTCCGTGAATTAACGGAGGAGCCGAAGGATTTTCCCATTGAGAGCGGCGTGCTGGAATTTTCCAGCAATCGCGCTGTTGTACTTCTCTGAGGACGCAGTTCTCAACACGACCTCGCGCACACCGCATTTTGGAATATAGAATGAAGGAATGCTCATTACACGCCTTCTCCTCGTGTTGGCTATTCTTGTGCCCGCAGCGACGGCGGAATCCCTGCAAGTGCACCAGACTGTCTGCAAACCGGGAACTGTCACGAAAAGGTCCTCTGATAAAGTTACTGACAAGCCCACATTTGCAGAGGCCCTGAGTGGATTTTTTGGAAGCACAAATTTGTGCACCGATGAGGTCGTAACGCTGAGCATCAAAAGGACCGGTCTTTTCAGTGGTTATGGTTTACTCACCGATAGAATCACGTGCATTTGTACGGAGCCGAGTCATCTTGAGGAGGTGGGTTGTGACCCCGGCAAGAGGCAACGACGGCCGACGGTGACGATCGATCTCAGAACGTACAATAGGAATTGCAAGAAGCCAGTGTTCAGGATTTCTAAGTGCGTTACTGATTATAGGAGGGCATTTGAGGATGCTTGCGGCGGAGCGGATTTGAGCAAGTATGTTCCACCTGTCAGTGCCCATGCGGCACTGGCGCCTTCGTCCGCGGAACCCGTGGCGGTCCCGCAAATTGATAAACCGGTGACAGAAGGAGTTACGAAGGCACTTACACCACCGGCTGGAGCAGCCGCAACCGAAAAGTTCTTAACGGAGGAGGTAGGTATGGATCCACAGAAAGCTGCTGAGATTGCCAAGGACCCACGAAAAACGGAAGATGTCCTAAATGTTATTGCCAAAGGGAGGTCAGGCGACGCACAGAGCGCGGAAGCAATTGCGAGTAATGTACCGGAGTTGAATCGGGAGGACGTTAAAAAACTGTCTGACATCGATCCTGAGAAGATTCCTCCGGCGACGGTTGCTTCTGTAAAAGAGATGACTCAAGCAGTTCCAGATACCTTTGAGAGAGGGGGAACAACACAAGCTGCGCCTCCAGATTCGGCAGCTCAAGAGGATGCGTTCTACGGGTACGATTCGTCGTACTATCCAACGGGCTATCCGTATGCGAGTCCTTCGTATCAGCGTGGAGGTCCGTTCGCTAATTCGAATCTGTTCTCGAGTCTCTTTTCACTCCTGCGCAACTTATTTTCTCGCAGGTCGTCCGAATCACCCGCTTCGCCCAGACCATCACCTTCGCCCGAGGCGTCCATCGTCGTACGGCCGCAAGAAGTCACGCGCGGTAATCCGATCTTTGTTTCGTGGTCTTCGGTCGGCATGAGCGTCTTGAGTCCCTGTCAGGTGAGCCTCTCACGCGGGGGAGCGAGTACCATCCTCGCTCGCGGGAATGCGGGGTCTCGCGCTATCTCCACTCATGCGACGACGACTCCCGGCGTATGGAACTTCACGCTTGAGTGCACGCGGCCCTCCGGCACGTTGCTGAAGCGCGAGACGTCTGCTGTTGTGAAGTGAGAGCTAGGGGTTTTCAACATTCTCGAAATTCTCGTCCGAATCCCGCGGTAGAATAAGGCGTGATGCGTATTCGCGCTTTTTTTCTCTTTGGCGCACTGTTGCTGATTCCTGTTGTAGTCGGAGCTGTTGGAGAGTCAACCTCCTACAAGGATGGATCCGTTAAATGTCCGGCGGACAAGGAGCTGCCGGCCACTAAGCTTGAGGATATCAAGGGGCCGATAAAGAGTTCCAACGACCGATGTGTTCACGAGTCTATAAAACTCGACGCAGAGCAGGGAACTTTCACCATTACTCCAACTGGAAGCACACGGAGAGCCGGAGAGGATGCATGTAAAGTTGACAGCTGTCCAACCACTCGCTGTGGGGATGTTACGTTTTATGTTGATGTCAAAAAGTCTTGCACGATCTCGAAATGCGACCCGAACTACGAAAAGAAGATCTCATCATGCTTGCGCACCCCCATTGATTTGAGCGATCGTGCAACTGCCCGCGAACAGGTTGGAAATCTTGATCTTACGACCAGCGCAGATCGGGAAGCGCTCGCACAGGCGCTTCAAGAGATGGGCGTATCTGACATTACCAGCGCAGACGTAAATGAAAATCCGGATCTAGCAAAAGATTTGGCATTAAAAATTATCGACGGAGACCGAGAGGGGGCGAGGGCAGCGGCTGGGGAATTAGGTTTGAACGAAGACCTGCGAGATGTCAAATACTTGCAGCCGGATGAGGATAACGAACGGATCAACTATGAGAGGACCGATGACTGGACGTACTTGGGAGACGTAACGCTTGGTGCGGCTCCGGTGGGAGAAGCGGGACAAGTTTGCGACGAATTGTGCAGAGCCGCGCAAGTCATACGGTACATGGAGAGCGGCGGTAGGTATGGGATTAGAACTTGTACAAACGTATGTGTCTACGGCGCGTACCAGGTCAGAGGAGATAATATTTGGAGGTGGACGTGCGAAATTGGCCAATGCGCGACACCGGAACAGTTCCTCCGCAACCCAGCCCTGCAGGATGCCGTGTTTAGGCACAAATTCGGCCAATACGTGAATCAATTTGGGAGCCACACGGCTGCCGCCCAAGCGTGGTTTGGGGGTCCAGGATCGGTTGGGAAGTATGGGAGGGCTGATGCCTTTGGGACGACCGTCGGAAGCTATGCTGCACAATTCGCCCGACTTTTTGGCGATCCAAATTTCAACTACGATGCGAAAGACTATGCCATACGAGGTGGGGGAAGTCCGTTTGCGAACGCTAATCCGTTTGCTTCTGGAGCTTCGGCTGGATACGGACCTTCTGGAGGCGGTGTTCCCACAAGTGGAGTACCTTCTTCCGGCGCAGGGTACCCGGCTATTGCTCCGCAGTCTGCGCAGCAGCCGCAGTCTCAATATGTCTACAATCCTGCGACCGGACAGTATGAACTCCGACCGGTCAGCCACATTGCTCCGACCCCGCTTGCGACCTCCTCCGCCGCGGAGCAGTTGCGAGAGGCATTGCGGAGGGCCTCGCAGGCTGCGGAGGTCGCTCCTGCCGCCCTAATCGTTGTTCAGCCAAAAGAGGTTTTGCGCGGGAACCCACTTGTCGTCTCGTGGTCGAGTGTCGGCGTGAGAGCACAGGATCCCTGCCGTGTGTATGTCGAGAGCGGAGGAGCCAATGCGCTCTTTGCGCGAAGCAATGAGGGCTCGAGGACTCTCGTAGTCTCTGCGACATCGACTCCCGGAACGTGGAAATTTACCTTGCAGTGTAGCGCCACTGGGGGTACGCTCCTCGAGAGCAGTGCATCAGTACTGGTTAAGTAGCAAGCCGTCATGACATTCATCAAAGTGCTTGAAGACTTCACCTGTGAGAGATGCGGTACGGCTGTGAAGGGAAGCGGCTACTCGAACCATTGTCCGCGCTGCCTCTGGAGCAAGCACGTGGACGTCGAACCGGGCGATCGCGCAGCTTCCTGCGGCGCCTTGATGGAGCCCGTGCAAATCGAGGGCAGCTCGCCGCACTACGATATTATTCACCGGTGTACGCGCTGCGGTGTGAGGCGGAGAAACGCCGCATCTCCTGAGGATGATCAACAGACGCTCGCTGCCGTTGCCGAAGGCAGGTACGTGAGAGATAATTCATAATCATGGCCGACTATTACCCGCCGTATCCACCCGAGCCGCGCGTTTCTCACTACTATGGAGATCAGATGCGCCAACTCTTCATTGCCGCGGCAGCGCTGATGCTTATTGGAGCGCCATTTTACGCCGACGAGTTGCGCACTGAATTTCCCTTTGTGGTGGTTGGTGCGCTTGTGCTGGTCGCCCTCGCGGCGCTCGCAAGTCCACACAAGCACCTTGTTTTTGTCGCGAGTGCGATCGCATCGGGAGTGGGAGCGTTTATCTACGAGGTGTGGGCGCTCTATAGCTATCAGGAGAGTACGTGGGTGCAATTCGGGCTGCGAGAAGCCATCGCTATCATCTTTCTCATCTCATTTTATTTCAGCGTGAAGACCGTCAGAGCGGGCCTCACGCACATGGTAGGCAAGCACGATACGGCAGGAGAATTCGATGAAACATAACACAAAAAAAGTCTTTCTCTTGCTTGGGCATCCCGACAAGAGCGGTCTGTGCGGCTCACTCGCCGATGCGTATGTGCAAGGCGCGAAAGAAGCTGGGCATCAGATTGTTCGCATGAACGTGGGTGAGATGCGGTTCGATCCGATCCTCCACCGAGGATACCGCGAGCGTCAGGAGCTGGAACCGGATCTCGTGGAGTTCCAGAAGAACGTGGGATGGGCCGACCACTTCGTAGTCGTGTATCCCGTGTGGTGGGTAAGCATGCCTGCAGCCTTGAAGGGTTTGTTCGATCGCGCGTGGCTCCCCGGCTCCGCGTTCCGCTACATCAAGACCAGAAACGGCGAGCGAACGATCTTTTGGCACCGTCTGTATCGCGGGAAGACCGCGCGCATCGTCATGACGAGCGGCACGCACCCCCTCCTCGTGCGCTTTTTGCCGGGCAACGTGAACGCGCAGCTTCGGTGGGGCATTTTGTGGTTCGCAGGCTTTTCCGTTCGCACCACATGGTATGGGCCAGCCGAACACCCTGCTCACGACAAGCGCGAGAAGTGGCTCCGAAAAGTGCACGATCTTGGCCGAAAAGGGAGGTGAGTTGCAAAGACTGTTTCGCACGCGCACAATAGGGCGCGTGCGAGGAAACCCCATCCGGGTTCTTATCGTAAAGGTCGATGTTATCAGAAAGTAAGTGCAGAAGTGCAATAGTTATCAGCAAACAGGTGGCCAATATGAAATCAACACACACCATTGCCGTAATTTCGATTGCTCTCATGCTCCTCCTTGTGCCGCTTGCGTTTGCGGCTGCGCAGACCGTCACGACGCCCTACTGGTGCCAAAGTGGACAGACTGGGTACTGGTCTTCGTACCCGTGCAGCTCGTACCTGCCTACCGGACAGGCAGGTAATTACAGCTACACCTATACGAATCCTTATCAGTACTCGTACACGTATCCGTACAACTACCAATACAGCTATCCGTACATGAACTACAACTACGCGTACGCGTATCCGACGCCCTCGTGCACCATCACCGTGACCTCATCGTACGGCGGCTCGTCCTACGGGTACGGCTACTGGTACAACCAACCGGCGACGCTCTCGTGGTCTTCGAGCGGAGCGAGCTCGGCATACATCTATCCCGATGTCGGCGTTGTGGCGACGTACGGCTCGAGGACTGTCTACCCCGCGCCAAACACGACCTACAGGATGACGGTGTACGGGCCCGGCGGCACGAACACGTGTCAGGCAACCTACTACCAACAGTACCCCTACTATCAACCGACCTACTACCAGCAGTACCAGTACTACCAACCGTATTACCAGTACTACCAGTACCCGTCCTCCTACAACTATCCGTACTCCTACTGGTGGTGATGTCTCGGGCGTAGCATTAAAAGTTAAGATGCCGCGCTCCCGTTCCCGCTCCCGCTCGTGAGCGCCTGCCTATGCTACCCGCGAGTGTAAGATGGATGTACAGTAGCACGTATGAAACTGAAACCGACAAAAGGCGACAAGCGTGAGATTAGAGAGGTATCACACCTAACGCGTCCGCCGCGCCTTGAGGGCAAGACAAAAGAGGCGATGATGCAGCCAAAGCGCAAGCATAGAAAAGCAAAACGCAATAGAAAACGAAACGTGCAGTGGTAGAGTTGGGGCATGTTTAGGGACAGGGTAGATGCGGGAAGACAGCTCGCCAAAAAGCTCATGCAGTATGGCGGCAAAAGCGCAGTTGTGCTTGCGCTGCCGCGCGGCGGCGTTGTCCTCGGATTCGAGATCGCTCGTGCACTTTCGGTTCCTCTGGACATTATCGCGGTGCGTAAGATCGGTCATCCATTCCATCCCGAATATGCGATCGGTGCCGTCGACGAAAGTGGAGCGAGAATTTTAAATGAAGCGGAGGCGGCGACCTTGGATGAGAAGTGGCTTGCAGTGGAAACCGAGAGGGAAATGAATGAAGCGAAGCGACGTAGCAGTGTGTACCGGGGCGAGAAGAGAGCCGAACCTCTTGCGAAAAAAATCGCGATCGTCGTCGACGATGGTATCGCGACGGGCCTCACGATGCAGCTTGCAGTCCGCGTCGTGAGAGCGCTGAAGCCCTCAAAGATCGTTGTTGCTGTTCCCGTTGCACCTGCCGAGGCTCTGCGCGCGCTCAAAGATGAAGGTGCCGATGAGACGATCGTGCTCGAGCCGCCGGAAACATTCATGGGAGCAGTCGGCGCGCACTACATGAAGTTTGATCAAGTCGAGGACGATGAGGTTATCAGGCTATTGAAACTGGCGCATGAAGCGGGAAATAAACATAGCGGTTGACGGCATCGAGCTTCCCGGCACGCTTGTCCTACCGAAAGGTGCGAGGGGTATCGTCGTGTTCGCGCATGGGAGCGGCTCGAGCCGCTTCTCGCCGCGCAATACCTTTGTCGCAAAAGTTCTCCAAGACGGCGGCGTTGGGACCTTGCTTATCGATCTGCTTACGAGGAAAGAAGACGAAGTGTACGAGACCCGTTTCGATATCGAACTCCTGACGGAGCGCCTTGGCAGGGTCGTCGCATGGACTCTCGAGGAGGGAGTGACGAAGGGCCTTGCCGTGGGGCTCTTCGGGGCGTCGACCGGGGCGGCCGCCGCGCTCAACCTGGGGGCAAAGCTCGGCGAGCGCGTCGCCCCGCTCGTTAGCCGCGGCGGCCGCCCCGACATGGCAATGGAGTCGCTCCCTAGGATTGTCTCTCCGACTCTACTCATCGTCGGTGGCAACGACTTTGGCGTGATCGAACTCAACGAGAAGGCATATGCCGCGCTTGCGTGCGAGAAAAAGCTTGAGATCATTCCCGGAGCAACACATCTCTTCGAAGAGCCGGGCGCGCTTGAAGAAGTCGCGCGCCTGGCGGCCGATTGGTTCATACGGTATTTCAGTCTCGCAAGAGTCGCTCCCACGTAGCGTATGCGGTTTCTCTTTGTTGGCGACGTGATGCTCGGAAGACTCGTGAATGAGCGCCTGCAGAGCGAGCTGCCGGAGTACCCGTGGGGCGATACCCTTCCCTTGATCCGCAAGACAGATGCGCGTATCTGCAACCTTGAGTGCGTTCTCTCCGACGGCGGTTCGCCGGCGCGAAAAGCGTTCGCATTCCGTTCCGATGCGAGGAATGTCGCGGTCCTCGAAGCGGCAGGGATCGACGCCGTTGCACTTGCCAACAACCACTCGCTCGACTATGGCACCGAAGCTCTTGCCGATATGCTGGGGCTGCTCGATCGCGCGGGCATCTTCCATGCAGGCGCGGGCGGAGACACCACAGAGGCGCAAGCTCTGGCAAGAATGGATTTTGGGGATGTGTCAGTTGGTTTACTGGCTGCGACGGATACGGATGAACCGGGATGGGACGCGCAAGAGGGGAAGCCGGGCGTATGGTTCGTGCCGATCGATCTAAGCGACCCTCGGGCACGCGATCTGCTCGCGCGGGTGCGTGCGGCGCGTGCAGAGGCCGATGTGCTCATTATATCGTTGCACTGGGGTTCGAATTGGGGCTCACTCCCCGAGGCGGGACACCGCGAATTCGCGTATGCGCTCATCGAAGCCGGCGCTGACATCGTCTTCGGGCACTCTTGCCACATCACGCGTGGCGTCGAGCTGTATCGAGGCAAGGTGATCATGTACGGTGCGGGAGATTTTATCGATGATTATGCTGTCGATGAACTCGAACGAAACGACGAGTCGTTCATGTTCATTGTTGACGCCGAACGCGACCGCATCGATCGTGTCGCGATGTACCCGACCGTCATCAAGGATTTTCAAGCGTGCCTTGCCGGTCCCGCGCGTGCGAAACGCATCGCCGAGCGGATGGAGACATTGTGCAAGGAACTCGGTACGAGCACTGAGTGGCTCGAGACGGAGGGCGCACTCGAGATAGAAGCGGACGACACGAGATATAGTCGGTAGTATGAAAAAGCGAGTACGGTGGTCGAAGAAGGTGACGCAGCAGAGCAACGCGCTCGATCTCGAAGAGGGTGTCTTCACATGGGAAGACCCGAAGCGCATCGCGATCTCTTTAAAGCGATCTGCGCTTGCGAGCACGCGCCGGAAAGGGACGCCGCTTCGGTCAGCGATGTCGATGCTCAACTTTTACATCAATCGTGCGGGCACGAATCTGGTGCCGGAACGCAAGCGCGTGCTCACAAAGGCTAAAAGAGAACTTCGGGCGTTGTTTGGAAAGAGGCGATAAAATATCGTTATGGATGCATCTCTCAAGGTACTTCGCGACAGGCAAACCGGGACGGCGGAGTTCCGCCGTGCCGCGCATACGGTGTGTGGCCAACTCATGGGAGATGTACGATCGCGCTTGCAGGAGCGTGGAGTTGGGGAGCACGATGTCGTCATCGTTATCATCCTCCGCGCGGGCATCGCGTTTCTTGATGCAATAGCAGACGGCTTTCCCAATGCGCCGGTGGGTGTCTTGGGGCTCAAACGGGACGAGCAGAAGCTCGAACCCCACTGGTACTACGAGAACCTCCCGCCGATCTCCATGGAGCATGCAGTCGTCATCGTGGACCCAATGCTCGCGACGGGAGGGTCGGCAGAGGCGGCGGTCGAACGACTGCAGAAGCGTGGCGCGGATTCTAAACGGATATATTTTGTCGGTGTCGTTGCTGCACCCGAAGGTTTGTCTCGTCTTGCCGCGCTGATCCCGCGGGAGAACATTGTGCTTGCGACTGTCGACGACGGCCTTGATGAGCACGGGGTGATCGTGCCGGGGGTGGGCGATTTCGGTGACCGCTTTTTCGGCTACAGTAGCCGGGCTATTATTGGCTCGCGATATGATTAGGAAAATAAAAGGCAAGTACGTCGTGCTCTCAGAGAAAACGGGCCGGCGTTTCGGCTCGTACGACACGCTCGAAGAGGCGAAACGCCGCCTGAGACAAGTCGAATTCTTCAAGCACCGCGACAAGAAGAAACGATAAGCTATGATTCGTCGCCGTCATTTCTCGAATCAGGAGCTTGCGAACATTCTCTACGAAATGGCCGCGCTGTATGAGATGCAAGGCGTGCAATTCAAGCCTCGCGCGTACGACCGCGCGGCGCACGGCGTGGAATCACATGAGGAGAACTTGCAGGATCTATTCATGGAACATGGCGAAGCTGCATTTGCCGGAGTTCCCGGCGTTGGCAAGGGAATCGCCGATCACCTGAAAGAGTTGTTTACCAGAGGACATTTCAGGGAGTACGAGAAACTGAAGAGAAAAGTGCCGGTCGACATTGTTGGTCTCACCTCAATCGAAGGTGTCGGACCGAAGACGGTAAGAGCTCTGTGGGAGCAACTCCGTATCCGCGATGTCGACGACCTCGAGAGGGCGGCTCGGAGAGGTATGATCTCGAAGCTCCCACATTTTCGCAAACGAACCGAGGAGAAGATGCTCAAGAGCATCGAATTCATGCGTAAGAGCGGCAAGCGATTCATCCTCGGGTTCGTTGCAGCAGACGTCGAACGCTTGAAGCGCATGATCGAGAAGATTCCAGAAGTCGATTCGCTGGAGGTTGCGGGCTCATGGAGGAGGTGGAAGGAAACCATCGGCGATATCGATATCCTCATCACATCGAAGAAACCTAAAGCGGTGATGTCAAAAATCCTTGCGCTTCCGCCGGTTGCTCATGTGTACGGTACTGGGTCGACGAAGACGAACGTGCGCCTCAAATCAGGCATCGACGTCGACGTGCGCGTTGTGCCCGCGAAGTCGTGGGGTGCCGCACTGAACTATTTCACCGGCTCAAAGCCGCACAACATCGCGCTCCGGAGCATTGCGCAGAAGCGCGGCTGGAAATTGAGCGAGTATGGTCTTTTTAAAGGCAAGAAGATGCTCGCCGGCAAAACCGAAGAAGAAGTGTACAAGCACTTAGGCTTCCCGTACATCGAACCGGAGCTTCGGGAAATGTCAGGAGAGCTTGAGGCGGCCCTTCGACAAGCTCAGGGTAAACCGCCAGGACTTCCGAAGCTGACCGGATACAAGGACCTTAAGGGAGATCTGCAAGTCCAGACGAATTGGACCGATGGTAGTGCGTCGATCGAAAAAATGGCCGATGCAGCGGAGGCAGCGGGGCTCGAGTACATTGCTGTCACCGACCATACAAAGTCGCTTGCGATGACGCACGGCCTGAACGAGAAGCGCCTGCTCGAACAGGTGAGAGAGATCGCGCGGACCAATCAAAAGCGAAAGCGTGCGGGCAAGAAACTCGTCATTCTCGCCGGTTCGGAAGTGAATATCCAGAAAGACGGTAGTCTCGACATCGATGATAAAACACTATCGAAACTTGACATCGTCGGCGCTGCGATCCACAGCTACTTCGATCTCTCACGCAACGAGCAGACGAGGCGTCTCGTGCGCGCGATGGAGAACAAAAATGTCGATATTATTTTTCATCCCACCTGCCGACTCATAAACGCTCGTCCGGAGATCCAGCTTGATATTGAGCAGGTAATTCGAGCGGCGAAACGCACGGGCACCGTGCTTGAGATCGACGCATATCCCGACCGGCTCGATCTCCGAGATGAGTATGTAAAGAAGTGCGTTGAAGCCGGTGTCTTAATGAGCATCGACTCCGACGCGCACGCGCCGGAGCACTTCTCGGTCCTCAAATTCGGCATCGCGACAGCTCGCCGCGGTTGGGCGGAGAGGAAGGACATCGTCAACACCTTGCCACTTTCGAAACTGCGGGGCAAACTCAAATCGTGAGATTCCACGACGGCAAGCTAAAGAGGAAACGCGCGAAAGTGCATCGGCGTCGCTGGGGTGCGCCGAGGGGTGCCATGAGGCGCGTGTTCATCGGCATTCGCATACAGGGTGACGCACGTGACGCGCTACTGGAGTTGCAGGAGGGCCTGCCGCCAATTCCAATGCGCCGTATCCCAAAGCGGGACTTGCATCTTACCCTCACGCCGCCGTGGATGGAAAGGGATGTTGCAGGTGCCTCGAAGCGGATACGAGACGCCCTAGAGCGGCCGTTCTCTTTCCCGCTCAAGTTTAAGTACCTCGAGTACGGCCCCCATCCGGATGATCCACGGCTCATTTGGGTCACGTGCCAAGCGTCGAAGCGGCTTATAGAGCTCAAGGAGCGTATGCTCAAGGCGTTTGGCAGAAAACCGAAAGAACACGTGCCCTTTATACCGCACGTGACCATCGCGCGGCTCATCGGCTCCTATGGCAACGACTGGAAAGATCATCACGTGGGCAAGAACGTGCCAATTGAAATGGAAGTTGAGGCGATAGAGCTTCTGCAGAGTCCGCACAAGGGCGGCGTCGGCTACAAGACACTGAAGCGTGTCCGTTTGCACCGCGAAGAAGAGACCCCGCGATGAGATTTCATTTTGCAGGACTTTGCTTTAGTATTTCTTGATGTCCTTAAGCATCGGAATTGTCGGACTGCCGAACGTGGGGAAGTCGACGCTTTTTAAGGCGCTCACGAAGAAGGAGGTTTTGATCGCGAACTATCCATTCGCGACCGTCGACCCTTCGGTTGGCGTTGTCCCTGTTCCAGATTTAAGACTCGATCGCTTGGCGGAAATGTCGCATTCTGCGAAGAAGATTCCGGCGATCGTGGAATTTGTCGATATCGCGGGCTTGGTGAAGGGTGCCTCTGAAGGGGAGGGCTTGGGCAATCAATTTCTTTCGCACATCCGCGAAGTGGATGCCATAGCCGAAGTCGTACGGATTTTTGACGATGAGGACATTCACCATGTCGCGGGAGACGTGGATCCCCGCTACGATATCGAGGTCATCGACCTCGAGCTTGTGCAGGCCGATCTCCAAAGCGCCGAAAAGAGACTCGACAGGGTTGAACGCGATGCAAAGGGGGGAGATAAGGAGCTCGTTGCCGAACGCGATGTACTTCGCAAGATCGTTCCAGCCCTCAAGGCGGGCAGGGCCGCGCGCACGGTTGCGCTTGACGCGAACGAGAAGGAAAGAGCAAAGGCGCTCCATCTCCTTACCATGAAGCCGATCCTTTACGTCCTGAATAGGAAGAGTGGAGCGGTGAATATTGATGCAGAGGGAGGGGAGCGGTGGCGCGAGCTCAAGGATTTTCTGGAAAGCTCACAAGGCCAATATGTGTTTATTGATGCCGGCGTTGAACGGGAGCTCTCCGACGTGGGCGATCAGGAGCGGGCTGACTTTCGTCGCGAGCTTGGCGTTTCAGAAGATGGCATTAACGCCCTCATTAAAGCCGGCTATGTGCTCCTTGACCTCATTTCGTTTTTCACCACTGGCGAGAAAGAGAGCCGCGCGTGGACTATTCGTCGCGGCTCGACGGCACCAGAAGCGGGCGCTGCAATTCATACCGACTTCCGCGACAAATTTATCCGCGCCGACGTAATCCAGTGGGACAAACTTTTGGAGGCAGGCTCCTATGCAAAGGCGCGCGAAAAGGGCTGGCTCCGGAGCGAGGGCAAGGAATACATTGTACAGGATGGCGACGTGATGGAATTCAAAATCTAAATTAGACATCGGATGTCTAATTTTCAATAACAGAACTTTTGATCGCAACCTTTGGATCGGTTATCAGAGAGACGATCTCTGCTTCGTAATGTTGAGGAGTTCCAAGTATCTCAGTAAGCAGTGCTCGGTGCGTTATGGACTGGAAGTTCCGCACCCCGAGGTAATCGAGGTGACTGCTCCAACGGTAGTCTCGTAATTGCCGAAGCGCTTCACGGGGGTCTTTAACTTTCCCATCACGCCATTCTGGCATAGTAAAATCTAGAGGATTGAGATGCACATAGTAGGGAATATACATGAAGTGAGCGTCGCGCTCAATAAGAACTTTTTTATACTTGCCTTGCCAGAGGGTGCCCGTGCGCTCATATCGTTCATTGAAGTATTTCGCGTATCCCATATTCATTTTTTGCATAAATAATGAAATACCGCCATCTAGCACCTCTGAGACAAGCAGGTGATAGTGGTTATTCATGAGAGAAAACGCATGAATGTATACAAGAAGTTTTCTGTGGGGTTTTAGGATTTCTTTGCGCCGGGCGGCTTGAGAGATATGGAGCACAATGTCGGCATCGTTGAAAGCGAAGAGGTCATGGATGAATCTTGCGCGATCGCTGTCATCCAGAACAATGTCTCGTTTGTCAACGCCGCGGTTCAATAGGTGGTACAGCTCCATAAAATTAGACATCGGATGTCTAATTTTAGCATGATTTTGACTTGAGCCGGAAACGCCGTACCATTGCAACATATGGATAGACCTAAGGTAACGCCGAAGGATTTCTTCCTCTGGGCGGGCGCGATGATCGCACTGTACGGAAGCGCGATTTCTTTCATCGCTCTTTTATTCGAGTACATCAACAACCAGTTTCCCGACCCGCTCGATTACTACGTCGACCCGTATTCGGGTGCCATTCGCTTCGCGATGGCGTCACTTATTGTTCTCGTTCCCGTCACGATCCTCCTCATGCGCTTCATCAGGAGCGACATCGTACGAGAGCCGATGAAGAGCGAGCTCTGGGTGAGACGTTGGGCGCTCGTGCTCACGGTCTTCGTTGCGGGCGCGGCCGTCGTGGGCGATCTCATCACGCTCATCAACTACTTCCTCGGCGGCGATCTCACGACCCGCTTCATTCTCAAAGTTATCGTGCTCCTTGTGGTTGCTGGCGCGATTTTCTTCCATTTTCTCGCCGATCTGCGTGGCTATTGGAGCGCCAATCCAGAGCGAGCAAAAATGGCCGGCCTTGCAGCAGGCGCGATCGTCCTCATCGCGATCGCGTCGGGCTTCTTCATTCTCGGCTCCCCTGCAGAGGTGCGCCTCGTTCGGCTTGATGCGCAGAAGGTGAGTGATCTGCAGAACATTCAGTGGCAGATCGTAAATTACTGGCAGCAGAAGGAAAATCTTCCGGCTTCACTTGATGAGCTTAGGGATCCCTTGAGCGGCGCCATTATTCCCGTCGATCCACAAAGTGGAGAGTCATATGTATATGAAGTCACGGATACGCTTTCGTTCAAGCTTTGCGCGACGTTCAACAAAGAAGGTGTTGGGGACATCTATGCTGCTCCGCGTCCTGTTGCAGTCGAAGGTAAAGGCATCGAGGGAGACAGCTGGCAGCACGGTGCGGGCGAAGTGTGCTTCGACCGTACGATCGACCCTGAGCGCTATCCGCCATTCGGTAAGCAAATGCTTCGTTAGTGCCTCCTTTCTTTTCTGTCGAGACGATACCGCTGGATTGCGAGGATAAACCACGCGATCGATATCGCGAGTCCACCGAGCGCTCCGTTCCAAAGGCTAAGCGTTGCATATACCAATGCCAGGGTGAAGTTCCCAGCAGCTGTTAGCAATGATGTCGAGAGTGTCGGCTTGTTCGTCGGATGCAAAATAGTCGGGATTAGGACAATGACAAACATCCATAGTAAGACGGCTAATACCCAATCCTGCCACATGAATTGTTAGTATACCGTATATGGTATATGGTATTTCGTAATCACCATGAACAGATACGATCACCGGAAGATTGAGCAGAAGTGGCAGAAGAAGTGGGCAAAGGACAGGCTCTACGAACTCCACGTTGGCCATTGGTATGCATTTTCTGTGCCCGATATTCTGGCTCGAATGCTTCGCATGCAAGGCAAGAACGTGCTCTTTCCCGTTGGATTCGATGCCTTCGGATTACCGGCCGAAAACGCGGCTATCAAACACAAACTGAATCCTCGGAAGTGGACGTACGACAACATCGCGTACATGCGCAAGCAAATACGCTCGATGGGTGCTTCCTTCGACTGGTCGCGCGAAGCCATTACGTGCGATCCTTCCTACTACAAGTGGACGCAGTGGCAGTTTTTGCAGTTTTTCAAGAAAGGACTTGCATATCAAAAGGAAACGGCGGTGAATTGGTGTCCGAAGGACAAGACGGTGCTCGCGAACGAGCAGGTCGTCGACGGCCGCTGCGAACGCTGCGAAACGGAAGTCATCCAAAAGCAGATGCTCCAGTGGGATCTGCGAATTACCGATTACGCGGATCGTCTTATTGACGATCTCGAGGGGTTGGATTGGCCGGAGTCGATAAAAGAGGCCCAGCGCGCGTGGATTGGCAGATCCCTCGGTGCGGAGATCGATTTTCCACTCGTGTTCGAAGGAGACACGAAGAAGTACACGTACGTCATCTTGCATGGCTTCCAAGCTCGGCCGGATGCCCCAAGATATGTGCACTGGAAAGCCGAGCTCGAGAAGCAAGGTCATAAAGTCATCATCCCTGCACTTCCAAATCCGGAAAGACCATCGGAGAATGAGCAGGTGAAGGCTGCGCTTGCGGCGGCACCGTACGACGAGAATACCGTTCTCTTCGGGCATAGTCTTGGCGCAGTCGTTGCGATGAAGGTCGTCGAGAAGCTCAAAAAACCGATCGCACGCCTCGTCCTTGCGGGTGGATTCGTAGATCGGAGTTTCAAGGATAAGCCGCGCAACTTCGATAAACGATTCGAATGGAAGTTCGACGGCAAGCGTATCAGGAAAAACGTGAAGACGATTCAGATCCTTCATGACAACCATGACCACGCGATAAGCGAGGAGCAGCTCGCGCGGCTTGAAGCGACGCTTGGCGTCAAGGCAGTTCGTCTCGAAACTGAGAAGTCCCACTTCACCGGCGAGAGAGAACTTGTGGTCTTGCGCTCCCTGCATCCGACGATAACCGTCTTCACGACGCGCGCTGACACTCTTTTTGGAGGCACCTACCTCGTTCTTGCGCCGGAGCATCCGTGGGTCGCGCTCGCGTTGAAACACAAAACGGTGTTGAAAAACAACGATGAGGTACAGAAGTACGTGAATCAAGCGGCGAAGAAGACCGAACTCGAGCGGCAGGAGAGTAAAGACAAGACAGGAATAGAGCTGAAGGGCGTGAAGGCAATAAACCCCGCGTCGGGTAAGGAAATGCCGGTGTGGGTTGCGGACTTCGTCATCGGAACCTACGGCACAGGCGCGGTCTTTGCCGACGCACACGATGAACGCGACTGGGAATTTGCGAAGAAGTACGGCATTCCACTTAAGGAAACATTAGAACCCCTCGTTGTTCGGACAACTGGGCCTGATGCGTTTCGCCCGACTGAATCAACGTTCGAGCGGAATGCTGTTATGGCTGTGGTAAAACATTGGGCAGATGACAAATACTTGTGCCTCGAATGGCAAAAGGCAGATCTGAACGCTTTTGTGTGCGGTGGCATAGAAGCCGGCGAGAGTGTCGAACAAGCAGGCATTCGAGAAATACAAGAGGAAACAGGATATAAAAATCCCCGCTTTGTAAGGCGTTTGGGAACGACTATTCATTCTCGGTTCTATCATCGAGCCAAGCAGCAGAATAAAAGCGCTCATTTCACGCCCCTCCTATTCCAGCTTGAGGACGGTGCGTACGAAGAGCCGTCGGAAAGAGAGAGAGCGCTTCACAAAGCAGTATGGGTCGAGGCTAATGAAATGGAGAATTTTCTCAACAGAGATGATTTTAGGATTGCCTGGAGCCGCGTTAAGGGTAAGGTTTGTTACGCGGGGAAGGGGATACTCTTCGATTCGGGAGAGTTTACTGGACTAACGAGTGACGAGGCCATCCCGAAGATCGGCGCGAAATATGGACGACTCATGAAGCAATACCATTTGCGTGATTGGATCGTCTCGCGGCAGCGCTACTGGGGCGTGCCGATCCCCATCATCCATTGTGCGGAGTGCGGGCCGCAGGCGGTGCCGGAGAAGGATTTACCAGTCAAGTTGCCGGAGGTGAAAGATTATTTGCCCGATGGGCGAGGCAAGTCGCCACTCGCAAAAGCAAAGAAGTGGGTTTCGGTGAAGTGTCCGAAATGCAAAGGAAAAGCCGAACGCGAGACGGACACACTCGATACCTTTGTCGATTCATCGTGGTACTTCCTTCGCTACACTGACCCGAAAAACAGAAAGCAGTTCGCAGCGAGCAGCAAGCAGAGAGCTTGGATGCCGGTCGATCTATACTCGGGCGGTGCCGAGCACACGACCATGCACGTGCTTTACTCTCGCTTCTGGCACAAGGCGCTCTTCGATCTCGGGCTCGTGAAAGACAAAGAGCCGTACACACGGCGGATGAACCGTTCGCTTATTCTCGGACCTGATGGGCAGAAAATGTCGAAGTCGCGGGGCAACGTCGTGGATCCTGATGAAGTGGTGAGGCGCCTTGGCGTAGACACCGTTCGCATGTACCTTGCGTTTATCGGTCCATACAACGAGGTCTCGAGCTATCCATGGAATCCGGATGGTGTCGTCGGCATCCGTCGATTTCTCGAGCGCGTCTGGCGAGTTGGGCAAAATCTCGAATCTCGAATCTCGAATCTCGAAGCTCTTGAATCGCTTTTGCACAAGACAGTCAAAAAAGTTGGCGAGGACATCTCGGTGATGAAATTCAATACAGCCATAAGCGCTCTCATGATTTTTCTGAATGCCGTGGAAAGGAAGGGGGTAGGGAAGGACCAATGGAACATATTCTTAAGACTTCTTGCGCCGTTTGCGCCTCACATAGCAGAAGAGCTGTGGCGTTCGATTGATGAAAAGGAGTCTATTCATCTCTCGAAATGGCCCAAATATGACGCTTCGAAACTGCGGGACGAGACGATCACCATTGCAGTTCAGGTAAATGGCAAGACGCGTGGTGAGGCGCAAGTTCCTTCAGGCGCGGACAAAGCAGCAGTTGAAAATGTTGCCCGTGAAGCCGTTGCCTCGCGCATAGCAGGGAAACGGATCATCCGCACAATTGTCGTACCAAATCGCTTGGTGAACTTTGTTGTCACGGAATGATTATCCTTTTTGGAAAAGTCGGGGGCCTGCGGAAGTGTCTTCGATCGTGTAGCCCATCTTCTGAAGTTCGTTGCGGAGCATGTCGGCATGTTCCCACTTTTTCTCCTTGCGCGCGGCTTCGCGTGCCTCAACGATAGTGCGGATCCGCTCGGGAAGGGAAGAGAGCTCGACGGGCGTGCCGAACATTTTCTGGCAGAGCGCTCTTGCCGCTTCGTCTTCTTTTCCGAGTCCGAGACCAAAGATCCTATCAGCATCGAGGATACCAGCCTGAATATCGGCGCTGGAAAGTTTTCTGTCCTTTATCATCTCCCACATTGCACCGAGTGCGCCCGGTGTATCAAGATCGTCGTTGAAACGTTTGTGAATCCTGGCTTTCCAATCGGCGGCCGCTGTGCCTCTGCCGGATTCAGCATCGACAAGTCGGCGAAGCTTCAGGAAGGACGTTTGCGCCGCGTCGAGGGCATCCCACGTGAAATTCGAGGGAGTACGATAGTGCGCGCCCAAGAAGAGGTAGCGCAGCGAGAGAGGATGGAAACCGCGCTTCATCACGTCGGAGAGGTAGACAACGTTGCCTTCTCGCTTTGCCATTTTGCCACCCTCAAGCTGCACATGCGCGCGGTGCATCCAGAAGCGAGAGAGGGGCTTCTTGCTCGTCGTGGACTCTGATTGCGCGATCTCGTTGTTATGGTGGATCGCGATATGCTCGATGCCGCCGGTGTGGATGTCAATCTGTTTGCCGAGTGTCGCGTTGATCATCGCCGAGCATTCGATGTGCCAACCAGGAAAACCTTTTCCCCATGGGCTCTCCCAACCGAGTTCATCATTGAATTTCCAGAGTGCGAAATCAGTTGCGTTGCGCTTTGTCGCCTTGGATACGACGCGTGCACGCGATGTATCTTCACTCTCGATGCCGCCGAGTGTGCCGTATGCGGGGAAGCGAGACGTATCGAAGTACACGCCGTCTTCGGCGCGGTATGCTAAAGTTTTTTCCTCGAGCGTCTGTATCATTGCGATTTGCGCACGGATATGCTCGCTCGCGCGTGGGAAGGTGATGCGTTCGATGTCAATGTCCAGTTTTTTAAGGTCTTCGAGGAATATCGCTGTGTAGCGCTCACCAAGCTTTCGCATATTCTCGAGCGTGAGGGAGAGCCCTTCACGTTGGAGACCCTTGCTCATCTTGTCTTCGCCTTCATCCGCATCGGAGCTAAGATGCCCGACGTCGGTAATGTTGATGACTTGCTTGACGTTAAAGCCGTTGTACTCGAGCGTTCGCCGCAACACATCAGCAAATACGAACGCAGAGAGGTTACCGATATGTTGGACGTCGTACACGGTCGGGCCGCAGTTGTACATGCGCACCGACCGCGTATATCGAGGAAGCGTGAATTCCTCCTTTGATTTAGTGAGCGTGTTGTAGAAGTAGAGAGGGATCCGTTTAGAAGCTCCGGCGAAGAGCGCGTCGAACCACATGATTAGCCATGATATCATGGTACGTTCAGGCGACCCGTTATCGCATTTTCCATGGAGTTATTCGCGGAGATCAGTGTTCTTATCGCCATTGCAACAGCTATCGCTGTGGTGATGCGGCTTCTCCACCAACCCCTTATCATCGGGCACATTTTGACCGGCCTTATCGTCGGACCTGTCGTGCTCGATCTCGTTCGCTCTGCCGAGACGCTCGCTCTCATGGGCGAGATAGGAGTCGCGATCCTCCTTTTTACGGTGGGTTTGCATCTTAGTCCGGACATTATCCGCAAGTTCGGGAAAGTCTCTTTCATTACAGGAATAGGGCAAGTGCTTTTTACGGCGGCTGTGGGGTATTTTGTCGCGATCCCGTTCGGATTTTCCCCGCTTGAGGCATTTTACATCTCGGTGGCGCTCGCGTTCTCAAGCACTATCATCATCATGAAACTTATTGCGGATAAGGGCGAGCTTGATGTCCTCTACGCAAAAATCGCCATCGGCTTTCTCTTGGTGCAGGACCTTATCGCCGTTCTCTTGCTTCTCGGCATACCGCTGTTTTCTGCTGGCACGTTCACGTTGCCGGAGGTCGGACGTTTCGTTCTTACCGGAGTCGCTCTTATCGGTTTTGTCGTTGTGGCATCACGTCTCTTTGTGTCGAAGATGCACCGATTCATCGCGCAATCGCAGGAATTCCTCTTTCTTTTTGCAATCGCGTGGGGTATTGGGGTGGCAGCGCTATTTGGCGAACTCGGATTCTCACTCGAGAGCGGCGCGCTTATCGCGGGCGTCACGCTCGCGGCTCTTCCCGTGCGGCGCGAGATAAGTGCACGCCTGACGCCGCTTCGGGATTTCTTTATCGTCATGTTTTTCATCTTGCTCGGTTCACAGATGCAGTTTGCAGACATCGGCAGTCTGCTTCCCGCCGCCCTCACGCTCTCTCTCCTCATACTTATCGGGAACCCTCTGATACTCATGATACTCATGGGCTTCCTCGGCTACCGCAAAAAGACGGCCTTCCAAACTGGTTTGACCGTTGCCCAAATAAGTGAGTTTTCCCTGATACTCGTCGCACTCGGGGTCTCGCTTGGCCACCTCGACCAGGCAATCCTTTCGATGGTGACGCTTGTCGGACTCATCACCATTTTCGGCTGCACGTATCTCGTACTGTATTCGGAGAGAGTGTATCGCCAGCTTGAGCCGATCCTCGGGGTGTTCGAGCGAAAAGATGCGCACGAACTGCGGATTCGCCGCACGGGGCACTCTGTCATACTCTTTGGATGCAACCGCATCGGCCAGGACTTTCTGGAATCGCTCCGGCAGATGGACAAACATTTTCTCGTTGTCGACCATGACCCGGACACTGTAGCGGCGTTGGAGCGCGGTGGTATTGCCGTTGAGTATGGTGATGCGGGCGACATTGATTTTCTGGAATCTATTGACGTGTCGAAAGCCGAGCTCGTCATCTCGACGATTCCGGAATCGGAAACGAATCTCCTTATCACTCGCAGCATACGTTCACGCAATCCCGACGTGATCGTCATTGTCATCGCTCATCGCGTTGGCGATGCTCTCTCTCACTACGAAGAAGGCGTGGATTACGTTATCCTTCCGCATTTCCTCGGAGGCAAATATGCCTCGGAGATCATCGTCAAATTCGGTACTGACAAGATGAAATATACAACACTCCGTGCCAAGCACATGGAGCATTTGAAACTCCGAATTGCCGCAGGTCACGAACATCCGTATCCCTCTTCGTTCAGGCTTTAGGATGTTTGAGGTATAATCCCGCGATATGCCCGAGCAGGAGATGCGACAACTGCCGTTTGAGGGCAGGTCAACCTTGTCGGTGCGTGCAGCGATCGCTGGAGGCGTCGTCATACTTGCGCTCGGTTTTGCCATTGGGTTTTGGATTGCTGCGGGCGCAAACGAAAATGGCGTATTCGCGGCTACGCCTCCGGAAAACGTCGATTTTTCTCCCGTATGGAAGGCATGGCAGGTGATCGATGAGAAGTTCGTGCCGGCGGCGGTGGCGACGTCGACGCAGATCGCGACATCGACCGAGGCAGTGAATCAAGAGCGCGTCTGGGGGATGATACAAGGTCTTGCAGAGTCGCTCGGCGATCCGTACACCTTTTTCCTCCCTCCGAAAGAGAACGAGATTTTTAGCGAAGACATCAGCGGCGAGTTCACCGGTGTCGGGATGGAGATCGCTGTGCGCAACCAGGTGCTGACGGTCGTTTCACCTCTCAAAGGCACGCCTGCCGAGCGCGCAGGAATCAAAAGTGGTGACCAAGTCCTCAAGATCGACAACATCGATACGGAGGACATGGATATTTCGACAGCCGTTTCGCGGATCCGAGGGCCGAAGGGGAGCGTGGTAACACTCCTTATCATGCGCGAAGGTTTTAGCGAGCCGCGTGAATTCAAGATCACGAGAGAGGTCATTAACATTCCAACGATTGTGACCGATATCCGCGACGACGTATTCCTCATTGAAATTCGTAGCTTCACTGCCATATCGCCTGAACTCTTCAGACGCGCGCTGCGAGAATTTGTAGAATCCGGAAGGTACCGCCTCGTCATCGACCTGCGTGGAAATCCGGGTGGCTACTTGGATGCAGCTGTTGATATGGCGAGTTGGTTTTTGCCCTCTGGGCGAATCGTAGTGACGGAAGATTATGCTGGACACTCCGACAACGTTGTGCATCGCTCGCGTGGATACGATATTTTCAATGAGAGTTTAGGCATGGTGATACTGGTCGATCGCGGAAGCGCGTCGGCTTCGGAAATTCTCGCCGGAGCCCTCCGGCACTATGCAAAAGCGACCATGGTGGGGGAGAGAACGTTCGGGAAAGGCTCCGTGCAGGAACTCATCGAGATCACCTCCGACACGGCGCTGAAGCTCACTGTCGCGCGCTGGCTCGGCCCCGATGGCGAGCAGATTCCACTCGACGGTCTGAAACCGGATATGGAAGTTGAACGGACCGACGAGGATAGGGAAGCGGGAAGAGATCCGCAGCTCGAGAAAGCGCTCGAAGTGGTGCGGAGTTTATGAGGGTGATCCTGCTGCAGGACATTCCCGGCGTAGGGAAACGCAATGAGGTAAAAGATGTTGCCGATGGCTATGCGCTCAATTTCCTCATTCCGCGCACTCTTGCGGCGCAGGCAACGCCGGAGCGTCTCGCCTCGCACCAGATGCGCATGGCAGAACAGGCGGCCTTAAAAAGGGAGGAGGTGGACATGCTCGCGAAAGCTATTCAGTCGCTTGAGAATGCCACTATCACCTTGAAGCTGCGAGCGACAGAGAAAGGCGGCCTCTTTAGAGCAATAACGGCCAAAGACATTGCCAAAGCAATTGAAGACCAGCGGGGCGCAAAGCTTCCGGCCGAAGCGGTGCTCCTCGAAAAGCCCATCAAGACGCTGGGGGAGTATAAGTTAGCAATCAAGGCCGGCGCCGAAGCTCACATAACTGTGAACATTACTGCTTGACTTATTATTTTCTTGTGGCATGAATGTACATAGCGCACTGTCGCGCTGAATTCTTGGGAGGAAATGATGCTCAAGACGCTCTTGAAACTTTGGCGAAGCCTCCAAACTCGTCACGGTATCGATGACAGCATGACGGGTGACCAAAGCTTCTTGGATTACTCTCCGAAAGAGAGGCGGCTGATCTTGGCTCCGGACGTTCCTTTACCGGGGCCAGAAGACGAAGTCTTGTGATCGAGCGATCGCAAGACAAAAAGTGCCCGGCCCCGCCGGGCACTGTCTTTATCTTTGTTTGTCAGATTAGTTTTCTAGTATCTCAACGATGCTTCGGCGCTTCGAGCGGCCGTCGAAGTTTGTCTTTCGTTTGGTTCGGAAACGCACGACTCCTGCCACACGTGCAAACAGCGTGTAGTCTGAGCCGACGCCGATATTTTTGCCAGGGAGAATCTTTGTGCCGCGCTGGCGCACGATGATTTGTCCGACGTCTACGTTCTGTCCGTTGGCACGCTTAATACCAAGATATTTCGGATTCGAATCCCGAAGATTTTTTGCTGTTCCCCCTGCTTTCGTTGTTGCCATAGGATTAGATGCTAGGATGCCTAGCAATGCAAAATATACAGGAAGTCCGGCTTAGAATCAAGAACTTCGTAGGGGATGCCATCTCGGATTGGGGATTGATCGCGATCGTGCTCCTCCTTGGTCTTGCCTCCTTCGGGCTTGGTCGGCTTTCAGCCATCGAAGAGGCGCGACCGGCTGTTTCGATCGGCGAAGCGTCATATCTTTCAGAGCCGAGGGCGATGACGGTCGGTGGTATGGTTGTTGCTTCGAGAAAGGGAAGCGCGTATCACTATCCGTGGTGCTCCGGAGCGCAGACTATGGCAGAGCAGAATAAGATCTGGTTTTCAAGCGAAGAAAAAGCGCGCGCGGCGGGCTACTCGCCGGCAAAGAATTGCCGAGGATTAGAGAACAGTGAACAGTGAACAGCGAACAGAAGGAACATCTGGAACATCGGGATCTGTTTACTGTTTTCTGTTCTCTGTTTACTATTCACCTATGCTTGTAGTTGATGTCGAGGCTTCGGGGACAGAAGCACATAAACATTCGATCGTAAGTGTCGGTGCGCTTGATTTTGAAAATCCCCAAAGCAGATTCTACGAAGAGTGTCGCGTATGGGACGGCGCACACATTATGGATGAAGCGCTTGCCATATGCGGCTTTACTCGCGAGCAAATCACGGATCCGAAGAAGCAAAGTGAATCGGATCTCATCCATGGATTCTTGCGGTGGGCAGAGAATGTAAGCGAGCGCACCCTTGCGGCGCAGAATGTCTCGTTTGATCGGGACTTTCTCAAAGCTGCGGCTGAGCGAGCGGGTCATACCGACTGGCCTTTTTCGTATCGCACGGTGGACATTCATAGTCTTGCGTATATGCACATGGTTACACATGGCTTGCGGCCACCGATTGATCGGGAGAAGCGCCACTCCTCGCTCGATCTTGATCAGGTACTCGTCTATTGTGGGATCCCGACGGAGCCGATGCCGCACAATGCACTTACCGGCGCGCTTTCCCACGCGGAGGTGATCTCACGTCTGCTGTACGGCCGCAAACTTCTCCCAGAATTCACGCAATTTCCCATACCGTGGAACTAATCCGCCTGCCTATGCGCATTTTCCGCCGCGTGGGGATGTATATCTCACTTTCCGCTATCGCGCTCGTGCGCATAGTTCGGTATGCGCTTGCGCGCCTGCAAAGGCGAGGTGAAGTACAGGGTGTGCGTATCATCATTGTAAAAGACCGGCTCATCGTGCTGGTTACTCATTGGTATGCACCATGGGTGTGGACACTCCCCGGAGGCGGCGTCGAGCGCGAAGAGAGCCCCGAGCAAGCAGCAGTACGCGAAGGAAAAGAAGAAACCGGACTCGCTATAAAAACGCTTGCTGGAGAAATTGGCACCTATACAGGCTCGATGGGGAAGAGGGATAAAATTCGCGTTTACTACACCGGAGACTTTGACGGAAACCTAACGCTCCTTCCAAATTTCGAGATCATGGGACGGAGCTGGTTTGACATCGACAATCTTCCCGATGAATTGTCGCCAGCGAATCGTCGACGGGTTGAAGCGTATCGAGCGGGCGTGAGGGGGGAGACTGGACATTGGTAGCTTTTGTTGTCTGATGAAGATTATGGTCTAATAATAGAGAGTCGCACAATATATCTTTTACGCGGGTAGCATATGCGACATATAGGCCCACTACGAACGTAGTGATTGTTGATCTTGACGGCTAAGGCTAGAAATACGAAGTGGCTTCCTAGTGCGGCAATACCTCTGAAATGTGTCCCAACTCATGAGAGCTTGGTTAGAGCCGAGCTCCCTCTTCTTCTTGTTTATGAGGGTATCAAGAATATATTGTTCGATATTTTCGTTCATTTGAAGAAATATTACCGGGTACCGTAGCAGCGCTGACGATCCCGCGTACTTTTTGAGCTTAATATTCAGACAACCAGTCAGGTTGCGCAAAGAGGCCGGATAGAACACGTCTACGCAAAAGCCGTGTGTGTGGTCGTACACGAAGAAATCCGCTCTTGTGCGGTGGTCATCGGTAAAAAAGTATTCTCTATGCACAAATTCTTTGCCGAAGCGTTTGATAAGGAAATCATACACTATACGTTCCTGCTCATGCGCGCGTTTGTTAATTGTGTGGGCTCGCTGAGAACTATAAGAACCAGCGCGGAAGTCGTGTTCATCTCCAAGCTCGAGTTGTTTTCGGAGCGCAATGAGCCCGCCGAATCGTCGTTCGATCGTTTTTGCGCGTGGCAGATACTGATATTCATCAAATTCCGTCGCCGTCGGATAGCGACCGCGTTCTTGATGGAACCGCTTCAGACCTGCTTTGATTCTCTCAATGGACCACAACGGCGCTTTTGCCATCGCGAAAGTATAACATATGTCGCATAAGCTATATGCTGCCTGTGTGTGTATAATGCGGGCGTGACATACGCAGAGCGAATCAAACGACTGCTTGCTCCCCCCGAGCGGCGTGTGTTTGAAAAACTCAAGACTCCTCAGAGAGTCCAGGACTACCTTGATACGCTCCCTATCAACTTCGAGACCAAGGGTGAGACGTACATGTCTCCTAGGGCCGTTTTGAGGGCAAAAACGGCCCACTGCATGGAGGGCGCGCTCTTTGCTGCAGCGGCGCTCGCGTACCACGGGGAAAAACCCTTGCTGCTCGACTTTCGGACGATTCCCGTGGACGAGGACCATGTGGTTACGCTATTTCGTCAACATGGCTATTGGGGTGCCATCAGCAAGACGAATCACGCGATCCTGCGCTACCGCGAACCTGTATACAAGAGCGTGCATGAGCTCGCGATGTCGTTTTTTCACGAGTATTTATTGTGGAGCGGCGAAAAATCCCTAAGAGCCTATTCAAAGCCGTTTGACCTATCGAAGTATGTGCCGGAGCGGTGGGTGACAGCGGAGGAGCAGCTCTTTTGGCTTGTTGAGGCGATCGATACTGCACACCACTTCCCTACCGTTCCGAAAAAAAATCTGCGACTCCTGCGTAAAGCGTATCCAGTTGAGTTGCGCGCAATGAAAATCGTGGAATGGAAACAACCAAAACGTTTCAAGCGCCGAGGCTGAATCAAAGATAATCCATCGGGTTCAGATATCCCGGGAGCGGCGCAACCGGCATCACGGCGTTCGAACACGCAGTCGCTCTGTTGGTGGCTTCGCCGAGCTGGAGGATCTGCACTGCCTGCGTCGCGTAGACACCGAAGTGGAGGTGCGGGCCCGTCGCGTAGCCAGTCGCACCGCTATAGCCAACGACCTGCCCCGTTGCGACCGATTCTCCCTGTCCCACGCTTACTTGTGAGAGGTGCGCGTAGAGCGTGGAGAGGCCATTGCCGTGTCTAATCATGACCCATTTTCCGTAGGAATAGCAGCCGCGAACCGCATCGGTATTGCCCGTGCTGATCACTGTGCCCGTGAGGGCTGCTTTGATGGGTGTGCCGATCGATGCGCGAAGGTCGATGCCGTTATGCCCTTTTCCAGCGTAGGCGCCGGAGCGCGCGAAATCCGTGTCGCCAAAGTACTGGGTTACTTTCACGTTGTCGACAGGGGAGCGGAGTATTCCCTTCCCCGCTCTCGGGATTTTTGACGGGTCGATGGTGTACTGCAGCTTCACCTTCAGGTCTGCGAGCGCCGCTTCGAAGCTCGCCTTTGCGGCCTGCTTTTCTTTCAAGAGCGCTTGGAAATTCGACTCTTGTGCTTTTGTTTGTGCGAGCAATTCTGACTGCGCCTTCCTCGTCGCATCCAGCGACCCTTGTTCAGCGATGAGGTTTCGTTGCTGCTTTACGAGTTCGGCTTGCTTCGATTCCGTCGCGGTCTTTGTTTCCGTGAGTGAAGCTTTCTGCGCGGAAAGTTCCTCAATGTTCTCCTGGATGGCACGTTGGAGTTCGTAGCTTCTATCCATGTCACTCCAAATGCTTGTCACGTCTTCCGAAGAGAGGATCGAAACTGCAAGCGTCTGCGTTTCAGTCTCGTTGAGACGGCGTAAATTCTCTGCAAGGCCGCTCTCCTGCCCCTTGATCAACCCTTCTTTCCCCCTGATGTTCTTTGAAAGTGTCTGGATCTCCAATTCGAGCGTTCTGATCTTTGCCTTCGTGATACTGATCGAGGCGGTGATCTTTTTTCGCTGGATGTCGAGTTGGGTGAGTGTGTTTTGGAGCGTTTGCTTCTTTGTCCCGACCTCGGTGAGCTGCTTTTCGTAGGCAGCGATCTCTTTATTAAGCTGTTCGATTTGATCGTTGTGACCCTCGATCTCCTGCTGTATCTCTTCTGCCGATTGAGAAAGCGCGAGCGCGGGTATCAAGATCCCGGTGATGAGGAGTGCAGTGGCGAGCGTACGCATCATATGTCTTTTAGGATTGTTTGCGCAGCTTTAATTCTTTGCAACGTCGCTTCCCTGCCGATAACCGCTGAGATCGCAAACGGGTCAGGACTTTTTTCTCTGCCAGAAAGCGCATAGCGTAGAGGCCAAAGAACGGCTCCGCGACCCTTATCTTCAGCATACTCCCACACTGCCGCCTTTATTTCCGTGGCGTCAGGGTTGCGAACGGGCAACTTCGAAAGGAGTGTGTATAGGGTCGCAAGGTGCTCTCGTGCGGTAGCAGCATCGCTTCTCTTACCTGCGATCTTCGAAGGATCGAGGTCGGGATCTTTGAAGAAGTAGGTAAACTCGCCCTCGGCGGTCATCGTGTCGATGTCGCTCCATACGTTAATGCGCTCGCGAATGAAGGGGACCAGTTTTGCGATGATCGATTGGTCCTTGCACCCGATACGACGCGCCGCTTCTTCGAGAATTCGTTCATCTGATGTCTCGCGAATGTATTCACGGTTGAGCCATTTCAATTTCTCAATGTCGAACACGGCAGCGCTTTTATGCACGGCCGAGATATCGAATTCGGCGATCAGCTCTGCATGTGAAAGTTTTTCTTTGCCGGAAGGCGGTGTCCAGCCGAGAAGCGCAAGATAATTTACGAGTGCTTCCGGTTCATAGCCAAGCTGCCGATACTCATTTACTGAAGCAGCACCGTGCCGCTTCGAAAGTTTTGTCTTATCTGGCGCAAGAATGAGCGGGATGTGGGCATAGAGTGGACGCTTGAAGCCAAGTGCTTCGAGGATGAGTATTTGCCGCTGAGTGTTCGAAATGTGATCCTCGCCGCGAATGATGTGGGTCACCCCTGTGTCGTGATCATCCGCGACGACCGCAAGGTGATAGAGTGGATCGTCGAGACTGCGTGCGATGATGAAGTCTTTGAGCTCTGTTGTGTCAAAAATGACCTCACCTCGAATGAGATCCGAAAAAGCAACACGCGTGTTGGGATTTTTGAAACGCACGACTCTCCCCTTCCCACCCTCTGCTTCTTCCGCCTCGTAGGCGGCACCTCTCTTGATGAGCGCGTGAAGATAGGCGCGGTAGGCAGGAAGGCGTTCGGATTGGCGCAGCGGCTCGGCTTTTGTGTAGCTTATTTGGAGCCAATCTAATCCCGCGAGGATGTCGTTCTCGTACTCTTTTTTGCTTCGCGCCCGATCAGTGTCTTCGAAGCGGAGGTACATTTCTCCTCCGTGATGTGCGGCGAAGAGGTAGTTGAAAAGGGCGGTGCGGGCGCTACCAAGGTGAAAGTATCCGGTCGGCGACGGAGGAAAGCGCGTAACAACCTTGTTCATACTGGTTCGTGCGGAAGTGCTGTCTCTACAATGATAGTGGCGATCTTGCGAGCGGCATCTCTTCGCGCGAAACGCTGTGCGGCTTCACTCATCGCCGCGTGCACGCTCTGGTCGCCCATGATGCGTTCGATCTCCGCGACAAGAAGGTGCGGCGTGAGGTTGCGCTGCTCGAGCACGACCGCAGCACCCGCCCGCGCGTACGAGAACGCGTTCTCTGTCTGGTCGTGCGAGATCTCGGTAGGGATCGGGATCAGGATCGAAGGAATGCCCCACGAGGCTATCTCGAATATCGTGCCAGAGCCCGCGCGAGATACGATGAGCGAAGAAACGCCGGCCGTCATGCGAAGCGCCAAGGCGTTTAAGAGACCGAAGCTTCGATAGCGCGAGATATAGCGCGAATCCTTTAAGATGACGCCCACAAGCTCGTTCACCTCCTCGAGGTTATCTCTGCCAGTCTGATGGACGACGTTGTAGTGCTCCAAGAGCGCGGGAAGCGCGTTCAGGGTCGTCTCGTTGATCGCGCGGGCGCCCGATGAGCCTCCGACGATGAAGATGGTCGGTATTGCAGCGTCGAGCTTTAAAAATTCATACCCACCCTCTTTCGCGGGCGCTTCGAGCTCGTGGCGGATAGGATGCCCTGTACTTGCGATCTTCTCGAGGTATTTTTTCGGGAACTGTTCAGCGGCTTCTGGATGCGCGACTGCGATCCAGCGCGCAAAGCGCGCCGACCACAACGAAACCCTGCCCGGCCGCGCGTCTGCGTCGTATATCACAACGGGGATCTGAAGCAGACGCGCGGCCGAAAGCGTCGGGAACGCGGCAAAACCGCCCGTCGAGAACACAATGTCGGGATAGAGGCGGTAGAGCATAAGCGTCGATTTGAGGATGCCCCAGCCTGTCTTCCCGAGATCGAAGACATTCATCAGACTCGGATGGCGGCGGACCTTGCCTGCGGGGCTTGGCAGGTAGGTGATCTCGTGCTCGATGAGCGCGCTTCGGTCGAAGGGGTCGGGACCGATATAGAATATTTCAGGCTCAATGAGGTTTTTTTCTCTGGCTATCTTTTCGAGCGCTTCGGTCACGGCTATCAAGGGATAAAAGTGTCCTCCGCTCCCCCCTCCCACAAGCACGATTTTCATGTTCTGGCAATTGTATCACGAGCTCTACAGCTGCGCTCCTTAGCCCTTTTTTGTATGGCGGGAGACGGAAAGGAGGATGCCGGCGCTCCCCAGCGAGGCGAGCATTGCTGAGCCGCCTTGGCTCATGAAGGTGAGTGGAATGCCGGTTAGGGGCGCAAGACCGATCATCGAGGCGATGTTGATGAATGCCTCCGCCACGAGATAGGTAGAGATACCAACCGCGAGCAATCCCCCGAACGGATCGGGTGCGCGCGTTGCCACTCCAAAGCCCCGCAGCGCAAGCGCGAGGAAGGCGCCGATCAAGGCGACGCTCCCAATGAAGCCAAATTCCTCTCCCATGACGGCGAAGATCGAATCCCCCATCGGCTCCGGTAGGTACGTGAATTTTTGCACGCTCTGTCCAAAGCCTCTGCCGATCAGACCGCCGGAGCCGATTGCAATGAGTGATTGTCGTATCTGGTAGCCCTCCGCTTGGGGCGCCTGCGATGGGTTGAGAAAAACCTCTACGCGGTCACGAACATAGGGCCTGAACGTCGAGAGCACGCCGACTGTTACCATCCCGAGGAGGACGATGACGAGAAGGTCCCTGAATTTCGCTCCGGCGACAAAGAAAATTGCGAGGACGGCGCATACGATGACGCCGAGCGTTCCGATGTCAGGTTGTAATACGAGAATGACGACTGGTCCCGCGAGGATGCAGAGTAAACCGCCGAGTCCCCAGCGGATATCGCTGATGCGTGACCGTATGGCCGTGAAGTAGGCTGCGGCCATGATGACAGAGGCGGTTTTCAAGAATTCTGCAGGCTGCACGGAAAATCCGAAGATAGAAAGCCATCGACGGCCGCCGCCGTGCTCGAAACCGAGTTGCGGGAGAAAGACCGCTGCCGTAAAAATGAGCGCTCCGCCAAAGAGGTAGGGCGCAAGGCGCCGCCATATCTTGTAGTTGAGGTGGGACACGATGAGAAGCGCGAGGAGCCCGACACCGATCCACAACGCTTGTTTGAGCGCGATAGACGACATCTCGAGGCCGCCGCGCGCGAGCTCGCCAAAGACTGCGGAGGCAAATAGCAAGCTGCCTGCGATGACAAGGGCGATAATAAACAGCAAGAGCGGCTTGTCTACCCCGAGAGCTCGTCTCATGTTAGGTCGATGCAAGTGCGATGATGACGCCGAGGAACGCGAATACCACCGAGAGTACCCAGTAGCGCATCACCACCTTGTACCCCGGCCAGCCGATCGCTTCGAAGTGGTGGTGCAGCGGCGCGATGCGGAGGAGCTTTTTGCCGAAGAATTTTTTCCATGCGACTTGCGCGATATTCGAGGCGACGGTCGCAACGAGGAGCGCACCGACGATAGGGAGTACCGCGATCCCCACCCCCTCGCCGAGGTCATCCGTCATGAATGCGATCGTCGCGATCGTGAGCGTGAGCGCCATCGTGCCGGTGTCGCTCATGTAGAAACGTGCGGGCGGAATGTTGAACCAGAGGAACGCAAGAATTCCACCCACGATCGCGGCGGAGAACGCGGCAAGATCGATCTGTTCCTGGGCAAAGGCGATAATGGCGTAGGAGGCGAAGACGCTTCCAAAAACGGCTCCTGAAAGACCATCGATGCCGTCGATGACGCCGGAAGCGTAGAGCGAAAGCGAGATAAGCACAAAAAGCGGCACGACAAGCCAGCCGATCTCAAGCGGAACGCCAAAGGGGATGCCGATCGCCGTCACATCGAGCTTCGCCCAGAACCACGTGCCGATAAAAAGCGAGAGCAAGACCACGATGAGGAGCCGGTACGAAAGCGGAAGACCCTTGCCGCCTGGTCGTATCATGTAGAGATCATCCACGAACCCTACAGCTGCGCCCACAATGAGGGTCGCGAGCGGGATCCACGTCTGATTACGGGAGAGGAAGTCGAACTTGAGGACAGCTGCATCTGGAATAAAGCGTGCGAAGAGCGCAATTCCGAGGATCGTGATTAAGACAGAGGCCCACACGACGATGCCTCCCATGCGCGGCGCGCGCACTTCGTGGACGCTGTGGATGTTGTTGAACTCGTGCGCCGGTGACCCATCGAGCCCGGTTTTTCCGGGATTTTTCTTCCAGGCCTTGTGAGCGTAGAGGTAGTGCGTCACGATGGGGGTGATAGCCATCCCCACGATAAAGGCAGTGAATGCCGGCACAAGGACTCGGACAATATCGGACAACTCGGATGCCATAGAGAGCATTGTACCGCACTGCTAAAGGACGCTCCCTGTTCTATTCGCTGTTTTTCAAAGACTCTCGGGTCATGAGCACAAGCTTTCGCATATCTCTAAAGCGGCCCTGTTCAGACGAGCCGAGTACAATAGCAACCACCGGATGCGAAAGTCCTACGTCGAAGACGACCGCAAGGTTACCGCCGGCGAGATCGGTGAGACCTGTTTTACCCATGATGAGCCCGGGGATCGAGCCCTGCACCTCGTTGGTGTTCGAAGCTGACGTCTGGGTGCCGTTTTGCGTCGTGAGAAGAATGCCGTCGCGCGCTGTTCCCTGGAAAAGGCCCGCTTGCGCAGAGGCGGCATAGGCAAAGAGCTTCGCCATGTCTTTCGCGGAACCGTACGCTCCCGCCTGTGTCGCGGAGAGGTCGAGCCCACTCACATTAAGGAAGTACGTCTGCGAGAGCCCGAGCGTTTTCGAGAGTGCGTTCATTCGGGCGAGTGTTGCTGCGTGCTGTAGCGTCGTAGGTGAGTCTGGATAGAGTTCTATGAGGCGGCTATTGGCAGTCTCTGCGAGGATCGCGGCGCCGTTGTTCGAGGACTCAAGGAGCGTGAAATCGATGATGTCCGCGACGCGCCACCGCTCCCCCTTCAAGAGATGCGCGTCGCTTCCTGCGCCTCCCGCGTAGTAGGGAATCGTCACCATGGATTCAAGCGGTAACGCTTCAGCAACTGTTAGCGCGAGTGCCACCTTCGTAAGTGATGCAATTGGCAACTGTACCTCGGCGTTTTTCTCGTAGAGCGTCTTCCCGCTTTGCATGTCGACGACGATCGCTGCTTTTGCTTCGAGGGATACCTTGTCGAAGGCGTTGATCGCAGAGGCTTGCTGATCGTCCACCTTGGGCGCGGGACTCAAAGCCGCAAGCGCGAGGAGCGCAACAATCGCCATCCCGACTATCAAAATCGCCCGGCCGTGGAGGGCGGAGGGAGATGTTTCTGGTTGTGTATCTTCTCCAGCGAGCGGATCAGTCTGTTGTCGTTCCTCCATGAGTTTCAAAAGCTTTTTCACCGCGCCCATCCTTCTCGAATGCGACGAGTTCGGAGACGATTGTAGCATGATCCGGTAATTCGTTCACGCTCCCGATGCCGAGGTGCGCGAGAAGTTCGACTGTCGGCCGGTAGAGGTACTCGCGGGCGTCTTCCGGATTTCCGACGCGCTCAAGGAGACCACGGGTGAGAAGGGTGCGAAGCGTGGAGGAGGAATTGACGCCGCGGATGTAATCCACCCGCGCGCGTGTCGAAGGGCCCGTGTAGAGGACGATCGCGAGTACCTCGAGTCCTGCATCCCCGATGTCGCGCTCGAGCTCGCGCTTCAAGGCCTCTTGCACAACACCACTGGTATCTTCCGAAACCGCGAGACTGACCGCTGTATCTGTTTCTATTAATCCAATCCCGCTTCCCTTCAGGCGATTCCTCACGCTTCCGAGTATGCTCTTTAGTTCTGCCTCCTCCTTGCAGCTGACGAGCGAGGCGAGTTTCTTTCGTGGTATCTCCCCTCCCTCGGCAAACAGGAATGCCGCTGCCCTCTTTGCCAAGTCTTCAGTTGTTACGTTTTGGGTCATGCTAAAACCTAGAACCTAGTCCCTATAACCTATTCATGTTCCATAGCGAGGGACCCCAGTATGTTCGGCTTCAAGCGTGATATCTGCGAAGAGACGCTCCTGCGTCACGGAGATCGAACCTGCGCGAACGAGCTCGAGTGTTGCTAAGAAATAGACGATGGTCTCATGCTTGTCGCGCGAGTGCGTCAGCTCCGAAAAACGAGCGATGATCGCCGACGAGAGTCGCTTCTTGAGGTGGATGATCACGTCTTCGAGCGCGAGCACGGGCGCAACGGCTGCTTTTGCGAGCTCCTCCGGCTTCGGAAGGATGCTCACGAGTCTTCGCGCCGCTTCCGCGATTGCGCCGAGGGAAGTCTCTGCTGGGCTGAAGACCGCCGGCGTTTCCGGCGCGTGCTTCGGGAAGAGGAGCGGGCGCTTTCCCCACTCCTTGCGCAAGCTCCTCGCGGCTTTCCTAATGAGCGCGTAGCGCGCCAACCTTCGCTCAAGCTCCTGCACACTCTCGCGTTCTTCTTCGGTGAGCGTAAGCGATGGCAGCAGGGTGCGAGATTTGATGAGGAGCAGCGTTGAGGCGACGAGGACGAATTGCGCTGTCTCTCCCAAAGGGAGCTGCGGGAGCTTTTCAACGTAGGTAAGGTAGGCATCGGTCACCTCCGCGAGCGATACTTGCGAGATAGAGAGCTTCCGCTCTTCAATGAGATTGAGAAGTGCTTCAAGCGGTCCCGAGAAGCCGGCGGTTTCAACCGAAAACCTACTCATGTGGAAAATGGTATCACCTATTTGGAGAGCTGTGTGTCGATGCGGTTGAGATCGCGCGGAAAGAGCGTGGCCTCTTTTATGTTCGCGAGGCCGAGCATACGCGCGGTGAGACGCTCGAGGCCCGTTGCTGAGCCGCCGTGCGGCGGCATTCCATACTTGAATGCTTGGAGGTAATAAGAAAATTGCTCGGGATCGAGGTTCCACTCGCGAATCCGCTCGACGAGTAGCTTGTACTCATGGATCCGCTGGCCGCCGGTTGTGATCTCAAGTCCGCGGAACAAGAGATCGAAACTCTTGGTATAGCCAGGATCTGCCTCGTCTTCGTAGGTGTAGAAGGGACGCTTTTTTACCGGGTAGTGCGTAATGAACAGAAAATCGGAACTCTTCTCATTCCTCGCCCACGCGCATATCTCGCGCTCGTGCTCCGGCTCGAGGTCCGGCGTCTCACCGACGCCGAGTATCTTTTGCGCTTCGCGGAGTTTGAGGGATGGCATGCTTGACGCCATCGCAGGCATCTCGACCGAGAAGCGTCTCAAGAGGTCTCCGTGTATTTTTCCAACCTGTCCGACGATGTGTCGCATCGCGTGCTCGACAACGCGCATGACGTCGAGGTGATCGTTGATAAAACCCATTTCAAAGTCCATCGAGCTGTATTCGGAAAGGTGTCGCGTCGTCGCGTGCTTCTCGCCGCGGAACACCTTTGGTGTAGAAAATACCCTCTCGTAGACGCCGACCATAATCTGCTTGTAGAGCTGGGGAGAAGTGGCAAGATAGGCGTGCTTGTCGTAATAGTACCCGACCTTGAACGCGGCTGCGCCGCCTTCGGCGTCGCCGCCGACGAGCGTCGGTGCTTGAAATTCTCGGAATTCCTGTGCACGGAGTGCCTCGCGGAAGCCCTCGATGATGGTTTCCTGGAGCGTGAATATGTCGCGAGCTCGTTTTGTGCGCAGCGTGAGCGGAAGGTGGTCGAGATACGTATCGAGGTTGAGTTCGGTCGAAAGATCGAAAGGAAGCTCGTCTGCCTGGGCGAGGATTGAGATTCTTTGGACGACCAGCTCGATGTCGCCCAGCGGCTTCTGGGTTTTCATGTCCGCTGGACGCTCCTTCACCTCGCCCTCAAGCTCGACGACCCACTGGGGGCGCACCGTTGCGGCAATCTTGAGTACCTCTTTTGTCTTCGGCGTCACAACAACTTGGACGATGCCGGAGCGGTCACGGATGTCGAGAAAAATCAATTTGCCGTGGTCACGCCGAACCTCCACCCAACCAGCGACCGTCGCTACCCTCCCGAC
Organism: Candidatus Kaiserbacteria bacterium; assembly: GCA_016186765.1. Taxonomy (GTDB): domain Bacteria; phylum Patescibacteriota; class Minisyncoccia; order Phycocordibacterales; family UBA2100; genus UBA10103. The sequence goes on along the minus strand of JACPLD010000001.1, from coordinate 104,251 downwards.
GTTCTTTGGCAGATCTCTATTGAGCGTGCGCGCACTCATATGGTGACGCCGATTTTCTCCCGCACATCGAGCATTTTCTTTGACGCCCGCTTTCGAGCCCGCTCTCCGCCACCCTCAAGTACGCGTCTTGCGTCATCATCGGAGATCGAATCGCGTTTTGCACGCATCGGGCCGATGAGGGCTTCGATGTCCTCGATGAGCGCTTCTTTAATCGCTTTGTAGTTGCTTTTGCTCCTCTCATACAGCGGCGCGATTTCCTCTTCGCGCTTGAATGCACGGTGTATCGCAAAAACGTTTTCCGGTCGTTTGCCCTTCGAATCGGTGACAATCGACATGACGGCTTTCGCGATTTCGTCCTTCGAGCCGAAGAGCGGGATGATGTTGTTGTAACTCTTGCTCATTTTTCTCCCATCCGTACCCGGAATGACCGCGACAGATTCTATGATCATCTCCTTTGGTTCCTTGAATGTCTGGCCGAAGGTATTGTTGAACTTCGCGGCCGTCTCGCGCGCATATTCGAGGTGCTGCCGCTGATCCTCTCCTACCGGGACGACATCCGTGTCGTAGAGCAAGATGTCGGCAGCCATGAGTATCGGATATGCGAAGAGGCCGGCGTTTGCTTCGAGTCCCTTTGCCACTTTGTCTTTGTACGCGTGCGAGAGTTCTAGGAAGGCAGTGGTGACGAGGCATTGGAAAATCCAGCTAAGTTCGGTGTGCTCCGGCACGTCGGATTGCTTGAAGATGGTAGTACGCGTAGGATCGAGGCCTGCGGCGAGGTAATCCTTCACAACGCTCATGATGTTCTCGCGCATCGCACGCGGGTCTTTAAGGGTGGTGAGCGCGTGGTAGTCGGCGATCATGAGCATGCCGTTGTAGGCCTTGCACATCTCAACCGCCGGTTTCAGTGCGCCAAAATAGTTGCCAATGTGGAGCGAGCCCGAGGGCTGAAGACCGGTAAATAGCTTCTGCATTGAATAAATATAGCAGAAAACCTACTTCGTTGGGAATTCGACGATGAAAGTCGCGCCCTTCCCCTGCCCCTCCGATTCTGCCCAGATCTTCCCGCCGTGAGCTTCGACGACCTGCTTCGCGATAAAAAGCCCATAGCCTGTGGAGTGAACATTTATCTTGATCGAATCTTTACCGTGTCCGCCCTCGGTAAAAAGATTTTTCATGTCTTCCGGCGTGATGCCGACGCCATTATCTTTGACGCTGAAACGCAGAACCTTACCATCGGTGAGTTCAATGTTTATCGCTCCCCCTAGAGTGTACCTAATGGCATTATCTATGAGGTTGCGCAGCACGTGCCGGCGGAGCTTATCTTCGTCTCCGACGAATTCGTACTCACCCTTCTCGATATCGAGATTGATCGTTATGTCCTTTTCTTCTGCAAGGGGTTTTAGTTCTCCGACCACTTCAGTGATAGCTTTGCGGAGATCGAATGGCTTTTTTGCGTATTGCACGGTTCCCTTTTTGAAGTTCGATGCGTCGAGTATTTCCAACACGGTCGAAACCCCGCGTCGCACGTTCGCAAGCGCTTCTTTCGACATCGTCCGAAGTTTCTCGGGAATTGCGCCGTAGTCACCTTCAGCAATGGAGGCGAATCCTGCCTCGCTCTCCGTGAGGTAGCCCTTCACTTCGTGGCTGATGAAGTGGAGGAGCGATTCCTGCTCTCTATTTGCGAGTTCGAGCTGTTTGGTGAGCTGTGCGAGCTCGAGCGAGTGTTTGTAGACGATCTCGTTTGCGGCCTTGAGCTCGGCTTCGTACTCTGAAGTGCTCTTCGTTTTGGCTTGAGAGCCGCTCATCATAGGTCTATTCTAACCTATGCGAGTAGACTGACCGGAACCTCTGTTTTTGCCAGACTTGTGATAAGACTTGCCGCCGCTTCCTTGCACACCTCTTGTGATGCACGCCCAAAGAGTCGCTCGTATTGACCGACGAGCCGGTCAACGGTTGCTTTTGGATCTCCATTTGAAATCGTTACTCCTCTTCGCGCTGGATCTACTCGCATCCCCGCTACTTTTGCCGCCTCGCTCCATGCGAGGGGGCCGATGACGAGCTCCTGCTCGCGAATGATTTTTGTTGCCACTGTATCAAGCATTGACATAGTTTTTTACGTTCTCGTTTGGGGTTGGGCTCGAGGATCGAGCATTGCAACACCGAGTGCAAGAGTAAGAACCGCGGTGGTGAACAGAAGGTCTACCCAATCACCAGGATACCAGGTTTCCAAGGTTGTTGTATATGAAAAAGAGAAGTCGGCAACATACATGAGCACGAACCCAAAGAGAATAGTGTAAATGGCTTTTTTGTACATGCCTCCAAAGTAGCTGTACGAGAGACCGTACACGAGCGTTGCGAGCGTGAGAATAACAACATCGCCTATTGGGTAAGCGAGGTCGAAGAACAACTTGAGAAGTCCTTCATCTGAAGTGGGAATTGCTCCACCTCGTGCGACGACCACGAGTAGATAGTATGAGATAAGTATGACAACTGTAGGAATTGCGAGCAATGCGATCTTACCACTTCCCTTTCGAAGACCATATTTTGCACCGGTCGCGCGCGAGAGCTGTATCATCGCAGCTGCCCAGAGAGGGAGTGCAAGTATGTATCCCACATCTGCGAGTGATGGGTATGGAACTTCGACGCTGAGGATAAAATTGTACACGCCGGAGAAAATATAGGTGCCTATCCCCCATGAAATCAGACCGAGGGACAGCAACATAATGCCCCTTCCGACTGCACTTTGAAATCCACCCCATGCCTTTGCCAAGGTAATCCCATGTATGCCCCCGAACACTGGAATAAATCCCAGGAACAAAACTCCATATAAGTCACTCCAGAGTGTCCCACGCAACCCAAAAAAGAGGACAATGAGCGTAACGACGACCGCAGCGATGTAATTTAGTGCGAGAACTCGTATTGTAAGGTTCGTCTTCATGGTTCTTGCGAATCCGTCTTACCTATTGCTATCATTATAAAGTGCGCTTGTAAGGCGTCAAAGCTCCACTATGGATAGGCACCGCTATATTTTAGGGCTCAATTTTGCCTATCACGAACTCTCGGCCTGCATCATAAAGAACGGCCGCTTGCTGGCTGCCATCGAGGAAGAGCGGTTTTCACGCATCAAGCGCGGAAAAAAAGCGCTCGTGAGCAACCCCGACGTTCTTCCGCGCGAATCGATTCGCTTCTGCCTTAAGACGGCAGGCATCGAGCTAAAGGACGTTGATCACATCGGGCTTTCGTTTCTGCCGGAGGATCGGCTCAAAAACATCAACGCGGACAAATATTTCGTGGAGGGAGACTGGGGTTCTGAAAAGGGAGAGAAACTCTTTTACACGAAAATCAGGAAGGTCCCAACGCTTTTGAATCGCCTTGCCCGCGAGAATATGAATGGAAAGATCGTGTGGGTTCCACACCATGTGGCGCACGCCGCGAGTGCATTCTTGGTGTCGCCCTTTAGAGAAGCCGCCGTGCTCTCGATGGACGGTATTGGCGAATTTACCTCGACATGGATGGGGCACGGCGTCGATACAAACCTTCAACGCCTGAAAGAGATCGGCTATCCGCACTCGATCGGTTTTCTTTGGGAGAAGATTTCCAAATACCTTGGCTTTACGGAATATGATTCCTCAAAGGTGATGGGTCTTGCCGCATATGGAGACACAAATCGTTTTTATCCGGCATTTCAGCGGATCGTTTCTTTGAGACCCAATGGTGAATTTATAGTTGACAATGAAATATTGCGGGTGCGCGTCGACGACTTTTCGCAGCTGGAGAAGCTCTTTGGTGTTTTGCGCATTACCTCTCCCTCGCTCATCCGCCGCGACCAAGAGGATATCGCTGCCGCGCTCCAAAAGGTTACAGACGATGTGGTGCTCCACGTCGCGCGCTTCTTGAGGCAGAAGACGAAATCGGAAAATTTGTGCCTTGCCGGGGGGGTCGCGTTGAACTGCGTGTCTAATGGCCTTCTTGCGAGGAGCGGATTGTTCAAGCGTCTCTACATTCAGCCTGCCGCAAACGATGCCGGTACGGCGCTTGGCGCCGCATACTACATTTGGAACAGTGTGCTTGGCAAAAAGCGGAATTTCGTCTTACGACATCCCTATTGGGGTCCACGGTTTTCTGACGCTGATATTCGACGGGCACTAAAAAGAGCGAGAGTAACAAACTATAAGAAGATGAAAGACATCACAAAGGAAGTTGCTTCTCGTCTTGCTGAGGGACACATCATCGGATGGTTTCAGGGCCGGGTCGAATGGGGTCCGCGTGCTCTCGGGAACCGTTCTCTCCTTGCGGATCCGAGGTGGCCCGACATGAAAATGATATTGAACGAGCGGATCAAACGGCGCGAGCCGTTTCGTCCATTCGCACCGAGTGTTCTTGCGGAGAAAGCCCGTACATGGTTTTCAATCTCGAAGAAATCACGTTCCCTTTCCTCCGAGTTCATGATTATCAACTTTGATGTGAAGGCAAATAAAAAGAATCGAATCCCCGCTGTTACGCACGTCGACGGCACTGCACGGGCCCAGCTTGTGGATAGGAAGACAAATTCTCTCTACCACAAACTAATTAGCCGATTCTACAAATTGACCGGAGTCCCCATCGTCTTGAACACCTCATTCAACGATAACGAACCAATCGTTTGCACTCCCGGGGACGCAATAAGAACCTTTCAGCACACTGAAATAGATTACCTCGCACTCGGTGATTATCTCGTAGGCAAGAAGACTGGCAAACTGACTTAATACCTGTATAGTACGCACGGCTCGCACGTTCACTGCCAAGCAGAAAGAGTCGAGCGATCACAGGGTCAAGCAAGAAGGAGGCTCGTGATGAACCTCGTGCCGCAATATGCTTTTTTCGTGGCTGGCACCGGGACACATCTAAACCGGCTGCACGCCTTCGAAAATGCGCTTCTCAATGCTGGTCCGATCGCGCACAACCTTGTCGCGGTTTCCAGCATTTTGCCGGCGGGATGCAAAATCATCACGCCGGGAGAGGGCTTCGCTATGCTGAAGCTCGGTGCCATCACGTTTTGCGTGATGGCTCGTGAAGATACCGACGTGCCCGACAGGTGGGCGTCGGCTTCGGTCGGCGTCGTGAAGCCGAAGGATCCAAATCGCGCCGGGTATCTTTCGGAATACCACGGCCATGCGTCGAGCAGGGAAGATGCCGCGCGAACTGCGCAGTGGCTCGCGAGAGAAATGTTTGAGGTCAAGTTCGGCTGCAAGATCGCCGACCTCGAGCTCGAGAACATCGAAGCTGCCGCAGCATCCATACGGCATCCAGGAGGTGACGTGTGGGTGAGCGCAGTTGCGCTCTGCATGCTCGTGCTATGCGCACGCGATTAAGAAATGACCCGCTGGATTCCACGCCAGCGGGTCAAGTTTTTCTCTTCCCGTACAGAAGCATAGTGACGGGAGCCGTGTACACAACCAGTGCGACGGGCAGACACCAGATTGGGAATGCCGACCACGACCAGTCGGTCACGGCAAGGAGGTTGGCCACGTCGCCGACGAGAAAGAGTGTCCATGCGAGTCGGTTTTCCTCCTCGGGACGACGATACGCGTGGCGTATCGTCGCTAGCGCACCGAACCCGTCCGTCGCTAGAATGAACAGAAGTCCAACGATGGGTGATCCGGTGATGTACCACATGGCAACGCTCACGCAGGCGCCAGCGAGGCACGCTTGATCGAAGCGCGTCCACCCTCCTTCTCCCCACTTCAGCGAAAGCAGCGCCACGATGAGGGGTCCGGCTGTCAACGCAGCTGGTACCCAAATCGTTTCCTCTGCTCCCGATTGGGAGTAGGCGGGAAGCATTACCGCTCCGACGAAGGCCCAGATGAACCACGTGGCTCTGTTGGGTTTTGTCGGCTCAATTTGGCGGAGAACTCGGCTGTTCAGTCCAATTCCCCATCCGAATATTGCCAAGACGTATGGAACAAAGGCGGCAAGATTGAGAAGTCCCGCCGCCTGTCCCCAAAAGGCAGGGTTGAACATCTCATCCTCTCTGTTCTATGTTGTTGCTCTATGTTATTGCCCGACTGAATATGCCACGTCTGCACACGGCAGGCAAGATCACTAAACCCGGACAGTCCCCGGATTCTTTTAGCCTCGCACGTAGGCAAGTGCTGCAAGCGAGCCCAAGAGCCACCAGAAACGATAGGCTTCCCCGAAAATCTCTTGCACCTGTGGGCCAAAATGCCACAGCGAGTCGAGCGCGGGCGTCGCGATCCACATAGTCGTGACGATGCCTGCGCTCGCCACGCCGGCGAGCGCTGCTTGAATCGGCTGCCCTTCCTCGCCTCCCCACGAAATGCCAATGCGTCCGATGAGCACGTAGAGAACGGCGAACACAAAGCCAAGTAGCAGTGCTTGCATGAGGGGTGTGGAGAATTGCGCTGCCGCTTCGCCGAGAATGAACGCTTTTGGAAGGTTTTGCATGAGGAGTGCTGAAAGCGGGAAGGCAAGCGCGATCTGTGAGACGCGCCGCACTCCTGTGCGGACGCAATCGAATGCAGAGAGAAGCACAATGCCGCCGATGATGAACCAATCAGTCGGAATAGCGGAAAAGAAATTAGCCACTAGGGTATAGCCACTAGAGAAATCCATTGCCTAAAGTATACCGCAACCCTAAACCCTATTGGCTAGTGGCTATGAGCTGACTACAACCCCTCCTTGCGCAGTTTTTCTATCAGATCGCGTGCGCTCTTCGAGAGTCGTTTTGGGAATTCTATGTCGATGCGAACCAAGAGATCGCCGCGCATGCCTCTGTCGAATGGGACGCCCTTCCCGCGTATGCGAAGTATCTCTCCGTGAGAAACGCCTGCTGGAACCGTGAGCAGCTCCTCTCCGTCGAGCGATTTGATGCGGTATTCGCCCCCAAGCAGCGCGTCGGTGAGCCTGATAGGCAGCACCGTGACGAGATTGTTGCCGTCGCGCGCGAATGCACGATCCGCACGCACATGGACCTTCACATAGAGGTCGCCGGAGGCTCCGCCGGGAGCCACTTCTCCCATACGCGGCATGCGGATCATTTCACCGTCTTCAACGCCGGCGGGGACCACCACGCGTATCTCCTCTTCGCGCTTCGTTACGCCTTCGCCGCGACACGTCTCACAAGGCATTTCTGGTACTTCGCCGCGGCCGTTGCAGCGTGGACACGTGCGGCTTGTCGTGAACGTGCCGAAGAATGAGCTGCGCGTTTCGCGGATATCGCCTTTGCCATTGCACGTTGTGCAGGTGATGAGCTTCGATCCTTTTTTCGCACCTCCGCCGCCGCAGGTCGCACACACGGCTTGCTTTGCGATGAGAATGCGGCGCTCCGTGCCGAACACGCTCTCGCGGAAGGGTAACTCTATATCGATCGAGATATCCCTGCCCCTCGACTTTGCTCGGGGTGAACCGCCGAAAAATTCGCCAAAGATATCGCCGAGATCAAACTCAAACGCCTGACCGCCTCCCGGGAAACTCTCGAACCCGCCGCGTCGAGCGAAGTCGGCGAAGTCGAAGCCAGCAAAACCCCCGCTTCCCGGCCCTCCGCCTGCGAAGGTGCGGCCGTGGGTGTCGTATTCGGCGCGCTTCTTTTTGTCGGAAAGAACCGCGTAAGCCTCACTTACCTCTTTGAATTTCTTCTCATCGCCGCCTTTCTTGTCGGGGTGATACTTATGTGCTAGTTTTCTGAACGCACTCTTTATTTCTTCTTCTGTTGCCGTCTTGGAAACGCCGAGGATGGAGTAATAATCTTTCATCGCGTCCCATTATAGACAGCCCAAGGAGCAATGCAAAGGCACCTCTTCATTCTTATGGCTTTGGTGGCTCATCACCGGATTCGCCTGGACGCCCGGGTTGGTCGCTCGGTGGAGGCTGCTCCCTTTTGGACATCGCTTCGCCTATCGCACTCATCGCGCTTGAGAGTGCATCGGAGCCAGACTTGATGGCATGTACGTCGGAACGACCACGTATAGTTTTGAGCGCGTCGATTTTCTCCTGCACATTTTTCCTAATATCATCGCCCACCTTCCCCCCGTGCTCTTTGAGCGCTTTCTCTGCCGCGTAGACGAGTTGATCGGCGGCATTCTGTGCCTCGACGAGCTCTTTCTTTTTCCGATCGGCTTCGGCGTTCGCTTCGGCATCCTTACGCATCTTCTCGATGTCGGTTTCCGAGAGGCCAGACGAGCCCTCGATGCGGATAGATTGCTCCTTGTTCGTTGTTTTATCCTTCGCTTTCACCGTGAGGATACCGTTTGCGTCGATGTCGAAGCTGACTTCGATCTGGGGCATGCCGCGCGGCGCAGGAGGAATGCCGTCGAGGTTGAAGCGACCGAGCGATTTGTTGTCGGCGGCCATTGGGCGCTCGCCTTGCACCACATGGATCTCGACCGAAGGTTGATTGTCCGATGCGGTCGAGAAGGTCTGTGCGCGTGAGGTCGGGATCGTGGTGTTTCGTTCGATGAGTTTGGTCGCCACACCGCCGAGGGTTTCAATGCCGAGTGAGAGCGGGATGACATCGAGAAGGAGCACGTCCTTCACATCGCCCCGCAGTATTCCTCCCTGTATTGCCGCACCAATTGCGACGACTTCATCCGGGTTCACGCCCATGTGCGGTTTCTTTGCGAAAAATTGTTCAACAGACTTCTGAAGTGCTGGCATGCGCGTTTGGCCGCCGACGAGGACGACTTCGTTGATATCGCCTACAGCAAAGGGCGATGCGTCCATGGCGCGCTTCGTAATCGCCATCGCGCGCTCAATGAATTCGCTGGCGAGCTCTTCGAGTTTTGCCCGTGTCATCTTGATCAAGAGGTGTCGGGGTCCAGAAGCGTCAGAGGTGATGAATGGGATGTTTATCTCGCTTTCGAGCGCCGTCGAGAGCTCGATTTTTGCCTTCTCAGCAGCCTCATCGAGGCGCTGGCGCGCGAGTGGGTCGTTGCGTACATCAATGCCGCTTTCTTTTTTGAACTCGTCGGCGATCCAATTCATGATTTTTTGGTCCAAATCCTTGCCGCCGAGATGTGAATCGCCGTCGGTCGAGCGAACTTCGATGACGTCGTCTCCCACTTCCAGCACCGAGATGTCAAAGGTGCCGCCGCCGAAGTCGAAGACGACGATTTTCTCATTTTTCTTTTTGTTGAAGCCGTACGCGAGCGCGGCCGCGGTAGGCTCGTTGATGATGCGCTTTACGTCCAATCCCGCGATCCTGCCCGCATCTTTGGTGGCCTGTCGCTGAGAGTCGTTGAAGTAGGCAGGGACGGTGATGACGGCTTCGGTGATCGTCTCGCCGAGACGCGCTTCGGCGTCCTGCTTCAACTTTTGGAGGATCATCGCAGAAATTTCTTCCGGTCGGTACCATTTCTCACCCATTTGCACCTGGATACCCCCATCCGATTTACGTACTTCGAATGGCACTGATTCGCGGTCTTTCGCAACACCCGGTTCGTCGAAGGTGTGTCCGATGAAGCGTTTGATCTGATAGACCGTGTTTTTCGGGTTTGTGACCGCCTGGCGTTTCGCAAGGAGACCGACGAGTTTTTCGCCGGTCTTTGAGATCGCGACGACGGAGGGCGTCGTGCGTGCGCCCTCGGCGTTCTCAATGATCTCGGGCTCGCCCACCATAACGGCCGCCATCGCGGAGTTCGTTGTTCCTAAATCTATGCCCAGGATTCGTGCCATATAACGTTCATGAATTTATTTTGCGCGCGAAGATTTTAATACAACCTGCGCGGGACGCAAGACCCTATCTTTTGTTTTGTAGCCGTAGCGGATGACACGCGCCACCGTTCCCTCTTCGCCAGCAACATCATCTCGCTCCTCAAGGATCGCATGCCGCGCATGGTCGAGCGACTCCCCTACCTTGCCTATCCGCTCAATGCCGTGGCGCGAAAGCGCGTCGAGGAGCTGGTCGCGGACCAATTCCATGCCGCTTTTCCAGCCGTCGGAAACAGAGGCCCACGCCTCGCTTCCTGCCGCCATGTCAAAGCTGTCGAGCGCAGGAATAATGTCGTGGATGAGCTCCTCGCGAAGCAGCTCGGCCGTGCGTGATGCACGGGATTCAGCTTCTTTTTTGAGATTGATGCTGTCGGCTTTGCAGCGCTGCCAACCGTCGAGGTACTCTTGCCGCTCTTTTTTCACTCGCTCGAGCTCATCACGCAGCTTTTTCAGCTTCGCTTTTGCCGCCGCAACATCGCCGAGATCCTCTTCTGCTTCAAAACGCACATCGTCCTCCGCCATAGCGGCGGGATTATACCACAGTTGGGACTATCGTTTACTCCACTCGCGGTTCTGGGAAACCCACGGTTTTCCCATTCCTTCCTCCACGGGGAACCAGCAGGTTCCCCGACCCTCTCCTTGCCGCAATGATCGAAGCTAACGCTTCGACCATTGCGGCGCTCTTCGGGCTGCCTTGAGGCCGAATTTCTTCCGCTCCTTCGCGCGCGGGTCGCGTTTCAAGAAGCCGTGTACTTTCAGGTCCTTGCGTTGTTCGGGCACGAGCTCTGCAATCGCGCGAGAAAGTCCATGACGAACGGCTTCGGCTTGCGCTTTGAGCCCTCCTCCCTGCACTTTGACTGATACGGTGTATGTGGCAGAGAGCGTTTGCATTGGCGCGTAAGCGGTCTTCAGCATCAGGGGGAGCGGAAAGTATTGCTCGGCGGGCTTACCGTTCACGACCATCGAAGCATTTTTCGCCTCTGCGATGCGAACGCGCGCGGTCGCCGTCTTGCGACGCCCCGTTGCCTCCGTGTACGCGTGTGCTTTTGCCATAAAATTAGAGTGAGATCTCAAGCTGTCTCATCCGTGCCTTCAAGAATGTGTTGCGCGGCAGCATGCGGCGGATCGCGTGGCGAAGCGGAACATCGGCGCCACGTCGCGAAGAAAGTGCGGCGTAGGTCTCCACTTTCCGACCACTCGGATAGCCAGAGTAGGTGGTGTAGGTTTTGGTCGAGCGTTTGCGCGCGCGCATGTACAGTTTGCCAACATTTACGATCTTCACGCGCACCTCCGAGCGTATGTGCGGCGTGTAATCGGCAGAGGTTTTTCCCATCAGAGCTTTCGCAGCTTCCGAAGCAACCCTTCCGAGTGTTTTTCCTGCAGCATCTATCGTGTACTCTTTCATATGCTATTTGACGAATTCAATCCGAGACATTTCTCCGACGCGCTTTCCCACTCTGCCGAGCCGCACGATGCGCGTGTAGCCGCCTGCACGTTTCTCGTAGCGTTTCGCGAGCTCACTCAGCTTTTTACTTGCTTGCGCGGAGTCGAGCCGCTTTGCGACCGTGCGCGTGTGGGAAAGAGAGCCGTTTTTACTCATGGTCACGAGCCGCTCCACAAACGGGCGCAATGCTTTCGCCTTCCCCTCCGTTGTCGTGATGCCCTCATGCAGGATGAGGGAGCGCGCGAGGCTTCGTAGAAGTGCTGTGCGCTGTCGTTTGACGCGGCCGAGCTTTTTGTTGCGGTCGTGGTGACGCATAGGCTATTGTCTCAAGGTAAGTCCAAGATTCGACAACGCTCGCTTCACTTCTTGCAATCCTTTTTGCCCTAAGCCCTCGATCGCGAGCAGATCATCTTCGCGTTTTCGTACCAAGCCTCCGACGGTACGAATAGATGCATTGTCGAGCGCCGCTTCAACGCGCTGCGGAAGGTTTAATTCCGATACGCGTGTCTTGAGGATCTCGGAATCAGGCGCGGAGCGATCCGGCCGCTCGGGCAATACCTCGGGTGCTCTCGCACCGAGCTCAATCACCTCCTCTTCTTTGAAGCCGACAATTGCCTTCAGCTGGTGGATCATGGTCTCGATGGAGCGCTCCAGCGCCTCGCGCGGCGAAAGTGCGCCGTCGGTTTCGATAAGGATGCGAAGGCGGTTGAAGTCGGTCCTGTCGCCTACGCGCATGTTCTCTACCTCGTAGTTCACACGGCGTATCGGCGAGAAGATGGCGTCGAGCGCGATCACGCCGACCTCGACGCGTTCTTTCTGATGAGCCTCCTTCGGCACGTAACCTAATCCTCGCTCGGCCCGCATTTCGATCTCGAGCGTGCCTTTGCCGGTGATTTCCGCAATGTAGCTCTCTGGATTCAGCAATTCGACCTGCCCGGGCACCTTGAGATCCGCGGCAGTGATGACGCGAGGACCTTTTACAGAAAGCGTGAGGGTTTGTGGCTCATCGACCGCGATTTTGATGCGGATCTTGCGGATGTTAAGGAGGAGGGTAACGACGTCTTCCTTCACGCCCTCGATCGTCGAGAACTCGTGGGAGACGCCGGGGATCTTGACGTGGATGATGGCGGCGCCGGGGAGCGACGAGAGGATAATGCGCCGGAGCGAGTTGCCAAGCGTATAGCCATAGCCCGGGTAGAGACCATCTACCTCGTAGGTGCCACAGCGCTCCGACTCTGAAACCACGCGCGGCTTCGAAGGAAGCGCTATATAGTAATCAGACATATGTTCATTGCAGACCTGTTGGTATTAGAACACATTCGAATAAAAAACGGCGAGAAGTATACACCAACACTTATCGACTGTAAAACTCAAATACTGTTTTGTAGTCGAGAGTCGTTTCGGCCGGACCATACAGAGGCTCGCCTGTCACCTTTATCGAGAGTGTCTCCCGGTCTACCGAAAGCCACTGTGGCACCTGCCGCGTCTCACCTTCCTCGCTTTGAACCGCAAAGAGCGGCCCTCGGCGGCTTCCCTCCCGAACACTGAGCGTATCTCCCTTGTTGAGACGGTAGGAAGGAGTCGTGATGCGTACGCTGCCCACGAGGATATGGCCGTGACTCACAAGCTGTCGCGCCGCGCGCCGCGTGGGCGCGAGCGCTGCGCGGTAGACAATCGAGTCTGCACGCATCTCGAGCATCTTGTGGAGGCTCGTGGAAGGATCAGCTGTCGTGTAAGCCTTTTTTACGTAGTTTGCGAGCTGCGACTCGGTGATGCCATACGTGTAGCGAACGCGCTGCTTCTCGAGCAGCTGCCGACCGTAATCAGAAGCGCCGCGGCGGCGCGGCCGAGACTTTTTCGCACGGGCGTCCGAGAGCGCGAATTTCTGCGTTTGCGTTTGCTCAAAAATCGCAGGTCCCAGTCTCTTCGCGATCTTGTATTTCGATTTTATCGGCAACATATCAGGATAGTGAACAGTGGACAGTGAACAGTGAACAGAAACTCTGATCGTACGATAATTTTCTTGCCGCATTCATACTGTTCTCTGTTTTCTGTTTGCTGATAACTAGACCCTTCGGGGTTTCGGCGGTCGCGGACCGTTGTGCGGTACGGGGGTCTGATCGGCGATGCGGCTGATCTCGATGCCCTTTCCCGCAAAACCGCGAAGTGCAGATTCTCTTCCTGCCCCGACGCCGCGAATGACGACATCGACTTCTTTGACACCGATGATATTCGCCTTGTCGCCGACGAGCTCGCCTACTTTCGCTGCAGCAAAGGGCGTTCCTTTCTTTGCACCTGAGAACCCGAGCGCCCCAGAGGATGACCACGCAACCGCGTTGCCCTCTTTATCGGAGAGCAGCACTTTCGTGTTGTTGTAGGTTGCGTGAATGTGCAGTGTGCCCGCGATGATATTCTTTTTCGCGACACGCGCCAGCGATCGGGACTTGAGTCCCTGATCGACGGTACCGCCGGATTTTCTGATGATTCGTTTTTTCCCCATAGGTTTATGTCTTTTCGAGCTTGCGGCGACCCGATGTCATGGTCTTTCGCACATTGCCGCGAACGGTTCGCGAGTTTGTTCGCGTGCGCTGGCCGCGCACGGGAAGTTTCTTTGTGTGTCGCACACCTCGGTATGTCTTGATATCTTTGAGGCGACGGACGTTCCCGCTTATCTCGCGGCGCAGTTCGCCTTCGATCTTGAATTTCTCTATCGCCTCGCGCAGAGAGCTCTCTTCTTTCGCACTCAATTCAGACGAGCGCTTCCCCGGATTGATCCCGAGAGTCTCGAGTGTCGAAAGTGCGCGCGGTCTGCCGACGCCGTAAATCGCGGTGAGTGCTATCTCCAAGCGTTTCCCATCCGGTATGGTGACTCCTGCAATACGCATACTACTTAGCCCTGCCGCTGTTTGTGGCGGGGGTTCGTACAAATAACCCACACGCGGCCGCGCCTTCGGACGACGCGGCAGTTCATGCAAATCTTCTTGACTGAAGCTTTTACTTTCATGGTCTATGCACGCTACACCCTTCGAATGATCCGGGCTCGGCCACCGTATGGATCAAGCTGCAACGTGACTTTGTCACCGACGAGCACCTTGATCCGATGGAGCCGCATCTTTCCCGCCAAGTAGGCAAGCATCGTTTCCCCCTCTTTCGTTTTCACGCGGAAGAGGGTGTTGGGGAGTGCTTCTTCGATGACTCCCTCAACGAGCTGCGGCTCTTGCATAACGTGCGGCAAAACAATAGCAGACTAGAGAGAGCGAGTCAATTTTTTTACCTGGCGTCGGGCTCTTTCACTTTGATTTTGATGTCACTCGGATCGTTCGGGAACGAGTTGCTCCAGAACGGTTCGATTCGTGCGTGCGCCTCTTCAATGCTCGAAAAACCCTCCACGATCGTTTGAAATGCCGATTCGTCGCGGCCGGCGAGCGCCTGCGCGAGCTCCTCCGTGTCAACCTTCCACACGAGCTGTGCCTGACCTGAAAGCGCGAACGTGAGCGGCGAAGTCGCCGAGAATATCTTCGTTTCCGTGTGTGCGGAGAGACCCTCAAGCGGCTTCAAGACGATGCTTCCTTCCTCGGCGCCTGCGGAAACGCTCTCCGCAACGACATGCGCGAACATGTCCCCGGGAAATATCGGGAGTTCGACGCGAAGGCGCTCGGTGATGCGGACATTGCCCTCTCCCTCCATTGTTGCCGGGAGGCTTTCATACGTGAGACGAGCGAGATCGAAGAACGCTGCCTCGTCCGCGCCAACTTCCCCTACAGCCGCGCGCGCTTTTTCCTCGAGGCGACCGCGAATTTCCGAAACCGCGGCGTCGAGCGCGCTCTTTTCTGCAGCGGGGCGCTCTCCTGCAAAGCCGCCGCTCATCGCGCTTGTCGAGCGCGCATAAACTTTGCTATACATGCTGGACGATTTCAGTCCGGGAAGCGTGAAGCGTGAGATCGGACCGACGTTGTACTTCTCTCCCGGGGCGTCTGCAAAGACGGTGATAGTGATCTCTCCCGGCGTAGTTCCTTTGCGGCCGGGAACGAGCACTTCAGCGGGAGCACGAAAAATGAGTCCGTCTGGCGTTTCGAAACGGGTGTTCTTCAGAAGCCTCACGGGGGCGCTCGAGTATTCATTGTAGACGGTGACGTTGCCACTTGCGCGCTCTTCTACGCGTTCCACGCCCTTCGCCGCGACCAATTGTGAATCTTCATACGTGCTCTCCTCGATCGTGAACGAGAGCGTGCCGGTAGCCGCCGTGTCCGCAGCGTAGGCGACGAATCGTGCTGTATCGTCGAAGAACACGGTGTGCGAGCGTGGAATGACGGTCACGGTCGTCGGCCGAAGCGCCACGAGCGCGAGCGCTCCCAAGACGAGGAGCGCGAGTGCAGAGCCTCCCCACAGCCACATGCGCTCTACGCGGCGAGGCGGAGCGGCAGTGGCATTTTCTCTGATATCGGGAATGCGGCGCGACCTAATGGGCACTTGAATATTGCGGATGCTTCTCTCGCCACTATCTGCTGAAGAGGACGGTGGCGGATCAGGAGACGCCGTCTCTCCCGCAGCGGAGTTTACTTTGAGCGAACGCGGCGTGTCAGGAGAGGGCGGCGTAATGTCCTGGAAGTAATCCTTAGCCATAAGAAGTATCGTGTATGGAGTGTCGCGTACGGCGGCAAGAAAAAGGATTTACCATTGGTTCGCATTATACCCTATACTCCGTGCCCTATATCTCATACGTATTCTTCCATGTTGACAAGCGCGGCTGCAATGCCAAGCGAGACGTCTCCCGACGCATTCTCGAAGACGGCGAGTTCTTTAATACTTTCCAACGAAAGCGGAACTGGCAGGAATGGGCGCGTTGTCACCGTGAACGGCGCGAAGTCAATGCGATCGAAAAAACGCGAAAGCCATCCCGCGAGGTCCTCATGGGCCACAAGGACGAGCCTGTTAGGCAGGCGCCGCGAGGCACTCAAGTGACCGAACGTTTCGCCGAAGATTCTCGCAAGCTCCGGTTCGGCACGAGCGATCGCCGCTTTTGTCGCTTCGCATGCGTCGGAGTCGCACTGGTCGAGCGCGAGTAGCCGTATCAGCGCAAGCGTCTCTTCGGGCATTTTCTCCCCCGCAATGCGACGCAAGATCGAGCCGATGCCTTCGGCAACGAGTGCCGTTTCAGCAATGATACCCTTTCGCACAACGACAATGTTGGTCGCCTCGTACGTCATATTGACAATGAGCGCCTCTTTCGGAAGTGTAGAGCTCTCGCGCGTGACCGAGAGAAGGGCTCGTGTGTCCGATCGAAGCGTGGGTGGTGGACATGCGAATACCTTTGCAAGCACCTCTGCGACACCCGCGCGAATGCGAGGGTCGCACTCCGAAAGAAGTGCGGAGGCAGCGACATGATGCGCGCGCTTCCCGACAGGCTTTAGCGTTGGATATCCATTCAACTCCACTCGGATAACGCCGGCTTCAAGAACTTTGTCGTGCTGATATTCGGCATCGGCCTGTAGTGCCTCTTGCGCAAGATTGCTGATCATCCCCCGCTCGATGCGCAACTCTTCCGGAAGCTGCAATGTGGCGCGGATCGTTTTCGAGCGCGTCCAAGGCGAATGAATGACAGCGTACGCCGCTTCTACATGCTTCGGCCTTTCCGCTGCTCCTGCATATGTAGCGAGCACTTTTGTGGCCGTTTCTTCTAGCAGGGAGATAACTCCGGTAGCGGTCGCCTCCAAACTCCGCTCGCTTACAGGAAGGGTTGCGCGCTCCGCAACAAGCACGCGAGCTCCTCCATGCGGCACGACGCGCACGATACCAACAGCAACACTGCTGCTCCCGATATCGGCAACGGCGACCGTCCTTCCACTCTGTTTCCCCGTGAGGCGGAACATCGTCAGTCAGTATACAGAGAACAGAGAACAGTGAACAGTGGACAAGGGATAATACTTTGGGATTTTCTGTTCTCTGTTTGATGTTTTCTGTTCACTGGAGAACAGCCTTGATTCTCCTGATACCGGCCGCAACCGCCTCTTCTTTTTGTATTTTGAATGTACCTTTGAGTTCGCTCGTATTAGAAACGTGCGGGCCGCCGCAATACTCTATTGAGAAGGCCTTATCGAGGGGGCCGACGGAGTACACGGATACGCGCTCGGGATATTTTGCGCCGAACTCGTGTTCGGCACCCAGTTTCTCGGCCTCCTCTTTTGACATCTCTGTCCGGATGACCGGTATGCCTTCCTGTATCTTCTCATTCACGATGCGCTCCACCTCGGCAAGTTGCTCTTTGCTCATTTTTTCGCCATGTGAAAAATCGATGCGGAGGCGTTCTTGTGTAATGTTGGATCCACGTTGCTTCACATGCGCACCAAGCACGACCTGGAGTGCTTTCAGAAGAAGGTGATGCGCGGTGTGGAGGCGTGTCGTTTTCTCCGAAGTATCGGCAAGACCTCCCCTGAATTTCTGGGTGACGCCCGCACGCGAAATTTCTTGGTGTTTCTTCATTTCCCTCTTAAAACCTTCTTCGTCAACATCGATGCCGCGCTCTTTCGCGAGCTCGAGTGTCATCTCGAACGGAAAGCCGTGTGTCGTGAAGAGCGTATACGCCTCGCTCGCTTCGATGTGCCCTGTCGAAGCGATCCGCTCGAACTCACGCATGCCACGCTCGAGCGTAAGCGCGAATTGTTTCTCCTCGTTCCAGATCGTCTCGGTGATCTCCTTGTAGGCCGCCTCGCCATCGAGCTCGGGATACACCTCCTTGTATTTCTCGATCGTGACGACAGCTGCCCGCACGAGCATGCTGTCTTCTTTGTCTTTGTCGCCCACCGATAGCTTGAGAGCGTGCTGGGCTGCGCGGCGGATGAGACGGCGAAGCACGTAGCCGCGCTCGGTATTCGAAGGCTTCACACCGTCGCTAATGATGAAGGTTGCCGCGCGGATGTGATCGGCGATGATGCGGAAGCTCCGTGCATAGCGGCTGTCGGTATACTCCTTTTTGGAGAAGTGAATGAGGAGCCCGATGATGTCGGAAAAAACATCTATGGCGAAGATGTCTGCACTGTTCTCGGAAGCCGCTGCGATGCGCTCTAAGCCTCCGCCAAAGTCGACGTTCTGCTTCGGCAAGAGGCCGAAGGAACCCTCGGGAGCTGGCAAACTCTTCTTGATGTACTGCATGAAGACCGAATTCCCGATCTCGAGGAAGCGTCCGCAGTCGCAATTCGGATGACACTCGTCGCCGAAGCGGGCATCATGCGGCAGACCAAAATCGTAGAAAATTTCCGAGTCCGGTCCTCCCGGCTCTCCAGCGGGCATGTTCTCCGGCGCGCCCGCTCTACTCCACCAGTTCTTGGTTGCATCGTAATAAAAAATGCGTCCACCTTGCATCCCGAGGCGAGCACCGTCTTCTTGCGAACCGATGACGACGTCTCTCGCATCAATTCCCTTCTTCGCGAAAAGCTCTTTCCAAATGGCCGCTGATTCGGTGTCACGAGAAAGTTTGAGCCTTTCGTCGCCAGCGAATGCGGTTACGTAGAGCTTCGAGGGATCGAGGTCGATCTCGTCGGTAAGGAATTCAAACAGCCACGGAAGTTCTTCTTTCTTAAAGTAGTCGCCCAAAGACCAGTTGCCGAGCATCTCGAAAAAGGTCGTGTGGCGGTTGTCGCCCACCTCCTCGATGTCTTCGGTGCGGAAGCTCTTCTGTGAATTAGCGAGGCGTTTTCCGGCGGGATGGTCTTTGCCGAGGAGATATGGGATGAGAGGCTGCATGCCGCTTCCCGTAAAGAGCGTCGTCGGATCGTTGTGGGGCACGAGCGAAGCGGAGGAGATGATGAAGTGTCCGCGCTTCTCAAAGAACTCGAGGTACTTTGCCCGAATTTCGTTGACCGTCATTGACCATGAGTTTATCACTGCCTCCGAGGAATGGCGAGATTTTGTTGCTGTAAGATGGACGAGGCGATACTATGCGCAGCAATGCAATACATCGCTCATACGTTGAAAAACGGCTTGCGTATCGTGCTCGCACCAATGCCGGAGAACAGGACGGCGACAGTAATCGTGATGACGGGCACGGGCTCACGCTATGAAAACGGTCATGAGAACGGCCTCGCGCACTTTTTGGAGCACATGTTTTTCAAAGGCACCCAAAAGCGGCCGAGCGCAAAAGCTATCAGCGAGGAGCTCGACGGCATTGGTGCAGTCTACAACGCCTTTACTGCCAAAGAGCGCACCGCCTACTTTGCCAAAGTCTCGGAGCAATACCTTGATACTGCACTCGACGTCATTAGCGACATCTTTCTCAACTCGAGGCTGCCTGAAAAGGAAATAACGAAGGAGCGCGGTGCAATTATTCAAGAGATAGACATGTACGAAGACATGCCGATGCGCACAGTGGACAATGTGTTCGAGGCACTCCTTTTCGGCAAAGAGCATCCGCTCGGGCGAACAATCCTTGGGCCAAAGGAGAACATTCGCTCGTTCACGCGCAAAGATTTTGCTGCCTACCTGAAGCGCAACTACACGCCGCTCAATACGGTCGTTTGTATCGCCGGCTCATTCGACGAAAAGAAAGTGCTCGCGAGAATAAAGAAAGACTTCGGGAGGCTCCCGCATGGCAATCCTCCGAACTTCATCGCGTTCGTCTCGGAACAGAATGAACCAAGAGTCTCGATAAAAGAAAAGAAGACTGACCAGACGCACTTCATCCTCGGCGTGCCGGCGTATCCGTATTTACACAAAGATGAATACGCGCTCGCGGTGCTCTCGACCATCCTCGGCGCGGGCATGAGCAGCCGCCTCTTCCTCGAAGTGCGTGAGAAGCGCGGTCTCGCCTACTCCGTGCACGCGTGGGTGGAACGCTACCCCGACACCGGCTATCTCGCCGTACAAGCCGGCGTCGAGCACGCGAAGCTCGAGAAGACGGTGAAGACGATTCTCGATGAGTTTAAGAAGATAAAGAAGACGAAGGTGTCGGCGGCGGAGCTTGCGAAAGCAAAGCAGTACATCAAGGGCACCATGACGCTCTCGCTTGAAACGAGCGACGAGATAGCGAATCACGCGGCGACCTCGATGATCAATCTCGCTCGCGTCCGCCTGCTCGAAGAGATGCTCGAAGGCATTGACACTGTCTCCGCCGCCGACATAGAACGCGTCGCCCGCGACCTGCTACGTACCGAGCGCCTCAACCTCGCCATCATCGGCCCGCACACAAATAAGGATGCATCACTCACCCTTCTCAGAAAATAATATTCGAAAGGACAAAAATAATTCCAATAATCATCTCAAGTGCCAGTACTAGTACCAGGAACCGCCAATACATCGCCCAAGCAACTCCTAAAACAGTTTTATTGGGATATTTCTCGATGAAATCCTTGAACTTCGGGTTCAGGCCAAACAGGTTCCAGTTCATGGCGACTTTATACCTCGACTACGCGGTAACTCCAAGCACTTTCGTCAACATCCTCAAATCCTTGCAGAGGAGTTTTGGTTGACGAACGTTGCACCGTGTTGTACTATCTGCGCGGCAAACGGAGGATACGGCCATGTGTAACAGAGACAAACCGCGAGTCAGGCGTGCGCCGAGTGGCATCGCTGCCCTGGTTGGCAAATTCTATGTGAGCCGCAGCGTTAGCGAATTCGCAGATTACCTACAGTTGGGCGGAACATGGGGATGCTCATGTTATTACTTCCCCGACGAAGACGCTGCGAAGCAGGCACTTGCCGAAGTTACGGAAGTGCCTATCGCACCACTCTCCGGTAACATTGACGCGGACGCCATGAACGCGCGATTAGCGAAACGCAGACAGCAAACGGCGTGATCCATATCCCCCTCGCGGGACAAAGAGCCAAACTCTCGTCTTGCGCGAGGGGGTGGCTTTTTATATCTCTTTCAACACCTGAAAATCCTTGCGGAGGTATTCATGCCTATATTCTAATTCGCGCGAATTAGAATATAGTGGCTAGATGGTTTTTAGGATCTGAAAATCTTTTTTGAGGGTTTCGACGAGGGATTGGTTATAAATCGCGGCGGCGGGATGGTATTGGGGGACGATTTTCATCGGGCCCCACGAGGTCTCTGCTTCGTAGCTTTTGCCATGCGCGCGGCTGATGGGCTCGAGCTCGAATGAGAGACCAAACTTTCGCATGATGTACTCCATCGAGAAGCGGCCGAGCGTCGAGATGCACTTTGGCTGGATAATTTCGATCTGCCTGTCGAGGAAGGGCGCGTAGAGCTCGATCTCGCTTGGCAAGGGATCGCGATTTCCCGGCGGCCTATCCTTCACGATGTTGGTGATGTAGACACTATCGCGTGGGACGCCTATTCCTTCGAGCAATTGATCGAGAAGTTTGCCCGCAGCGCCACAAAAAGGTCGCCCCGTTTTCGCCTCGTTCTGTCCCGGCGCTTCACCGATGAACATAATTTTCGCATCATGGCTTCCCTCCCCCAAGACCGCGTGGTAGTTGTTCTCCCGCCGGTAATCCGCCAGTCCACCTTGAAGCGCGACCACCTCATCCCGAATCTGTTTCATCTTCTCGTACTTCTCACCACTCATACACACCTTCTTTCTTCAAAATCGTTCGCTTGCGTCCCGTGCCACCGCGATTGTATCCACCGAGCTTGCCATCCGAGCGAACGACACGATGGCACGGAATGCGTTCGTCGTAATTGCTTCGCATGATAGCACCTACCCCCCGAGCAGCTCGGGGCCTACCGGCGGCACGCGCGACTTGCGCGTAGGTCATGGTCTTCCCTTTCGAGATTTTACGAACGACTGCGCGAACCCTTTCTGCAAACGTCTTCATCGTTATGATTATATGCCAAGACTTTTGGTTTCTCTCTTCACACGCGCTTGCAACTCTTTGCCCGCTTCTTCCCGATACCCACAGTATTCGCATGTTTTGGAGCGCTCGGGAATAGATTCTGAACGGAGGCACTCCGCGAGTTTAAGAATCGTCGGCTCGATCCACGAATCATCGCCTTTGTACGAAAGAAGCCTTACGTCAAACTCAAGTCTGCCGTCGAAAGCTGCTACGTCGCTCTTTGCGTTCACGTAGACAAAGTATGCGGTATCGGAGACCGTGAGCCCATTCTTACGTAAGAGCCATTGGTACACTTCAACCTGTCGCTTATACGCTTGCTGCCAGTAGCCATCGAGCGAGACTTCCTCCTTCTTGCTTGTCGCCTTGTAATCGACGACGACGAGCTCGTTTTGGGGCGTGACCCACACATCGTCCACGCCGCCGCGGAGTATCAAATTCGTCCGCGCATGGTGGAACTGAACGCCGCGGCGCATCGCATCGCGCCACTCGTCCATGCGCGGGTCCTTGAGCGGGATCGCATCAACCTTGTAAGTCTTCATGAGAGGGTGAGGCTCGCCTTTGGCGCGATGGATGTCGAACTCTCGCTTCAAAAGCTCGTCGACGGCATTGTTTAAGGAAAATGCGGGCCACTCCGGGCGCTTCACGCCAAGACGCTGATCGAGCCAGAAGCAGCGTGGGCATTCCAAAAAGAGATCGATCTTCGAGCGGCTTATGCGAAACGGCTCACCGTCTTTCGGATTATAAAGCCCTCTCGTGCGGCGCACGTATCCTCTCGGCATCAGCGAAGTATAACCCGTTCGCCGCACTTCGTAAGTGGAAGTACTCGAGACTTATGACGTGCTAGTAGTGTGATTTTGTGTCTCGTTCTGATGATCTGGCCGTACGAGCTCGTGATCTTCGAACCAGTGCTTGAAGCGATTTTCCACGTACCACATGCCGGTGAACATGATGAGCGCGAGGAGTGTCGCGAAGATGGAAACGCTGTACATGCCAAAACCCACGGCCATGCCGATCCCAGAGACGATCCAGAGGCCCGCGGCTGTCGTCACGCCATGGAGTGAGTCGCCTCGAAAGATAATGAGCCCCCCGCCCAAAAAGCCGATGCCCATAATAACGGCCGCGCCGATGCGCAGCGGATCAAAAGAAAGAATCCCGAGGTAGGCGGTGTCGACATAGCTCCCTACAACGATAAAAAGACATGCGCCGAGCGAGACGAGCCCAAACGTGCGCGTGCCCGCAGCTTGCTTGGCGATGACGGCGCGCTCAGTCCCGATGATGCCGCCGAGCACCATCGCAAGCAGAAGTTTCCCAAAAACGACAATGTTCGGATCCAAGAAGCTTTCGGGAGTAGGCATACCTTAATTCTAAGGCAAAAAGCAAAGGGCAAAAGGCAAATGTGTGAATTCAAACGCCACACAGGCGTTGTGCTTCGTAGAGAACCTGTGGAATGCGTGCGGGCTTTACACCGTATTCGCTCAAGAGGTGCGGTGAGGAAATGCTTTTGCATAGCACGATCTTATTGTCGAGGAGTCTGTGCTTTTCGCCCTCGGTGAGCGTGGTGAGACAGGTGAGTGGATGCACACGTGCTTCTTCTATCATCTGCATGAGGTTGTTCTCACGCGGATAATCCCATGCAATGAGCGTGAGGTTCGAGCATTGCGCGTAGCGGATCGCGTTTCGAGTGAACGTCGTGTTGGTGACGAGCCAGCCTTCGTCTACCCGCGACGAGGTATCGGGAGAGTTGCGAAGATCTTCGTACCGTGCTTTCACGTAGAGCGCGTCTTTGATATCGGTTTTTCCGCCGGGCTCATTGTGGAATTTCGCCTCAATACCTACACGCCGCCCACCCTTCTCTGCGAACACGTCGACTTCGTGCGGCGCACAACGTCCCGTGAGCGCAACGCCCGTGCGTACGCTCCATCCATGCGCGCGCAGAACTTCCGCTAAAAATTGCTCGAACGGAAAACCGGAGGGGCCAAGTGCGAAGAGCGCTCGCTTTACCGAATAACGCGCAGCAACAGGCTGCTCTTCCTCCCTTCGCAGCATCTCGTACGCGTGTCGATAGATCTCCTCCGTTGTCATACCGGGACGCAACTCTTCCAAGATGTGGGAGACAATGCGATCGCAGATTGCTGCGGATGCGCCGGAGTGTTCCAGCGATGCGAGTAATTTCTCCGGGTCGAAGGGTTCCTGTTCACCGTCAGCCTTTGTTATCAGCACATTCACCGGCGCACGCAGCGAACGGCCCGCGAATCCCACAGTACTCATGGATACATTCTAGCAAATGATTCCGCCTCCGAGACAGCGCTCTCCTTCGTAGAGGACAAGTGACTGACCCGGCGCTGCAATGTGGGGTTCGAAAAAAATAGCGCTCATTTTTTCGGCTCTTTCTTCGACACGTACTCGAACCGGTGCTTCTCGATATCGTGCCTGTGCATCCGCCGTAAGCGGGAGTTGCTGCGGCTCTATCCAGTACACGTGCTCCAAAGCTACCTCCTTGCGCGCGGCATCGGATCGATTCGGAGATACGGTGACGGTATTTGCGCGAGTGTCAGTTGCAACAACGTAGTGCTCTCTTGCCTTTTCCTCCGAACTTCGAGCCATAAACCCATGCCGCTGCCCTACCGTGTAGAGCGCGGCACCCTGGTGCTCCCCGATTATGGTACCTGTCATGTCGAGCACAACCCCTCGCTCAAGCGGAATGAATCGGGCAAGAAATTCGTCCATCGTGACATCTCCGAGAAAGCAAATGCCCTGACTGTCAGGCTTCTCGGCATTTGGCAATCTGAACTTTTTTGCGAGCGAGCGCACCTGATGCTTCGTGAGCTCGCCGATAGGAAATAAGGTGCGCGTGAGATTCTCCTGCGTTAGCACGTAGAGAAAGTACGACTGGTCTTTGTTTCTATCTGCACCTCGCAACAATTCCACGCGGGCTTGCCCGCCGGAGCCTTGGCGTAGGCGGGCGTAGTGCCCCGTTGCCACGTACTCGGCACCATTCTCACGAGCCCACATGGCGAATTGCCCGAATTTGATCGCACGATTGCAAACGACGTCGGGGTTCGGTGTGATGCCTCGCGCATAATCTGCGATCATGTTTTCCACGACTTCCCGTTTATATTCTTCGGAGAAGTCCACTTCGCGCAGTGGGATGCCGAGAGTGGCGGCTACCCGCATCGCGTCGAGTCTATCTTCTCGCCAGGTGCACTCGATAAATTCGGGTTGCCAAATTTTTATGAACACGCCAGTGACATCGTGGCCTTGCTGTTTGAGAATCGCGGCCGCAACCGCGCTATCGACGCCACCCGAAAGTCCTACAAACACTGTTGCCATCGGCACAGTGTAATAACCAAACACCAAGAAACAAGCTCCAAACTAGTTTGGTTATTGTATCTTGTCTCTTGTGTCTTTTACGATCCCAAATACAACCTCTTCTTCCGCAGATGTTCTTGGTACGTTTTCGAGTAGTGCGTGACATGGTTCCGATCGGCGAGATAGTACAAGTAGTTGTGCTCGACCGGCGTCACGGCGGCAAGCAAGGAATCGAGCGAGGGCGAGCCGATTGCACCAGGCGGTAGCCCCTTATACACGTACGTGTTGTATGGATCGTCGCTCGAAAGGTCTTCAATCGTTAGCTCGAAACTTCCCTTTCCGAGCGTGTAAATAAAGGCAGCGTCGACCTGCAAAAGCATGTCGCGATCGAGGCGGTTCCACAAGACACCGGCGATCTTGCGGCGATCCTCTGTGTTCTCGGCTTCTCGTTCGAGGAGCGACGCCATGATGACAATGTCGTTGAGCGGTTTCCCGAAGGTTTCGAGCACTCCTTGGATCGTCGCTACGTGCGCGTCGAAATTCTGTCGCATCGTCAGGAGAACAAGCTCGTCGGTTGCGTTGGGAAGAAAGAAGTACGTGTCGGGAAAGAGGTACCCTTCCTGCGGCTGGGCGTTCTTGAGAAAGCGTTCTTCGTCGAATCGCTGAAGTTGCGATCCAAAGATTCTTGCCATCTTCGCGGTTGTCGCACCCTCTGGAACGCGGATGCGCGTGGGCTCAAGACCGTAGGCGCCAATAACGATCGCGCGCGCAACAACGAACATGTTCTTTGGCTCCTTGAACAGGTAGTCGCCCGCATGTATCTCGTCCTGTTTTCCCGAAAGCGTGAGGAGAAATTTTAGCGCGACGCTGGAGCGGACAACTCCTTCTCTTTGGAACGATTCGGCTGTTTCCGAAAGCGTAGCTCCCTGCGGGATCGTCACGAGCGTATCGACAGGAAACCTCTCCGGCGGCTGCACCACACCAATGTAGAGCGTGAGCACGATCGTACCTCCGAAGATGAGGGCAAGCAGCGTGCGGCGATTCGCGTGGACCCGCCACCGCTCGGAGATGTGTAGGAGGGAGGCGCTGCTTCGATCGAAGAAGTGCTCGAGAGATTCCTTGAAAGACTGCATGAAGATAATTAGCCACTAGTGAAATACACTATACCCTAAACCCTAATGGCTAGTGGCTAACTTACTTTGGCAAATTCGGTGGCGGCTGCGCTTTCTTCGCCGGAATTCGCTGCACGCCGGGCGATGCGATCGCTGTCGAGATGGGATGCCAGAATGTTGCTATAACTTCCGTCGACATAACATTGTCGGGAAGCGTGTACGGCGCATAGAAGTGCGCGCGTCTGCGGTAGCAATCAAAAAAACGCTCGGCGTGAAGGTTCCAACGAAAGTCCCAGAGATCCTGGTAAGGATAGTCGAAGGGTGTGTGCCAGCGACGTGGACGCATTTGATTCAGGTATTGCGGATTCCCCATGGGAAGCCAGATCCAACGCATGCTGTTAAAGCCTTGCGGGCCAAAATTCTCCGGATTCGAGATCCATACTCCGCGCATCCCGACGTGGTAGGGATGTTTACCCATATTGCGCTCGATCGCTTTGATCTGTTCGGTAACGCGATACAGTGCCACGCGCGAGTAGCGTCTCCATTCCTGCCCCGGCTTCTCAAAATCTCCTATGATCGACTTGCGGAGCTTGTCGACTTCTGCCTCCGCAATACCTCGGAAGCGGGGTTCCGTCTCCCAATATCGTCCCCCCGGCTTCCGTCTCTGTTCGTTGTCCAACGAGATAACAATCTGAAGCCAGATCTGCTCGTCGGGCCCGAGTGAGCTTAGGCGCTCGATCACCTGTGCGAGCGGGTCAACCTTATATTCTTCCTTCGGATCCTCATCGAGCTCGAACTCGATGTAGGTCTTTATTGGATAGGCGTCATTGCGTGGTTCGTAGCGGTAGTCGGTGCAGAATACCGCGTGTTTCGAAGGATCGTAGACGTACTTCATCGCGTAGTCCTCCGCCTCGACGATTTCTACTTCAGGGTACTGCGCATAGATGGCCGATTCGACGACCTTCCGGTACGCTTTCCACAGCCAGATGTAAAAGCGAACATCGCCGCCGAAGCTCACGATCTCGAAAGAGAAGACGGGACGCACCTGGCCGAGCCACTTACGGTGGAAATACGTCGTCTCGCCAGAGAGTATCCACAGCTGTGCAAGCGCGAGCTCCATCCCGCGAGGAGATTTGACGAGCTCGCGAGGCATTTTTACTTCAAGGAGTAAGGGCTCTCGGCGAGTAATAAAGTATGCCTGCACGTACCAGATCCAGGCCTTCCAAGCGCCACCTACTGCTGCAGGCAAGATCCAGATCGGCATAGTCCCCACTACCCACGCGAAGATGAAGAACGGAAGATTCGGGATCAAGCCCCAGAGCGATAAGAGGAGTCCGATAAAAATCGAAGTGAGGAAGGTGCCGCGCGAGATGCCGAGGAGGTTACCGATCGTTCCTTCGACGAATACCTTTAGATCGAGGCTGACTATCTCGGCAACGATACCGCGCAGGACATGCGAGCCAAGTCCCCACTGCTGCTGTCGCTCTCGCTCCTCCCCGACGCCAGGAATTTGAAAAGCCATGACCTCAATACTATCATTGAGGAAGCTCCAAAACTCAAGAAACAATCACCAAAATGAGGAAAACACGGAAAGAGTTCCTTTGGTTATTGTCTCTTGGAATTTGGTCATTACTTTGAAAGTGTGTATTTGCCGTCGGGAAGTCGTACAAACATCGGATTCTGGAGATTTACGGCGATCGTTGCATCCTTCACGTAGCGCTCGCGTTTCACCCGCTCAACAATTTCTTCGCGCGAGAGTGCGCCGTCGCGGGCGAGGATTCCTTTGATAACATCGCGCACTACACCGGGCTCGTAGCCCCACTCCCGAAGCGCATAGAGGCCGCGGCCGACCAGAACGAATCGGTTGTCCTTGATGAGTTCGTTGTGGGTCGTCGCAGGATGCGCAGGACGGTTGAAGAGCTTCTCAACACTCTTCGCGACCTCGGTGAAGTGCATCGGAGAGCCGTGCCGCTTCAACGTCAGATAGGCAAAGTCGCGCGTATTCTTGATGCGCACGTGTGGCGATTCGATCCTGCCCCACTCGCCGAGCGGGTTCTTTCCTATGCGCTTCGATATCGAAAGCCAGCGGAGCATCACCTCCGGGGAGCGGTTCTTTATTCCCTGTTCGCGCAGGTGCTTTGCGAAGAATTCGACGAATTCTTCCTCAGGCATGAGGCGGCTCGTTTCGATCGATTCGTAGAGAGCGGAGAGTGCGCGCTCAACTGCCTCGGCGAGCTGCTCGTCGACGTGCCATCGCGCTTTGAAATTTGCGTCTTCGCGACGGTCGGCGAAATGATGGCCGACCGTGAGGAGGAAAATGACGTGATTGTGGTCAGACTCGCCCTTTGGGACGTGCTCAAGAATCGTTTGCTCGGCAATGATGCCGCCGAGCGTATGCAGCGCGCGTTTCAGGTCCTCCAGCGCGACCACCTGCGCCGCATAGCTCTCTGATTCCCGCACCACCGAAAGGCTGTGGTTCTCGATCTGCCGAATACGCTCGCGAGTAATGCCATACTCCTTCCCGATAGCATCTAGTGTGCGTCGCTCTCCTTTTGGAGAAAGGCCGTAACGATCAATGAGAACTTTCCGCGAGCGCTCAGGAAGACCTGCGAGCAATTCTTTGGTGACCGTTTTCGGGGCAAAAGATAGCATAAATACAGCGCATTTGACTATCCGTGATAGTGTGGCATACGTTGTATCAAAAGCAACACAACTGGTCAAGTCCACAACCCTTTTCCACACAAAAGGAACAAAGCTGCCTCCATCGGTGAACGAGCAGCGGAAAATACGCGTGGTACGATGCTCTCATGAACAAGCCTTTGCGCGTCCCGCCGCAAGACACCGAAACCGAGCGTGCGCTGCTTGGCGCACTCATGCTAAACCAAAACGCGATGTACGAAGTCGCCGACGTCGTCGGTGTTGACTCCTTCTACGTGGGCAAGCACCGCACCATCTACGATGCGATGCTTAGCCTACACAGCAAGGGCGAGCCCATCGACGTGGTGACAGTCTCGGGTAAGCTCAAGCAGCGCAAACTTCTCGGGGAGATCGGCGGCGCAGCCTACCTTTCCGAGCTCGTTTCTGCCGCTGCCTCACCCGGAAGCGCCCGCCACTATGCCGAGGTCGTGCAGACGAAGTTCGTGTTGCGTAGCCTCATCGATGCAGCTGCGAAAATCCATGAGCTCGGCTTCGAGGAAGATAAGGACATTGCAACGACGCTCGACGAGGCGCAGTCGGCCGTCTTCAGCGTCTCGCAAACACCGATGCTCCGCTCGTTCCGCGCGATCAAAGACGAGCTCACCGAAGCGTGGGAGCGGCTCGAGCATCTGCAGAAGCACGAAGCAACTTTGCGCGGCATTCCTACTGGCTTCACGCAGCTCGACAATCTTCTCGCTGGCTTGCAGAAGTCCGATCTCATTCTCCTCGCGGCACGCCCTTCCATGGGAAAGACCGCACTTGCCCTCGACATCGCGCGAAAGACGGCAACGAAGCACGGCACATCGGTTGGGATCTTTAGTCTCGAAATGAGTTCGCAGCAGCTCGTCGATCGCATGCTTGCGGCGCAAGCCGGCGTCGATTCGTGGAAGTTGCGCACGGGAAAAATTAGGAGCGACGAGGAATTCGGACGTCTTCAGGCGGGCTTGAGCGTACTTTCAGAGGCCCCGATCTACATCGACGACAAGCCCTCCTCGACCGTCCTGCAGATGCGCTCGGTGGCACGCCGCCTCAAGGTGGAACGGGACCTCGGCCTTGTCATCATCGATTATCTCCAGCTCATCACACCCTCGTACACACGAGTCAGCGACTCGATGGTGCAGCAGGTCACAGAAATTTCGCGCTCGCTTAAGGCGATGGCGCGAGAGCTCGATGTGCCAGTGCTTGCGCTCTCACAGCTTTCGCGCGCCGTCGAGCAGCGGCGCGGGCGGCCGCGTCTTTCAGACCTTCGCGACTCGGGTTCCCTCGAGCAGGACTCCGATGTCGTAATGTTCATTCACCGCGACGACAAAATGAACGAAAATTCCGACCGTCCCGGCATCGCCGAGATTTTGGTAGAAAAACATCGGAACGGTCCTACCGGGAGGATCGAGCTTCGCTTCGACGAGCAGCGTACGACCTTCCTCTCCATCGACAAGAGTGACTTCGGCGACTTTACGCCGGAGGCGGAAGTGGAGCAGGAAGCACCGTTTTAAATCAGCCACTAGCCACTAGGGTTTAGGGTATAGTGATTGGGATGTTTTTCATGTTTTCCTATTGGCTATACCCTATTGGCTAACAACTAACGTATGGATGCAATCGAGCGGTTGACTTCCCTCTTTGAGAAATTCCCCGGTATCGGCCCTCGGCAGGCGCAGCGATTCGTGCAATTCCTTCTGCGCGCCTCACCCTCCCTTCGGCGCGAACTTATCGACTCAACCCGTTCTCTCGGTACGAACGTCCGTCAATGCCCGGAATGCATGCGCTACCACTCGGCAAAAACAAAGGTCTGTTCGATTTGTTCGGATACACAGCGCGATACGCAGCACCTCGCGATCGTCGCCTCCAACGCGGATCTTACAGCGCTCGAAAAGAGCGGCACCTACAAAGGCAGCTATTTCGTCTTAGGCGGCACGATCTCGCTCGCGTCGGAGAAAACTAACGGACTGCGCATCAAACAGCTACTCGATTCGCTTCCCTCTCGCACCAAAAATGGATTAAAGGAGGTCATCCTCGCCTTCCCTGCCAACCCTGAAGGTGATGCAACAGCTGTCCGGCTTCGGGAAGAAATTAGTCCATTTAAACTCACTGTTACATCGCTGGGCCGCGGCCTTTCAACCGGGAGCGAACTTGAGTATGCGGACGCGGAGACCCTCAAGAGCGCGCTCGAAAGCAGGCGCTAGGGCAGCGCCCTTTCGACTGCGCTCAGGGCAAGCCAGTAATGCGCACTTTCGCGTACGGTTGGCGGTGTCCCTTCTTTACGAAATGTCGACTCTTCTGGCGGTAGCGAATGACGGTCACCTTGTCACCTTTGCCTGCTTCGATGAGTTCTGCGGAGACCTTTGCGCCACTGATGTAGGGCGAACCAACTTTCGTCTCGCTCCCGTCGTCAGTGAGCAAAACTTTATCAAACGTGACTTTATCCCCTTTTTCTGAAACATCGAGTTTCTCGACGCTCAAAACGCTGTCCTTTGTGACAACATACTGCTTCCCGCCCGTCTCGATGATGGCGATCTTTGCCATAAGTCGCGGCACTATACCGTGTCTATTCATCAATCGCAAGAGAAGGTTTCTCAAGAAGAGGCGACTCAAGCTCCACAGAGGTACCCGTAATGCGAAGCACGTCTTTATCTATCTTACCGAGTTCTTTAGAGCCTGCGTTGTAGTGGCCGACTGTCGTTGAAAGCGAGTTCCCAAGGCGCTTGTAGTAATCCTCATAGGCTTTGAGATGTCGCGAGAGATTCTCAACGTTCTTCGCGATGTCTTTTGCTGTCTCTTCGATCTTGAACGCTTTGAATCCGTACAGGACCGACTGAAGGTAGGCGGCAAAGGTGGTTGGCGAGACGATAATGACCCTTTTCTCGTTGTATGCGTAATCGATGAGGTTTCTCGTGTTCACTTTCACCGCACCCACCTCGTTCACGAGAAGGTCGTAATAAATCGCCTCCGCCGGGATGTACATGAATGCGAACGGAAGCGTCCCGTCCTTCGGCCGCACATATTTTGCGCATTCATCGATGCGTAGCTTGAGGTCATTCTTGAACAGCTTCTCCAGTTCTTCGCGTTGTCTGTCGTCGACTGCGTTTACGAGCCGATTGTAGTTGTCGAGGGAGAATTTCGCATCTATCGGTATGATGCCCTCTTTCGTCTGTATGATTGCATCTACCGTCTCTCCTCCGGGAAACTCATGCTGCATTTTGTACGTTCCGGGCGGAAGGATGTTCGAAAGGACGAGTTCGAGCGATGCCTCGCCGAGATTCCCTCGTTGCTTTTGATGCGTAAGCACTTTTTCGAGATTCTGGAGCTGCTCGGCGATAGTAAAGACCTGTTTTGTGGACTCCTTCGTCTCGGCTACACCGCGAACCACTTCGGAGAGTTGCCGATGCACGAGATCACGGGTGTCGGTAACGAGTCGTTGAGATTGCTCGAACTGCGCGCGCATGCTCTCGAACATTCTCGTTGTTCCCTCTCCAAGCTTGTTTTCGAGCGTCTTCTCAAGCTCCTGAATCCTCTGCTGAAGCAAGAGCATCCCCTGTGTATCCTGTGTCTGGTTTCTACCCCAAAGCAGATACAGAAGAGCGCTGAGTACCGCAAACAAGAGTACGATAATGAGCCAATCCATGCGGCGATTCTAGCACCCGTGTTATACTCGCACCATGCTTGCGCAAAAAATCCGCGCCGACATGACGGCCGCAATGAAAGCGAGGGACGATCTTCGCGTGCAGACGCTGCGCGGCGCGCTCGCGGCGTTCGTAAACGAGCTCGTAGCCAAAGGACGAAAACCAACGGAGGAAATATCTGATGCCGACGCAGTTGCTGTCCTCAAGCGTCTCGCGAAGCAGCGCAAGGAAGCCGCCGAGGTGTATGAAAAGGGCGGCCGCGCGGAGCTTGCCGAGAAAGAAAATAAAGAACTGAAAATAATTGAGGAGTATCTGCCTCAGATGGCGAGCCGCGAAGAAATCGAGGAAGTCGCTCGCCAGAAAATGCAGGAACTCGGTATGGAAGCAGGCTCGCCCGCCGAAGTCTCGGCGAAGGCGGGCAAGCTCACTGGCGCCGTGATGAAAGAATTCGCCGGCCGCGCCGACGGCAACGATGTGAAAGAGGTAGTACAAAAGCTTCTTACTTCTTAGAGCTAAATAAACGTAACTTTACAAGAGACTATTTTGATGGCAAAATACTGGGAGCGTAGTACGGTGTTTCCGACAACTCGAATCCAAGGAGTGTCAAATGGCCCAGAGACCTGTCCTCGAAACAGAGGAGGTTGGCTTCGAGCCCGTAAGCGATTACGAGCTTGACGTAGGTGTTGCGTATGCAAGAAAGGAATATGCGAAGGATGTCGATCGAGACATGCTTCGTGTTCTCGTCAACACGACGCTGGAGCGTCGAAGTCCGAAAACGATTCTCCCCTTCCTTGCGGCGACTGTGGTCCGTGAAGCAATTCCGCTCAAGGACAAGGAACGCGCACCCAAGATTGAAGCGTATAAAGGTGCCGTCATGAAAATCCTGAGCGACCGCAGTGTACAGAAGCGCGGCGCGGACGCACGCAAGCGAGCGGCAGGTCGTGAAGTACCGCCGAAGCCGAAGCCGACGGAGCATCCGGAGGATCCGAAGCATAAGGGTCAATTTCTCCTCTTGTGAAGAACGAACCTCCATAGTTTGTCGGCATAACTCCCCGCGTAGGCAACACCTATTCGGGGAGTTCGTTTTATATCTCCCAGCTTGATCTCAACTCCACGATCTTCAACCCACAATCCTGATGATTTCACAGCCGGTTTTCCGTTCATCATGTGCGTAATGCCAAGCTCGCGCGTAAGCTTTCCCGGCCCATCCAATGTCAAGGTCTTACCTTGACACGCGCGGATGAGAACCGCCGACGGGTAGCCTTTCAGTCCGGTCACGATGTTGAGCATGTCGTACATGCCGTAGACGAAATAAACGTACCAGTAGCCCGCAGGGCCGAACATGACCTCCGTGCGCCTGGTTCGCCCCTTCGAGGCATGGCATGCGAGATCATGCGTCCCATCGTAGGCTTCCGTTTCCGTAATCACGTACGCGCGCGTCTTGCCGCCCACCCTGCGGACGAGGAACTTACCAAGAAGCTCACGGGCGACAGTTTGCGGCCGCCGCTCAAAAAAGTTCCTGCGGAGTACGCGAGCCATCGCCCGCTAGTATGCAGGAGCAAGACCGCGTCGCGCAACCAAGACCGAGATCCCGGAGGCAACGGCCGCAATCGAGAGCGCAATTGCAAGGACGACCGGAAGCACAAATGCGAATGCAAGGAAGAACACGAGCACGCAGAGCATGATTCGTCCGAGTGCGAGTCCGATTTCTTTGAGTGCCGTGTATTCGTCGAGAAACGCACCCCTGTCGCTTACGTGCTCAAAGGTCGTCGGATCAACGCGAGTACCGCGCTCGGGAAGCGTTGAGTACGAGTACACGTCTGCGATGATGATGCCAACTGGCGTTCCCGCAGCAAGTCTCGCGATCCATCCAGAAACAGCAACGACCGTGTGTACGATCGGTGAATCGTGGACACTAATCCGATGAGAAAACCAAAGATAGAAGCGTCGCATGAGCAAGATCGCAAGCAGCGTCACGCTAAAGACTACTCCCAGCATGACATATGACCACTCGACGATGAGAAAGATGGCGAGCGGCCAGATGAGAAAGAGCGCCGCGCCTTGCATACCTTCTAAGAGCGACTGCAAGACGAGCTCCTGATTCTTCTTTCTAAAAAGCTGCTTGAACGTGTATATGTATGGCCATGAAAATCGCTCACGCGTGTCGGGGATCAAATACGCAATGACCGAGGCAAGCACGATGATTGCTCCTGCTCCGAATAGAAGCCGCGCTGGCGCAGATTGCGTGCCAACAAGGGTGAGGCCGGCGAAGAGCGGCATGAGCGCGAGCAGCACTTCGAAATAGGTGTGTGCATGCGCGATAGTGCTCGGCCCTGCACTTACGAGCTTGTACGGTACAAAGTAGAGCGCTCGATAGAGGCCAAGCAGTGTTGCGAAGAGGGCGAGACCCCACAGCGCTGGTGAATTGAAGAACCCGCTGAATGAAGCACCGAGCACAACGAACGCGCATGCGGCAGTGAGCGCGCCCACGACGAGAGAACGTCGCGTCCCCTTTGCGAGATGGGCGGCTGAAACTGGCGTTGTGACGATCGTTATAAATTGTGCAAAGGCGTAGAGAAGCACTACACTCTCTAGCGCGCGCGCTACGCTTGTCGAAAGCAGGTAAAAGTACTCAAAGATAAATACCCAGGCAAATGCATGTACGAGCGAGAGCCCGGTGCGAAGCAGAAAGCGGTGCGCGTGGAGTGCTGATTCGTTCACCCCGTTAGAAAGGCTCATAGAGGCATGACAGAAGAAATACGCGTTCGTGATTTTCCAACGGGGTTCACACGCCGGGGGATAGGCTGAATCTGTTGAATCGTGGATAGTGCGCAAGCAGAGGCGCGATCACAACAAGCGCGTACCCGAGCCACACGCTCCAATTCGCATACACCTGCCAGCCGGTAAGTGGCAGGAGCATGACCCCATCGATGACTGCTGCAATGATAGCCCACGAGAGCGAATACGGGAGGATATCCCGCCACGAATGCACAGGGAGCGAGTGGCCGGCGATGATTCCTGTTGTGAGAAGTACAGCAAGGCTAACTAATCGCATCGTTACTCCTTGAAAATTATACGTTGCAAATATGGATGCGAGCAGAAACATCACCGCGTATATCGCAATACCCCAGCCGAGAAGTGGCACAACGCGCAAACCCATACGCACCATTATGGACGACGAACAGCTTTATTCGCTCACGCCGTGTGGATAGCCTGCCTGCCGAAAGCGACACAAAAGCAATGGCCGCGTCTTGAGACGCGGCCATTGCCAAATTCGCGCTGACGCAAATTGTTATCGGCAACGTAGAGCGAGGGAAATGCAGGAGTCTTGCTCATGCATTTCCGAGCCGAGGCGCCGAAAAGACACTGTCTTTACCATCTGCCGCCCCTGCCACCGCCGTAGCCGCCACCTCCGCGGGAATCGCGGCGGGGCTCCATCGGACGAGCTTCGTTCACGGTCAAGGTCCGGCCGCCGAAATCTTTGCCGTTCCACATGTCGATCGCCTTTGTAGCGTCGTCATCGTTGGCAAATTCGACGAAACCGAAACCCTTCGAACGACCACTCATTTTGTCCATGATGACGACGGCGCTCGAAACAGCTCCGGCCTGCGCAAACGCGTCGCGCAACTCTTCATCGGTAGTGCTGTAGGGCAAACCACCGACATAAAGCTTCTTAGCCATTGTATTGTTGGGTTGTATTCCTCTAATGATGTATATCGCCCTTTCCCTGCCACTTGCGGTCTATACAACCCTCAGCGCACTGGAACCATACATTCGCCGCGAATCATACGTGCACTCAAGACGTTGTCAATAGCATACGACTGTTTGCGCCTACCTTACACGCTCGAGCAAACGTGTATAATGTGTCGAACCCATGGCGGAAAAAAATGGCTCGGTGTTTGCAAACGTCGCACTTGAGTTCGTGCGCGTAACAGAAGTCGGCGCCATCGCGGCGTCGCGATGGATCGGCAAAGGCGACGGCAAGGCCGCCGACCAGGCGGCGGTGGACGCGATGCGCGAGTACTTCAACACCATCGATTTTCGGGGCGAGATCGTCATTGGTGAAGGAGCCAAAGACGAGGCCGCTGAGCTCTACATTGGCGAGAAACTTGGTCGCGGCGCGGGAGCGCGTTTTGACATCGCGGTTGATCCCCTCGAGTGTACCAACTCCGTTGCGTATGGGCGCACAAATGCTATTTCGGTCATCGCAACAGGCCCCGAGGGCTCGCTATACCGCGCTGCGGATTCATACATGGAAAAGATTGCAGTGGGTCCCGGCGCAGCATCCGTCATCGACATTGATTTCACGCCCTCAGAGAACGTGCGGAAGGTAGCTTCAGCACTCGGCAAGGAAATTTCGGAGATTACGGTGGCGATTCTCGAGCGACCGCGTCACGAGGCTCTCATTGCCGAAGTCCGCGCGACAGGCGCGCGCGTGCAGCTTTTTACCGATGGCGATATTGCCATGGCGATCGCGACATGCAAGGGAAGCTCGGCGGTAGATATACTTATGGGCATCGGCGGAAGCGCTGAGGCCGTTATCAGCGCAGCCGCGCTCCGGTGCCTCGGCGGCGAGATACTCTGCCGCTGGAAGCCGAAAGATGAGAAGCACGTCGCGCGGCTGAACTCTGCCGGGATCGTCGATTTTTCAACGGTGTTTCGCTCGCACGACCTCGCGAAAGGCGAGGATTTGAGCTTCACAGCCACAGGGGTCATGACCGGTCCTCTCGTGAAAGGCGTCACGATCGGCGCGGCATACACAAATACGCATTCGGTCGTGATGACCTCGAATCCGAGGACAATACGGTATATTAATACGCGGCACATCGGTACATAGTCATTAGGAATTAGCCACTAGCCACTAGGGAATTATGAATCTCGATGTTTTGAAAAAAATTGCGAAACAGATGGTTGCTCCCGGGAAAGGAATTATTGCCGCGGATGAGAGCTCAGGCACCTGCAAGAAGCGGTTCGACGCCGTCGGAGTGGAGTGCACTGAAGAGAATCGACGCTTGTACCGGACGATGATGTTCGAAACTCCCAGTCTTGAACAATTCGTCAGCGGTGTCATTCTCTATGACGAAACCATCCGTCAGAAAGGAAGTGATGGAACTGCTGTATCGGAGATTCTCTCGAAGAAGGGAATTCTCCCGGGGATAAAGGTAGACGCAGGTGCAAAGGATCTCGCGCTCCATCCTGACGAAAAGGTCACCGAGGGTTTGGATGGGCTTCGTGAGCGGCTCGCGGAATACAAGGGCTTCGGTGCAAAATTCGCAAAGTGGCGTGCCGTCATCACCATCGGCGAAAATATTCCGTCCGAGGCATGCATCTTTGCAAACGCCCACGCCTTGGCTCGCTACGCAGCGCTTTGCCAAGAAACAGATATTGTTCCAATAGTTGAGCCGGAGGTGCTTATCGATGGTGACCATACTATCGAACGCTGTTACGAGGTCACCGAAACGACGCTCGAGGAAGTCTTTGAGGAGCTTAACCGGGAAGGCGTTGCTCCCGAAGGGACGATTTTGAAAGCAAGCATGGTCATTGCCGGTAAAAAGTCTCCGAAGCAATCCTCTGTGGAAGAAGTTGCCGAGGCAACGCTACGCGTCTTAAACGCGACCGTACCAAAAAATCTCGCCGGTGTCGTCTTCCTCTCGGGAGGACAAGGCGACGAGCAGGCGACTGCGCACCTCAACAAAATGAATCAATCCGGTAAGCAACCGTGGCCTCTCTCCTTCTCCTACTCTCGTGCCATTCAGAATCCTGTGCTCAAAAAGTGGGCCGAGAATCCCGCAGCTAATGTGAAAGCCGCTCAAGACACCCTCCTTTTCCGCTCCAAGATGAATGCGCTTGCCACGCAAGGCAAGTACTCCGATGAAATGGAAAAAGACCGTCCGTACTAAGGTCTACTCTGGACATCTCAAATTCGTAGCAGGGCTTTTACCTTTGTTGCCATGTCCAACAGCGGCTGAGGCCATTTCCAGCTCGGTTTTTGTGCAATCTGTATGAACTCAGGCGAGCGAACTGCAGGCACGATTGGCACTGTAGGCACCAGGGGCGGAACAAAGGTAGAATCCCCGTAATTCCGTGGCAATGGTGGATACAGTGCTCCCTCAGAAGGAGGCAGTGGCACATCACGCAGGAAATCCTTGTTCAGGATTGTCGGAGATTGATACAATGTAATAGCTGAACCGCTATCAGTGAAATACTCCGCGAGGGGTTCGGAAGCATAACGTACGGGAGGGGCTGCTTCCAGGACTGGATTGAGAGGCAGGGGTACCCCTCCTTGCCCAGATGCTTCGACCAGCTTTCGCGCAGCAGAAGATAGGTCGTTACCGTGGATAAGATCGGAAATCCGATCAGCTGGAAGCGTCACAATCCGTCGCCCGGCATTCTGAATCTCCCCTTCCATACTCTCCAGTACTCCCCATGGATCGTCGAATGAAGCGCTCGTCGCACCATTCCCGGAACCCCGCGCGAGTTCGTAACGCATCCGCTCTGCAAGAGCAGCCGCCTTGGCGTCTACGACGAAATCCTTGACAGCCTCGGGGTCTGCGGCAGCCTTTGCGAGTGCCTCGAAATTCACTGACGTATCTTCGTCTTTTTCGAATATGCTGCACGTCCCGTCCAGAGAAAGCCCACAGAGTGCGATTTTTCCATTGTGTTTTGGCTTACAGTTCAGGTCTAGAGCGACCGGATCACTGCACACTTCAATCTGTCCGTCAGTCTCGATTCGCACAACGCTATTTGTCTTTACGTCCTTTCCCACCTCTTTGATGGATACGCCCCTGGCACAAACCATCATCGGTGAGACGCCAGCTCGCGGACCTTTCCCGGGTGTGCAAGGAATCGGCTGCAGTTGTAGTGTTTTTGTTTTTGCCTTGGTCGTTTCCTGCGCTGAAGCAAGCGAAGAAGCAAACAGTAGAGACCCGGCTAGCATCGCGCCAACCAAGAGGTTCTTTGACGACCACCTCATCACCGCAGTATCACCCGCATCGCGGGAGGCTACAATGCGCGATTGTGAACACCCGATGCTCGATTATCCTTTCGGAATACAACTAGACAACCCCAAACTTCTTGCCGACTTCGGTGAACTTTTGAACTTATGATATGCTTACTGCATGACCACTGCACTAAAAAGTGAAATAAAGAGACTAGCTCGTAAAAGTGTGCAAGAGGCCGTAGAGGCCGAAATGATGCGCATTCGTGCATCTCTGTTGCCACTCGTATCCACAAAAGAACAGCGAGCTATTGAAAAAGCGTACAAAAAGCCGTCTCGGAGGGTCGTACAGACGATCCGTGCACGATTCTAACACTTCTGTGGACTGGCAGATTGGACTATCAGACCAGGCGCAACGGTTTCTCGATAAGCAACATCTGTCTGAAAATTTTGTTGTCGAACCGTTGAGCCGCGCTGCCAGGAAACTGTCGGGAGAGAACATCGCAATCGATATCAAGAGACTTTCTGGGAAATGGAAAGGTTTCTACCGTATCCGAAAGGGCAAGATCCGCATTATCTTTTCGATAAACTTTCATGCACGAGACGTATTCGTCGACACCATAGACTACCGCGGCAGCGCATATAAATAATCTGTCACCATCCTTCCTGTCCTCCTCTTTCGTTCAAAAATGAACTCGTTGGCTACTCAAGGAAAGTATTCGGATGATCTGAAAAAACAGCGTCCGTATTAAAATTTTTGCCGCGGGCAAGCATGATGCTCGCCCGCGGCTTATTCGTCATTTCACGTTTCTTGAGTTGGGCTCCGCGATGTCTACCGGCAAGACGCCGACGTAGTACGGAGCACGAATCCGAGCGAACTCGACCATTCTTGAATAGTTGATCCCGCGCTCCTCCAAGGCACGGTGAAGCTCGTCGTCAAATATTCCTGTAGGCTCCAACCCAAGCATCCCTTGCAGCTCCTTAACGCCATCTTCGGTGTTTACTGCAAACCTCCCTCGCAAGATCGGTGGGACAGTGCATCCAAGCGCGAGGAGGAGTCCCTGAAGCACTTGAATGTGAGGTCCCGTATCCCCTTTCTTAATGGGCAGGCATGGCCTTCTCATCGCGTGACTCCTTCTTGGAACATCAACGAGGCTGTGAGCAGCCTGTGACCTTTGTATTGCGAACGGTACACGCTGTCAATGTGATGCTACACGACTCTAAACTTCCTGCCCACGAAAGCAAATTTTTCGACAGCCTTTTCTATATCTGCCTTCGTGTGCGCGGCGGAGACCTGAACGCGGATGCGCGCTTTGCCTTTCGGCACGACAGGGTACGCAAAGCCAATCACATAAATACCTTCGTCGAACAAGGCTTTCGCCATGTCCACCGCCTTCTTCTCATCGCCGAGCATTATCGGCGTTATGGGGTGCTGCGCATCAGAAACCGTAAACCCGTTCTTTTTCATCAGCTCGCGAAAGAGCCGCGTATTTTCCCAAAGCCGTTCACGGTATTCGGGATGTGATTTGAGGTAGCCGATGAGCCAGAGCGACGCTCCTGTCACCGCCGTATCAAGCGAATTCGAGAAGAGGTAGGTGCGTGAGCGATTGCGCAGATAATCCGCCGCCTCCTTGTGTGTCGCGGTAAACGCACCTCCCGCACCGCCGAGTGCTTTCCCGAATGTTCCCGTAATGAAATCAACGCGCCCGATTACATCGCAATGTTCTGGCGTTCCACTGCCATTTTCCCCCATCACGCCGACGGCATGCGCGTCATCTACCATCACGAGCGCATTATATTTCTCCGCCAAATCGCAAATCTCTTTTAGCGGCGCAATATCGCCGTCCATGCTGAAGACGCCATCTGTCGCAATGACCTTGAGTCTCTTGTTTCTTGTTTCTTGGAGCTTCTGCTCTAAGTCCGCCATATCCATGTGCTTGAAGACATGCAGCTCCGCTTTCGAGAGCCGGATCGCGTCGATGATGGAAGCATGGTTCAATTCATCGCTGATAATTGCATCCTGTTCGCCGAAGAACGTCTGGAAGAGGCCGACGTTGGCCATGAAGCACGAAGAATATAAGACGGCATCTTCTGTTCCCACGAGCTCTGCGACAGCGCGCTCAAGGTCCTTATGCACTGTCTGCGTGCCGCAGATGAATCGCACTGATGCAAGGCCGTACCCCCACTTTTTGACCGCCTCTTCCGATGCTTTTTCCATTATGTCCGTCCCGGAAAGTCCGAGGTAATTGTTCGCGCAAAAATTGAGAACCTTCTTCCCTTGCACGGTGATTTCCCGCCCCTGCGGTGATTCCAAAACCCGTTCCTCTTTGTATGTCCCATCCTTCTTCGCCGCGTCGAGCTCACTTTCTAGGATGGGCTGCAAACTCTTGTACATACCCTAGCCGTTGATTTTGAAAATAACCTTGGGATGTTCATTCATTGCCTTTTCGAAACGTTCGGGCGTGAATTTTTTGAAGTCGAGGATGGTGCCTTTACCGCACTTTAGAATAATATTCCATATCGTGTCTTGAATGCCGTTCGTTTTGTCGGAGAGAACGCGCTGGGCGATCTGCCACGTGCCGAAGATGCGCCGGCCGATGATGCCGTGAAGCGTAAGCCCACGTACAATGACGGTGCGGGAAAAATTCGAAATCGTCATATCGCCATCTTTGATGCCAAACGCGATGACGTGCCCTCCGCGCCGCGTGCTAATGATGCAGTTGTTGAGAGAGGAAGGCGGCCCTGCCATCTCCATCGAAATATCGACGCCCTTGCCATAGGTGAGCTCCATGACGCGATTCACGGCTTCCTTGTCTTGTTGCCACTCATGCTGCTTTTTCTTTTTTGAAATCACGATCGTCTCATGCGCCCCCAATTCTTTAGCTATTTTTAGATTCGCAGGATTTACATCGATAGCGATTACTTTCGCTGCGCCAAAATTCCTTGCGAGAAGTATCGCGAACATGCCAATCGGGCCGCAGCCGAATATCGCGACGCGCTGTCCGCGGAAATCCACCGCAGTGCACGCATGGACGGCATTCCCGAACGGATCGTAGATCGCCGCGATCTCTGGCCGCACACGCCGCACGTCCACTGCCCAGAGATTTTTTGCAGGGATCTTCACGTACTCCGCAAAAATGCCATCGATAGAAATGCCAAGGATGGCTTCGTTGAGACACACATGAGCTTCCCCAATGCGGCACTGATAGCAACGTCCGCACGTCACGTGTGAGTCGCCAGATACCAGACTTCCCTTCTCTATCTTCACGGGGTTGTTCTCGTCGGGATCGTAGTAGAGGCGCGATACTATCGAGCCCACTTCCACGATCTCGCCCACAAACTCGTGACCGTTGATGCGAAGCGTCTTTTTTTCGCGCGCAAGCGACTCATGCACCATGTCGCGGAATGCCGTGCGATACCACAAACCT
Organism: Candidatus Kaiserbacteria bacterium; assembly: GCA_016186765.1. Taxonomy (GTDB): domain Bacteria; phylum Patescibacteriota; class Minisyncoccia; order Phycocordibacterales; family UBA2100; genus UBA10103. Next base: position 61,211 of record JACPLD010000001.1, on the reverse strand, counting down.
TTGTCAGACCCGCACACGCCCGCATATTTGATCTTGAGAATTACAGCAAGTGAGTCTTCGGGATTCTTTTTTTCGTCTAAGGTCGGCATCGGAACCTCGCGCATCACAAAGCCCTTACTTGTCTCCCACCCGTCCTTTTTCGCATCAAACGTGAGCGCTTTTACCATCTTTTGAGCCATTTTCGAAGCTTATCACTTATCGCCGAACACACCAAGACAAGCGGGCACTGAACGAACATCAAGTAGTCTATTCAATAATGCTGATTTCCTCCGGTTCACAGAAAAGCAAGTCTTCCGGAGATACCGAAAGCCGTGTTGCGAGGTACGCTTTGACCTCCTCTATTCCTCCTATTTCGTCGACAAGACCGAGCGCCAATGCTTTTTCCGCAACGTAGTACTTACCGTCAGAAATATCCTCTATCTGTTGCTCGGTCATGCCACGATACTTTTTTACGACATCCTTAAAAATCGCAAAGAGATCGTTGACGTTGCCTTGTAAAAACTCTCTTTGTTTTGGACTTATTCGCGCATTTACGTTTCCGGCCTCTTTATATTCGCCCGACGTAAACTCACGATACACATATCCTTCTTTCTCGTTGTGCGCGGTTTCTTCGAGGTACGAACCGGTGACGCCGATATTCCCAACCAGCGATGTGGTTAGCGCAACGATATAGTCGGTCGAGGCAGCAACCCAATACCCGCCCGAGAGGGCATACTCGCGAATAAAGGCGACACTCGGCATACCGAGATCTTGTACCGCATCTCCAATCTCTTCTGCGGCCGGACCGGAGCCACCAGACGAGTTGATGAGGAGCACAGCCGCCTTCTTGCCAACATCTTTCTCGAGCGCACGAACCGACTGCGCTATGCGGAGCGAGTCTATCGATTCGGGAGAGTCGTACGTGGCCAGCTGACCATTTATCGATATAACCCCGACGTTGCACTTTCCTCGAGAACCACTCGAAGCAATAAAATCAACCGGTTCGCTCTCAAATTGCGTGGCAGCAACATACACGAGCGCGCCAAGCAACACGATCAATCCTGCAACAAGAACCTGCTGCTTGGAGAAATTCATGCTCGTGAATTTACGCGCTGACGAGCGCGACCATCCCGAGGAGACTTAGCAGCACGACAATGCCGCCAAGAATGCTGCCTCCAGTTATCCAGCCTTCCTTGGGAATATAGAGACTCATGCTGGTGGTCTTTGCGAGATACCAGCCAACGACGTATGCGACAATTTGCGCTGCGGCAAAAAGGAGCTCCTTAAAAAAATTGTAGCCTTCAGTGTTCGTTGCCGAAACGTACACGCCGAGCAACACCCAGACCGCCGCAGCAACAAGCAGCGTAATTAAAGCCGATAGTTCGGTTGAATACCTTCTATACAGCACATACGCAAGATACACGGAGACGAGCAGTCCGATGATCGGCAAGAACGGATTGTTTGCGACATCCTCTGCAGTAAATTTTGCAGCCCCCAAAAAAAGTCCTACGATAAATCCAAGAGCCGTAGAAACACCGATGTCCGCGAACAGGACTTTTATGGCCGCAAAGTTCGGATTAATGTTCTTTACCCGCGAAACGCCCTGCACCGAGGTGTTCTCCTCCATAGAAAATGGTTACTTAGTAATCAACAGATAAATGGTACAGGGGTTTCTACGAGGCGTCTAGCCTGCCGAGCTTAGAACTGCGCGTAGTAGGAGATTTTGGTGGAGCGACATATCTCTATCAGTTCCGGCTCTTCAAGCGCCGCGCAAAATTGTTCGGCTTCTCTGTCTGAATGGAAGTACGAGATGAAATCTTTGACAGCGCCGACGACGCAATTGCTGCGCTCGAAGTGGTCGGCACCGAGAAGACAGAGCCGCTTGCTCGCGGCAACATCGCTCGAAGTACGGCCAGATGCATCGCGCCCCAAACTCTGGAAACAAGTCGCGCGATATGCACCTTCGACCTTTCGACACCACGCGAAGGTATCCGCAAAATCACCATTGTTCATCTTGAGAATGTAGGAGGTCTGCATGAGATAGCAAGTTTCTTTGTGCTTCTCCGGAGAGGCGGTACAGGGATAGAGCGGCTCTTCAGGCTTCAAATATTTCGTGAAGTGATTGAGATTGTCTACGATGACATTCTCCATAAAGACACCACTTGCGCAGGATCTTTGCTCCCAATCCCCCCTCAAGAGGTCGCAGTAGTCGAGCGACTGGAAGAGCTCCGTTTCGGTGATCGCCATCAGGCCATGCCCGAGCCCATGCACACAGTTGTAGTAGTCGAAGCTGTATCGTTTCTTGCCCTCGATGCCGGCACAAATGTTGTTTATCTCTGCGACAAGGTTCTCTCTCCCCACTTCGCTTAAGAATGTCTCCAAGACACCGTGATAGTAGCCCGACCAGCAGAAACTGTCGCCTTCCGCATAGGCATCGCTCACGTTCTCGAACTTTAGGGCGGATTCGCGGCCTATGACATGCGTAAGCGGATGGCACTGCGCGACGATGTAGCTATTCTTCGGGTATCGCGCTTTTAGGTCATTGAATGCCGCAGCAATTCCCTTCTCCTTCACGAGCAAGATGTAGTGCTTCTCATAGCATTCGAAATTTTGGCTATCCGCAGGGATGCATATCTCTGTGCTCGCTGCAGGCTTCCCATCATCCGAAGTAACTTCAACCCGTTGCGACACTTCTCCCGAAGTGGGCACGAACTCAGGTGTCGTACTCGCTTCTGGTGCAGGCGGCATAGATATCGCACGAAACGGATCGAGCGATACTACATTACCGACTCCCAAAAAAAGAACTCCCGCGACAAGGACGAGAAGCACGATCGCGGGAACGAAAAATTTCATATGATAAATTCTGCCTCCCTGGAGGCTCATGCAGCATTCGAAATCTTACTCAACGAGATAGACACCCGCGCCCTCCTTTGCCTTCTGCGAGAGCTTGATGGCCGCATCGTCTCCCTTCTTCGCCGAGGCGACGTCCTTGTGATCGATCTGGAGTGAGGAGACCGTGTCCTCAAATTCCTCTTCGCCTTTCTTCACCTTGACCGCTGCCCCTTTTGCGAGCTTTCCCGTGAGCTTGACGACCGCAACACCGATCTTGTCGTACCAATGGGTGACAGTTCCAATCTGTTTTTCCGCCATATTTTGTGTTTTCAAAAGGTCTAATAAACGACCCCTGCCTGCCGGCAGGCAGGTTTACGCCCCCATGATACCATCACGGCCACCTACGATAAGATTGCAAAACGATCTCGCAAAATGCTCAAGGTTGGACGAAGCACCAAAAGTACCGCCCGCACTCCCTAACGTGGGAAGCGGGCGGTCACGGCAAGTCAGGAGATCTGTGTCAGTTTTTGGCATAGGCATAGGTCTTCCGAGCGTTTCCGACGATCCGGTCGATCTCGTCTGCGAGGTCATTAGAATTCGTCAAGGTGGGGTCAAAGCGAACCTCGAAGCCCCTACCGTCGTCGAATGCCATCGCACGCTCGACAGATTCGAGGCTTTCAATTTGTGCCCTGATGACTTCTCGGGCCACCTCGTCGCTGCCCTTTAGGTCCTTGACAAGAACGATGACGACCGGCCTTCCTTGGAATGCGACCGAGGAAGCGACCGACTCGGGCAGCAAGGCTTTCGTTTGAGGATCTAAATACAGTCCGCCGCCGAAAAGCAGCTCCTCCAAGCCAAACCCTCCAAGGCCGGCGAGTAGGAGAAATCCTAATGCCAGCTTCACTTTGAATCTAAGCATGGCTCAACTCCTCTCGTTACAGGTCTCCACTGAGACCCTACAAGCTCTGTAACACGTACAAAAGAAGCCGTCAACAAAGACCCTATAAGGCATTAATGTGGACCGGGCGGGAATCTCCCTCGCCTCTCGGCTCGTCGCCACTCGCCTCGGGCTGGGCACCGCCTCGCTGTTCGGCCAACTGGCCTCACATCGCTCCGGCGTCCGATTCCCGCCGGAAGCACATCAATGTGCTTCCTCCGGTGGTCATTGTATCAAAAAGTCAGAACCCAGACCCAAAAAAAGTACGCTCCGATCGCCCAGAACCCCGCCACGCGCGGAGTACCGCGCGTCCCGCCCTCTCGCCTTGCCGCTCCTCTCCATTCTGATTTTTTGCGGGGGGGATTTGAAAAAAGGAATGGGCGGCAAAGGCGGGGGGCGGCGCTTCCTTTTTTTAAGAAAAGGAAGCGGGCGGGATTCAAATGCAATAAGGAGCAAACGGCTCAAATACACCAAATGAGCCGTTTGCACAGAATCAGGAATACAGAGTGGAGCCTCGCCATGTATTCTTTTTTTGAGGAATGGCGAGGCGCAAAATCTGTATGTGCTTGCCCCACCCGCCCAATGCGCACACAAACAGCCCTAGCCATTTTGAGGACGATTATAAAACGGCTAGGGCTGCTCCCTCGCTAAAGCTCACCTACTGACTCTTTGCGATTACGGTTCCTGACGCAAGTTCAGTAAACTGGCCATTGCCTTCATCAATTCCGACGCGAATTGTCGTGCCATTGACTAATTCCATATCGCTTCCATAGACGGTGAATTGCCAACGCCCGTTCACGACTGGTTCCGAATGCCCTGAATACTCTGCGCTAACCATTTTCCAACCAAGCGGAGATGCTGACGACTTATAATAAAGCCCCACATTTACAATCGATACTCCCGTCGCTGTACCCGTTATAGTCCGGTTTGTGGGAGTGATTACGAGAGAATCGATAGTTGCAGACGGCTTTACGGTTGCAGCGACGGAATCGCGCGGACCTCGAAAGGAGACGCTCTGTACGAGTTGCTCGAATGTGGCTTGCACGTCCGCATACGAACCCGCGTAGACCACCGCGATATAGAAGTTCTTGTGATTGAATCTCCCGCTGATGCTGGTTGACCCTCCATGATCCGGAAACGACGTATGAGAAAAGACCGCCGGAACTCCGTCGATAGACATTTTTTTCGCACCACTGCAATTGCTGCAATCTTGCAGAAGCGCGAATTGAAAGTTCGCGTATGCTTCGGATGTATCGATGTTACTGGCTACCTCGGTAACATTGTGTGAGACGACAATTTGGGCGCCTCTAGCAATAGGATTGTAATCCATGCCGAGTTCGAATTTTGCAGGAGGGCTGGCCTGTTTGTAATCGGACGATACGAACGCTCCTTGTGCGTCCTTATTCCATGCGGGCGGTGAGAAAGACAGGTCTCCTACTACTTGGATAGATGGAGATTTGGAAGGATTCTCTTTTGGAACAGGTTGCGGATTCGATACATTATTTGAAGCGGTATTTTGTGTCGGCAATGTTTGCACATCATCAAAATTTTCCGAGACGGTTTGCGTCGGTGCTTGTTGTTGCACGACGTAATATGCGCCACCACCGACGACAACAATACCCAAAATTATCGCTATCAAAACTCCGACACCGACGTATCCTCGTTGATTTTGCATAAATAAAAAGGTGGGGACAATTTAATAAATACACCAATACAATACCACGTTCTTCATGCAATTTACAGGTGTGAATAGTGGACGCCGCCCCTCGCCTTTGCCGCCGGACGCGCGGTACTCCGCGCGTGGCGGGGTTCTGGGCGATCGGAGCGTACTTTTTTTGGGTCAAACCACCACGCACGCGGAGCGTGCGAAATCAGGGGTTCTGCTGGAAGTGGGTTCTGACTTTTTGATACAATGACCACCCGATTTGATTTGACGAAGAATGCAACCCGCGCGCGGCGGAGCCGCGCGCATGGAGTGGCATTTCCGCAAGGAAATGCCACGGCTTTCCGAATTCCCCCGCCAGAATTCCCGCCGCTATGCGGCGGTTCCCCATGCAAGCATGGGACGCGCTTCGCGCATGAGCCGATGACAAAATACATTTCGGTTTCGCATTTCGCCAAGAGCAAAAGGCGAAACGCGAATCAGATTTGATATATAATGAGATTGCAAATTGTCGGTGTAAGGTGCGGTGCTTTTTCAACCCGAAGCTATGACAAAATATTTTATCTATTGCCGTAAATCAAGCGAGGACGAAGAACGCCAAGTTTTGAGTATTGAGGCGCAGCTAACGGAGCTTCGGGAATTCGCCAAGCAACAAAATCTGTTCGTGGTAAAAGAATATTACGAATCGAAAACCGCCAAGGAGCCGGGTCGTGAAGTATTTAACGAAATGCTTGGCGAAATTGAAAAAGGCACCGCACAGGGAATTTTAGCGTGGAACCCTGATAGATTGGCGCGCAACAGCGTAGACGGCGGCAGAGTGATTTATTTAGTGGACACTGGCAAAATTACCACGCTAAAATTCCCTACATTTTGGTTTGAGCCGACGCCACAGGGTAAATTCATGTTGTCTGTGGCGTTCGGTCAAGCAAAATATTACACCGACAATTTGCGAGAAAACATTTTGCGCGGTATTCGCCAAAAGATACGCCGTGGTGAGTTATCGGCAAAAGCCCCTCTCGGATATTTCAACGAGCCGCGACTTCGGACGATTGAACCTGATAGAAAAACCTTTGGCAAAGTAAAGGAGTGTTTAGGGGCTTTTGCTACGGGGCAGTTCACGCTCACTGGGATTCAGCGCAAAATGTTTTTTGTCGGTTTGGTTGGCAAGACCGGCAAGCCCCTCGCCCTCGCTTCGATTTCTCACATACTCGACAATCCGTTTTACTACGGCCATTTCCGCTATCGGGGCGAGGTGCATGCCGGATCGCACAAGCCAATGATTACAAAGAAACTTTTTGACAAGATACAGGAAGCACTTGTCGCCAATGGAAAGCCCCGCAAAAAGCGAGGACCAAAAAACTTCCAATTTCTCGGTTTTGCAACGTGCGGTGAGTGCGGCTATGCGATTACGGCGGAAAGGAAGATTAAACGGAGTGGTCGTGTGTATCACTACTACCACTGTACCTTCAAGAGCCGCACTCAAAAATGTTCCCAAACTCGCTTTTTGCGGGAAGAAGAATTGGCGAAACAAGTGCAAACCATGTGTCAAAAAGTTTCTTTGCCTGACGAATGGCGGGACAAATATATTGCTCGCCTCGAAAGCGAGCAAACGGAATCCCGCCAATCGTCCGGGCTTTTCGTTCAAAATCTCAAAAATGATATTTCCGCCATTGCAGCGCGTTTGGAGCGGCTCACAGATGCGTATCTCGCAGAGGCGTTGGAACTTGGCGAGTACTTGGAGCGCAAGAACGCGCTGATGTCGGAAAAGAAGACTCTGGAGGAAAAATTGACTGATTTTGAACGCAAAGGCAATCATTGGCTCGAACTCATGCGTAATTGGATTTTAGAGGCCAACCAAGCCGAAAATCTCATTAAGGCAGAAAATCTTTCGGGGATGAAAGATTTTCTGATGGACATAGGCTCGAACCGCCGCATAGCGGCGGGAATTCTGGCGGGGGAATTCGGAAAGCCGTGGCATTTCCTTGCGGAAATGCCACTCCATGCGCGCGGCTCCGCCGCGCGCGGGTTGCATTCTTCGTCAAATCAAATCGGGTGGACCGGGCGGGAATCGGACCCGCGACATCCTCATTGCAAATGAGGCATTCTACCACTGAACTACCGGCCCCCCTCACGACAGCAATGTAGCAGCGAAAGACAAAAGCAGCAAAACCATTCCCGCTGCGACAACTTAAATTCCTCTCCGCGCGAGCACTATTGCATGCTCTAGAAATTCAGTAAGCGACGAGCCCACGGCTTCGAGCATTTTCGGGAAGACAGCGTCTTCGTGGAGCGTCGGAGAAGCATTAACCTCGAGCAAGTAAACACCATGGCGGGTGACGACGAGGTCTGCGTCCGAAAAATGTGCGAGGGACAGCGCTTGGTGAGCCTTTCTTGCGACATCTGCAATTCGTTGCTTCACCTCATGCGCAAAGGTGCTCGGGACACGATGTTGTGCTCGTTCGTCCCCCTGGTTTGGATCGAAGTAGCGCATTCCTTCCGAAAGATCGATGTGCGCTCCCGGCAGAGCGTAGAGCTGCTCGTTACGAAAATTTTCGATAAGCCCGATAGTTGCATGCTCGCCGAGCACGTACTCCTCAACGAGCGCGGAACCGTACTCGTCGAGCACGTCTCCCACCACATCAGGCAAAGCTCCTATTGTTGCTACGTACCGTATGCCGTGCGACGAACCCTCAGAGGGCGGCTTCACGATGTATGGCGGGCCAAAGAGAGAGAAAACGGCATCCGCCATCTCGCGCGTGTCCATCTGATTGTGCAAGCTAAAGGCGACAGCGCGGGGCATCGGGATCGATGCCGCCGTAAAGACTTCGCGTGCACGGATCTTATTGAGCGATAGGGCTGCAGGAAGAGCGCGCGAACCGGCATACGCAACACCCGCGCGCTCCAATATCCGCTGCACAGTGCCGTCCTCGCCTATGCCACCGTGAAGCGCGTTCAGTACAACGTCCACCTGCCTGAGCGCGTGAGCGGGAGTCGACGGCATGCCACGCAGGTGCCACACTCCGCGCTTGTCGATGAGTATGTCGCGCGTCTCATACCGCTCTTGCGGGAGAGCAGCCACGATCGCAGCTCCCGTCTTCAGAGAAAGTGGGTACTCGCTCGACGTGCCTCCCCGCAGCACACCGACGATCGTGCGCGCCATAGCACAAAGTATATCACTTTGTGAAGCTCCAAATTCCAAGATACAGTTTCCAAACTATTCAAATTCTTCCTAGAACTTGTTTCTTGGTTATTGGATACTTCTTTGCTGTCGCTTTTTCCTATGATATGCGACAGCAAAGCGATGTGCTTCGCTGTTAGCGAGTAAAATATCGCGCTCGAAGGCTTGAATTGCGCGTTCGTCTCCAATCAGACGCTCGGGGCGATGGAATTCATTTTTCACGACGCCGATAACTGGAATCATTACCCCGACCTTCTCCAAGATGCGTTCTGCAGCACATACCTGCGCACGGCCTCCGTCAACGACAAACACACGAGGCAGAGGCCACTCAGTGTGATTCAAGCGGCGTGACAAAATTTCTTTGAGCGCAGCCACGTCGTCGTTTGTCGCGGTCCGGACATTGAATTTTCTATATGCCGCTTTGTACGGCTCGCCATTATCAACCACGGTCATGACGCCCACCGTCTCTTCCCCGGCCATATGCGCAACATCAAACGCCTCAATGCGCGTCCCGCTTGCCCTGAGCGAAGTCGAAGGGCCGCCGTATGAATGCCTGAATTCATCTTTGATGAGCGAAACATCACGAACATGTTCGAGAGCAGAGATCTGCCGCCGGAAGCTTTCTGCCTGTTCAAAATCTTCGCGTGTTGCTGCTGCCTTCATCTCCCGAGCAAGACGCCGTTTGAGGCCCTTAAAGTTCCCAGAAAATAGTTCGCAAATACTGCGAATGGTTCGAGCGTATTCTTCTTTCGATATCTCACCGGTGCACACCCCCGGGCAGAGACCGATCTGCCTGTTGAAACAAGACTTGCCCACACGTGGAGTGCACTTGTCTCTGAATGGAAATATCCGGCGAACCATTCTGACTGCCTCTCGAAGCTGGCCACCATGCGGGTACGGCCCAACAATGTAGGGGTTTCGTAAACCACTAATATGTAAGGGTTTACGAAACCCATAATTTTGAAACAGTCCGCGCCCACGCACGACAAGAACGCGCGGAAAATCCTCCTTTGTGATGACGACGTAGTTCCAACTCTTGTTGTCTTTTTGGTCGACGTTGTACGGCGGCTGATGATGCTTGATGAGGTTCGCTTCGAGCATGAGTGCTTCAAGGACGGAATCCGTCTTTTGCCATGAGACCGACGTCGCCTCGGCCACCATTCCCACAATGCGCGTCCCTCTCCCCTGTACGAGATCCGTCGCAAAGTAGCTGCGGACGCGATCCTTCAAGGACGCGGCTTTGCCGATGTACAGGATCTTTCTCCCCTTCTTGAAGAGATACACGCCAGCTGAATCCGGTAGCTTGATTTTTTTAATGTCCTCTCGCTTCACAGCGAGAGTATACCCCGTGAGATAGGCAAAGCCGCCATCTCATGGGGTATACACAAGTCATCCGGTTTGACAGTACAAAATGGATTTGCTAGAGTTTGGCTTTAATGGACTCCAGTGGTTTCCACCGCAAGAACACCCACCCGGGTGTATTTTTTTACTTTCCTTCAGTGCCCGCGGTTAGCGGGCATTTTAGTAAGAAAGTAATCCGCCGAAGCCTTGGCGAAGGCGGACACTCCAAATTATGAAATTATTCCTTAAAGACGGAACAGTCATCGAGGGAAAGAGCTTCGGCGCTCCGCCAGCTGGCGGATCGGTTGCTGGCGAAGTTGTCTTCAACACGGGCATGGTTGGATACCCTGAAGCATTCACCGATCCGTCCTACGCGGGACAAATATTGGTCTGCACCTATCCTCTCATTGGCAACTACGGTGTACCCGCCAAAAAGTTTTTCGAATCTCAAAGAGTACAGATCGCCGGTCTTGTCGTTTCGGAGTATTCCGAGAAGTACTCGCATGCGAAGGCTGTGCGCTCACTTGCCGATTGGCTCAAAAAATCAGGCGTCCCTGCGATCTCGGGCGTCGACACACGCACGCTCACAAAGAGATTGCGCGAGCACGGCGTTCTTTTAGGCGAACTTGTGCATAGTGGGAAACCAAAGGGGTTCGTAGATCCGAATGAAGAAAATCTCGTCGAGCGGGTAAGCCCGAAGAAGAAACAAATCTATCGCGGCGGGCCTCCGCCTCGCCGAAGCGGGCTACGGCCCCGCGAAGGCGGGAAGCCGAGGATCGTTGCCGTCGACTGTGGGATGAAGGAAAATATTCTCCGCTCCCTTCTTTCTCGAGGTGCGACGGTAATTCGCGTCCCATGGGACTACGATTTCAATAAAGAGAGGTACGACGGCCTCCTGCTTTCGAACGGCCCCGGCGATCCGACAATGTGCGCTAAGACTATTGAGAACATACGCGTCGCGATGAAAAGAGGAAAGCCGATCCTCGGCGTATGCCTCGGCAATCAGCTACTCGCGCTCGCCGCCGGCGGGAAAACCTACAAACTCAAGTACGGTCACCGCTCACAGAACCAACCATGTGTCGAGCAAAACACGAAACGCTGCTACATCACCTCGCAAAACCACGGCTTCGCGGTGGACGGAAAATCCCTGCCCTCCGGCTGGGAGGAATGGTTCGTGAACGCAAACGACGACAGCAATGAGGGCATCCGACATAAAACGAAGCCGTGGAGCTCCGTTCAATTTCACCCTGAAGCCTCTCCGGGCCCAACAGATACGGCATGGATATTCGACGAATTCGTAGAGCAACTCAAAAGGCAAAGGGCAAAAGGCAAAAGTACAGACATATGAAATCCAAACCAAAGAAAGTATTGCTGCTCGGATCCGGTGGTCTCAAGATCGGCCAGGCAGGTGAGTTCGACTACTCCGGTTCACAGGCGATCAAAGCTCTTAAAGAGGAAGGCATAAAAGTCGTCCTCATCAATCCGAACATCGCTACCATTCAGACGAACGAGACGTTCGCCGACACCGTCTATTTCCTCCCTCTCACGCTCCAGTTCGCAACGCACGTCATCAAGAAAGAGCGACCAGACGGCATTCTCCTAGGCTTTGGAGGCCAAACAGCCCTGAACCTCGGACTCGCTCTCGACGAGCGTGGCATCCTCAAGAAGTACGCCGTCCGTGTGCTCGGCACGCCAGTCTCGGCCATCCGCAACACCGAAGATCGCGACCTCTTCGTTCGTTGCCTCAATGAGATCGGCGTCGCAACACCCCGAAGCCAGGCGGCATCGACCATTCCGGAAGCGCAGAAGGCGGCGGAGAAGATCGGCTATCCTGTCATGGTGCGCGCTGGATTTGCCTTAGGCGGCGAAGGATCGGGTGTCGTTCGAGACGGAACAGCACTCTCCGAAAAACTCAAGGAGGTGTTCCGTGCCGTGCCGCAAGTTCTTATCGAGGAGTACGTGGGCGGATGGAAGGAAATCGAATACGAAGTCGTGCGCGACGCGGCCGACAACTGCGTCACGGTCTGCAACATGGAAAACATCGATCCGATGGGTGTCCACACCGGAGATTCGATCGTCGTCGCCCCCTCGCAAACCCTCACGAACGAGGAGTATCACCGTCTCCGCGAGATCGCGATCCGCGTCATCCGGCATCTCGGCATCGTTGGCGAGTGCAACATCCAGTATGCGTTGCATTCCAAGACCGGCGAGTACCGCGTGATAGAGGTGAATGCGAGACTCTCTCGCTCTTCGGCACTTGCCTCCAAGGCAACCGGCTATCCCTTAGCGTTTGTCGCCGCAATGCTTGCTCTCGGCTATACGCTTCCCGAGCTCAAAAACTCCGTGACGAAAAAGACAACGGCGTGCTTCGAACCCGCACTCGACTACCTTGTTCTCAAGATCCCCCGTTGGGACATCACAAAGTTCGACCACGCGAGCTCTGCGATAGGGAGCGAGATGAAGAGCGTCGGCGAGGTAATGGCGATCGGAAGAAGCTTTGAGGAGGTGCTCCAAAAGGCCCTACGGATGCTGAATATCGGCGCAGACGGCTTCACCGCGCACCGAAGCAACAACTTTCAAATGCCCGAATACCTCAAAGAAATCCGGGAGCCAACAACGCGTCGCATCTTCGCAATAGCAGAAGCGCTCAAGAAAGGAACCTCTGTGCAAAAGATTCACGCACTCTCCGGGATCGACACGTGGTTCCTAGAAAAGATGAAAAACATAACCGACTTCGGCCGCTCTCTATCAAGGTCGGACCTTGGTAGGAATGCTCTTCTCGACGCCAAGAAGCTTGGTTTTTCGGATAGGCAGGTAGCAACGCTTAAGAAAATCTCTGAAGAAAAGATCCGCACGCTGCGCAAAAAATACGCCATACTCCCGAGCATCAAACAGGTAGACACACTCGCCGGGGAGTTTCCTGCGAAGACGAACTACCTCTATCTCACCTACCATGGGAGCGAGCACGACATCAAACCCGGAAAGCACAGTGCGATCGTCCTGGGAAGCGGTCCGTATGCAATCGGCTCATCAGTAGAATTCGATTGGTCGGGAGTGCAGGCCCTTTCGACACTTGCCAAAAAGGGATACCAGACCATCATGATAAATTCGAATCCCGAAACCGTCTCGACCGACTACGATATGTCGGACAGACTCTATTTCGAGGAACTCTCGCTCGAGCGTGTTTTGGATATCGTCGAGTTCGAAAAACCCAAAGGCGTCATCGTCTCCACTGGTGGGCAGATACCGAACAACCTCGCGCTTCCGCTTCAAAAAGCCGGTATAAAGATCTTTGGAACAAACCCGCGCAATATCGACCGTGCTGAAAACCGTCACGCCTTCTCAAAGCTGCTCGACCGATTGGGGATCGATCAGCCGGCGTGGGCGGAGCTCACGAGTCCGAGTGCAGCCATTCGTGCTGCAGAAAAGATCGGGTATCCAGTTTTGGTACGTCCCTCGTATGTGCTCTCGGGTGCGGCAATGAGTGTCGCCTTGAATCGCGAGAGGCTCATTACGTACCTCCAACGTGCTGCTGATGTTTCCCCAGATCATCCTGTCGTGATTTCGAAGTTCATCGAGAACGCGCGTGAAATAGAGATCGACGGTGTTGCCACGCAAGGATCGCTCCTGATCTATGCGATCACTGAGCACATTGAGAACGCTGGGACGCACTCAGGAGATGCGACTGTTGTCTTACCTCCGCAGCGCACCTACCTCGAAACTACAAGGCGCGCCAAAGACGTAGCAAGAGCGATCGTCCGCGAGCTCAAGATCACTGGTCCTTTCAACGTGCAATTCATTGCAAAGGACAATCGCCTGCAAGTAATCGAATGTAATGTGCGAGCCAGTCGTTCCTTTCCTTTCGTTTCTAAAGTCACTGGTTACAATTTCATTGATATCGCGACGCGCGCGATGCTCGCCCCGTTAGAGAGGGGTGTTTCTCTAACGGGGCGAGGCGAGGACATTCATCAACGCTATCAGACACTTGAATTAGATTATGTGGCAGTCAAGTCGCCGCAATTTTCATACGGCCGCATCAAGGGCGCAGACCCCCGTTCATTCGTGGAAATGGCTTCGACTGGCGAGGTCGCCTGCTTCGGCGATACCTACGGTGAGGCCCTTCTTAAAGCCATGCTCGCCTCCGGCTTCAGACTGCCCAAGAAAAATATCCTCGTATCACTCGGCAAAGAAGAGAACAAACTGAAACTGCTGTCCTCGATGCAGCTCTTGGTAGATTTGAAATTCAAACTGTTCGCTACCGAACACACGGCCGATTTCCTCTCCGTAAACGGTGTTGCTTGCGAGAAGGTGTACAAAATAAGCTCGAAACGCGAGCCAAGCGTCCTATCGCTCATAGAAGAAGGCGCCGTAGATCTCATCATCAATATTCCAACCCGGGCGTACGAGCGGGAGAATACCGACGGCTTCATCATACGGCGCAAGGCAGTCGACATGAACATTCCCCTCATCACGAACCGCCAGCTCGCTGAGGCGTTCGTGACCGCGCTTGCTGAGCAAAAGAGAAATGGCTTGAAGGCGAAGGCGTGGGATGAGTACCACAGTTAACGTTTCTTCAGAACCCGCTTGAGATAAAAGCCCGTATGGGAACCCTCCGTTTTTGATACCTGTTCGGGAGTACCTCGTGCAACTATTGTTCCACCACGCTCGCCGCCCTCAGGACCAAGATCGATGATGTAATCAGCTGACTTGAGGACATCGAGGTTGTGCTCGATAACCACGACCGTGTTGCCGCGCTCCACGAGCTTTTGAAGAATAGAAATGAGTTTCGCTACGTCGTCGTAGTGAAGCCCCACCGTTGGCTCATCGAGGAGGTAGATGGTTTTTGTCGTGAGCGGTCGATAGAGCTCGGAGGCGATCTTCACGCGTTGTGCTTCTCCGCCGCTCAAGGTCGTAGCGCTCTGACCGAGTTCGAGGTAATCGAGGCCCACGTCGGAGAGCGTTTGCAGCCGATCGGCGATCGCCGGAATATCCTCGAAGAATGCGAGTGCCTCTTCTACCGTCATCGTCAGAATATCGTGAATGCTTTTTTTCTTATATTTCACCTCGAGGGTTTCTTTCATAAAACGCTTTCCATTGCATACGTCGCATGTAACGTAGACTGTTGGCAAAAAGTGCATTTCGACAGCGACGAGACCGTTCCCCTGACACGCCTCGCAGCGACCACCCTTCACATTGAACGAAAAGCGCCCCGGAGCCCATCCGCGCGTACGTGCTTCTTCACTCATCGCAAACATGTCGCGAATATGACTCCACGCTCCTGTGTAGGTCGCAGGATTGCTGCGCGGCGTGCGGCCGATCGGCGATTGATCGATGAGTATGGAGCGTCCAAGATACTCTGTGCCGGAAAATTCGGCGGCATTGTACGTCTTTGCGCTCCGGTAGCGCTTGTCGAAACGAGCTTGCAGATTTCGATGAAGGATCTCATACAAGAACGTCGACTTTCCTGAGCCGGAAACACCGGTGATGCAGATCAACTTTCCAAGCGGAACATCGACGTTGATTTTGTTGAGGTTGAACTTCGACGCGCCTCGTATCTTTACCTTTCCCTTGTCCGCGGTCCGTCTCCCCTCTGGTATCTCGATTCGAACTTCATCCCGCAAATAGGCGAGTGTGCGCGAGCCCGATCTGTTTGACTTTGCGGTAAGGAGCGGGTCGAGCCAGCCCGAGACGACGACGTTCCCGCCGTGCGTGCCGGCACCCGGACCAAGGTCGACCACGTAGTCGGAGGCGAAGATTGTATCTTCGTCGTGCTCGACGACGAGAACCGTGTTGCCCAGATCGCGCAAGTGCTTCAGGGTCTCGATGAGCTTGTCGTTGTCGCGCTGATGAAGCCCTATCGTCGGCTCATCGAGCACGTACAATGCGCCGACAAGACCACTGCCTAGCTGCGAAGCAAGCCGTATGCGTTGTGCCTCACCACCTGAGAGTGTGTTCGCCTTCCGATCGAGCGTTAAATATTCGATGCCGACGTTGAGCATGAACTGCAGGCGACTCGTGATTTCCTTCACAACAACATACGAGATCTCTTCTTCTTTTTTCGTGAGTCTCAGCTTTTTAAAAAAACCCATCGCTTCCTCGATCGAGAGAGAGGATAGATTCACGATATTTGTTCCGATTGCCGGTCCATCGTGCGCCTCGCGCTCCTTGACAGCCCCGAGAAATACATTCAGCGACTCCGGCCTTAGCCGCGCTCCTCTACAAACGTCGCACGGTTCATCACCAAAGAAATACTTCGTGCCCAATCCCTTGCATTCCGGACACGCCCCGTAGGGAGAGTTGAATGAGAAGAGCCGCGGCTCGACCTCTGGAAATGAAAAGCCGTCGTACGCACACATGAATTTGGCGGAAACAAGGTGGTCGGTGCCGTCTGGATCCGTAATGCGCACGAGACCATCGGATTCGTGTAGTGCGCGCTCAATCGCCTCAGACGCGCGCTCGCGCGTTCCCTTCGGATCATCCTTGAACTCCGAAACGAAGATCTCGTCCACTACAACGTCTATCGAGTGTTTAAAATGTTTCTTGAGCTCTATCCGCTCGCGTAGCGATTTCTCCTGCCCATCCACGACCACCTTCTCGAAGCCTTTGTTAAGCAGATCGTAGAGCAGTTGGTAGTATTCTCCCTTACGACCAACTATAAGCGGCGCGCCGATGCGAATTTTTGTCCTCGACACACTAGATATCAAGGACCGTCCTTTATATTTCATCGAGGACGGTCCTTGATGTTTCAGCGCCTTATCAACAATCCTGAGCACCGTATCAAGAATTTCCTCGTTGGAACGCTTCCGTACTTCCCTTCCACATAGGAGACAGTGTGGTTTGCCGATACGCGCGTAGAGGACGCGCAGGTAGTCATAGATTTCCGTGATAGTCGCCACCGTTGAACGTGGATTGTTTGAACGACTTTTTTGATCTATCGAGATCGCCGGAGAAAGCCCCGAGATCTCATCGACATCCGGCTTCTGCATTTGCCGAAGGAATTGTCGTGCGTACGCCGAGAGCGACTCCACATATTTGCGCTGGCCTTCGGCGAAGATCGTGTCGAACGCCAAAGACGACTTCCCGCTGCCCGAGAGTCCCGTAAATACGACCATCTTATTGCGCGGTATCTCCACGGTAATATCTTTCAAATTATGCGTACGCGCGCCCTTGACGATGATTTTGTCTTCCATAACGCAAACCCTCCCCACACGGTCAGTAGGGGTAGGTAGTGCGAAAGTATAACACAACGCCTTACATAAAATGAGAGCCCCAAAGTTTCCTTCGGGGCTTCTCGAGAACAAGTCAGCCATCGCGAGAAGTTATAGTGCTCTTTTGGATCTCTTCACGACGCGGACTAATCTTTCCTTTCTGTCCGTGTCGCCGGGTATGGCTTTGCCGACAGACGCTCTTGGAACCGAGTCGAGAAATGAATACATGTTCATCGCGTCGAACAGCGAGCTCTGGTTACCATTTCCGATCAAAACGAGCTCGCAGCTGTGCGGGTCTTGGCACAAGGCTTCGATAAGCGCTTCTTTATCGTCAAAGCCTCGCACTGAATAGCCTGCTTCGACAAGCGCAACTTTCATGCGCTCGCGGGCATCCGGGTTCATCTCAAGGATCATGATCATGGGCGGAAACTCCTATTCCGGTACTGGAATGTACCCTCAAAAGAAATACACTATAACTTGCCCTATTGCAAGACACGCACTCCGCCGAAATCTGATTTCCGTATTTCTTTGTAGAGCTTGTTCGGGACGAGCACGGGTTTGCCGTCTTTTTCGACAACGTAGTACGCGAAGCCGCACATTTTCTTTACTGATTCGTAATCGGCATGGACCGGCATTGAAGCGGAATCACCGGTACCGGCCACGGGACTATCATCTGCAGTGACGAGCCACGTTTTCCCGATGTTCACGGCAAGGTGTCCGACCTGCGGCGGCATGTATACGGAATCTCCTGCCTTCACGCGAATGGCCTTGAATTCCTCAACCACGTCCGGCACTGTCGGATCTGCGAGCTTTTGCTGCAGGATGATGCCTTCGCCCGTGAGCACCCAATAGGTCTCATCGAGCTCATCCACATGGTAATGTCCGTACGTTTTGATGTACTCACCACCCACCGTGCCGCTTTCCCAAATCGTGATATTTCGCTTCTCCGAGCCGCCGCGGATCATGTAGTAGTGGATCGCAGGCCCCGGCACGTCGGGATTCATCAGAACCTCTTTCATCTTCTCGTGCGTCCGCGCAGCGTATGGTTCAAAAGACATAGCGTATGGAGTATAAGGTATCGCGTATGGAGTATAAAACAAGAATCAGAGGACAACAGCTTCTTCCTGAAGTTCTACGCCAAACTTCTCGCGCACCGCGTCTTTGATCTTTTGGGCGAGTTCTTTCACCTGCGCAGCTGTCGCGTTGTCGTCGTTTTTGATGTAGTTGGGGTGCTGTTCGCTCGCAACGGCACCACCTATACGTGCACCCTTGAGCCCAACCTTTTCGATGAGCCACCCAGCCGGCACGCGTCCTTCGCGCGACTTTATGCCCTTCTCTTTCTCAAATTGCCCCCGCACCTCTTGCGGCGCGACAGGATTCACGAAGAACGAACCGGCTGCGCGCACGTTCTGAATGTGCCGCTTTTCCCGCTCGCGGATCGTTTCTTCTATGAGCCGCAAGCTCAGAGATGTATCAACGCTCGAGAGCGTTAGCCATACACGCGTCACAAGCCACTCAGGATGATCCTTAAAAAAGCTGTGGCGGTAGGAGAAGTCGCAGGCGTTGTTGTCAAACTGTCGCGCATCGCACAGTTCGGTATCAAACGCCCGCACACGCGTCACGAAATCCTTGATCTCCGGGCCGAAGGCACCCGCGTTTCCGCGCACTGCGCCGCCTATCGTGCCTGGAATTCCGGCCAACTTCTCCCATCCGCCGAGTTTACGCTCCGCCGCCGCTTTGATGAGCTGAAATAGGTCGCACCCCGCATCAGCTTCGAGCTCCGAGCCGGCAAATGAAAATTCGTTGGACGTAAGCCGAACAACGAGAGCGTCGAGTCCTTCGTCGGGAACGAGAATGTTGCTGCCACCGGAGAGAAGAAGCAGGCGGACATTCCTCGTTTTCGCCCACGCAATTGCCTCTCGTATCTCTTCTTCCACCTGCACCTCGGCAAAAAAGCGCGCAGGCCCACCGATGCCAAAGGTTGTCATCGGCGCAAGCGGCACGTTTTCCTGAATTTGTATATTCATATTTTTGCCTTTTGCACTTTGCCTCCTGCCTGCCCCGTTCCCGGCTTGCCGCTCTTTGGGGCCTCTTCTTCCAGTGCTCTAATCTCATCGCGCAGTATAGCTGCTGTCTCGAAATCGAGCCGGTCGGCCGCTTCGTGCATCTGCCGACGCTTTTCCTTGACCATCCTCTCTGTATCGCCCGTGAACGCGTGTGTATCCATCTCCGTAAGTTCTTTGATGGCTCGCTTGCGCGAACGCTCGATATCGCCTGTGATATCGTGGATTCGTTTCTCAATGGTCTTCGGCGTTATCTTATGCGCCTTGTTGTACGCCATTTGCAATTCGCGACGTCGGTTCGTCTCTCCGATCGCGCGCTCCATCGAGCCCGTGGCCGTGTCGGCATAGAGTATGACGCGGCCTCGCACATTACGCGCCGCACGGCCGATCGTTTGGATGAGCGACGTCTCGCTGCGCAGAAAGCCCTCCTTGTCGGCGTCAAGAATGCCCACAAGCTCGACTTCCGGAAGGTCGAGTCCTTCGCGCAAGAGATTGACGCCGACCAGCACATCGAAATCTCCCTTCCGGAAATCCCGGAGTATCTCGATGCGCTCGATCGTCTTTACGTCGCTGTGAACGTAGCGCGCCTTCACTCCTCGCTCGACGAGGAACTGAGAGAGGTCTTCTGCCATTTTCTTCGTAAGTACGGTGACCATCGAGCGAGCATCCCGCTTCGTCACGGCTTCAGCTTCCACGATAAAATCCTTGACCTGCCCCGCGAACCCGCCACTTGCGACAATCGGACGAACAATGATCTCAGGATCCACCAGACCTGTCGGACGAATGACTTGCTCGATAGGTTTGCTACTGCGCTGCAGCTCATACTCAGCAGGCGTCGCTGATGTGTAGACCACCGGCCCAACTCGCTTCTCGAATTCTTCGAACGTGAGCGGTCGATTGTCCACTGCGCTCGGCAAGCGAAATCCGTGCTCGACGAGCGTTTCCTTACGCGAGCGATCACCTGCATACATGCCGCCGATCTGCGGTACGGTCACGTGTGATTCATCGATGACCGTGAGAAACTCGGGCTTTCCATTTTTGTCATGAGGAAAGTAGTCCAGAAGCGTATACGGGGGTTCGCCTGCTTTTCGGCGATCGAAGTGACGCGAGTAGTTTTCGATCCCGCTGCAAAATCCAAATTCGCCGATCATAGCGATATCTTGGCGGGTGCGACGCTTGAGACGCTCTGCCTCAAGAATCTTTCCGGCAGCTTGGAGAACCTTGAGGCGCTCGGCCAACTCGACTTCAATATCGGCAAGTGCCGCGTCCTGAACCTCTTTCGGCGTCACGTACTGGCGTGCGGGAAAGACGAATACCGCATCGTGCTTCGCGCCGATTTCTCGTGTCGTTGCATCAATTTCTTCTATCTTCCCGATGCTCCCTCCCTCGAGGTCAAGCCGATATATCACCCGCTCGCTCGCTCTCATCAGCTCGACGCGACTCCCGACCGCGCGGAACGTTCCCGGAGAGAGATCACCTGTCGTGCGCTCGAAGTATATGGAGGTAAGCATGCGCGTAAGCATCGCGCGCGTCATCATCTCGCCCTTTTTAAGCTTAAGATTGACCTTTTCGTACTCCACCGGAGAGCCGAGGCCATAGATACAAGAAACCGAGGCAACAATGATGACGTCTCTGCGCGTGAGGAGCGCTTGTGTCGCCGCATGCCTCAAGCGTTCAATATCTTCGTTGATGTCGGCTTCCTTCTCGATGTAGGTGTCGGTGATCGGTACGTAGGCTTCCGGTTGATAGAAGTCATAGTACGAAACAAAGTAATGCACGGCGTTCTTTGGGAAAAAATCACGATACTCTGCCGCAAGCTGCGCAGCGAGCGTCTTGTTGTGCGCAATGACAAGTGTCGGCTTTTGCCACGCGTGGATGACATTTGCGATCGTGAAGGTTTTACCCGAGCCAGTGACACCAAGCAGCGTCTGATCTCGCTCCCCTTCCTTAAGACCTGCGACGAGTGCAGTAATCGCTTTCGGCTGATCCCCTGCCGGCTTGTAGTCGGATTTGAGTTTAAAGCCCGCCATCCGGCTACTCTATCAAGAAAGCATTAGCACGCACACATTCTTCTTGCCTCGCGCAAGCAGAGCAATCCCCTCATAAAAATCATCCGGCCCGAGCTTCCGCTTCGGGTCGGTGATCGTTTGGCCGTTCAGCATGACAGCCTCGTCCGCAAGGAATTGGCGCGCCTCCCTTTTAGAGTGGCATAGCCCGGCGGCCACCAGCGCGTCTATGATAGGGAATCCCGTCTGAACTTGTTGTGAAGGCGCAGTGCTCTTCAGCATCTCAAGTGAATCGCGCTCGAGCCCTCGCACATTTCCGTCGCCAAACAGGACCTGCGAGATACGCTCCGCTTTCATTGCTTCCTCCTCTCCATGTACGAGCTTCGTCACCTCGAGCGCGAGGATCTGCTGGCCGTGCCGCTCCTTCGGATCACGCTTGTGCAGCTCGAGTGCCGCGTCGATCTCTGTCTTCGAGAGCATGGTCATTTTTAAGAGATATTCTCGAAGATTCTCATCCTCCGCATTGATCCAAAATTGGTAAAACTGGTACGGCGAGGTTTTTGCCGCTTCGAGCCATATGGTGCCAGCTTCGCTCTTGCCGAATTTCCGGCCAGTGGTTTTGTCGACCAAGAGTGGCCACGTAAACGCATACACAACCTCACCCGTCCTGCGACGGATAAAATCGACACCAGAGATAATGTTGCCCCACTGATCCGAGCCACCAACCTGAAGGTCGCAACCATGTTTCTCGTGCAGGTAAAGGTAGTCATAGGCCTGCAGGAGCGCGTATGAAAATTCCGTGTACGAAATGCCTTTCTCCGGATCCTTGACGCGGTCCCTGATGAAGTCGCGCTGGAGCATCGCATTTACCGTGAAATGCTTCCCGACTTCTCGGAGGAATTCGATCAGATGCAGCTTCCCTAGCCATTCGGCGTTATCGACAAGCGTGAAATCCTCGGAGCCAAACAATCGTTTCACCTGTTCCGAAATTTTCTCGGCATTCCGAGCGACCGTCTCGGCGTCGAGTAACGCTCGCTCTGCCGCTTTGCCACCAGGATCACCTATCATTCCCGTGCCGCGGCCGATGACGAGGATTACTTTGTGCCCGTCCTCGAGAAAATACCGAAGAACGAGGAACGCTTGGAGCTGACCAACTTGAAGCGAATCAGCGGAGGGGTCAATGCCAAGGTAGAGCGTGCGCTTGGGGCCGTCGGTAATCTCTTCGAGTTTTTCGGAAGAAAACTGATACACATAGCCGCGCTCTTTGAGAATTGCCGAAAGTTTCGCCATATTTGCCACCACTATACCATGCGAAGGGAGTGGCGGCGGGAAGGTTTTTAGAGACTCGCGGAGCGCGTCGTTCTGGAACCTCCGCCATGCAATTTTTCGACGAGGACTGTTTGAGCGTAGCGAGTTTCGCAGGCGGAAAATTGCATGGCGGAGGTTCCTACCCCAGCTAAGGAGAGAAATTTCTCAGCAGAAAAATATCTGTGCTCTAAAAATCTTTCCGTCGATGCTCCCGAGCCTGCACCTCTCCCTCATCCATCCCAAAATGGTGTGCAAACTCATGCCAAATGGTTTCTGCCACAACTTTCCTGACGTTTTCCAAATAACGACTTCGTAAGTCGTTATTAACGACATCGTAAGTCCTTAATTCTTCGGCGGCATCTTCGATCGGAATCTGATAGAGCGTAATCGTGTCGGGCATAGTTGGGCCCACACCGTAGTGCTCCCCACGTTCGGAGAGAGGAATGCCCTTGTAGAGGCCAAGAAGCGTCTCGTCGTCGGAGAGTCCTTGCGCTTTTCGGTCTTCCTCTGACGGCTCATCCTCAACGAGGAGACCAACATTTTTTATTTTCTGCTGGACCCATTTCGGCAGACGCTCATATCCTTCGGCCACCAATTTTTCGAATTCACTTCTTTGCATTGTCGTTGAGCAGCTCAGCAAAGCGCTTGCGAACTTTTTCGATCTTGGGCTCGATAACGAGCTGGCAGTAGGGAGCGCTCGTATTGGTCTTGTAGTAATTCTGATGGTAATCCTCTGCTTTGTAGAAATTTCTGAATGGCGCGAGCTCTGTGACGATGCGTGTACCATCCTTGAGGCTTTCATTTATCTCTGCAATCTTCTTCTCGGCGACACGTTGCTCGTCATCGGTCTGATAAAAGATTATCGAGCGGTACTGCTCTCCCACATCTCCGCCTTGCCGATTCATGCTCGTCGGATCGTGAGAGCCGAAGAAAACAGTGAGCAAATCGTCATATGAGATGAGGACAGGATCGTATGTCACACGAATGACCTCTGCGTGTCCTGTCGTCCCGCTTGAGACAGCCTCATAAGTCGGATCGTCCATTTTCCCCCCGGAATAACCAGGCTCGACCTTTGTAACCCCCTTCAGCATTTGAAATACTGCCTCTGTGCACCAAAAACATCCGCCTCCAAAAACAGCGGTTCGACTTCGCTCACCGTAAACGGTCTTCATTGCTTCGGGCGCAGGAGGGGGAATAACTGCGCGAGGTAAGCAGGTTTATTTTCGAGGAAAGCAAAGAGTCGCTCCGAAACGCCAAAGCCGAAGGCAGGCGGCATGCCATACTCCATTGCGCGGATGTAGTCGAGATCCAAGCGTTGCGCCTCTTCATCGCCTTGGTCGCGCAACTTCTGCTGCTCCTCGAAGCGGGCGCGCTGATCGAGAGGATCGTTGAGCTCGCTGAAGCCCTTGCCCATCTCGGTGCCAGCGATGATGACTTGCAGCCGCTCGACGGTCCCGGGATTCTCTGTAGAGCGCTTCGCAAGAGGCTCAAGGTACACAGGAATCCCTACCAGAAACGCAGGACCAGAAATTCTCTTACGAGTCTTCTTCCAGAGGTAGTCAACAGCACGCTCTTTGTTCGCAAGAGCATGGGCTTCTGCTCCCGCCCTCGAAGCCGCGTGCATAATTTCCGATTCGTCTGCTGTCAGCGGACTGATGCCGAATTCCTTTCGCACGACGTCACTGAAATCAACGAGCGGCCAATCTTCGGCAAGATCGATAGTATGATCGCCGATCTCGAACGTATACTTGCCATAGACTTCCTTTGCGACATACCGGTAGAGCTCTTGTGCAAATTGCATTCCCTTTTGCATATCGCTGTAGGCCTCATACGATTCCAGAAAGGTAAAATCCTGCAGATGCTCTCGTGACTGCCCTTCATTGCGAAATACGCGACCTATCTCGAAGACCTTCGGGAGCCCCGCAACGAGAAGCCGCTTGTGCCATAGCTCGAGCGAGATGCGCAGATAGACGTCGATGCCCAAAGCATTGTGATGCGTAATGAACGGCCGCGCATCGGCGCCTCCCGGCGTATTTTCCAGCACAGGAGATTCAACTTCGAGAAACCCACGCTTAAGGTAGAAATCCCGAATTACCTGCCAGAATTTCGCGCGGCGCTCGAACATTGCTCGCACGTCGTCGTTGAGAAGGATATCGAGATACCGCTGCCGTAAGACTAATTCTTCATCTTTGAGGCCATACCACTCATCGGGAATAGGAAGGAGAGATTTCGCAAGCACTTTCCAACTTCCAACTTTCAGCGATTTCTCGCCGCGTTTTGTCTGAAATGCAGTACCGGAGAACTGGACAAAATCTCCCACGTCAACCGCCTGATCGAAAAGTTTGATATCCACTTTACTGTCTGCTTGCAGAACAATCTGTGCGCGGCCGGTCCCATCTGAGACGTCAGCAAATATTATTCCGCCTTGCCCGCGGCGCGCCATAATGCGGCCCGCAAGCCTGATAGTGCGGCTTTTCTTCATGAGCGCTCCAAAGTCAGCAAGAAACTCAGCGATAGACGTGTCGCGCTCACTTTCGGCAGGATACGGATCCATGCCGGCCTTTTTGAGTATCTCGAGCTTTTTGAGACGTTCGGCGCGGATATCAGCTTCACCCATGAAAAATCATCATACCACGCAGCTCCTTCTTATTGCTGCAGACAGGATGAGTATGTTTGCGTTCCGCTCTCCTCAATATATGCCGTAATCCCTTTGTTCCAAAATACGAAGCTTTCATCCGTATTCGCGTATCGCACGCCACTTGCCGAAACCGTTTGCGGAAGGCTCAGCTGTCGACCGTCAGAAAGTACGAGGCGAATGCTCCCATCGAGAAATTCTGCTTTGAGGGCTTTTTCATCAGCACATTCGAACAGCGCTCCCGCATAGTCTGCGAGCGGGTCTCCTACAACCGCCTGCCCGGTCGTGGTCGCCCAGCCGGCTGGAAGCAAATAATCCGGAACATCGAAATCGATACCCGGTCCGTAGAGCTGATATGCAATCACTCCGAGGACGCAAAAAAAGGCTACGATCAGCCCGAGTCCGATAGCCCCATGCCACACTGGCTGCATGCCCGCTATCCTAGCACTAGAATTTCGACGCGCTATGCCGGGAGAAACGTGACGAGAACCGCCATGAGGGCGAGACCTGCCACAAAAAACGCTGCGTGTTTTGCGAGATGAGCGCGGCCGTTACCCTTCGAGATCGAGTGCGGAATGAGATCATGAAAGACTACCACGAGGTAAGAACCTGCTGACAGACCAAGCAGCGGCACTTCGAGCGCCTCGAATCTCTCCAAGAGAAAGAATGCACCAAATGTACCAATGAGAATGGTGCCTGAGGTAATGAAATTTAAGGTGAGTGCGAGGCGAACCGGTAGGCCGGCTTCCCGATACACGAAGAATTCCGAGATCTCTTGGAGCATTTCGTGCACCATGATGCTTATGGTGCTCGCGATACCAAGCACGGGCGAGGCGGCAAACGACACAACGATCACGATACCATCGCCAATATTGTGTACAGCATCGCTCGCGAAGAGGCGATTGACATCGATCATCGAATGAGGGTGGTCTTCTTTGTCGTGGTGATGATGGAACTGCGGAATGTAGCGAAAGGCGACAAGCACGACGACTGCACCTATCGCGATCCACGGCAGTCCTGTCGAAAGCGAACCCGCATGCTCGACAAGCTCTGTCGAAAGACTATAGGCGATGATAAGGAGAACGCCTGCTGCAAAACTTACAAAAAAGTGCAGATTGCGCTCGATGAGAGGTCCTACGCCGTGCCATGTGATGAGCTTTCCCGACAGCGAGACGAGCATGACGAGAAGCGAGGCAGCAAGTACTTCGAGCATAATCATCGCGCGTGCGCGCAGGCTCTGCACAAGCCAAAAAATTCGAGCGCATGCGTCCGAACTTCCGCAAATGACTCTGAGTTACGAAATGCGCGTCTCTCCATCGACTTACCACCACAATCTTCGACCTCCTCAGTATGGCCACAATTGCTGCAGACGATATGGTGATGGTGCGAATGAGGATATTCATAGTGTGCGCCGCCGCGTCGGATGTCGGAACGAGCAAGAACTCCGGCGTCGGCAAGCGCTTCAAGCGCGCGGTAGACATTGGCTTCGACAAGATTTTTGCCGATCTGCTTGGTGACTTCGGGAACAGATACTGGTGCCGAGGCCTTTTTTAGAAACGAGAGCAGTTGCAGGCGCCCCTCAGTGGAATAAAAATCCTTGTCGCGTAAAACGGCCTGTAAGACTTTTCTGTCGCTTCCTTTGTAATATTTATAACCGTGCCCCATGAACCCACCCACCCTACCAAATTTGCAAGTTTCTTGCAAATTTGGATGGGGACAACGGCATCTACCCTTCTCTCTTCGGCAAGATGTCCGTCAGCAAAAAAGGCAGCGTATAATACGGAGGATGGCGCTCGAGAAAAAGGTACACAACGTTCGGTATGCATTGAATGGCATACAGATCGCGTGGCGGGAAGAATTCAGTTTCAAGCTGCAAATAGCAGTCGCGATTCTCGTGCTCTTCCTCGGATGGTTTCTTGCGATATCCCCCATCGAATGGGCTCTGGTCATTCTCATCATCGGCTTCGTGCTCGCGGCTGAAGCTTTTAATACTGCACTCGAGGAGTTTTGCGACATGGTGAAGGGCGACCCAGATCCTCACATTAGGAAGATCAAAGATCTCGCCGCAGCAGCGGTCCTCATTGCGTCCGCCGCAGCCTTCATCATTGGCACCATCATTTTTGTGCCTCGCCTCTTTGCGCTCATATGATGGCGGCTCTGTCCGCCTTCGACATGCGAATACTTGAGGCGCTTTTTACGGTGCGAGATTCAAATCTCATAGCAATGTTCATATGGATAAGCATGCTTGGGCGCGCATGGCTAATCTACGCAGTCGCTGTATGCGTAGTGCTCATACTCGTTTCGAAGCGAAAATACGCATATGCGTTCGGCCTTTCGATTTCTGTAGCGTCGGCAGGAATACTGATACTTATCTTAAAGGGACTCGTCGAGCGTGCGAGGCCACCGGGCGAATTTCAAGCCTATCTCGAGACCTGGTATTCATTTCCAAGCGCTCACGCTGCGCTTGCCGTTGCGCTGTACGGTTTTCTCTTACTCCTCGCGTGGCGACGTATCGACCGACAGATATGGCGATATGTCGGCATTGTAGGAATGGCACTCACTATCATTCTCGTATCGTTGAGTCGTATTTACCTTGGAGTTCACTATCCAAGTGACGTCCTTGGAGGAGTACTCTTGGGCTCGTTTTGCGTGTGGCTGGGATGGAAGTATGCGAAAATAGTCCGCAATGGGCATCCTTGAAAGCTTTGTTCTCGGCATCGTCGAGGGAGCAACCGAATTCCTGCCCGTTTCTTCCACGGGGCATCTCATTCTCGTGAGCGAACTTTTGCGCATTCCCGAATCCGATTTTCTCAAGACATTCGAAATCGCGATTCAGCTCGGTGCCATTCTTTCTGTTGCCGTGCTCTACTGGAAATCCTTCCTAGAACTCGAAGTTTTGAAACGTCTTGTGCTCGGCTTCATTCCCACAGGCATCATCGGTTTTGCTGCATATCCATTCGTGAAATCGTACCTTCTGGGAAGTGAGGTGATCGTGCTATGGGCACTTCTCCTCGGGGGCATCGCACTTATCGTCTTCGAGCTAATCCACAAAGAATCTGATGGCGCAGCGTCTCCTTCGGAGATCTCCTATACGCAATCGTTCCTCATCGGGCTCTTCCAAGCTATCGCTATCGTACCCGGCGTCTCGCGTTCCGCAGCAACGATAGTGGGAGGATTAGCATTGGGTATACGACGCGTAGCGATAGTTGAGTTCTCGTTCCTCCTTGCCGTCCCGACGATGCTCGCCGCAACGGGATACGATCTCCTCAAGAATGCCGGCTCCCTCTCGAGCGCCAATGTTCTCTCACTCGCAATCGGATTTGTAACATCGTTCGTGATCGCGCTGCTTACCATCAAGCTGTTTCTCGCATTCGTCCGGACCCGCTCGTTCATTCCATTCGGCATCTACCGGATATTCGTAGCAGCTCTCTTCTTTTTCTTTATTTTCCGTTGAGAATGGTCTTGAGTATGGCCATGCGGACGATGAGTCCGTAGCCAACCTGCTTGAAATACACGGCATGTGGGGAATCGTCCACCTCTATCGCTATCTCGTCCACACGCGGTAGCGGATGAATGATGATGGCGCCCTTTTTCATAGAATCTGCTATAGGGCGCGTGATGACATATCGGCCCTTGAGCGATTCGTAATCACCCGTTGTTATCCATTCCTTGGCTATCCGCGTCTGATAGAGAACATCCACATCTCTGATGATGCTTTGCATATCATCCGTCTCTTGGAAACGCACATTGTTCTCGCGCAAATGCTGTTTGACATCATCACCCATCTGCAGCTCCGGCACTGAGACGAACGTGATGCGGATGTTCTTGTACTTGCTGAGGAGATAGGAGAGCGACCGAGCAGAGCGGTAATATTTAAGATTACCGACAAATGCAATGTGGATGTCATCCTGGCGGCCAAGCTCGCGCTGCACCGTGTAGAGATCGAGAAGGGCTTGCGTGGGATGCTGCCCGAGATTGCCATCACCACCATTGATGATAGGAACCTTGGAAACCGCCGCTGCGCGGGCAGCCGAGCCGGTCTCCGAATGCCGGAGTACGATGGCGTCGGCGTAGTGATTGATGACCTTTATGGCGTCTTCGAGCGTCTCCCCTTTCTTGTCGGAAGAGGAGTCGCGCACGCTCTCCATGGTCAGAACGTCACCGCCAAGCCGGAGCATCGCTGACTCGAACGAGAACCGCGTACGCGTCGAAGGCTCATAAAAGAGCGAGGCGAGTATCTTGCCCTCGAGCGAGCGCTCGCGCTTGCCTTCGAGCGAGGTGGCGAGATCAAAAAGTTGCTTGAGCGAGCTCCGGTCGAATTGTTGGGTCTCAATGAGATGGTGCAGCTTCATCGGAGTGAGTATACCCCATGAGATACCGGGGTTCTATCTCACGGGGTATACACCTGGGTCTACTGCGCAATAGAACGTCGCACTCCAGAAAATTCCATCGCCTCGTTAGAAACGACCCAGCGATAGAGTGCGGGACTGAGGAGTGTCGCGAAGACGACAGTGCCCAAGACGTGCATCAAGGTAAAAGGAATTTGCCCGACGAAGGCAACGGCAAGTGATTGGCCGTTAAAAATTGGACCGATCATCATCGTTACCGTGTCGTAAGCTATCGTTCCCGGAACACCGAACACGAGGAAGTTTTTTACCGAGGCGTCGCGGTTCTTGAAAAAATAGTGTGCGCCGACCCCCAAAAGACCGTAGCAGATTGCCGTTACCCATGTCCACGTCCCCCATCCGCTCGTTACCGCGTCGTAGAGAACGATGCCGAGGAACCCAAAAAGAAAACTGCCCGTGACACCATAGTGCTTCGAGAAAGGCATCACAACGCTAAGCATCGGCTCGAAATTGGGCGGACGGAAGGGAATGAGGCGGAAAAGAAAAACCGCCATCCAGCCTATGATGAACTTCAACGCTCCACTCATGGGAGTATGACTATATCATGGACACACTTGTGGTGAGTTTGGCCGAAGCGTGCATAACACTACCCCCGCTTTTCTGGCGGGGATAGTGTTAAGAGGGGCCTAGAGGCTGAACCTAACCTTCCACTGATCGACAATCGCCTGCAGCCTTTCAATGACACGCAGCAATGCGTCGATCCGCAGTTGAGCCGTCGTCGTAGCGCTCGTCTGCACGGTCGACATCGCGAGAACCTTCGGTGGCTTAGGCGGTTTCGGGTGACGAGTCTTATCCTCGACATGAATCGCGTGAACTGTCCACGTTGAGGTCGTTGTGCCAGAGAGTGCTGTGCCGCCTTCGCGCTCGGGACGCTCCGGTCTTTCCGGCCGCTCGCCACGCTCATCAGCATGGGTAACGGTCGCAAGCGCGATTGCAAGCGCGACAATGACTCCTGCACCCAGATAGATCGCGCGTCGGGAGGGCACTTCGTCAATGTGTTCAATTTTTGCCATAGATTTCAATCGTTTCTTATAATTATGTAACCGAGGTGAATTCGACCATTGAAGACAGCGGGAATGTGCATGCCTCAATGCAAGAAGACGGCCTTACAGCCGTCTTCTTTCACACATTTCAGAGCTTCACTTTTGCCCTTTATCCTGCCTGCCGGCAGGCAGGCTTTTGCCTTACCCTAAGTGCGCGTGATCGTTCCACACCCTCAAAACCCACCCTCGATGGCGCTTCCGATCGATGCGTCTCAAGACTTCATCCCGATGGTCAATGCGCGTGAGGCCGGTATTATCCATCCACATAGCAGGGGCGACTTTTCCGAATTCCTCGGCCGACACCGCCTCCCCGAGCATGACGAGGGCTGCAGTCATGTGGAGAAAAAAGCCGTGCGTCACAACGAGGATGTGTTCTTCAGGCCGATCACGTAGGTAGTCGAGCGCAGACATGACGCGGGCCTTCAGCAAGGAGAAGTTCTCTCCGCTCCCGACACGAACATCCTCTTGAAAGAACGATTGTAGCCATGCCTCTTCCATTGCTTGCGCATCGGGATCCGAACGTGAGCGTCCGACAAGCTCGCTTGGCAGTTTCCGTTCGGTAAAAAGTTCATTGACCTCAACGTCTCTGCTAATTTCGCTAGCTATGTAGTCCGCAGTTTGCTTCGCGCGTGTTGCCGTGCTTGCGATAAGCACATCGACGTGGAGCTTTTTGCAGCGTTTTGCGATGAAGTGCGCCTGTTCAATGCCTTTTTCGCTGAGCTTGCTTGCTTCGCCCTGATAGGTCGGAAAGCCGGCATTCGCCGTGCTCTCTCCATGCCGGACAAAGTAGACGGTCTTCATCACCGAATTCTACAGCACGAATTTGCCGTCTTTGTAGATTACTTTTTTCCTGCCGTTCTTAAGATGCGCGGTCACGGTGCGGCGGGTAGTCGAAATCATGTCGGTATGCACCGATGAATCGTTGAAGCCGAGACGCTTCGCCTCCTTGTCGGTGAGCTTGCCGACGTCGCCCGCATAGGTATCGCGGTAGCTCATCCCAAGCGCGAGATGCGTGTTGCCGAACCGTCCGCCCATGTTCTCGTCGAACAAGGTCTCCGCCATGAACTTCGTAATGCGCGAGTGACGGGAATCGGTAAGCGAGTACTCTCCGATCTTATCTGCGCCTTTCGTTGCGATCATCTCCTTAAGGAGCTTCTCATTCGTCTTCGCCGAAGATCTGACAACGCGGCCCCTTTTGAACCACAGCTGTATGCCTGTAATCTTGTTACTATAGCGATAGAGCGGCTGATTGAACCGAATCCACCCTTCCGTACCGCGCCAATCAGGCGATGTGAAAATCTCGAAGCTCGGGATGTTGCGACCGCTTCCGGCGTGCCAGTGACGTTTGTCACCAAGTTTTATCCAGAGGTCCATATCGGGGCCCTTTGCATGCAACCGATCGATCCGCGGCGAGAGCTTGTTCAGTCGGCTGCGATACTTTTCGATGTCACGGTAGACTCTCTTCCACTTCGCAATGGGATTTTTCTGGTCGAGGAAACACGCTTTGATTATTTGATCCCAGTATTCCTTTTCGGAAAGGCCCGCTTCTTTCGCCATCGCAGGAGTGCCATAGAGCGCTATTGTCCAGGTGAATTTTCCCTTCCACTCCTTTTCGTGCCTCCAGTCCATGAAAGGCTTCAGCGCGACGCCCCGCGCCATGATCTTCTTTGGGTCCACACCCTTCAGGGCATGCGGGTCTTTTTCCGCAAGCAGAAAGACCGAGTGATCCATTTGCTCGACGAGACCTTTGAGGTACTTCTCTGGGAAAAATCTGATCTGCTCGTCGCTCGCGTGTTCGTAGAAATAGCGGGAGACGCTGATGTTGCGGCGCTTGTCGCCGTGTTCGTCGTCGGGACCGTAGTGCGAGAGCACATGACCTCCCGCGTCCACCACAGCATTGCACACCGCGATATAGAGAGGCTTGCAGGATTCGCTCGCGGAAACGCGTACGACGTCACCTTTCTTGATCCCCTTTCCTCCACCGAGCGCAAAGTTCACTAAAACATCAGCGTATTTTTTAAGAATCGTCTCACTCGGCGTGTATGACATCGGCCTACACTACAAGACGACCGTCTCTTCGTCCAGTAGGAGTGGCTATCCAACTACCTTGTCGAGCTTACCAAAACTCGATGACCAACCTTGATCGTGCATCTCCTTTTGCTTTTCGTCGGCAAATCCGCTGTGCATCATCGTCATCTCCGTTTTGTTCCCCATCGCTTTGAACTCGACCGTTACTATCGTTTCCGTGCCCCATGCTTCCCCGTTTTGCCATTGCCACGTGAGCACGAGCTTCGTCGGCCGCTGAATCGTCTTGAAAACGCCACGGAGCGGATGCGTCTCGCCATTCGGGCCTTTCATGGTGAGGTGGTACACGCCACCCTCACGAGCGTCGAACTCGTGGATCTCGTTCGTAAATCCTTCCGGTCCATACCATTGCGCGACCATCTTCGGATCGATCCACGCCTCAAAGACCTCCTCAGGCTTTGCGTCAAAGGTGCGGGTAATGGTCAGTCTTACATCTGCCATAGTTAGTTCTTTTTCTTTTTATTAATAATTGCCTCAAAGCGATCGAAGCTCGACTCCCAGAATGCGCTGTGCGATGCAAGCCAGCCGCCGAGCTCTTTGAGGGCAGAAGGGTTGTATATGCACACGCGTACGCGTCCGCGTTTATGCGATTTGACGATGCCAGAGTCTTCGAGGACACGAAGATGCTTCAGAGCGGCCGGAAGCGTGAGTTCGTAGGGCGCAGCGAGCTTCGAAAGAGACATCGCACCTCCGTGCCATAGACGACGCACCATGCTCCGACGCAGCGGCAAGCCGAGCGCATCAAGCATTTTCTCCCCATCCCGATACTTTACCATAAAGTAAAGTATAGGGATGTGGGGAATGGGGGTCAAGTGAAGAACCACATTAGACCATGATCGCTGCAGTATGCTAGTCCGACGGAAAAATCAGCTGGACGCG
Source organism: Candidatus Kaiserbacteria bacterium (assembly GCA_016186765.1). Taxonomy (GTDB): domain Bacteria; phylum Patescibacteriota; class Minisyncoccia; order Phycocordibacterales; family UBA2100; genus UBA10103. The sequence goes on along the minus strand of JACPLD010000001.1, from coordinate 27,648 downwards.
GTTTAGGAGTAACGAATCTCTTTCGCGCGCTCGCAGATATCTATTGGATAGACGCCGGTAAAGCAGGAGGTAGAAAATACGTTTTCGGGAAGACCGGTTGCCTTGATCATCCCCTCATACGAAAGGTAGTGGAGCGAGGTGGCGCGGAGATACTGCTCTATTTCCTCGACTGATTTGGTCGCCGCGATGAGCTCGCCTTGCCGCGGGGTATCAATGCCGTAGAAATCTGGGAACTTTACCGGTGGCGAGGAAACGAGAAAGTGGACTTCTTTGGCGCCCGCCTCAAAGAGCATCGCGACGATTTGCCGCGACGTCGTCCCACGAACGATGGAATCGTCCATAACAACCACCCGCTTGCCACGGATAATCGCCGGAAGCGGTGTGAGCTTTGCTTTCACACCCTGCTCGCGCACGTGCTGCTCTGGGGTGATAAAGGTACGGTGGATGTATCGATTCTTCGTAAGCCCCGCTTCCATCGGAATGCCCGTCGCCTGGGAATAGCCGATCGCGGCAGGAACCGCCGTCTCGGGCACCGGAATGACAACGTCAGCCTCTATTCCGTATTCCGCTGCGAGCTGAATCCCGCATGCCTTACGCATTTCGTAGACCGACTTGCCCAGAAGCTCGCTATCTGGGCGCGCGAAGTAGACGAACTCGAAAATGTCGAGCTTCGGATTTGGCGGCAATACTTGCTCGCTGTGGATCCCTCTCTCGTCGATGACAAGCATTTCTCCCGCGTTGATCTCGCGAACGAACTCCGCGCCGATGGGAGCGAAAGCACAGGTTTCCGAGGCAATGATGTAACCGCCGTTCAAACGCGCAAGTGCGAGAGGTCGTATGCCGCACTGGTCGCGGAGCGCTACGAGCTTGTCCCGCGACATGATGAGAATCGAGTATGCGCCGGTAAAGAGCGGCAAGATCTCTTTGACCGCTTTCGTGAGCTCAACTCCGTCGCGCATGCAAGCTGCGATCGCTTCCACCATCATCCGCGAATCGGAGAAATCCGAAGGATCAATATCCTTTTTACGTAAGAAGTGTTCTAGCGCGTTCGTGCTCGGAAGATTGCCGTTGTGCACAAGCGCGATCGCGCCATCATCTGGCATCGAGGAGAGTGAGACCGAATCGTGGAGACTCGGGTGGGGATCTTCGTAGAGCACTTTTTGAATGGACGAAGAACCTGCAGCGAGCATGGGCTGCGCGTGCTTTACCTTCGAGCCGCCGGTCGTCGAATAGCGATTATGTCCGACGGCGATATGCCCCTTCAGACTCTTGATGAGCTCGTCAGTGAAAACCTGCGAGACAAGCCCCATGGCCTTATGCAGCGTGAGTGTGTCGCCATTAGAGGTCGCGATCCCGGAGCTTTCTTGTCCGCGATGCTGGAGCGAAAAGAGTCCGAAGAAGGAGAGCCGTGCGACGTCGAGACCTTTTCCGTAAACCCCGAATACCGCGCACTTCTCGCCCAGATTTTTCATATCGCATGATACTGCTTCTTTCAGCGCATTTCAACCTTCCACACTTCAATCGCTGGCTCTTCGTAGGGATGGGCCTTTCGTATCGCGGCGATAACTTCATCAATACAGTGTGTCTCGCACACAAACTCGATGCGCTCCTCCTCGACTTCTTGCGGCCTCCCTACTTCTCCGATTGCGGGCTTCGCCTCCGCGGACGGTACAAACCTGCCCGTCCCTCGCGTCGAAAAGCTGCAGTGTGTGTACGCGCCTATCTTCCCGCCGCCTGCGTCTCCTATCGCCTTTCGGACGTTCTCCGCATCAGAAACTGGCACATACACGACGACTTTATACATGTAGCCTTTACACACCCTTGGTCAATTTCAAAAGTTGCTTGTGAAGAACAGGATTCGCAGCAACCAATTCCAGCTTTTTCATCGTCCATGGCTTACCCTTCGTGTCGGTCACTGTGCACCCCGCCTCTTTAAGGAGAAGATACACAGGAGCAAAATCCCAGATTTTGCCGCTCAAGGACACAACCCAATCCCTGCGGCCAGCCGCTACATAACATGCATTGGCAGGACCCGAAAATGAGCCGAGTAAGATATGACCGCGGACGCTAAAACGCAGTACACGCTGGAGAAAGCGGGTTGTTCTCGGATTCAGTGTTGTGCCGTGCATGCCGAATGTCGTCCGAAGCCGCTTGGGTTTTGTGCAATGTATTCTTTTGCCATTGAGATAGGCGCCACGGCCCGCCTTTGCAAAAAAGAATTCCTTGGTCGCCGGCATGTTGATAGCAGACAAGAGAACATGCCCCTTATGCACAAGACACACCATGACGCCAAACGCAGGAACACCTAACGAGTAATTCAAGGTGCCGTCGATGGGATCCAGGATCCAGACGTATTCGGCACTCTCATTGATCGCTCCGCTTTCTTCAGAAATTATCCCATGGTGAGGGTATGTCCCTCGGATCGCCGAGATCATTATTTTTTCGGAGAGGAGATCGGCTTTCGTTACAACATCCCACCGCGCGTGAGATTTCGTACGATGCACACCCTCTTTGCCGAAGCGCTTTAAGACCGCCCGGCCAGCGTCTTTCGCGATTTTTTGGATGAAACGATCCATTGGTAGGACTCTACCCTAACGGAGCAGAATTTAAAAGTTTTGCTCTCGCTTTCTAAAAAGACTCAGTATGCTGAAACAATCGTCTCCCCAGAGCGCGAGCGAAAGCGTCGCAACCGCAAGGGTGAAATCCCGCACCCCGATATCGTTGTAACCAATCTCGTACGCAATGAAAAAGAGGTGCAAAGAAAGAAAAAGAGCGACCCACCGCGTCCAAAGACCGAGCAAGAGCATCATGCCGAGAATCGATTCGAAGATGCCATTGAGAAGAACAACCGAGTACGCGTCGATCTTGAAAAGCGCAGTCGGCCACTCCGGCACCCACGAGACCCACGCATTCGGATCGTCCACTTGTGAGACGCCAAACCACAAAAGAGCGCGACGAGCCCAAAGCGAAGAACAACCGGAGCATATGAGGAAAGCGAAGCCACGGTCGGGTCAACCTTTCCAAGTTGAGACAAGAAAGCCGCTTCCTTTCAGATTGTATGACGCGTCATATATAAGGATGTGGTAGTACCCTTCTGGAAGCCCCCCAAACGCCGCTGACCAGCCTCCTCCAGATATAGAAGCTGAGTTCGATACGGCGAGATAGCCATTTCCATCTTTCACCAAGTTCCCGACCGAATTCCAATCGGTACCACCCGCATACTTTATCTCAACGAGCACTACCGTGAGAGGCCCGTTTACGGATGCAGTGCCAGACATTGTGAATGAACTGCCCGGTACAACGTTTACAGCTGCCAAGTATGCAGCAGCATTCGGACCAGAGTTGATTTGGACTCCGGATCCGTTGAACACATGCGTGGGATTAGTAAGGTTGACCGTGATGGTTTTCTCAGTTGATGGTCCATCCTTCCCTGTTCCTGGATCATTCGTGCAGATCAGTCGGTACGAGGTCGTCTGGTTCGGCATGACCGTCTTTGATCCGTTTACAGCAACTGTTTCCTGCCACGGCTCGTAGATTGAGTTACTTTGAAGGTAGCAACGATTAGCATTGCTTGAGCTCCATGAAAGTGTTGCGACTTGCCCCACCAAAATTGAATTAGGAGAAGTTTGGAAATTTACTGTGGGTGTTGGAGGAGATTGCGCGACGATCGTAAGAGTTGCATTTGTAGGAATCGGTGCTCCCAATACCTCGACCTTGTATACGCCTGGTTGCAGCGTTTGCGGAATAGTCACTGACCAGCGTCCATTCACAACAGGCACGAAACCATTGCCAGACACTATCACGTTGTAGGAATCATAAATTTGCACTGCGACGCCATTCATATTTGCTGTACCGGTGATCGTCGGATTTTGTGACGATGTGGTAAGTGAACCTGAATCGATCGTCGCATACGAATTGGCATGTCCGTCTATTGAGGGATATTGAGACGGGACACCGAATGTTGCCGTGCACATATTTGAAGTACCGTTCGCCGCAAAGACCTTAAGTGTGATGTAGGGGTTGCCAAGAACGTTGGCGATCACATATGCTGCGCCGCTCGTGCCTGGGGTGTTTGATGGAACCGCGATGTTATCTTTGCCTGACGTGTCTGATTGCCATTGAGCACTCACAGCATTTTGTGAAGTCCATGTGAGCGTCACCGTCTGCCCGAAACTTGCTGGATTGGGCGTCGCAACGATACTGCACGCCGGGGTGGTACTGTTTGTGACCGGTAATGGAACGACTGGTGGCTGATTCGAAGAAGGAATGCCGCCACACGCTAACGCTGCGCGGGTTTTTGGGCCGACATATCCGTATCCTGTTGTGTCCGCCGAGCCAGACGACACAATGCCATGTGCTGCTTGCCAACGCTGTACTGCTGCTTCTGTCATGGGACCGAAGTAGCCCGTGACAAAGCCGGAGGGATAAACGGAAGAGTCCTGCGCCAAAAATTGCTGGAGTTTCGATACTTCCCCATTTGTCATTGCGTCAGTCTGATCAGCATAAAGATTGTACGAGAGACTGATGCATGCAGGAGAACTTCCGGACTGCCCTTGCAACTGTGCGATCAATGCTTGTAGCTGTTTGATTTGTGCGCGAAGGGATGCGATCTGAGCTTCTACGTCGATGCTCTGCCCAAAGGCAGGCAAGGCAAGTAAAAGTATGCCAATAACGGGAGCAAGAATCTTCATCGTTCGCATAAAATCAAAGGGAGTTACTAAAAGCGAGTAATATTCGAAAATACGTCAACTTGCTTGATAATATCACGATGACAATGTCTGTTCCATCGAAACATCAGATAGATGTGGATTCGGCAAGACGCTCGAGAGCGACAATGTATGCCGCATCGCGAAGCGAAACGTTGTGCTCTTTCGACGTAGCATACACAGCGCGTGTCGCACTCTGCATCTTTTCCTTGAGCTTCCGAAGTACCTCTTCTCTCTTCCACGTTTCTCCGCGCATGTTTTGGTGCCATTCGTAGTACGAGACGGCGACACCGCCAGAGTTGGCGAGCACATCCGGAATTACAAGGATGCCTTTCTTACCGAGTATTTCATCCGCCTCTCGGGTCGTCGGGCCGTTGGCCATCTCGAGAACAATGCCCGCCTGAATGTCGGCAGCGTTTTCTTTCGTGATGGCATTTTCGAGAGCAGCCGGAACGACGATGTCGGCAGGAAGCGTGAGCGCTTCCTCGGAGGTGATGTCGCGGCCGCCCAAGACTTCCACATTGGAGAGGTCGCAGACGCTTCCCACACAGTAGCACCCCGCGAGTCTCCCACTTCCTTCCTTGCACTCCGTAACTGCCTTCAGATCAGGAATTCCTTTCGAGATGTAGATGCCACCCTTCGAATCGGAAAGCGCGACGATCGAGAAACCAGCATCCTTAAGGCTCTGTGCAAGGTGGCTGCCAACATTGCCGAAACCTTGGATCGCGACGGAAGCACCTCGATGCGCGCGGCCTGTTTGTCGCATGATCTCCGAGAGCACGTAAAAGCCGCCGAGGCCCGTCGCCTCGGCACGGCCTTGCGACCCACCTCTCTCCATTGGCTTTCCTGTCACTACCGCATCGAACCAACCCTTCGGCATATCACTTTTGCCCTGCCTACCGGCAGGCAGGCCTTTTACCTTTTGACTTTTGACTTCTCGCTCGTACTCATCGCGGATCCACCCCATGATCTTCGCGTTCGTGTTCACGTCTGGCGCCGGCACGTCTTGCTCGGGTCCGATGTACGGCGCGAGCTTTCGGGTAAAGCCCCTAGTGAGACGCTCCAGTTCTGCTTCCGAAAGCCCCTTCGGATCGACCGTGATGCCTCCCTTTCCACCCCCGAACGGGACATCTACGATGGCGTTTTTGATCGTCATCCAGAACGAAAGCGCTTTCACCTCGTCCATATTCACCTTTGGATGAAAGCGCAATCCCCCTTTATACGGGCCACGCACGTTGTTGTGCTGCACGCGGTAGCCATGAAATTCTTCCCTTCGGCCATCATCCATCATGACGGGAACCGAAACCTCGATAACCCGATCGGGCTTCCGGAGGCGCTCCACGAGCGAGCGCGGAACCTTCGCGTGTGCCGCAGCCTTCTCAAGCTCCGCAAGCGCCTGCTCCCACGGATTGTTCGTCATGATCACGGGATTGTATCGGTTCGCATGATTTTTTCCACATGACCCAATGAAAACACTGCCGCGAGTGATTACCTGATTTCCTCCCCCTTTTCACGTAGGTAGATAAGAAACTGATTAGCAAAATGGAGCAGGCGCTTGAAAGGCGTCTCGATGATGAAGTCGAGGATGATCACAAAGACGTTGATGGAGGAAAACGTCCGCGAGAGCCACTCGCCTGCTCGCACTATTGGCACAGCGAATACTCCGAGGATGATCGCGATCGTTCCTTGCTCGCGCACGAGCTTCCAGCGGCGGGCGCGGTAGCGGATGCGGAAGGCGAAATACGAAACGAGTGCGAGGAAAAAGAGAAAGAGGCTGATCGAAACGGGATTGAACTTCAACAGTTGCAACACGCCGATAACGCCCCCAAAAACCATGATGAAGAGTACAAGGTAGGCAAAACTGAAGGCAACGGTGAAGCCCGTGTATGCACTTTTCACCCGCACCGAACGCACCCTCCCCTCATACAAAACGGCATGCAAACCTTCGATTATCGCGTTCGTGTTCGCCTCATCCAATGCGCCCGCGTGGCGGGTAAGCGCAAACAGCAGAAGTGGATGAAAAAGCACGTTCACCGCGAGCGGGAAGTAGTGGATCCCACCGAGCACAAAAATCTCGTACGGGAGCTCTGCGATGATCGCCACCGCCATCTTCGTAACGAAAAGGTACATAACGGCGCGAATGCCACTCTTTTGGATGCGCTCGTTCTCATGCTCGTACGTCTCCTCGAGAAAATCGCATGTGAATTGATCAAGCTGCGTTGGATTCTCGAGTATGTGCAGTGCGCTACCGCGATGCAGCTCGAGCACACGGCGTATAATGCGGAAGTAGATGGCCTCGTTCTTGATCTTGGGCGCCATGCGCCACTGCAGATTGCCTTTCACTGAGAGGCGAATGTTTCCGATGATCGAGAACAGCTTCTGCGCGACTTCCCGAATGTCAGCACCATTATTCCACCCCGGCACGTAGAGAAGCCATAGCGCGTAGGAGAGACGGTCATCGTCCGCACCCAGAAGCGCCCTCCAACACGCGCAGTAGAGTTGCGCATTCGTTTCTTCTTCGGAATACCCATAGGCGCTCGCGCGGCCCTTGAGACTCTTGTAGAGAGCCTCGGCACTCTCGTGATCTATCGCGTACTCGATCGGCGAGATGTGCGCGTCAATCTCTGTCGCCGCGAAGCTGACGAGACGCCTGCCTACCGAGCCGTTTGCCTTCGCGAGGTGCGAGAGCTCGAGGTAGCGTGCGATGATCCGATCGATGTCTTGCGCGATCTCCTCGGTCGCGAGTTCCTTCAGAATGTATTTGCCGTCCACCAATTCCTGCAAGAGCACAAGGCCGCTCTCGGCTTTTTGCTCGATAAAAACGCGACGCTTGAGAATGCGCTCAAGCGCGGCGCGGCGGATCGTGTGCTCCTCGCGATAGTCGATGAGGTAGCGGAGCTTTTCGTAGAGCGAGGCCGCCTTGCCCACGATGGTCGAGAGCTCGAGAACCTCGCCCCGGGGAGCCGAAGAGAGCTCCTCGGCGGCATGGACTTTAGCGACCAGCTCCCGTACGGGCTCCGATAGCATGGGCGGTATTGTAGCCTATTTTCTGACATCATGCCCGCTAAAAAGAAATAGTCCCTGGAGTGTCCAAGGACTATCAAGGTAGGACCGATCCGACGTTCGATGGGTCGCTAATCGCGACCCAGACGTTCGGATCTGTCTGCGACTGTCGCTTTTTGAAGCGATAGCCGGTCTCCGACCAGAGCCGGATGTCCGGCTCCTTGATGTCGAGAATGAACTCGCCCATGTCGGTGACAACCGTGAGCACGGCGTGGCCCGTATTCTCCTTGTCGAGCACGACAGTGATGAGAAGCGCATCGAGCGGCCAGCCTGCCTGCGCCAGCTTCCAGCGCTTAAGCAGGACGTAATCCTCGCAGTCGCCGTATCCGTCATCCGGATACGACCACCTGTCCACGCTCTTTATACCGGTTTCGCGATCCCTGAAAACATACGTGGGATCGTCGAAACCCCAGTGTTCTTCATCAGTCTTCGGCTTAATCGAGCCATTGACCGATGAATTTACCAGCACGAGGCTATCCCACTTATTTTGCGTAAGTGTGACTACGTGTGGAACTTTTGACCGAACATCGCAATCCCACTCATGTTCAAAACTCTTGCAAAACTGGACCCATCCTGCCGGCGCACTAGCTGTGGCGCCGATCGTCATTCGCGGAGCATCCGCGGACACTTCTCCCGCAAGTGCGCACAGCGCAATCACGAGAGCAACAATAATGCGTACACGCATCGGTTACCTCCCGATTGCTGTGCGATCCGGGATTGGACGGCACTGCGGAAACTATACCATGGCTATCACTGAATCGCAAGATTTACGCCACTTTATGGCTCTACGTAGCCTTTCTTCAACGCCAACTCCGCGTTCAAAATGCCGCCGCCGGCAGCGCCGCGGATTGTGTTGTGGGAGAGCGCGACGAACTTGAAATCGAAGACGCTGTCTAGCCGGAGGCGACCCACGGTTACGGCCATTCCCTTGTCGGCATCGCGATCCGTCTTCGGCTGCGGACGATTCGGCTCCTCGCGGTAGATGATCGGCTGCTCCGGAGCAAAGGGTAGCTTGAGTTTCTGCGGCTCGCCACGGAACTTCTTCCAGATATCGAGAACCTTCTCGCGCGCCGGCTTTTTCTTGCCGAAGAGAATATTCACGCACGCGAGATGGCCATCGGAAACAGGGACACGGTTGCAGTGCGCGGAAATGGTAAGACCTTTAAATGGAACAAACTTCCCTTCCTTCGCCTCGCCCAGAATCTTCAAGGGCTCTTGCTCTGTCTTCTCTTCTTCTCCGGAAATAAACGGGACAACGTTATCGATAACATCCCAGCTCGCAACGCCTGGATACCCCGCCCCAGAAACCGCCTGCATGCTTGTAATGATGAGTTTTTCTACCTTGTGGCCAGCGGCAATCAGCGCGTAGATCGGTGTGAGGTAGCTCTGGAGAGAACAGTTGGGCTTCACCACAACGAAGCCTTTCTTCCAGCCATATGCCTTTTGCTGCGCGGGAATGATCTCGAGGTGATGCGGATTGATCTCTGCGATGAGTATTGGCACGTTCTCGGTACCGCGATGCGCAGAAGCGTTTGAAAAAACGGGCATTCCGGCGGCCGCATACTCGTTCTCGTATTTCCTGATGAGATCCTTCTCCGGCATTTCAAATGCCGAGAACACAAAAGCGCACTTCTTTGCGGCCTTCGAAACGTCGCCCACATCTTCGACGGTGAGCTGTGCGACATGTGCGGGAACGTTTCCACCGACAATCCATCCGTTCTTGAGCACATCTTTATATTTCTTCCCCGCCGACTGCGGCGATGCTGCCGCGTGGACGACCTCGAACCACGGATGGTTTTCGAGGAGTTGAATGTATTTCTGGCCGACCATGCCGGTCGCGCCGAGTATACCGACAGAAATTTTTTTCATACTTGATTTATACCTTCATTCGCAACTCTAAGCGAGCGGGAGCAATCCGCCAGCAGGCGGATATGCGACTCCAAAATGCTTATGCCCGCGAGCGTCACTCTATATATTCCTTGTGAAGAACTTTAAGAGCTTTTTTGGCGTCGCGCTCTCGCACGACGAACGTGATGGAGACACCGGAAGCGGCCTGCGAAATGAGTTCGACGGGAATACTGCGCTTGCCGAGCACGGTGAACATCCTGCCTGCGACACCGGCGGCCTTTACGCTGCCCCCTACGGCACAGACTATAGCTTTGCCGCGTTCCACTCTGACTTCGCCGTATTTACTGAGACCGGCAATGATGTTGCTGAGGTATTTGTCGTTGTCGATGGTGAGCGAAACGCCAGCGACTGAGGTAGCCACGAGGTCGATGCTCGTGCGGTGCTTATCGAACACCTCAAATATGCGCGTCATGAGACCATTCGAGTCAAAGAATTCAGGAGAATGTACATGAATGGCGATGACCGGCCGCTTGAATGTGAGAGCCTCCACGGTGCGACTTTTGCTTCGCCGCTGTGCAAAACCTGAAACGATTGTCGTGCCTTTATCGGAAGGCCGAAATGTATTGAGAATGCGGACTGGGATTTTTTCTCGCATCGCGGGGAGAATCATTTTGGGGTGCAGGACCTTCGCGCCAAAATAGGCAAGCTCCCCCGCCTCTTCAAACGCGAGCTCATGCACAACCTTGGCGCCTCTCACGAGACGTGGATCGGCAGAGAAGAGCCCAGAGACGTCCGTCCAAATCTCCAAGACCTTCGCGTGAAGCGCAGCCCCGAGAATGGCCGCGCTGTAATCGCTTCCGCCGCGTCCGAGTGTGGTTGTTTTCCCATCGCGTGTCGCGCCGATGTAGCCCGTTACGATTTGGATCTTCCTTCGGACGCGAAAATATTTCCTGATGTTCGCGTTGGTCGTTTTGAAGTCAACCGATGCCGCACCGAAGTGATCGTCCGTTGTAATGATTTTGCGTGCATTCAAATACTCACAGACAATACCTCTATCATTAAGCACTTCGGTGAGCAGGTGCGCGGAGAGTCTTTCACCGTAGCTCATGACGTAGTCGATCGCCTGCGGCGAAAGATCGCGCACAAGCGCAACTCCCGTCACTGCTTCGTTCAAGTATCGAAACATGCGATGAATAACTTCCTCCGCGCTCTGCTGATTACGAGCGCTCACAAGTTTCCTTACCGTCTTGATGTGACTTCGCTCGAGCCTCGCGAGTAGTTTTTTGTACGACTGGTCTTCGCGCGAAGCCACGTTTGCAATTTTTATGAGTGTATCGGTGACATCACCCATCGCGGAGACAACGACGGCCCTCGGCACGCCGGAGCTTTTAGCGAAGGCGGCAGCTTGTTGGATGATCGAAACGACTCGCTCTACCGCTTCTGGAGAACCCAACGAAGTCCCCCCAAATTTCAAAACTTTTACATCGCGCGCCATTCAAGGCACGCTAGCAAGCAGGTAGTGCAGTGTCAAAGCGTGCCCCCTGCTCCTCACCCTTTCCTATGATTTGAATTTGATGGAGCAGCCTACGCTCGGGTCGAACCACGGCTCGATCGGCTCGCCTGCGAGAAGCTTTCGCATGTTCTCGTGCATCGTGTGCTCATGGACCACGTCTTGCGGCTCGAGAGCGTCCACGAGCTTCCCATGGAACACGAGCTTCCCTTCCGCATTGACCCATTCGACTCCGCTCAGGGTCGAGGCTGAGCTTGTCGAAGCCTCGAAAAGGAACGGATCGGGCGTGCACGTGGCACCGTATGCTTTTGCAACAGCACCGTCCTCGTCCATCAGGTATGGAAAGGTCATCTCTCGTTCCTTCGCAAACGCTTTCATGTTCTCCAACCCCTCTCCGGAATAATCCGGATCGCTCGCGTTGATGCTGACAAACGCGATTCGCTCGCCAAACTCTTGGTGGAGTGATACAACCTCGTCCATTCGCGCCTTCACGTACGGACAGTGATTGCACATGAAAAGCACAAAGATACCTTTCTTGCCGCGAAAGTCCTCAAGCGAGTACGTCCGCCCGTCGATGCCAGCGAGCGAAAATGCCGGCGCTGCGTCTCCCTGTTGCATCCTGCTGAATGATGCCGTTTTTACCATATTCTCATCATCGCACACATCGAAATAAGTGGTAGACTTTTAAAAAAACAAGGGCCGGCGCGCTGCGCGCCGGCTCCTCGAAGAGATGCTTTAGTGTTCCTGAGCCGATGGGGCAGCCAGGAAATCCAGTATCGCCCCGTAACGCTTGGCATCCTCACTCCCAGGAAGCGGCGTCACAACCCTGATGTTCAGGTAGTAGAGAGCCCATGCTTGACCATGGGAATCAAGTACCAACGTTACGACTGCCTCATCGGTCTTGCCGACTTTGATGTAGTCGAACGCTCCCAGAACGATAACTTTTGGCGGCGCCGTGATGCAAAAATTATGCACCGCCTCAGCCAGGTCTGGCAGCTTCGCTTCGAGTTCGGGACTAAGCACAAGCGTGCCGTCATTTGAGACACGCTGGACCGGGCTCCAAAGCATTTCGAGGCCCTTGTCACCACCAAACTTGTCGCGGACGGACGTGACGAAGTCGGTGACAAGCTGGAAGTTGCGGCAGGCAAAACGCTTCTCGGCCAGACCGAAATCGAGCTGCTCGCCTTGCCGGTAGACTTCTACCGGGTCTCCTGCGCGAGCACTGTAGGGTGCGCCCACGCATGTGAGCGCAATCGCTGCAACGACGCAGCGAAACAAAAGGCTTTTCATGGCATCCTCCTTCTTCGCACTTAAGCGCCTATCGCGCCTAAGGCCGACCTGCACTATACAACAAAACTCGTATCGAGTCTACAATTACTGGACTTTCGTGAATCGAAGGACTCCGCCACGATCCATGTAGGTGAGCTCAAGCTCCTCGGGCGTCAATTTGTTGACGCTGAAATTCAGAGTGTCTGCCCGCGTGCCCTGTAGCTCAAATGCTGGGGCCGGATCACTTTCTCTTAGCTGTACCCGCGACTCTGTCTTTGCCATTGTTACAGTGTATCAAATCTTCTTTCTCGTCCTTCTACTTCGCCTGACTGTAATCATACCAGACCGCTTCGATGTTGTGACCATCGACGTCTCGAACGAACGCTGCGTAGTATCCCGGCCAGTAGTCCCTGCGATATCCAGGCGCGCCATTATCCTTTGCGCCCGCAGCAAGCGCCGCCTTAAAGAAATGCTCCACTTCGTCCTTGCTTTTCGCTTCAAACGCAATATGCGTCGGAACAACTTTCTTTTGCCCCGAAATCCAAAAGTCGGTATTCTTGCCGTCGTTGAAGCCGGCTGCCTCGCCATACTCCATGTTGTTCGTGTACCCGAGCGGCTCGAGCGCGCTGACGTAAAATTGCTTAGATCTTTTATAATCAGAAACTGGAAGCGTCGTGTGTGCGATCATATGCATTCAATGAGAATAATACCGCAGTATACAAAATGCTGAGTCGCATGAACATTCAGAGCGACTTCACAAAGAACGCTTTCACCCGCTGCTCAAAATCGGCAGGGAGCACTCCGTGCCGCCCTTCTTTTACATCGTAGAACTCGGCCGCTTCGTTATTCGAGAGCGCTTCGCGGAGACGCTCCGCATGGGTGAACGATATTTGCTCGTCCTCCCTGTTGTGAATGATGAGAACGGGGATCGTGAGCCGCTCTGCGGCGCCGACGGGCGCCGCGGGGTCTGCCCATTCGCCAAAGAGGAGGCGCGCCCACAGCTCCATGAGAGCCACCAATGGATACTTAAGAACCAGAAGAGAGCGGTATGTCTCGTGACCAAGCATCCGCAGATCGGCGAACGCCCCATAGCTCGCGACTGCGAGAGGACGCGAATCCTCTGCCGCCGCGAGGAGCGCCGTTGAGCCGCCAAGCGAGAAGCCAAATATCCCGATATGCCCGTAACCTCTCTCGGTAAGAAAATCGAGTGCCTTGGCGACATCGCGAGACTCCTTAAGTCCCAGCGTCGTGTAGGCGCCCTCGCTCTCTCCGAACGAGCGCAAATCCATGAGAAGGACGGCGAACTCGGGGTGAAGCGCGCGAGCCACACTGAGCATGTCAGATTTCTCCGCCGGGTAGCCATGCAGAAGTATGATTGCACGTTTGCTCTCTCCCGCTCCTTCTCCAATAAACCACGCTGCGAGCTTCGCGCCGTCGTCAGCCGTGAGCACCACATCCTCGGCAGAAAGACCGAACTCATCCGGCGTAAATCCCAGCGTTATCTGCGGCGGCCGGACCGAAAGCCAAAAACTCCAGAGCGACACCAGAACAAATCCCGCAGAGAAAAAAAGGAAATAGATGAATAGCTGCGACACTGCCATTCTGAAAGTGTAGCAAACTGGTGTGCTCTATCGTCTACAATCGACAGAGCAATCTGATTATCAGCCTGTGTTCCCAGCATCGTCGTAGCGTCGGCCGTTTCCAGCACCGCTTACCACTTGTAGCCCTTGGCCTCAAGCATGGCCTTCTTGGCCGCCAAGCGCTTCGCTGTCTTCTTTGAACGCGATTTCTTTCTCCTGATGTCGACACTCGCACGTTTTGTCATAGGATAAATATACCGGAGATTTCAGGACGCAAGCCTCTCCAAGAGATCGGTAATGCCCTTGTGCATCTCCTTGCTCGTCTCCGGATCCTTGAGAAGGTCCTGCATTGTTTCGAGGAGACGGTCATCAATTTTTTGCTCGTTGTCGAAGAGGTACGAGGGAAATTCCGCGAACCGCTCAAAATATTCGATGAACGCCTGCTTCCGCACAGCAGGATCCTTGTTGGCGGCGGCAGCCTTCATTTTCTGGAAATCGAATTTTTCCCGCTTCGGCGCGTCATCGCGAATGCGCGCAGGCCTACTCATGCTTTCTTTTGACGAAGCAGCGGAGGCACGCAGTCTGCTCCTCGCGCGTTTTGATGTACTTGTTGCCGCATTCGCACACGACCACTACCACCTCGTTCGGGTTGTCTATCCATTTGCCGTCCTTGTAGAAATTCTTCGACATAGTTGTAGTGAGCTTGCTTGCGGTGAGTTTATCGAATCGTCGAATTACTCGACGAAGGTCAGGGCCTTGCCGCGCTTCCCCGCACGGCCGGTGCGGCCGATGCGGTGCACGTAGTCCTCATAGGTCGTCGGGGTATCGTAGTTGATGACGTGACTCACATCCTCGATGTCGAGGCCGCGCGCCGCGACATCGGTCGCCACCAGCACCTGTACGTGTTCATCCTTGAAGAGCGCGAGCGCCTTTTGGCGTTTGTTCTGGTTCTTGTTGCCGTGGAGGGATTCTACCTTGAAGCCGCGCGCCGTGAGGTGCTTCGCAAGCTTCTCGACACCGTGCTTGGTGCGACCGAAGACGAGGACCTTCACGAATTCCGCCTGCGAGAGAAGCTCGTGCAGCACATCTATCTTCGCCCTGCCGCGCTCCACGCGCACGACGTCCTGATGGACGCCGCGTGCGGTATCACCCGTTTTCACCGAGATGCGCACAGGATCGATGAGAAAGTCGCCGATCAGAGCTTCTATCTCCCGCGAGAGCGTCGCCGAGAAAAAGAGGGTGTGCCGCTCTTTCGGCATGTGCGAGAGGATGAATTTCACATCCCTAATGAAACCCATGTCGAGCATGCGGTCGGCCTCGTCGAGAACGACGGTGCGGAACTTCGAGAGATCGAGCACGCGGCGTTCCAGAAGATCCTTGAGACGCCCCGGTGTACCGATGACGAAGTACGGGTCCTGCCGCATGTGCCGTATCTGCGGATTGATGTTGGCTCCACCCACGGCGCACACAGAAAGAAAGCCCGAGCCGCGCGAGAAGTCCTTGAACTCCTCGTCAATCTGGAGTGCGAGCTCGCGCGTCGGCACGATAATGAGGACACGCTCGCCCCTTACTTTCACGACCTTATTCAGAAGCGGGATGAGGAAGGCGCCGGTCTTGCCAGTGCCCGTGTTCGCGACGCCGACGACGTCGCGGCCCTTGAGGATATGCGGGATAGCCTCGTCCTGGATGGGGGTCGGCGTCGTGTAGCCCTTCTCGGCAATGTTGTATTTGATGCGCGCGTCGACATCGAAGTCAGCAAAGGCGTGGGCGGGAGTGAAGGGCCGCATTTCCTCGACTATTTGTACATTATTGTTGATGAAGCGCGAGACATCGATGCCGCGCGCCTTCGGACGCGCGTGGGCGTGCCCGAAAGACCGCCCGCTACGCTGCCGCGAATAATGCGAAAAGCCCCCGCCTTCGCGAGGTCGGAGCCCGCTATGGCGAGGCGAAGACCCGCGGCGCGGCGCCCTTCGAGATGTGAAATGAGTGGCCATATGTATGCCCGATGTACGGGCTTTGGGCCTGATTGGCCCCTAAAATATTGTCGAACGATCTCGGGATAGGTTCACGCCTAAGCTTTGCGGCGGCCTTGGATCTCCCAAGACAAAAAACCAATAGAGAATGTCAGACCATGCAAAGGTACCAGAAAGAGAAGTCCTTGTCAACCGCGCGAATTCGAAACTGCTCATCCTTGCTCGTACGCTTTCTTCAAGCCCGCGATGTCAAACCTCTTCATGTTGAACTTGAAAAGATAAAGCGGTCGCGCCGTTTGAGGTGGCCGCTCAGACATGGAGACAATCTTATCATTTAGTCTCTGATAAACGAGCGACTTCATTCTTTGACTATCTGCTGCTATCGTTAGGGAGTTTGGGGGATCGTCTAACGGTAGGACAGCGGCCTTTGGAGCCGTTAATCATGGTTCGAATCCATGTCCCCCAGCAAAATGAGCTCCGTGAATTTTGCGGGGCTTGGATTGGGAAGGGGTCGGGGAACGGGAGTTCTCCGTGGAGGAAGGAATGGGAAAACCGTGGGTTTCCCAGACATCCTTGTCCCCCAGCTAGAACAAGGTCAAGCTTGAAAGTACGCGGGCGAAGTCTGCGCGAATCTGGTCGTCGCGCGAGAGGTAGGTAACGGACAGCATGATGACGTTGTCTTTGTGCGTAAATACCGTGCTTTCGCCGCGATAAAGACCATCCCACGTGTAGGAGAGTGCGGGAACGCCCGCGACAGTCGTTGAGGCGAGCAGACCATCCGGTGAAAGTTTAAAGTTCGAGAAGTTCGTTCCGCGCACCCACTGCTCGATCGAGAGTTGGTCCAAATTATTCTGGAATATATCGACACTGATGGTCGGAGGCCCTTCACCGTTTTGCGGCAATGTAGCAAGCGCTTCTTTGTCGATAAGCGTTATCGAGTAGTGATACCGATGAGCGTCGCCAACTTCCCTTTCCTGCAAAGCGTGCGCACTCGGATATTCGAACGAAATGCCATATGTTGCATTAGCATATCTAGCGCCTTCGACGCTCGGAGATCGTGTTCCAAACAATAGGTACGCTCCTATCACCACGATGAGGAGAACAAAGATGCCCGCAATTGCTTTCATACCGATCCCTTAGAGCTGCAAATCTCAACTATCGCAAGCTCGAGCGGCAAGTGCGGCAGCGCGGCATAGGCCATCGTCCCGTATGCTGCGAGGAGCGCGCGCAGAGTATCTGAGTTGACGCCGGATTCTTTGACGAGCGAGCGGGCGAGCGCCACGTCGGAATCGCTGAGCTCTCGCGCGAGTGAATCACCAAGATCTGGTGCATAGCGCATCAAGAGCACGACACGCATGCGATGGATGAGAAGTTTTGCAAGCGTGCGTGCGTCCATGTTCTCGGAAACTGCGGTTTGTATGGCTTTCAATGCTGCGCTCGCGTCCTTCTTGGCAATGCCCTCTAACAACGCTCGCACGAGCTCTCCTCGCGGAGCGCCCGTTACCGCTTCGACCTCTGCGACCTCAACGTTCTTATTCTCCGATACCGCAAGCACTTTCTGGAGAATCCCAAGCGCATCGCGAAAGGAGCCTTCGGCGAGGAGCGCGATAAGTTCGGAAGCAGAGCGCTCGAGTGTGAATCCCTCCTTTTTCGCGACACCCTCGACAATCTCGGCAAGCATCTCACGCGTCGGCTGTTTGAAAGAATATATCTCGCAGCGCGACTGAATAGTCTCCGGTATTTTGTCGCGCTCCGTGGTTGCCAAGACGAAGATGGCGTGCGCGGGCGGTTCCTCGAGCGTTTTTAAAAATGCGTTCCAAGCATCTTTCGTGAGCATGTGCGCCTCGTCGATGATGTAAAACTTATACGGCGATTCGAAGGGCATTGCATAGACGCCCTCACGCAAAAGTCTGATATCGTCGATGCCACGATTGGAGGCTGCATCTATTTCGTAGAGGTCTTTCTCCGAGACACCAAGCTCTTTGGCGAGAATGCGCGCGACAGAGGTTTTCCCCGTCCCGCGCGAGCCCGAAAAGAGATACGCATGCGCGATCTTTTTGTTCTTGATCGCCTTCTCGAGCGTCTCTGTCACCTGCGGCTGCCCGCGCACTTCTGTAAAGCTTTGCGGCCGATACTTACGATAGAGCGTCGCGTAGCTCGAGCCTTTTTTTGCCATACGGCGCATTATACATATATACATGTAGGAACAGTCGGATACTGACTTTTGACACTTCGGTGAGCGCAAGGTATGATTTCAATGGAGGTAATTTCCGTCTCCGTACTCTAGAGGAGGACCCAGGTGGTGGGGAAAAACGGGAAAGTCTTGATTCCGGCTGATGGAGCGCTGATGCTTCTGATCGCGTTTCAACCTTATTGCGAGGGAGCGAACGAGCAAATTGCAGCGATCCTTCGGGAGCGCAAGGAGCAGGTTTCTCCTCAAGTCCGGGCGAGAGCCGAGCAAGTGCTCGGTCTGACCTCCGAGGAGGTCGTCAAGACATGAACGAAGAAGGGGGCGGCCGCGTTGGCCTGCCCCCTCTTTTCTATTCGACACTGTGCTGTTCTTCCCCTTTCAATTTGTAATACACCCGATTGCCGAATCGCAGATCGACGTACTCGAGCTCGTCTTCCCTGCCTCGCAGCGTCTCTGACGAAAGTACGAGCTCAAGATTTTTCACTATCGCACCAACGTCCGCTCCGAACGAAACACGTAGCCGAAAACCTTCTGCGAGCGCGACCGAGAAATCCTGATCGCCTCCCTGCGTAGGGGAGCTCTCGGCAGAAATTCTCTGCGGAGAAAATCCCGCCTGGCCGAGTCGCTCAAGAAGCGCGAGCACTCCGGAGAATCGCCCCGGCAGGTAGGTCTGCCCTAGAGAAGGGCTTGTGGAAGAAAGCGAGCCTTCGAATTCATACATCGTGTCGAATCGGGGGGTTGTCGAGGCAAACGCAAATATGAATCCCCCACCGTCCATCGTATAACACGATTCCGGACTTGCCCCGAGCGAAGTCGAGGGGCACCACTTGCCGAAAGGCTTCCGCTCCTCTATCGAAACGGTGATGGCGTTTCCAAGGAGCGTTTGACGCGAGATCTTTGCACGCTCAACACGAGGAAAGAATTCCTTGAGCGCCGTTTCTATTTCAGCCCGGGGATAGAGAAAAATGTTGCTCTTCGAGAGGAAAGAGAGCGAGCCGTCCCAAAGCTTCGTTGCGACGTACGCGCGCACGAGTTCCCCCCGAATGTCGTTTGCTCCGCTCACCTCTATGTGGTCAACGGAAAAACGCGGCAGATATGAAAGCGCGCTCACACCGTACGCGGCGAGTGCGAAAAAAGCTGCAAGCGCAAGTAAGAGGATCGCGCGTACTCTCCTTCGGCGCACGCGGAGAGTCTCGCGCTTTGGCGCGTCTCGGAATCTGAGCGGATGCATCGAAATGCCGGGTTTCCGCCTCCTTAGATCAACGATTCTGCCTGATCTCATCTTTCCCCATGTAGTTCCGGAGAGCCTCCGGAATCGAGATCGAGCCATCGGCACGCTGATTGTTCTCGACGATCTGCGTAAGGATGCGCGGTGTCGCGAGCGCGGTGTTGTTCAGGGAGTGCACATAGCGCAAGGTGCCCTCATCGCGATACCGTATGTTGAGGCGGCGCGTCTGGAAATCATGAAAGTATGAGGAAGAGTGCGTCTCCCGATACTTCTTCTCGCTCGGCATCCATGTCTCAATGTCATACTTTTTTACTTGCCCTAAGCCAAGGTCGGCTCCGCAGTTGATGACAACATGGTACGGAAGCTCAAGCTCCTGCAAAAGACGCTCCGCGTTTTCAGTAATTTCCTCATGCAAGCGAATGGACTCCTCATGCTTTGCCTCGCACAAAACAACCTGCTCATATTTCACGAATTCGTGAATACGAAATATGCCCTTCGTGTCCTTGCCATGGCTCCCCGCTTCGCGACGAAAACACGGTGAGAAAGAAAAGAACTTGAGCGGCAAATCTTTCTTCTCCAAAATCTCGTCCTGGAGATAACCCATCGTCGCGACTTCCGCCGTGCCCGCGAGGTACTCGCCGTCTTGCGTTTTGTAGAGATCCTCTTCGCTCTGCGGAAGGTAGCCCGTGCCGACGAAGCTCTCACGGCGCACGAGCGATGGCACGATCATCGGCACAAAGCCCTTATCGGCGAACCTGTCCTGCACGAACCGCTCCAAAGCCCACACCATGCGTGCGCCATCGTTCTTGAGAAAGTACCCGCGAAATCCTGCAACCTTTGCGCCTCGCTCGTAATCGGCCATGTCGTGCATGAGAAGAAGCTCCGTGTGGCTTTTCGGCTCGAAATCGAACTGTGGCTTCTCGCCCCCAAAGCCGGAGGCGGGAGACCATTGACGCACTTCTTTGTTATCTGCGTCAGAATCACCTTCCGGAACCGACACGTCGGGAACATTCGGCACCTGCACCATCAGAATCCGCCACTCTTTGAGGATTTCCTGCAGGGATTCCTCTTCAAGGCGAAGTGTCTCTTTCACCTCCTGCATGCGCGCGACAATTGTTTGTTTCTCGGCAGGATCTTTTGCTGCCGCGATCGCGCTTGAGGCCGCATTTTGCTCCGCGCGCTTCTCATCGATTTTGTTCTGGAGCTCCCGGCGCTTGTCATCGAGCGTGATAAGCTTGTCGAGGTCTATCTGAATACGTTTCTTCTTCGCCCCAGCAGCGACAATGTCCTTATTTTCTCGGATAAACTTGATATCCAACATGAGAATGCAGTAGGCCGTAAGCAGTAAGCAGAACGCGTGAAATTCACTGCATACTGTCTTCTGCTTTCTCCTTTCTGTGCCTATGATGATAGCACCATATGAGCGATGAACTCAAACTGCTCTCCCCTGGCGAATTCCCGACGCTCCTGCGCCAAATTCCCGACGCCCCGAAGCAGCTGTACCTCCGCGGCACGTTTCCGAGCGAGGACCTTTCCTGGCTGTGCGTCGTCGGCAGCCGCGCTCTCACACCGTACGGTATCGCTGCGTGCAAACACCTTATCGAAGGCCTTCGAGGCTATCCAATAGTCATCGTGAGTGGGCTCGCGTACGGAGCGGACGCGGCAGCCCATCGAGCCGCTCTTGAAGTCGGGCTTCCCGCCGTTGCAGTGCCAGGAAGCGGATTGGATTGGGACACGCTCTACCCGCGCGCAAACGTCGGCCTCGCGCGCGAGATCCTCAAAGCAGGCGGTGCGCTTCTCTCCGAGGAAGAGCCCGAAACGAAAGCGGCAGACTGGACGTTCCCGAAGCGCAACAGGATCATGGCGGGCTTGAGCCGCGCCACCTTGATCGTCGAGGCGAAAGAGCTCTCCGGCTCTCTCATCACCGCGCGGCTCACCGTGGAGTATAATCGCGAGCTGCTCGTCGTACCCGGCTCCATCTTCTCGGAGGAGAGTAAGGGAACGCATCAATTCTTGCGTCTCGGCGCGACCGCGGTGACAAGCGCGGAGGATATTTTGGTTGCGCTTGGCATCGCGAAGCGCGAGGCATCCGAGACCCTTACCTCACTGCGCGAGGACTTGTCGGAGGAGGAGAGGCGGGTAATTGAAATCATCAGCTCTCCCCTTTCTCGCAGCGAGCTCATCGAGGCACTCGGGCTACCAGTCACAGATGCCAACATCTTGCTCTCGACCATGGAGATCAAAGGCCTTATCATAGAGGAGTTGGGGGTCATTCGAATCCGATGAAATGAAAATCTACTCGTGGAACATATTTTTCCGCAACGGAAAGCTCGAGCGGGCATTCGAGTTCATCAAGAACCTCGATTTCGACGTGCTCTGTTTGCAAGAAGTGCCAGACGAATTCCTGTACCGACTTCAGAAACTGCCCGTGAACATTGCGTTCGCGCCCGATGTTGATCGCGTGTATCCGGACAGGATCGAAAGAAACTATCTCGTTATTTTAGGTCGTCACCCAATCGTCTCGCACAGTAAGTTTGCGCTTGAGATGCCGTACCAGCCTCTTCGCACGCGGTTTTTTGTGCAAGCGATGCGACCCATTCATTGGTCGCGTGTGAGAAACCGTCATGGCTTTTTTGCAGATATCGAGATCGACGGCTTCTCGAATCCTGTGCGCGTGTTTTGTCTCCACCTCACGCTCGCGCACCCAGAAGCGCGACGCCGCGAATTCGAGACCGCAATGCGTGAGTACAACCCGCATCTGCCGACCCTGGTATGTGGCGACTTCAACATTCTCGACACGCCGTTTGTCGCGCCCTTCAACTGGCTCCTCGGTGGACGCGTGAGCGATGCGCTTCGCTACCAGCGCGAACGCATCGAGTTTGAGAAGCGCATTGCAGCACTCGGTCTCGTAAATCCGCTAAGCGGCCAGCGAACGCACCTCATCAGCAGACAGCTAGACCATATACTCATTTCGAAGCATCTTTCTGTAGAATCGTCGCGCGTTGTAGCAGAGCGCCACGGTTCCGATCACTATCCGATTCACGTGGAGCTCGATCTTGAGAGCATTCCGATTGAAAGCAGACAGCTCGCAGAGGTATATACAAACTGAACAGTTACAACATCGCTTCATTTGACACGTGATACGCTTCTGAAGTATCACTAGCCGCCATGAAGCTTGTCATAGTTGAGTCGCCCGCGAAGGCGAAGACAATTGAAAAGTACCTCGGCGAGGGTTTTACGGTGCGCGCGAGCGTCGGACACATTCGCGACTTGCCGAAGTCAAACAAGGACGCTGTAGACATCGAAAGCGGATTTGTGCCGCGCTACCAAGTGGTGAAAGAGAAACAGCATGTCATCGACGCCTTACACAAAGAAGCTAAAAAGGCGGACGAAGTGATCCTCGCAACAGACCCCGATCGTGAGGGGGAGGCGATCGCGTGGCACCTTTCGGAAACCATCGGCCTCAAGGATCCGAAGCGCATCGTCTTCAACGAAATCACCGAGCATGCAGTGCAGGAAGCACTCACACACCCCCGTGGTATCGACGACGAGCTCGTGAAAGCCCAGGAAGCGCGGCGTGTCTTGGACCGCCTCTTTGGCTACGATCTCTCGGGCTTGGTGTGGAAAAAGGTTCGCTATGGCCTCTCTGCAGGCCGCGTGCAATCCCCCGCGCTTCGCATTCTCATGGAACGCGAGCGCGAAATCCGCGCCTTTGTACCAGAGAAATTCTGGGTCATAAGCGCGGAACTTGAGACCAAGAAGAAAGAACGCTTTACCGCTACCTGCACCGAAGAGCCGACCGACCAAAAAGAAGCAGGACGTATCCTCAAGACGGCAGAGTCGGAGAAGTGGGGCGTTGTGGACGTCGCCGAGTCCGAGGCCGCGCGTGCGCCGCGCGCCCCGTTCACCACTTCCACCATGCAGCAGGCCGCCTCGACACGTCTCGGTTTCTCTCCCTCACGCACGATGCGCGCGGCGCAAAAACTCTACGAGAGCGGCTTCATTACCTACATGCGCACCGACTCGACGAATCTTGCAAAGGAAGCACTCGGACACTTGGCGGCTGTCGTCACGAAAGAATTCGGCGAGAAATACCATCAGGCACGCACGTACAAAACGAAAAGCAAGCTCGCACAGGAAGCGCATGAAGCGATCAGACCGACCGACGCAGGAAAGCGGACAGCGGGTTCGACCGACGATCAAAAAAAATTGTATGCGCTTATCCGCGCACGTACGCTCGCAAGCCAAATGGCAGATGCACGGATCCTCCGAACGAAGATCGTCGGGAATGTGGAGAGCCGGACGATCCCCGATTTCACCGCGAACGGTTCGCGCATCATCTTCGATGGCTGGCTTGCGTGCGATCCAGCTGCGCGCGGCGAAGAAATAGAGCTGCCGAAAGTGGCGGCACACGATCCGCTCACGCTCATACAAGCGCATGTGGATGAGAAAGAAACCGAGCCGCCGCCGCGCTACTCGGAGGCGGGCCTCGTGAAAGAGCTCGAAAAGCGGGGCATCGGCCGGCCATCCACCTACGCGAGCATCATCAAGACTTTGGAGGACCGCGGCTATGTGGAAAAGCAAGGCCGTACGCTCGTTCCCACGCACACGGGCGACGTAGTCTCCACCTTCCTCGAAGAGCACTTCAAAGACTACATCAGTGATACGTTCACCGCAGAAATGGAGGACGAGCTCGACGAGATAGCGGAAGGGAAGCGAGAGTACAAAAAAACACTCAAAGATTTCTATACGCCGTTCACGAAGGCTGTAAAAAGCAAGAGCACGATCGAGAAGCTCACCAACATGGGCGATGCCCCGGAAGAATTTCCCTGCCCGCTGTGCGGTGGTCCTATGGTCTACAAGCTCTCTCGGAGCGGCCGCTTCATGAGCTGCAAGCGCTTTCCGGAGTGCCTCGGCGCCCGCAAGGAGGACGGAAGCGAGATAGCTCCTCCAAAAGAGATCGGCGAGCCATGTCCACAATGCGGTTCGACAAGCTCACCGCAGGCAAAGAACGGAAAGCCGGGACAGTTGATAGAACGCGAGGGGCGCTTTGGCCGATTTATCGCCTGCTCCAACTATCCCAAATGCAAGTTCGTCAAAAAAGATCCCGCGGAGGAAGAGCTGGCCAAAACGGGTGTTGCCTGCCCCGTGTGTAAAAAAGGCGAAATGGTCGAGCGCAAGGGTCGCTTCGGCGTCTTTTACTCATGCTCCAATTACCCCGAGTGCAAATATGCAATCAAGGCCCGTCCCACGGGGCGCACGTGCCCTGAGTGCGGCTCACTCATGATGGAGGGCACAAAGACGATACCGGAGCGATGCTCAAATAAGAGTTGTCCCAACCACCATCCGCACAAGAAGAAATAGAGTCGCCGGCCAAGCGGATGCCGACCGGCGACAAGGGGTGGGGAGAGAAGCGAGCTTTTACGCTGTCGGGCCACCGCAAACGGGACACGGCGTCCCTGCCTCCAGCGGGGAACGTTGTTCCACAACGCCACCGCATTGGAGGGGCTTCAGACACTTCAGTGACGATACGTCGGTGCCCTCGCCAGAAGGAGCATCAAATCCGTCGGCTTCGCTTGTCTCACTCTCCCGCGGGAACAAATCGCTCATGGAATTCTCCTTCATTTGACCTTCGGGGTCCTGATAGTACTATTTTTTCATGCTTCCCGCTACCATTCGTCCTCTGTCTGAGATCCTTGCCGCGATGGCGGGAAAAAGCGACGCAGATGTCGAATTCGTGACAAAGGCCTACGAATTCGCGAGAGACGCGCACAAAGCGCAACAGCGGTATTCTGGAGACCCCTACTTTGTGCACCCCGCTGAGGTAGGCTACTTGCTCGCCGTCGCAGGAATGGACGTGCGGGCGATAGCCGCCGGACTTTTGCACGATACGATCGAGGACGCCGGTATAAAACCGAAAATCATTGAGGAGACATTTGGCGCCGAGGTACTCTCGCTCGTGCAAGGCGTGACGAAGCTCGGTACACTCCGCTACCGTGGCTTAGAGCGACACACCGAAAGTTTGCGGAAGCTTTTCGCAGCGACCGCCAAGGACATCCGCGTACTCATCATCAAACTCATGGACCGCCTGCACAACGCGCAGACGCTTGAGCACGTGCCCCGCGAAGAGAAGCGCCGTCGTATCGCTCAAGAAACACTTGAGATCTACGCGCCGATCGCGGACAGACTCGGTATGAGTGTCACAAAACAGCAACTCGAAGATGCTGCGTTCTCTTTCGCCTACCCTAAGGAATACGAAAAGACCCGAGAATTCTTCAAGCAACGCAGGAACGAGAACGAGAAACGCCTCGAGAAAACGGAACGGGATCTCAAGCGAGAACTCGCCGAGGCAGGGCTCCGGACATTTCGCACCGAGGCGCGCATCAAGGGCACCTATAGCCTCTTCCGCAAGCTCGAACGAAAAGCTTGGGATATCAGCAAGATCCACGACGTCCTCGCCCTTCGGATCATTTTCCCCTCGCTCGCCGATTGCTACACAGCCCTCGGCATCATCCACGCGCACTGGCGACCCGTGCCCGGAAAGATAAAGGACTACATCGCATTCCCGAAGCCGAACGGCTACCAATCCATCCACACGACCGTCTACACCGGCGACGGCGGTGCTCTCGAGATACAGGTCCGCACCGAGTCACAACATCGCGAGGCACAGTATGGTATCGCCTCACACCTCACCTATAAAGAAGTGCAAAGCGGCATCGAGAGCTCCCGGGGCAGTCTTGAATGGATACGCCAATTCGTTCCGCTGTGGCGCAGGAGTTCACAGAAATCGGCACCCGCCGTAGAAAGTATCACTGGCACAGTCCCTGAATGGGTAAAGGAGCTCGCGCACGCGCACGCAGAAGGAAGTGCATCCGAAGAGTACCTCGACACCCTGAAAACCGACTTCTTCAGCCACCGGGTTTTCGTCTTCACGCCAAAAGGGGACGTTATCGATCTACCTGTCGCCGCCACCCCGATCGACTTTGCCTATGCCGTGCACTCCGATCTCGGAAACCACATGTCGGGCGCGAGGGTGAACGGCAAAATGGTCTCCATCGACACGCCTCTGCGGAATGGAGATCTCGTGGAAATAATTACGAAACCCTCTTCGCATCCCACGCGCAAATGGCACGATATCGCCAAAACGAGCATGGCAAAAAAACACATTCGTGCCGCGCTCGCAAGGAAAGAAACCGCGCCTTAAACCGTAAAATTTCTTATTGAGTAGAGATCATCCTGCTGCTCACCTGCCTTCTCTGGAACTCCTTCCGCTGCTCTGACTTCTTCCGGCGTTTCTGGCTGCAACGACACACGTTGCGAGGCCGGCTCTTGGGGCGTGAGCACTTTCCTAATGTGCGCAAGATCGTCAACTGAGAAGAAATCAATTGTAACTTTCCCTCCCTCTTGTTTTTTCTCTATGCGCACGCGAGTGCCGAGTCTTTCGGTGAGCTCGCGCTCAAGCAAAAGAAGTTCGGGAGTGAGGTCGGACTTGCGGGTCTTCTCGGGCGTCACACGCCGTGCGAGCTGCTCGGCATCACGGACGTTGAGCTTGCGCGTTATGATCTCGACGAAGAGCGCCCGTTGTTCTTGAGGTCTGTCCATAAGCATGAGTAGGGGGCGTGTGTGCCCTTCGCTGATTTCGCTTTTCGAGAGAGCACCGAGCATGTCTTGCGGCAGAAGGAGAATACGCAGTGAATTCGACACGTACTCGCGGCTCTTGCCTACCCGCTTGCCTATCTCAATGTGCTTCAAGCCAAACTCTTCAACGAGTCGCTTGAACGCCTGCGCGCGATCAACTGGATTCAGGTCCTCACGCTGTAGATTCTCAATAATCGCGAGCTCAAGCTTGAGGCGATCGTCGTCCTCGCCACTTCTGATGACGACCGGTACTTGCTGAATACCCGCCAATTTTGCCGCACGAAGTCGTCGCTCTCCGGCAATGAGCTCGTACTCGACAGAGATTCCCTCTCCAGGCTTTTCGATCTCATTGCGCGTAACCGTGAGCGGCTGAAGGACACCATAGCTTCGGATCGACTCGGCAAGCGACGCAAGTGAAGCTTCGTCGAAGCTCTTGCGCGGCTGAAACGGATTCGGCTTTATCCTGTCGACTTCGACCCAAAAAATGGAGTTGTTGAAGTACGCGGTCATGCGCAAAGTATACCGTATATCGTATTTCGTATATAGTATTGAATCGCGCCGGGATGGCGGAACTGGTAGACGCACACGACTCAAAATCGTGAGATCGCAAGGTCATGAGAGTTCGAGTCTCTCTCCCGGCAC
>JACPLD010000003.1 GCA_016186765.1 Candidatus Kaiserbacteria bacterium | reverse complement strand
TAACTTCTCCAGTCGACGGTCAAACCTCAAGGCCCATCACCAAGCGCACCATCTACACGCTGGCCTGCGTTGATCTCGATGGTAATCCTGTGATCAAGAACGAGACAGTGAACATCGTGCCTACGTGGAGCGAGTTTTAGCTATGCACAGCTCGTCACGAAACACTAAACAGGAACATTTTGCACGGTATACTGGAGACATTCATTATGGGCTTATCTGCAGTGCACATGGATGCTAAAAAGTTCCTTGTCGGGACGGTCCTTCTTTTCGTGCCTCTTGTGGCTGCGGCGCAGGTCACCATAGAAGACAGTTTTGTCGACGAAAGCGGCAACCTCATTGTGGAGGAAACCGCACTCGCACCCGCGGGCACTGTTTCTTGTTTTGATTACTACACCTTCGGTTCGGTACAGGCAAAGCTCACGGCGCCTGTCACAGGCACCGTTTCCGGCGCCCCCATCACCTTCAGCGGCACGCTCACTAATGAAAATCCGTATCCGATAGTGGACGGGTCATTATACGTAAAGATATTCAAGTCGCGCGGCCCTCAAAATGACGGCAACGGTCCCGATGTCGTCGACCAATTCTTTGCGGTGGGCGACGTGGCGATTCCTGCAAAGGGGTCTGCACCGGTTTCGTTCTCCTGGCGCGTGCCGAGCTATGCCCAAAGCGGGGAGTACCAGCTCGCGACCTTTTTTGTAACATCGCGCAAGTTCAACCTCCTCGGCCTCTCGTTCACCGACGACGTGGTAGGCAACACGGTTCCATTTACTGTTTCGGGTGAGCGTGGCACGGGAGTTGCTTTCGACAAGGCAAGGGTGACGGTAGATGGCGATCCATATTTCTTTGCTGCATTTCCTCCACGGACATCAAGCAGCGAGCCGGTAACCGTCACCGCGCGCGTGAGGAACACCACTTCGGAGAGCCAGAATGTTTCTGTGATGTGGACGGTGTACCAGTGGGACTTGCTCTTGCGCAAGAACGCGGTGCAGGAAGAAACCAAAAGCGTCATGGTTCCCGCGGGCGGCTCGGCACTGGTTTCGATTACTATCTCCGACACGCGCTTTCCCGTCTACCTTGCCGTAGCTACGCTCTCGTGGAAAGATACAAAGTCCATCATCGGCGTTCGTTTCGTGCGTGAAGGCGTCAACCGAACCCGCATCAACTTCCCGGGCGTCATGGCATTTCCACTTGTTAAAGGACAAGAGGCAACCTTGTTCTCATGCCTCCATAATTCAGGGAGCGCTCCGTCGGTGCCGAATGGTCGCCTCGAGCTCACGCTTCTTGATACGGAAGGGAACCTCATCCACAACTACGTGTACACAGGCGACGTGACGGGAGCGATGATGGGCGTTGTCGAAACGTTCGTGCCGCGCAAAACGTACGATAAGTTCGTTCTCGAAGCTCGCCTGTATGAGGGAAATACATTTATTGACGAGGCCCGCCTTGAGTACGACTGCAGAAAGATTGACCCTTCAACGTGTGTGGCAGGCGCTGCAGGTGCGTTCAGTTTCTTTGATTTCTTAAGTGGCAGCGGCGCGCTCGGCACCGGCGTGGCGATCCTGGTGATCATTCTTCTGCTTCTCCTCGCGCTATTCCTGCGAAAGTGGTTGGGCGCCCCTAAGGTTTCGTCCCTCGAACAGTAAATTTTCCGTCCACGTATCGACCTACGAGGTCGATATGTTCCTGCTTGATGTTACTCGAGAAGAAAATCTCGTATAGGTTCGACTTCTATGTCTTTCAAATATGTTTTTATTGTATGCTTGTAGTTGCCGAGTACATCTTCAAATAATTCTTTCGTCAGTACCGACGGAAAATTCCTTTTTCCACAATAGTCGAGATAGCTGCTCCATTTGTAATTCTCGAGATGTTTGAGTGCAGCCGCATGGCTCAAAACTTTAAGGTCGCGCCAATTCGAAGCACCTTTGAGAAAGTCGAGTGGGTTCAAATGGATATAGTGCAGGATGTGGAGAAAGTGCGCATCGCCCGCGATAAGCACTTTTTTTGTTCGACCCTGAAATAGCGTCCCCTGCCGTTCATATTTTTTGTTGAAGTATTGTGCGTAGCCGACATTCAATTTGCGGACGAATTGGACGAGACCGCCTTCTTTGCGTTCCGACACGAGCAAGTGATAGTGGTTTCCCATAAGGCACCATCCGTGGATGTTCACTATCGTCTTTCGCGAATAACGACTTCGTAAGTCGTTAGTTGGGGCAATGGCCCGATCCGGGATGAGTCCTCCCTTCCGCGATATGTGCCAGGTTGTGTTGTTTGCTGATCTTGTGTCGTTGAATTCCCAGAGGCAATGCACGAAGCGGACTCTATCTCCGTCCTCCATGTAGATGGGGCGCTTGTCTACGCCACGGTTCAGCACATGATACAGCTCCATGATGATACGCTCCATGATACCATTAACGACTTCGTAAGTCGTTAATACAATCCACATTGAGCGACGGGGCGGTGACTAACGTTTTAGTGATAGAATCGCTCAATGGCAGCGCGTGTCGCGATAAATGGTTTCGGAAGGATTGGGCGCTGCTTCTTTCGGGCAGTGCAGGGGCGGCCGGAAATAGAAGTGGTCGCTGTTAACGACCTGATGCCTCCAGCGAGCCTCGCGTATTTGTTGAAGTACGATACCGTCTATGGCCGCGCGGCATTTTCTGTTGCCGCGGCAGAGAAAGCGATTGTCGTCGATGGAAAGAACATATCCGTCTTTGCGGAGAAAGAGCCTTCGGCGCTGCCGTGGCGTGATCTCTCCGTCGACATCGCAATCGAGTCGACGGGTTTGTTCACTGATGGCGAAAAAGCGAAAGGACACATTGCCGCAGGTGCAAAGAGGGTAGTCATCACGGCGCCGGCCAAAGGGGAGGGTGTCGGCACCATACTCGTCGGCGCCAATGACGAAAAGTTTGGGACCTGTGATATCTCATCCAACGCCTCCTGCACTACAAACGCAGCTTCACCCCTCATAGGCATTCTCGACGAGAGCTTAGGTATCGAGCGCGCCGTTCTTAGCACCACACATGCTTATACCGCGAGTCAGAGTCTCGTCGACGGCGGCAGAGCGAAAGATCTGCGCGAGAGCCGGGCTGCGGCTCAGAACATTGTGCCGAGTTCGACCGGCGCGGCAAAAGCGACCGCTCTCGCGTATCCTGCGCTCAAAGGCAAGTTCGATGGCATCTCACTGCGAGTTCCGGTGCTTGCCGGCTCTGTCGTTGACGTCACGTTTGTATCGAAGCGTGCGACGAGTGCCGAAGAAGTGAACGATTGTTTGAGAAAAGCCGCTGAAAGCGATAGGTGGAAGCGCGTGTTCGCCGTCTCCGACGAGCCCTTGGTTTCGTCCGACATTTTGGGATTGCCCTACGGCGCGATTGCCGATCTTCCGATGACACGCGTTGTGGATGGCACTCTCGTGAAGGTGCTCGCGTGGTACGACAACGAAATGGGGTATGCCCATACATTGGTCGAGCATGTGATAGAAGTCGCAAAGAGATTGTAGGCATGAAAGTTTACTTTGCCGCGGATCATGCGGGATTTGAGTTGAAGAACCTTCTCCTTGAGCACGTTCGCACTCTCGGGCACGAGGTCGACGACTGCGGCGCGCACACGTACGATAAAGACGATGACTACCCGGCGATCATCGCTTCGGCCGCGCGAAAGCTTTCGCAGGACATCGAAAGTGGTGTAGAGAGTCGCGCTATCGTTTTGGGTGGCTCCGGTCAGGGAGAAGCCATGGTCGCAAACCGCTTTAGAGGTGTTCGCTGTGCGCTCTACTATGGAAAAGCCGGAGAGCAAACCGATGCAACGGGGAAGAAATTAGATGTCATTTCTTCGACGCGAGAGCACAACGATGCAAATGCGCTTTCTCTTGGCACGCGTTTTTTGAGTGTGGACGAGGCAAAGAAGGTGGTGGAACGCTGGCTCGCTACTCCTTTTTCAGGCGAAGCGCGACACACGCGTCGCATCAAGCAAATCGATGAGCTCGGTTGAGATAATTCCAACGATCGTTCCCGCATCGCTCACTGACATTGAGGGCAAGAGCGACCGATATTCGACTTTTGCGTCGTTTTTTCAGATCGATGTTGCAGACGGGAAGTTTGCGCCGAACACGACGTGGCTTCCTTCGAGAGGCGATAGCTTGCCCCAAGCGTATGGATACGAAGTACATCTCATGGTTTCCGATCCCGGATTGCTCGGCGTTTTGTTTGCGGAAGCGGGCGCCCGCTCGATCATCGGGCACCTAGAGGCGCTTTCAGGAGTCGACAATGCAAAACAGATCTTTGAAGACTGGAGAGCATCAGGCGCCCGCTCGATCGGGCTCGCGGTGCTTCTTCAAACGCCGCTCGAAGACGTGATACCGTATCTTTCCAACGTCGATTTCGTGCTGCTCATGACGATCGCGCGGATCGGCGTTCAGGGAATTCCCTTTGACGAGAGCGCGCCCGCGCGCGTCGCAGAATTTCGCCGACGATTCCCCAACGTTCTCATTGCGGTCGATGGCGGTGTCTCGGCATCGAACATTGAGGAGCTTGCGCGCGCGGGCGCATCGAGATTCGGCGTAGGAAGTGCGATCTCACGCGCTTCGAACCCTGCGGAAGCATACGTGCGCTTAAAGCATCTGGCGGAATCAGCATCCCTCATGCGAGCGTAGGGTGTACCCCGTGAGATAGAAACTCAATATCTCATGGAGTATACCCATGAGATGGCGACCAATGGCCTACCTCGTAGGGTATACTTCTGAGATGCAGGCGGTCCAGATACACAATGGCTTTTTTCTCGTGTTTGCGAGGGGGGAAGATTTCATCCCGACCCTTTCGCGTTTTTGCGAAGAGAACGAGGTGCACTGGGGACAGTTCCAGGCGATTGGAACTGTCGAAGACGTCGAGATCGGCTACTACGATCGGGGGAGCCGCTCGTACATAGTTCGTTCCGAGGAAGGTCCCTTCGAAGTGGCGAGCATGGACGGCAATATCTCCGAGATGGAGGGCGAGGAGTCCATGGTGCATGCGCACGCAGTTCTTTCTCGCTGCGATGAGTCGCTTGAATGTATCGGCGGACACCTTCGTGGGGCAACCATCGCGCTCTCCTTAGAGCTCTGCCTTTGGGCTGTGACGCAGCCCCTGATTCGTTTACCTGACGAAGACACAGGGTTAAATCTCATAAACATTGCTGCATAAGGTATGGCGATCACTGACGCCGAAGTAAAACAGATTGAAGAAAGGACATTTGCGATCCGGAAGACAGTGATCGAAATGCTTGCCGAAGCAAAGTCGGGGCATACCGCGGGCCCTCTGGGCATGGCGGACATTTTTGCGGCGCTCTATTTCCACATTTTGAGGCACGATCCGAAAAATCCGGATTGGGAGGAGCGCGATCGGCTTTTCCTCTCGAATGGGCACATTTGTCCGGTGCGCTATGCGGCAATGGCGCATGCCGGATATTTTCCGCTCCAGGAGTGTATGACATTGCGCAAATTCGGCTCGCGTTTGCAGGGACATCCCGAGCGTGAATTACTCCCCGGAGTAGAGACCACCTCGGGTCCTCTCGGAAGCGGTCTTTCGCAGGCATCGGGCTACGCACTTGCCGCGCGCATGGATGGAAAAATATTCCGCGTCTTTTGCCTCATGTCCGACGGGGAGCAGGAAGAAGGGAATACGTGGGAGGGAGCGATGTTTGCTGCCAAGTATCGGCTCACGAATCTCACAGCAGTGATGGATCGCAATAACATCCAGATCGACGGCAATACCGAAGACGTGATGCCACTCGAGCCACTCGCGGATAAGTATCGAGCGTTCGGCTGGCATGTCATCGAGATAGACGGGCACAATATCGAGCAGTTCGTCGCGGCCTGCGACGAGGCAAAGTCCATCAAAGAAAAGCCGACGCTGATTCTTGCCCACACGACGCCGGGCAAAGGCGTACCGTCGATCGAAAACGACTACCGCTGGCATGGGAATCCGCCGGGCAAAGGCCCGACCGACAAAGTGCCTGCCGAGAAGCAAAAAGAGATCTTTTTGAAAGAGTTGGAAGAGAACAAGGTATGATCAACCCAGAAGCAAAGCTTGCGGAGAATATTTTTGATAAGCCTAGCCTCGCGAGCACTCGCGAGGGTTTTGGGAAAGGCGTCGTAGAGGCGGGAAGGGCAGACGAGCGTGTGGTCGTTCTCACCGCTGATCTTGCCGAGAGCACGCAGGCGCATCACTTTCAAAAAGAATTCCCCGAACGCTTCGTGCAGGTTGGCGTTGCGGAGCAGAATATGGTGACTGTTGCTGCCGGTATGGCCAATTACGGCAAAATTGCGTTCGCGACTTCCTATGCCGCATTCAATCCTGGCCGCAATTGGGAGCAGATACGGACGACCATTGCACTCAATAACGTGCCGGTCATCGTCTGCGGCATGCATGCGGGCGTTTCCGTGGGGCCCGACGGTGCGACGCACCAAGCGCTTGAAGATATTGTCATGATGCGCGCGCTGCCGCGCTTTACCGTTGTATCTCCCTGTGATGCGGAAGAGGGAAGAAAGGCGACGATCGCCGCGGCGAAACTCGGCACGCCTGTGTATATGCGATGGGGGAGAGAAAAATCTCCGATTATGACGACAGAAGACACGCCGTTTGAAATCGGAAAGGCTATCGAATTCTGGCGCGGCAACCCGCCAGCTGGCGGACCAGAGGTCGCGATATTTGCGACTGGGCCGCTCGTACACAATGCGCTCCTTGCTGCGCGCGAGCTCGCGGATGCTGGAACATCAGTCATTGTCGCAAACGTCCATACCATTAAGCCGCTTGATGAAAAGAAAATCGTTGAGCTCGCGCGCGAGTGTGGCGCAGTCGTAAGTGTCGAAGAACACCAAATCCACGGGGGACTCGGTGGCGCTATCGCAGAATTGCTCGCGCAAAAAGCGCCGACACCGATGGAGTTTGTCGGCATGCACGACAAGTTTGGCCAGTCGGGAACCGCGCAAGAGCTCATCGATCACTATGGCATGGGAGTGAAGGACATCGTCGCGGCAGTCAAGAAAGCTGCGGGCAGGAAGATCAAATAGGCGTCGCCTTGAAATCGGAGGGGCGTTTTGCATACCATTCGTCGATCTGTACCGTGTTGAGGAGGCCCTTCTGCGCGCCGATCTCCTGCACGACATTGGCCGAATTAATGAGGCCACGCAGCAGCGCCTCCTGGGGTGGAAGACCCTTGATGACGTAAGCGACCGTTGTCGAAGAGGTCGCATCTCCTGCTCCTGTGCGTTCTTTGGGCGGCGCAGGATCGGGGTACATCGGCGCATACCATGAACCTTCTCCGCTTTGCAGATATGCGCCGTTTCGTCCATCAGTAATGACAGAGATTTTGGGCCCCAGCTCGCGAATCTTTTGCATCAGTGCTTTGATATTCTCTTCTTTTGTTTGAAGGATTCGCTGCGATTCCTCTTTGTTGCAGAAAAGGATTTCAGTGTGTGCATAGAGATCTTTAAGCGCCTCAACGCCAAGCTTTATCTGGAACGTGCCCGGCTGGAATGCGAGCTTTACTTCAGGGTTGAGAGCAACGTAGCCGGCAATCTCCTTATGGTACGGAAGTGCTCCTTCCGCTACAGAGGAGAGGTAGATCCACTTCGGCGCTTCCTTAAGCTTCGGAAATGAGTAGTTATAGTGCTCATGCTTGATGAGGATCGTACGTTCATCTTCATACCAGAGCACATAGTGGTAGTTGGTCTTGTTGCCCTGCTCGCTCACGATAAGCGAGGTATCTACGCCGTCCTTCTTTAACGATTCGATGCATTTTTTGCCGTTCTCATCTTCGCCGACGTGTACACGCGTTGCAGCAGAAAGGCCAAGACGCGCACAGGCAACAGCTGCGTTTGCCGCATTCCCCACGGCAGGAATCTCCTCGACGAAATCATATGGGATCTTATCCGCGAACCGCATGCAGAGCATGCAGTTTTCGCGATTGACGTCGCAGTGCACGCTCGCGTCCTTGAGGCGGATAAATGCATCGATGGTCGTATCACCGATCGCGAGAACATCCAAACTCATTCGCGTATTCTAGCATGCATTCATTTGCAAATTGGGCTCAAATTCGTATAATCCGGAAGCTATGTTAGCGCTTGAAGTAAAGCAACGCGGGAAAGAGTCTGCAGATACACTGCGGAAGGCGGGCATTGTACCCGCGGTTTTCTATGGACCAAAAGAAAAAGCAACCTCAATCGCGGTTGATGAGCGCCACCTTGAACACATCTGGAAAAAGGCTGGCGAAACGACAATTGTCACACTGAAAGGTATTGGCGAGGACAAAGACACTCTTATACACGACGCGCAGTTCCATCCCGTCACGGGAAAACTCCTGCATGTCGATTTTTATGTGCTGGAAAAAGGTAAGAAGGTGCGGATCAAGGTGCCGATCGAATTCACTGGCGCGGCGCCTGCAGAAAAGCTCGGGCACATCATCGTGAAGACCCTCCACGAGGTAGAAATCGAGGTTGCACCGCAGGAGTTGCCGCACAGCCTCACGGTCGATCTCGGTACACTGGAAAACGTTGGCGACCACATTGTTACGCACAATATTGTGCTGCCCGCGAGCGCGGTACTCGTCACCTCTCCTGAAGAAATCGTCGTGTCTGTCAAAGAGTTCAAAGAAGAGCCAGTTGAAGTCGCACCTGCACCGGAAACAGTCATCATTGGTGAAGAGAAGGCGGTAGAGGAAGGCGCACCTGAAGGTGCAGAGGCAGCAAAAAAACAGGAGGCGAAGAAAGAAGAACCTAAGAGGGAAGCCAAATAGCTCTGTTATACCCCGTGAGATAGAGCTCCCTGCTCGCTATCTCACGGGGTATACTTTTGCAATGCTGGCCCGAATTGCTGTCGGAGCATTCTTACTGTTGCTTGTTAGCTGCGACGCCGCCATTTCTGCTACGTACTCATTTGCGGAGACTTTGGAAGAGCGGCGAGCACGGCTAGAGAGTCAACTTGTTGAGATCGAGCGCGACATTTCAGAGAAGCGCGGTGTTCTTTCAGAAAAGCAGAAGGAACGAGCCTCGCTCGAGCGAGACATCGCGATTCTCGATAATCAGATCGGAGTCGCTCAGCAGCAAATAAAACACCGCGATCTCTCGATCTCAAAATTGCGCGATGACATCTCGGTGAAAAAATCAGCTATTGGAGAAGTCGACAAAAAGGTTTCGCGAAGTGAGCAATCACTGGCTCAGCTTATACGGCGGACGCACGAAATAGACGATATCTCGCTCGCGGAATTAGTGCTTGGCGGCTCGCTTACCGATCTGTTTCAGGATATAGACAATTACGAGACGCTTCAGCGAGATCTCGATCGCTCTTTTGATGAGATGGCGGCCCTTCGCGCTGACCTTTCTGTTCGCAAGGAAATCTTAGAGGAAAAGCAGGGTGAAGAAGAGCAGCTGCGGCGCATTCAAGTTCTCGAGAAACAAGCGATCGAGAAGCGGGAGAAAGAAAAGCAGCAGATCCTTACGGTGACAAAGGGGCAGGAAAAAGCGTACCAGGAGCTTATTGCAGAGCGGGAGAGGCAGGCGGCTGTCATTCGCTCTGCACTCTTCGAGCTGCGCGACTCGAAGGCGATCTCGTTCGGGAGTGCGTACCAGTATGCAAAGGAGGCCTCTGCAAAGACAGGTGTCCGCCCCGCGCTCATCCTTGCCATACTTCGCGAAGAGACAAACCTCGGCGAAAACATTGGTACGGGAAACTGGAAAACCGATATGCATCCTACACGCGATCGGCCGGTCTTTGAGCAAATTACGAGGGAGCTTGGGCTTGATCCCGACTCAATGCCCGTTTCAAAAAAGCCGAGCTACGGATGGGGCGGCGCCATGGGTCCTGCACAGTTTATTCCTTCGACGTGGATACAGTACAAAGACCGCATCGCGCGCGCGACCGGAGAAAATCCTCCGAATCCATGGACACCTCGCACCGCGATCTTTGCGGCCTCAATTCTTATGGCCGACAACGGTGCCGACGGAGGCACGCGCGAGGCCGAGCGTCTCGCGGCGCTCCGCTACTTTGCCGGCTGGACCAATGCCAAGAAAGCAGCCTATGCGTTCTACGGCGACGACGTGATGGCCTTTGCGGATCAATATCAAAAAGATATCGATATCCTCGAGGGCCGCTAATCTTCACAAGTCAGACTTGTGTACACAAGTCTGACTTGTCTATAATGATCTGATGCGGGTTGAGCCATACAGTATAGATTCGATCGTTCATGTGGTGAAGCGAGGAGCGCGCGGATTGCCGATAACACGAGATGATGCAGATCGTCGCCGATTTACGAGACTCCTGTATTACTTGAACGATGAACATCAAAGTGAGTTCTGGGAGCTCGATGTTAAGAATGTAAAGAACCTTGAATGGCCGAAACAATGGCCCCGGCGTCGGCCACTCGTCTCGATACTTGCTTGGACACTTATGCCGAACCACTTTCACCTCATCCTTAAGGAAATTCAAGCTGGTGGCATCTCACGCTTTATGCAACGAATATGTGGAAGCATGTCTCGACATTTCAATGAGAAATATGATGAGAAGGGAAGCATCTTTCAGGGGGCGTATCGCAGTCGTACAATAGACACTGACCGCTACCTGCGCTGGGCAATCGCATATGTTCTCGTAAAAAATGTTTTCGAAATGTATCCACGCGGTTATGCCAGAGCCGCTGGAGAGTTCGAAAAAGCCTGGAAATGGGGAACAAATTCCTATCGATTCTCAAGCCTCTCGGACTACGTGTCGGGACAACCCTCGCCGATAATTGAGCGAGAACTTCTCAAAGATTTCTTTATATCGCCTGCGGATTTTAAGGCATGTGCTCGCGATATGGTAACTAGTCGTCTGGAGAAACTTGCTGGCACGAATGAGGGCGTCGTTTTCGAATGATTCCACACAAGTCAGACTTGTGTGAGTTTGAGACTTGTGTGAGTTTGCCGCTCGCGCCGTCGCGCTGCGCGAAGACCCTCACAACGTGACACCTCCTCGCTGGAGTTAGATATGGCAACATGGTATAGTATCGCCGCATGAAAAAGGACATTCATCCGAAGGAATACCGGTCGGTAATTTTTGAAGACTCCTCGTCGGGGAAGCGTTTTTTGATCGCCTCGACCGTTGCAACAGAAAAAACAGATACGTGGGACGATGGCAAGAAATATCCCCTCTACACGGTTGAAATCTCGAGCGCCTCTCACCCGTTTTATACGGGGAGGGCAACTATCGTCGACACAGCCGGTCGCGTCGAAAGGTTCAGGAAGCGTGCTGCGGCTGCGAAGTCGAAAGTTTCGAAAAAAGCAAAGAGGTAAGGATATTAGAATGGGCGCCGCCCCGCCATAGGCGGAGCGGCGCTATACTTTCACTATGGCTGAACAAAAGCACATCAATCCACTCGAGTACGCCGACGATCCGCGCGTGTCGTATTTGATCGTGGAATGGAAGCGCCTCTCGCAGGCCGAACGCGACGCGGCTGAATTGATCGAGGTTGACCCTTCGATGAAAGAGCTCGCAGAGAAGGAACTTAGAGAGATTGAGGTGCAGAAAGAAGCTCTCATGAATCAGATTGCGACGATCATAGGCGCCGAAGAGGAGCGCGAATGGCCAAATGAGATTGTGCTCGAGGTCCGCGCCGGTGTCGGAGGCGAAGAAGCCTCGCTCTTTGCCGAGGAGCTTGCACGCATGTATCTCAAGTACGCTGAGTCTCGTGGGTGGCAGAAGAAAACCCTCAGCGAGTCGCGCTCGGAGCTCGGCGGTTACAAAGAGGCGCAGTTCGAGATTACGGGAGAGGGATGCTATCGTGAACTCCGCTTAGAAACCGGCGTGCATCGCGTGCAACGCATTCCGGCGACAGAAAAGTCGGGTCGCGTTCATACCTCGACGGCCTCGGTCGCGATCCTTCCCATCTACAAGCGTACGAAAGTCGAGATTAATCCCGCTGATCTAGAGGTCGAGACGTCACGCTCCGGCGGCGCGGGAGGGCAGAACGTGAACAAGGTCGAGACGGCAGTCCGGATCATTCACAAGCCGACAGGCATCGACGTACGCTGCCAGAGCGAGCGCTCGCAGGCGCAAAACCGGGAAAGGGCCATGAAACTCCTCGCATCGAAGCTCCAGCAGATGAAGGACGAGGAAGAAGATCGGAAACGGGCTGCGGAGCGCAAGTCGCAGGTCGGCACGGGAGATCGCTCGGAAAAGATCCGCACGTACAACTTTCCGCAGGATCGGATCACCGACCATCGCATCAAGGAATCGTGGTCCAACCTCCCGAAAATAATGGGCGGAGGGATAGGAGACATCTTGGTTGCCTTGGACAAAGCAGATTCAGGCGCTATATAAAATAGCAAATATAAAATAGAAAATAGGGCAAATCTTTGCTCTTTGCTATTTGATTTTTGACATCGCGTTTGGTAGTATCTTCCGACGTATGGTAACGGTTCAAGCACTTTTTGATGCGGGCGCGCACTTCGCGCTCACACGCGCGCGTCGCCACCCATCAGCATCACCGTTCATCTACGCGACCAAGGACCGAACTGACATATTCGATCTTGAGGAAACTTCTTCATGCCTTGAGAGAGCACGTTCCTTCGTTCGATCCCTCGCAGGTCGCCCCCTCCTCTTTGTCGGTGGTAAGCACGAGGTCTCGGATATCGTGAAGATGGCGGCACTTCGCGCAGGCGCTCCCTACGTTGCCGGCCGCTGGATTGGCGGAACGCTCACGAATTTCAAGAATGTCCGGAAACGAATCGATCGCCTACAGAGCCTGATGGATGAGCGGGAGAGGGGAGCATTAGAAAAATACACGAAACGCGAGCGCCTTCTCATTGATCGCGAGATCGACGAGCTGCTCGTGCGTTTTGGCGGCCTTCAGTCTCTGACGGAGTTTCCTGCGGCGCTCGTTGTTGTCGATACGCGGCATGAAAACACTGCCGTTCGCGAGGCGCGTCAGCTCGGCATTCCTGTTGTCGGTCTTTCGAGTTCGGATTGTGACTTCTCTCTCGTGAAGTATCCGATTCCTGCAAACGACACATCGGTAAAGAGTGTTCGTCTGGTGTGCGATGAGATCGCTGAAGCGTATCTTGAAGGTAAGAAAGTCAAGAGCCAATAACCAAGATACAAGCTCCAAACAGGATGTTTGAACAGTTAAACATTGTGCATTGAGCATTGTTTGGGTATTGTTTCTTGTATCTTGATTATTGTTTTTTCTATGGCAATTACCACGGACGTCGTCAAGCAACTGCGGGATGAGACTGGAGTTTCGGTGATGCAGTGCAAAAAGGCACTCGAGGAAGCAGGCGGTGATGTCGAAAAGGCAAAAGTAATTCTCCGGAAGATCAGTGCATTGATCGCCTCAAAGAAAGCCGACAGGAGATTGGGCGCCGGGGTCGCGGCAGCGTACACGCACGGGGGAGGGACGGTCGTGGGTGCGGTCGTCCTCGCATGCGAGACGGATTTCGTTTCTAAGAATCAAGAGTTTCAGAAGCTTGCCTACGATCTCGCCATGCATGTCGCAGCGATGAACCCACAATTTCGCTCTCGCGACGATGTTACGGAAGGGGACCTCAAAGCGGCGCATGCCGTTTTTGCAGATGAAGTGGCAAAAATTCCCGAAGCCGTGCGCGCGAAGGCACTCGAGGGCAAGGTGGACAGCTACCTTAAGGAGCGGGTACTCCTCGAGCAGCCGTTCGTAAAGGATCCGAACATCACCATTCGCGGTTTGCTCGACTCTGCGGTACAGAAGTTCGGCGAAAAGATAGAGATCGTTCGGTTCGAGCGCCTTGCGGTAAAATAATCATGATTGTTGCCTACACGGTATTTTTTCTTTCGCTCGCCCTCTTGGTGGGGTTTTTTGGACTCAAGGAATGGGAGCGCAAAGGCGCTCGTGTTCTTTTCCCATCGCTTCGCGAGAAGCTTGATCGCATAGCCTTGCGTCTCCAAGATCTCATGATCGCGCTCAAGAGAGATGCGGAGAAAATCCCGCCCGAGCTGCTGCATATATCTCGCATTCTCATCCATGAAATCGCGCTTTCACTCGCCTCTACGCTTCGTTTCCTTTCGCTGCAGGCGCACGCCTTGGCGGAGCTCGTCTCGCACAAGCGGAATTTCGTGCGTCGCGCCCCACGCTCTGAATTCCTCAAAAAGGTGATCGAGCATAAAAACGAGAGCTCGACCGAGGTTGATGCGTTTGAGTAAAACAGGCACAATACCTTGAATAGTACTGCCGGAGTAGCTCAGTGGTAGAGCAACTCTTTTGTAAAGAGAAGGTCGTGGGTTCGATCCCCTCCTCCGGCTCCACATGAAGGAGCACAATCCATATTGGTACCTGCACGTCGGAAGAGCGAGCGAGCTCTCGGGACTCGACGCCAAAGTCTATCGTGTCTTCGAGATGCTGCCCGGCATACTGTCGCTCTCGACACTCGGGATGTTTGTTGTGCTCTCGTTCGTGAACCCAGTTATTGCTGCGTACCTCACTATCATCTTTTCAATCTACTGGCTCTTCAAAACGTTCTATCTTTCTATCCACCTGCGCCACAACTTCAAGCGCGTGCGGCACAATCTTTCGATCGATTGGAACGAGCGTTTGGAGAGCTTAAAGTACGAGCACATCGTGCACCTCACTATCTTCCCGTTTTACCAAGAGGACTACGATGTTCTCTCGGGAAGCATCCGAGGGCTTCTCGAGTCGCAGTGGGACATGAAGAGCGTGGTTGTTGTGCTTGCTGCCGAAGAGCGAGCGGGAAGTGGCGCGCCTGAGGTTGCGGCGCGTCTCGAGCGCGAATTCGGTTCTCGTTTTCTTGCCTGTATCACGACCAGGCATCCGAGCGGTGTGGCCGGCGAGATGCCGGGAAAGGGATCGAACATCTCCTACGCCGCCGAGGAGGCGCGCGTGCGCATCCTTGATCCGCGTGGGATTCAGTACGAGAACGTCCTCGTTTCGGCATTTGACGTCGATACGGTTGTGTACCCGCAGTATTTCGCCTGCCTCACGTGGAACTTTCTCACCGCCGAGCGGCCGCTCAGGAGTTCCTTTCAGCCTGTGCCTCTCTACAACAACAACATCTGGGAGGCGCCGATGCTTGCGCGCGTGGTTGGCTACTCGAGTTCGTTCTGGCAGATGATCCAGCAGGAGCGACCCGAAAAGCTTGCAACATTCTCCTCGCACGCGGTGCCGTTTTTGGCTCTCTACGAAGCGGGGTACTGGCAGAGAAACATCGTTTCGGAGGATTCGCGCATCTTCTGGAATCTTTTCGTGCGCTACGACGGCGCATACGAGGTCGTGCCGATAGCCTATCCTGTCTCTATGGATGCCAATGTCGCACCGACCTTCATAGGATCGGTGCGCAACATATACCTCCAACATAGGCGCTGGACCTACGGCGTGGAGAACATTGCATACATCCTCTTTGCATCTCTCAAGAATCCACGGATTCCTTTCAGGAAGAAACTGCGTGCTGCACTCTTTCAAATAGAGGGTTTTTGGTCGCTTGCGACGCATCCCTTGATCCTATTTGCCGTCGGGTGGCTCCCGCTTTTTATCGGCGGTGATGCATTCAACGCGACCGTACTTTCGTACAGTCTACCCTCTGTGGCGCGCACATTTCTTACGGTCGCCATGCTCGGCCTTGTGGCCTCTGCAGCCTTTTCAATGCACCTTGTTCCAAAGCGCCCTCCTGAATACACCCGTTTTCGGAGCGTCGCACTTGTCGCCCAGTGGATACTGGTGCCGCTCACGATGGTCGTATTCAGCTCGATTCCTGGACTCGATGCGCAGCTGCGTCTTATGCTCGGACGCTACCTCGGCTTTTGGGTCACACCAAAATCGCGCAAAGCAAGCTTGCCGGTGCCGAAGCCCGCGGTTTCCACATGATGCGAACGCCATGAAGCCGCTCTCGCCGCGCAAGCGCCGCATCTACGTATGGCTTTTTGTCCTCCTTTTTTTCGTTTTGGTGCCGCTCGCGCTTTTCTATGCGAGTGGGTACCGCTACGAGACAGGTTTTGGCCTAGTGCGGACCGGCGGCATGTATGTCTCCGTACCGTACGATGATGCGTCGATTCTCCTCGACGGTGTCGAGATCGGACAAACAGGTTTTCTCAACAAAAGTTTCTACATTGATGATCTCGCCCCGTCGTCATACGAGGTTAGCGTGTCGCGCGAAGGCTCGCGCACGTGGACGCGTACGCTGATCGTCGAACCGCAAGTTGTGACAAGAGCGGAGGTCGTATTGATACCGCTCTCGCCGAAGTTCGTCCGTCTCGTAAGAGGCGGCATCACCTCATCGACTACACGTGGTGTATCAGGCGACGTGTACGACGCATATAGTGCGGCATTCAAAAGATATGCAACATCTACGATCGGCAAAACGAACGAGGATATTATTGCGGTTGTCGAGGAAGGCAACATCAACATCTACGTACGCTGGACGGATGCCGAGCGAAGACCGCCGGACAACTTCTGCCGAGCGCCGTCTACGTGCGTGAAAGAGCTTGCGATAGAAACGGGAAGCGAGACGGCCCTTTCCGTGGCGTTGTTCGACGGAGGAGTCGTGTATGCGACGCGCGAGGGCGGCGTGTACTTTTCCGAGGTCGATATTCGCCCGACTCCTGTTTCGGCCGCGCTCTATTCTCGCTCCGGCGCAGGCGCTCGCGCCCTCGACGACGTGCTCATCATCAAAGACGGCAGTACGCTCTACGAGGTCGAGGGCTTCTGATACAATTCCCGCAATGAACGAGGCTCGCGGGCACATTCACCCCATTTCGTCTCTCGTCCGCGAAACGAACCGGATTTTTTTCGATATGGGTTTTACATTCGCGGAAGGGCCGCTTTTGGAGAGCGAGTGGTACAACTTCGATGCCCTGAACGTGCCCAAGGACCATCCCGCGCGCG
The DNA here is from genome assembly GCA_016186765.1 of Candidatus Kaiserbacteria bacterium. Taxonomy (GTDB): domain Bacteria; phylum Patescibacteriota; class Minisyncoccia; order Phycocordibacterales; family UBA2100; genus UBA10103. Next base: position 82,148 of record JACPLD010000003.1, on the reverse strand, counting down.
ACATGCAGGACACATTCTTCGTTAAGGGCGAGCAGGGGTACGTGCTTCGTACCCACACGTCGCCCGTACAAGTGCGCTACATGGAAGCGCAGGCAAAGAAAGGAAATCCGCCTCCGTATCGCGTCATTGTACCGGGGAAAGTCTTTCGTAACGAGGCGACCGACATGACACACGAAGCAGAATTCTTCCAGATCGAGGGCTTTGCGGTGGGGGAGGATGTATCGCTTGCACATCTCAAGGGTACCCTCGAGCGATTTTTTCGCGAGCTCTTCAAGGGTGCCGGGGCCGAGATCCGTTTTCGTCCGAGCTTTTTCCCATTCACCGAACCGTCAGTTGAGGTGGATATGCGCATCACGGGGAAACGTGTTCCCGATAAATTGCGAGACAAATGGATCGAGATGATGGGGGCAGGTATGGTGCATCCCAATGTGCTACGCAACGCGGGCATTGATTCGGAAAAGTACCAAGGTTTTGCATTCGGTATGGGGCTCGATCGTCTCGCGATGCTTCGCTGGGGGATCGACGATATTCGCCTCATGCACTCTGCCGACCTGCGCTTCATCAATCAGTTTTGAGTATGAATTCTCCCGGACGAGCTAAAGAAATCATCTCAAAGAATATATACCTGGTTTTAGCCACTGTTTCTGAGATCGGAGAGCCCTGGAATGCCCCCGTTTTTTTTGCGCACGATACGTTTTTTAACTTGTATTGGGGGTCCTACGCCGGTGCGCAGCATTCAATCAATATTCGTGCGAATAGACGAGCATATATCGTTATTTTTGACCCCGCTCTTCCACCCGGAAGTGGCGAGGGAGTTTACATTCAAGCAACTGTTCAGGAACTGAAGGACGAAAAAGATATTCGAGACGCTCATCAACTCTTATCGGTTCGTCATATTGTTCCATATTGGAAAGTTGAACAATTTTTTGGCGAGGCTCCGATTCGAATGTACAAAGCGATTCCATGGAAGGTTTGGATGAATGGAGAAGGCAGTGTTAATGGTCACTACGTAGATACGAGAGAAGAGATCCGATTGGTATGAAGATTTCACGCGACTGGCTTCAGATGTTTTTCGAAAAGCCGCTGCCGGATGCACAAACACTTGCCGATGCGCTCACGTTCCACGCTTTCGAGGTCGAGTCTGTTGAAATTAGACATCGGATGTCTAATGTAGGGGATGAGGTCTTGGATGTAAAGGTGACGCCTAATCGCGGGCATGATGCGCTATCACATCGAGGTATCGGGAAGGAGCTTTCGGCCATTTTGGAGTTGCCGATGAAGGATGACCCGCTTCGGGATGCTGTTTCGCTCGAGCCGAAGACAGATACCATTGAATTGGAGATCGACGACGCAAAGTTGTGTTCACGGTACGTCGCTGGATACATTAAGGGAGTAAAGGTCGGCCCCTCGCCTGAGTGGCTGCGCAAAGGCCTTGAGACTGTCGGTCAGAAATCCATCAATAATGTCGTGGATGCCACGAATTATGTGATGTTTAACATCGGTCAGCCGCTGCATGCATTCGACGCGGGCCAGCTTTCTAAAAAAAATGAGAAGTATTCTATTCGGGTGCGTCTTGCGAAAACACGGGAGAAAATGCTCGCGCTTGATGGTAAGGAGTACAGGCTTAATCCGACCAATCTCGTTATTGTCGATGGCAACGACGTGGCGATTGGCATTGCTGGCGTGAAAGGAGGAAAACCGACGGGAATTGACCACAATACGAAGGACATTATTATCGAATCCGCGAATTTCGATGGCGTCTCGGTGCGGCGCACAGCAGCAGTCTTGAAGCTTCGCACCGATGCCTCCGATCGTTTTCAGCAAGTTATCTCGCCCGAGCTTGCCGCATACGGCATGCGCGCCGCGGCAGATCTCATTGTCGAGCTTGCTGGTGGTGAGATCGTCGGATTTGTCGACGAATATCCCGCCCCGCAGAAACCTCTGCGTGTTTCTATCTCGACATCAAAAGTGAATAAAGTTCTTGGCACGAGGCTTGCGGATACTGACATCGCCGACACGTTCACGCGACTCGGCCTTCCACACCAGCGGGAAGGGGAAATATTTACCGTGGATGTGCCATTCGAGCGAATTGATCTCACGATCCCCGAAGACCTAGCCGAGGAAGTCGGTCGCATCATCGGCTACGAAAAGATTCCCGCCCCTCCACTTCCTGCTTTTCCAAAGAAGCCAGAGGTCAATGCGAATTTCTACGCTGCAGAGAAGGCGAGAGAGGAACTCATTGCAAAGGGTTACTCGGAGGTCTTCACTTCGGTGTTTGTCGAGAAGGGCGAACGGGCTGTAGCGAATAAAGTCGGAGGCGAGAAGCCGTTCCTTCGTACCACACTCGTTGATGGTTTGCGCGAAGCCTACGAGCGTAACGTTCGCAATAAGGACCTTTTGGGCCTGAAAGAAATCAAGATGTTCGAGATTGGAACAGTCTGGAATAGTGGAAAGGAGATGATAATGCTTGGCAGAGCAGACGCTACCGGCGTTCGCGAACAGCTGCTCTCAGGCATGAAATCTGATACATATGACGAGCTGCCGGCCTCGACGACCGAGCGCTATGAGCCGTTCTCAAAGTATCCATTCATCGTGCGAGACATTTCGATGTGGGTTCCGCAGGGACCGGAGGCTATTAGCGAGGTGCTTGCGATTTTTGGAGAAGAGTCGCGAGGACTTCTGCGCCATGTCGAGCTTTTCGATCAATTCAAAAAGGGCGGACGCGTCTCTTACGCCTTTCGTCTCGTACTCCAATCGTTCGAAAAAACGCTCATCGATGAGGAGGCGAATGTGATCATGGAGCGAATACATTCTGCCGTGACGAAGAGGGGATGGGAGGTGAGATAGGGAACGCATCCTCTTACTGATTTCCCCTGTACAAGGGGGTCATTTTTTGCTATGATCTACGGACAAATCATGGCTAAAACTAAGGTCAAAAAGGTCAAAGAATCCGCCCCCACAAAGGGGGATTCGTCGTACAGGGCGCAAGACATCACCGTCTTGGAGGGTTTGGAGGCGGTGCGCAGGCGCCCGGGGATGTACATTGGCACCACAGGTGCCTCGGGTCTCCACCATCTTGTTTGGGAAGTCTTCGACAACTCGCGGGACGAAGCGATGGGCGGTTTTGCAGACGACATTGAGATCGCGCTTTTGCCGGAGAATCGTGTGCGGGTTACCGACAATGGCCGTGGCATTCCGGTCGACATTCATTCGAAGACGAAGGTCTCGGCACTCGAAACAGTAATGACGAAATTGCATGCGGGCGGCAAATTCGGTGGGGAAGGGTACAAGGTTTCCGGAGGTCTTCACGGCGTGGGTGTTTCTGTGGTGAATGCGCTTTCGGTCGCGGTTCGTGCAGAAGTGCACCGCGATGGCGGAAAATATCTGCAGGAGTACAAGAATGGCGGGAAACCTTTGGCGAAAGTAAAGAAAGTTGGCGCTTCAAACCTCCACGGGACCATCATCACCTTCGAGCCCGATCCTTCGGTATTTTCGGATCGCACCTTCAACTGGGATACCATTGTCTCTCATATGCGTCAGCAGGCATATCTCGTGCGCGGTTTGCGAATCGCCATCCTCGATCTGCGCAGTGCAGCAAAGGTTGATGATCAGAGCGTTTTCTACCTTCGGGAGCTTGGTCTCGATGTTCCCTCGACGACATTTTATTTCGAGGGAGGACTTCGGAGCCTCGTTGCGTTCCAGAACCGCCACCTCGAACCGATACACAGGAACACTTTCTACGTGGAGAGAGAGCAAGAGGGCGTGCATGTTGAAGTTGCTCTCCAATACGTCGACGACATTACCTCGCGTATCTCGGCGTTTGCAAACAACATCTACAACGCAGAAGGCGGCATGCATGTAACAGGTTTCAAAACCGCGCTCACGCGCACACTGAATGCGCAGGGCCGCAACGGCAATGGCAAGGAGGGTGAGACGTTCACAGGCGATGATGTGTTGGAAGGTCTCACCGCGGTCATTTCGGTGAAAATGCGCGAAGTGCAGTTCGAAGGCCAAACGAAGGGTAAGCTCGGGAGTGTGGAAGCACGCGGCGCTACCGAGGCGATTTTCGGTGAGGCATTCGCAACATTCCTCGAAGAGCATCCCGATGACGCTCGCGCGATTATGGACAAGGTTGCGCTTGCGATGAAAGCGCGAAAGGCCGCGAAGGCTGCAAAAGATTCGATTTTGCGCAAAGGCGCTCTCGAAGGCATGCAGCTTCCCGGCAAACTTGCGGATTGTCAGACGAAACGAGCAGAAGAGGCGGAGCTTTTTATCGTGGAGGGTGATTCCGCCGGTGGCACGGCAAAAACTGGTCGCGATCGTCGCACGCAGGCGATTCTCCCACTTCGTGGGAAAATTCTCAATATCGAACGCGCGCGTCTCGACAAAATGCTCTCTTCGGAGCAGATAAAAAATCTCGTGGTCGCTCTCGGGACAGCTATCGGGGATATTTTTGATATCGGGAAGCTCCGCTATCACAAAGTCATCATTGCTACGGACGCCGATGTGGATGGCGCGCACATCCGCACACTGCTCCTTACCCTTTTCTATCGTCACTTCCGGCCCGTGATCGACGGCGGCTATCTCTACATCGCCCAGCCGCCGCTTTTCAAGGTGAGAAAAGGGAAAGAGATCTTCTACGCGTACACGGACGAAGAGCGTGTCAAGCTCGTCGGCAAGGATATGCCGCTTGAGGAGGTCGAGAGTGGGGAGTTGGCAGTTGAGACCGGAGAGGAGACGGAAGAAATAAAGACCAAGAGGGCCCCGAAACTCTCAGTCCAGCGCTATAAGGGTTTGGGGGAAATGAATGCGGAAGAGCTCTGGGAGACGACGATGGACCCGGCGCGGCGTACTCTCAGGCGTGTCACTATCGAAGATGCCCAAGATGCCGATCAGATCTTCGACATGCTCATGGGTACCGATGTCTCGGCCCGCAAGTCGTTCATCCAATCACACGCCAAAGAAGCGACGCTCGATATCTAGTTCTCGATAGCGGGAGATGCGCCGCTCGGGCATGGATAATTTTCTGCTGAAAATTTCCTCCCGCTCGCTAGGGGTCCGACTGAAAGGAGGACGACGCGCTCCGCGAGTCCCTCACGACGCACCTCCCGCCATCTCGACCATGTACGCTCGCTGAAGTCTGAAAAAAAGAAAAACCCGCATCGCGGGTCTAGAAGCTATTAGCTAGAAGCTCGTAGCTTTGCTAGTACGCGTACGGGTAGTATGTCGAGTATTGGTATTGCTGCGTGTAAGAGGGATACTGGTACGGCTGTTGGTACGTGTACGGATACGTTTGGTACTGGTATCCGTATTGTGGATACATCGTGCCGTAGTTGTAGGGGTAGTTGCCTGCCTGGCCGGTAGGCAGGTAGTTGTATGAATCGTAGTAATTCCCGTACGGCGCGGTGACGGTTTGCGAAGCGTAGTTGTTGCTTGCGTTTGCGTCAGGCGTCGTAATGGAGACACTAAAGACACCTCCGCGTGCTTGCGAGAAGCGAAGCGTTGAAACGATATGCGCCTCTCTCGCAAGCGGGTTCTGTGCCGGAGAAGCATAGGTGTAACCTGTTTGCGTGGGAAGGGAGGCGCTGAAGTAGTACGTGCCGCTGTCTGTGCCGCCGACGTTTGTGATGTCGAATATTGCAATGCCGTTTCCGCTCATGTCGACAGAGACGGATATGATGCGTACCGAGAGGTCTGCTGGCAGCCTTGGTGAAGGAGCGGGCTCGGGCTCGGGTGTGGGCGTGGGTTCGGGAGTCGGCTCGGGGGCTCCCGTCGGTATCGGTGTTGGTGAGGGAGTGACGCTCGAAAGAGGCGAGATGCGAACCGCGGCGCTTCCTTGTGCCTGTGTGCCGGTTGCGCTCGGCATGAAAAGAATCGAAAGGGGAACGTCGAGTGGTTCTCGGGCCGAAAGGTACGGAGTGAGGGAGATGCTTTTTTCCTCCCCGCCGATGGTAAAGGCCGCGCCGCAGGGGATGCCCACCATCCCTACCACTCCCGGCGTTTGAAATCCGAGACCACTCGCGCATTGATAGAGAAAGGCGTACGTGCCCGAGGTCGGTTTATCGTACTCCCACGAGATAGTTATGGGTGTTCCCGAGGTTGCGCTTTCGGGCGCGGTGACTTCTATCACCGCCTCGCCTCCGGCAAAAAGGGAAGCGAACCACCCGCGCGAGAGCGAGGCGAGGTTCACGAGGCCCCAGATTACTACCACAATGAGGATGATGAAGCCAACGATCGCGAGGATGTTGGAAGCGAGGTTCGCCTTCGGTTCCTCCGGCGTATAGGGCGTGCGCGGAGTGCTCTGCTGGGGTTCAGCCATACGATGACAAATGAAAGTGGCTGCAATGCTACTACATATTTTCGTCTTGTCAAGGTAGACGCTCGGAGGTATCGTATCGCTCGGGTCGCGTCCGCGTGTGCTCACGCGGCGCTCCCGCTCGGCGCCTTCGCGCCTCCGCGAAGACCCTCACGATGCGACACCTCCTCGCTTGGGCTGGAAAAAGCGCTCCGCCCCTCGCTCTGGCGGAGTTGACAAAAGCCCAATAATACTGTACTGTTGCGCCCTCATATGGCTTCAAACCGTACACAAACGCGGCCGCCTGCACCGGTATTTCTGGCGGCGACCATCGTCATCTTTTTTCTCTCGCTCTCGGCGGCCGAGTCCGTCGGCTTTGTGCCGTGCTATGTCGACGGGACGGAGTGTGTCGCACCTGCACCTGTCAGGAGCATTTCTGTGGGTCCTTTTGACTCGAGCCGCGGTGTTGTCGCACTTTCTGAACTTCCGGAACTAGGTCCCGAGGTTGTCGCTGCGGAAGAGACGGTGATCGGCATTCTGCCAGATCGCATCGTGATCCCCGAGATCGATCTCGACCTTCAAGTGCAGAACACCGAGAGCAGGGACATCGACGTGCTCTACGAGGAACTGAAGAGCGGTCCGATCCGCTACGTGGATTCCGCACGTCTCGGCGAAAAGGGAAACATTCTCATCTTCGGTCACTCATCCCGTTTGCCGGTCGTGAAGAATCAAATGTACAAAGCGTTCAACAGGATCTCCGAACTCGAACGGGGCGACGTCATCAGAGTTTCCGGTGGCGGGCGCGAGTATCTTTACAACGTGATCTCTGTCGAGCAGAGGGATACCGAGGATCCTACCTCCGGCATCAGTCTTGCCAAAGAGGGGAAGCGTCTCACGCTCGTGACCTGCGATACGCTTACCGGTAAAACCGCGCGCTTCATTCTTGAAGCCGATTTTGTTGCGGCGATTTAATTTCTATGAGAAAGATTCTCTTTAGTACACTCATTGCCGCTATGCTCGGCATACCGGCTTCAACCTTCGCGTGCACCTACAACTGCATCGAGTATCCCGGCTATCCTGGCTACAGTGGCTCTCCCCTGATCTCCGGCTATGGAGTCCTCGGCAGCCATGGCGAGCGTGGGAGCTTCGGAGCCCCCGGGGCCCGTGGTGCTTCGGGAGGATTCGGTGCACCTGGTGGCCGCGGTGTAGCCGGCGGACATGGTGAGCGGGGCGGACACGGTGTAACTGGCGGGCACGGTGAACGAGGGGGTTTTGGTGTGCCAAGCGGCTTTCCGTACCCGACGGGATTCCCGATCTCGATCGGGTATCCGGTAACGATCGGCTTTCCGTATCCTATCGGCTTTCCTATTTCGATCGGGCACGCCGAACCGATCGGGTATGCCGCACCGATTGGATACGCTGCCTCGATCGGAAGTCCGGTCGAGGTCGGCAAGCCGATTGATATCGGCTATGCGGCCCCGATTGGACAGGAAGCGACGATCGGCTACGGTGTTGCCGGCAGTCACTAGTTCATTCGCGGTAATAACGACTTCGTAAGTCGTTAGTGGCTCGTGGGAGACCCTTTGTGATGAGGTGAAACCTCATAACAGCGGGACTCGCATGAGGCCGGAAGGTTTCATCGGGTCATCCCGAAACTCTTGACTTGAGAGGTCACGGAAATGATGAGAATGCTCTTTGCCGCCGTGATGGCGGCAGGCTTGCTTGCGGCATTGCCACAGCCGGCCAGTGCAGGAGGCTACGAGTGGTGGCGCTCTTGTGGTGGAATCGCCTACGAGGGATGCGACGGCATTCCGCGGGGGCCGTATGCCCAGGGACGCCCCCTCTACAATCCTGCGGGGTACCGTGGTGGCGGATGCTACCGTGGGCACCCCGGCTATGGTCACCGTGGTGGCTACGGCCGCGGCTGTGGCTACGGCGGTGGTTACGGTCATGGTTACGGCGGGGGCTATGGCTACGGCGGCGGATACGGCGGCGGATACGGAGGGGCCCAGTTGGTCCCTCGCGGCACCTTGCTGATCCCTCGCGGACAGGTGCTGATCCCTCGCGGCACCCTATTGGTTCCGCGCAACGGCGGCGAGCCAATTTTTATCCCGGCTTACTAGCCGATTGGCTGCAGCCAGCAACTACGGCGCGCATCATCCCTTCGAGGACCTGCGCGCCGCTTTCTTTGTGCATTCATCTGAAACGTGCTACAGGTGGTACTTCCCCGAGCATTCCGCTCGAGGTTGTTCTTGGAGGATCATAACATGGTGATGAATCTCAGTTCTCTGCATGCCCTTCTGGGTGCGCTCGGGAAGTTTCGCTGGGCGTTCCCCTTCGTCATGCTTGGCGTCGGCTATCTTATCCCCGCTCTGCGAGTGCCCGTCGGCTGGCCGCAGACCAGCACACTCTGGGCTCTTCTCTTCTTCTCCCTGGTTGCGGTCGTCGTCTGGCTCGTCTCGGAAGTCTTAACGATCGTCTACCGCTACACATCCTCTCGCGAGCTTCAGGGGGACGACGTGATCAGTCTCGCTGTCGCGCTCGTGATCACGTATCTTGCCGGTTGGCAGCGAGGAGGCATCGAATGGTGGATCGTTCTGCCATGGCTCGGTGCTGCGATCGACGCCTTTTTTGCAGGCTATCTTGCCATCAACAATGCGGCGCAGAAGCCGTTCTTCCCCGAGAAAGATCGGCCAACTTTTACCAGGCCAAGCTCGTAAGATGAGAACGTCTGCGGGAAGTTTTCGGCGGGAGCCTTCAGGCCCCCGCCTTTTCTTTTAGCTATGGACGGGGACGCCTGAAAGAGGGTACAGTGCCCCAAAGAGGGCAGCTAAAGGTAGCGTTGCCCGGAAAGGAGCATACGTCATGGGACGAAACATTCTCGCAAGTATCATTTTCCCCATGCTCCTGCTCGCTGTCTTCGAGTGGGGCGAGCCGGAGCAGATCCCAAAGTCCGAGGTCGATGAGGGGTACATCACGGGCAGAGTCTATGATCGGGAAGACATGGCGCTCTGCACCGCCCCACAGTGGGCCGAAGTGTTCATGCGGCTTCGTGCGGAGCCAGACGACTCGATCGAGGTCGTTAACTTTCTCGCCCAGAAAATTGTGTGCGTGTCCGCCCTTAGCGCACGCTTCAAATACCTGGGCTCGCTTGAAAAAGATGGTGGGCACTGGATGTTCAGTACCCGCGAAGAGGACGCAGAAGGCATCGAGGCGTGGTGGACGATCGGCGAGGTCGAATTGCTTGAGGGTACTCTTAAGGTGCCCGGAAGCTCGCAGGATGTTGTGCATGTCCAATTGGATAGGCATCCAATCCGCGTCTACATCCTCGGAAGAACGCATGCCCAGCAGGCTTGACCCTCTTGGGCGGCTTTTGCCCGCCGAAACTGAAGCCATTGCGTCTGCCGCAGCGGCTTCTTTTTTTGCGTCCACACTTGAGGCTCCTCTCCGTACCATGGATGCTACACTCATAGGATGGAAGGGCCTGAAAGAAATCGCCGTGTCCCTCGCACTCTTGAGGACATGCAACGTGAAGATGAAGCCATTGAGAAGGCTGAGAAGGCGAGGAAGAGAGCGCCCGAAACTCCACCACCAACAGAACCAACGCCTGAACCCCAGCCTCAGCCTCGCGACTTCAATGAAGTTATGCAGGGGTTCGCGGAGGAAGCTCGCCGGCGTGGGGAAGGAGGGACTCGGGGCGCGGAGGCGCCACAAGGCGGGGGCGATATTTATACAGACACATCTCTCAACGCGCCCGCAGGAGGAGGTTTCGATTGGCGGAAAGTCGATCAGCTACGCTATGAGGGAGTGCCGCTCAAGGGGGTACGCGAGATTCTTGCCGACAAGCGCGATAGTCAGCTTTTCAACGAGTACTTCCTGACCTCACTTAGGCCTCCGGAAGTCAGGGGAGGTCTCGAGGGACTCAAACTCCGCTACGCAGAAGAGAGACCAGAGCCGGAGGACATGAAGTTCATGGGTGCTGCCGCCGATGAATTTTCGTACCGCCTGCACCTCGCTGAACAGAAGAAACTCGAAGTCGCTGACGTCGAGCTTCTCGCGCGGAGGGGAGACAGTTTCTTTGCAACACTTGTTAAGCACGAGGGGTACGGACAAGAAGGCCTCAAACGCGCCACCGAAATAGCGAACAGCGCGATTCTTTACAACGCAATGACCAAGCCCGACGGTGCGCAGAAATTCCTTGCTGACCTCCAGAGTCTTAGCCGGAATCGCGATTCGAGCCGCTACAAGGAATCGGAAGCAAGGAGGCAGGAGATTGGCAAGAGCGTGGGAGTCTCGGTGCGGGATTACGAGAAGGTGTTCCGTCTCGATACAGAGGCTAACCGTCGCGCTTCCAAAGATTATCTGGAGAAAAAAATCCACGAGCAGGCAGGGAAGTTCCGCCGGATGCTCGATTGGATGGACAGCGACAATCCCGAGATCGGCAGAAAGTTCGTACGATTACCCGGTTCTCTGCCAGGCTCCTCGCGGTGGGCGGCCGAGCGTGCAGTACAAAAGGCAGAGCTTGCCGGAAAGGATTACACGTACCATCTTTCTCTTTCGAATGCTCTGAAGACCATCGATACGAATCTGAAGGACATCGCCACCTATCTCGGCCCTGCCATCAACAAGCCGGAGGTGCGCACGTTGATCGCGCGGGAAGCGCTCACGAATCAGAATCAAAGACTTGCTTCCGAGGGCGGACCGGAGAGTTTCGAACAAGTTCAGCAGCTATCGCGCGGCGCGTGTTCGCAACAGTCCATAGAACAGAGAATTCGCGAACGTATGCGAGAGCGAGACTGGCCGAAGGGGAACACGCCTGATGATATCGCTGCGCAGAATTCGATTGTCCGTGACATGGCAAGAGCGGAGCGGCACGAATATGCGGGTGGAGGATTCTTTGCATGGCTTTTTGGCATGCTCTTCGGACAGAACTGGAACAAGGCTGCCAACGGCGCACTTGGCAGACCGATACGTATCTGATCCGGTATGACAACCACCATGAACAAAGAAGAATTGGGCGCGTTCTATGACAAGCTCGCCGAGCTCACCGAGCACGGCACCGAAGGAGATGTGCGCACCTACGTCGACCATTACTACCCGCGCCTGCCGGAGACTGTTCGAAACGAAATACTCTTCGGTGCGTTGGCAGACGCCGTGCATGATCTGGCCCGCGAAGAGGCCGCCGTCGAGCAGGTGATAGAAGAAGGCCTCTCGGCAGCCGAAGCGCTGCAACAGGCGAAAGAGCAGATCCAAAGGAGTCAAAAGAATGGCTTGACATAATGGTATTTTTAAGGTAGAGATTGCCGCGGTTCCCATGCTTTTGAGGCGTGGGACGCAATATCGTTCAATCGAGGAAAACTACAACCACGGAAGGAGAAACCAATGGTATTACGTGCTTTAGGCTACCCCTTCGCGATCCTTGCGGCAGCCGCGTGGTACGTGACCATCGCCGCACTCGTGATCGTCTATCTCATTCCTGCAGCGAGAACGGCTCCCATGCCATTCTACACAGGAACTGTGACGGAGTTCTTCTTCGCTCACGCGCAGTATGTATTCGGGCCGTTGATTATTCTCAATGGCCTCTCCGGCCGTTGGGCTCCCGAAAGATTGCGGCAGATGGACCTCTGGGCGAGTCGAGTCGGATTCTTCGGCACACTCGCTATTTGCTTTCTGGTCTTTCAAGGATTGGGAAGCGAAGGTCTTTCGCCCAATGCGAACGACTGGCTCTTGGTTTTCACTGGCTTTGCCATTTTCGACTACTTGGTCAATCGGGGCGAAGACTACCGAGCGTCATCGTTGCGCGGGAGTGTACCGGCAGGACAGCCCGTCGCAAGCGTCGCACCAGCGGCCGTGCCGTTGCCGAGTCAGCGGGAGATTCGTGCAACTTGTGACGGCGTCATCGACATTAACTGGTCGCTGAAGAATCCCTTCACAGGGGAGCTCATCCCGGTGAAGAATGTTCCTCCACACGTAGTGATCCCCGCCATCGAAAGCCTTGCAGGTGGGCAGAAAACGCCTGAGCCTCCGAAGGCGATATAAGGGAGGTGGACATGCCAGACAAAAAACCCTGGTGGGGTCCGGATAATCGTCTCCACATACCCGTGGATGCGGTCGTCGAGCCCAACTTCGCGTCTGTCACTTCGGCAGTGCGCAATAGCGAAGCCCAACGTCGCAACAACTCACGAAAGGAGGAATCCATGAACGTGGGATCAGCCATCGTTCTCACCGTCCTGGCCGTGCTGGTGATTTGGCTCACCATTTTGCACTGGCCACTACCGAGTCCAAATTACGAGGGGTGGCAGCGGACCAGCGACGAAAAAGAAAAAGAATGTGCCTGGCGAAGCACATTCGTCAAGAATAACGAGGACGGCGTGCCCGTCTACGCGATCGTACCCGAGTGCGATTGAACCTTCCTCTCATGAGGAACCGGCCCAGGAGCTTACTTCCTGGGCCGTCTCTATAGACCTTGACAATGCGGGAATCAATGATACAATCCTGCTCCTTAAAGTTCTTGTCTTGCCCATCCAGTTGCATGTCTTATTTCAAGGCGTGTTGCTGGGCTGGTAAGCCCATTTGTTCTTTGTCAATTGCCACTGCAAAGCGAGGGCTGTGTGCGCACGAGATATGTCGCGCTCACCCAGCCCTCGCTCAAACCGCCGGTCATGAGGGCCCGGCAATGGAGGAATCCATGAAAAAGATGATGCTTGCTCTCGTCGCGACCTTCGCGCTACCGGCCCTCGCCTCGATGCCCGCTTCGGCGGCCACCGAGGCCGAGCTGAAGGCTCAATGCGAGGCCGACGGGGGGCGGTTCATCCCGCACCCAGGTGGTCAGCCTGAGTGCAACCACCCAGACCCCGCGTCCGCGGCGCAGGCAACCCCTGCACCCGCCGCGGAGGAGCTCGCCCCGAACACTTTTAAGGATGGGGCCGGCAACGTCTGGACCATCGTGTCTGGCGGGAACGGCGCTCCGCCGTCCGCTCTCAACATGGCGCCAGACGCTGACAAGGCTTGCCCTTCGAGAAAGGTCAAGCTGGAGCCCGTGAAGGGCAAGACGAACGCACCCGCTTTCACCGCGGATCAGAAGTTCCGCGGCGACAAGCGGTGGCACATCGCATGTGTCCGTTGATTTAGCGGACACGGAGGGACGGGCTTTGGCAGACTGTTGCCAGCCCGTTTCCTCCTTATTTCTGTCTGATAATGCGAAGACTTGACAGTTTTAAAAAATACAGTAAAGTAACGCCGAAATTAACAAAATAACCGTAACCGTAGGCAAAATCTGCTATGAATTATTCATTCTCACAGAACATTGCGGTGGCTCGTAGTGCTTTTTTGTATATTGCTGTTCTCGTCGCGGTAACCTTGGTTCTACCTCAGTTGAGCCGTGCACAAGATCTGGGCTACTACGACTCCTACGGAGACAACCTTGGGTACTACGATTCGTACGGTGATCTTGGCTACTACGACACATGGGGCGACAACCTTGGCTACTACGATTCGTACGGCGACAATCTGGGCTACTACGACTCCTACGGAGACAACCTCGGCTACTATGATTCGTACGGAGAAAATCTTGGTTATTACGATTCCTACGGAGATAACCTCGGGTACTACGACTCCTACGGGGATAATCTAGGCTACTACGACACGTATGACGTATACGATGTCTATGATGTCTATGATGTCTACGACGTCTACGATGTGTACGACGTCTATGATGTCTATGATGTCGCGCAGAGCTACCCGAGCTACTCTACTCCTCCGTGTGTCACCTGTCAGAGCTTCTCGTCGCCCCCCCGCCCGTTCCCTTCTGCACCGATGCCAGTGACGGCCCCGAGGTATGCTTCCGCGCCTCCGGTCATTGCTCCGCCGATTAGCTACCCGCCTCCGCGGCCGCAGCCCCAGCCTCCAATCATCACGACTCCTTCTTCGAACCTCACCACCAACACCTGCGTCGGGAACAGTTGCAACACGAGCGTGAACAACATCGACAACTCGATCAACAGCAGCTTCAATTCGACGACGCTTGCGCCTGCGACGCCTCAGCCGCTTGTGCAGTACACGTACCCCCAGCCGATTCCTCCTGCACCGATCTACCCCGCGCAAGGTCTCTACTGTGTGATCACGGCCTCTCCCAGCTACATTCAGAACGGCCAGGCAGCGATACTTAGCTGGACGAGCTACGGTGCAACGAGTGCATGGCTCTCCGATGGGATCGGCATTGTCGCTCCGAACAGCACACTTGCGGTTCGCCCGAATGTCTCGACCACCTACACGCTCACAATCTCCGGCTACGGCGGAACGCGAAACTGCACGACCTACGTGAACGTCTCCGGTGCGTACCCCTACGTCTCACTCTCGCAAATTCCATACACGGGCTTCGATCTCGGCGCCTTCGGCAACGCCATCTACTGGCTCGGCCTCCTTTCCTTCGCGCTCGCTTCCGCCTACCTCGTGATCTACTACAGGGGCGGCGCAGCGAACTTCGCGCACTCTCTCTTCGGTAGTCGTCGGATGTTCGGTGTTCGCATCGAGAAGGCGCCCGCGATGTTCAAGCAGACGGTGGCTCCGAAGACATTTGCCCCAGTTCGCGCATCTCGCGTTCCTGAGGCACTTCCGGTCGCGCACACCGCAGTTGTTTCTCCGAAGGATTCGATGACGTTCGCAGAGTCGGCAAATGGTCAGGCACCGCACATCGTCGTGAATCGAAGTTAAAAATAGTGCCGCCGCTCTCGCGACCTGCCTGCCGGCGGGCAGGGAAAACTCCAAAGAACAAAAGCTCCCCACCGGGGAGTTTTTGTTTTATCGCCGCGCACGTATCTCTTCTTGCAGCCGCTTGGTCACGTTTGTGAGCGCGAACGTACCAACCTTACCTTCGCGTCCTTCAAGCGTCGCGGTCTTGGCTGCGACTTCGTCGTTGCCAACGACGAGGAGGTACGGAACTTTCTCGGTTTTTGCATTTCGAATGCGCTTCCCGAGCGTCTCATTCGAATCGTCGAGCTCGATGCGAATACCGACCTCGCGCAACTCTTTTGCAATGTCGCTTGCGTACGCCGCGTGCTTTTCGGAAACGGGAAGTATTTTCACTTGCACAGGCGAGAGCCAGAGCGGGAAGATGCCGGCGTAATGTTCGATGAGGAAAGCGACGATGCGCTCGATCGCGCCTATGGAGGAGCGATGCACCACGAACGCGCGCCTCTTCGTGCCGTCTTGCGCGATATAGGTGAGATCGAAACGGTCAGGCATACAGAAGTCGTATTGCACGGTGAAGGCGGTGTCTTCTTTGCCGTTCACGTTTTTCATTTGAATGTCGATCTTGGGGCCGTAAAACGCTGCTTCGTCTTTCGCTTCTTCGAATTTCCCACGGCGTTCTTTCATGAGTTTGCGCAGGAGTATCTCGCTTTTCTCCCACGCGGCATCGTTCTTATAATATTTTTCTGTGTTTGTCCTATCGCCGAGCGAAAGACGGTAGCGGTACTCTTCGCCCTGTTTGAGGCCGAAGACGCCCGCAACGTATTCGATAAGGTCGAGTGCTTTTCCCATTTCTTCGGCAGCCTCCTCCTCGGAGGCGCAGATGATGTGTGCGTCGGCGAGGCAGAACGTGCGCACGCGCTGCAGGCCCATCAGCTCGCCCGACTGCTCGTAGCGATAGAGATTTGCGAGTTCGGCGATGCGCATGGGGAGCTCTCGGTAGCTGCGTGGCTTGTCGAGGTAGAGCTCGAAGTGATGCGGACAGGTCATCGGACGGAGCATGAACTCCTCGTCGTCGATAATGATGGGCGCATACATCGAATCTTTGTAGTGCGGATAGTGGCCGCTCTTTCGATACAGGTCGAGCTTCGCGATGTCGGGCGTGTGCACGTGTTGGTAGCCGCGACGGATCTCTTCGTCAACGATAAAGCGCTCCAGCTCGCGCCGTATCGCTGCGCCTTTAGCGGTGAAAAGGGGAAGACCTTTGCCGACGGTATCGGAGAAGGTAAAGAGATCGAGCTCGCGACCGAGTTTTTTGTGGTCTCGATCTTTCAGGTGCTCATCGTCCTTGCCGTTTGCCATAACAGTGGATAGTAGCAAGTTTTCCAAAAAAACGAAGGCGAGAGCGAAACGCTCGCCGCCTTCGTTTGCGCGAGGCCGACAATTCAAGCCCTAAACTCGTAGCCGAGGTGGATGCAGAGTGCAGAAGCATCAACCACCTTCGATTCGACTGAGCGGCCGCCACCCGCTCGAAGTCGGTTCAGGGTGACACAAACGTCGGCGATGTCGCGGATCAACATCGCAATGCAATAATCGGTCCGCGGATGCACATCTTGTAGCGCGCGTTCGATTTGAAGTCGATACTTCGGCGTCTCGCTCGCCAAGTTTCTGATCAGGCCGAACAGGAGTTGGTGGCCTCGTTCGAGGTTGTTTCGGTCGGCTTCGGATACTTTTCCGTTGGCGTAAACCGACCGGACAGCCTTGCCGCAGCCTTTGAGAATCGACGCTCTAGTTTGTGGCATCCGTTGTCTCCTTTGCATTGATTGGGAACCAGCGGTCTTTTTTCTAACCTAAAAACAGCCGGGCGTCAAATTTAGAGCGCTTTCGCGCGCTCAACCACGAAACTTGGCTCGCCATTTCTCTCCGAGATTTTTCCTTTGATCACAATGCATGTGCCTGGTGCCATGAGAGATTCATACTCCTTGAACGTGCGAGGAAATGCGACCACTTCGATCGCATCAGAGAAATCTGCTATCTTCAGAAAGCCCATTCGCTCGCCATTCTTTGTCATGTTGACGCGGCTAGTCTCGACGAATCCTGCGATGACCGTCTCTACGCCGCGCAAATGCTCCTTAGCGTGCCTGATGGTTTTCTTGGGGTTAGCAAACTTCGCCTTGTACTTGTCTAGGGGATGACCTGAAACATAGAGGCCGAGCAGCTCTTTTTCCCATGCGAGCCGCTCTTCGAGCGTCGCTTGTTTTCCAGCGAGTAGTTTGAGTGGCAGCGCACCACGTACCCCAAGCGAAGCCGAGGAGAAGAGCGATCCCTGGTCCGAGGGGGCCTTCATGTGCTCGCGATGGTAATTCAAAAGGAGGTCGATGTTTGAGAGGAGCGCACCGCGCTCTCCGAGCTCGTCGAGCGCGCCTGATTGGACGAGCGACTCGAGCTGTTTCTTGTTGAGGTTCTTGTCGGGGACACGGGAAAGGAAGTCGGCGATGTCCTTGAACGGACCTTCGCGTGCTTGCCTCGCCGAAGCTCCGGGAAGCTCGCCTTCGCTCTTGCGAGCTTCGGCGGAGCGAAGGCGGGCGGCAACGATGGAGTTGGCGACGCCGCGGCCGAAGTTTTTTATGGAATAGAGACCGAAACGAATACTTGTGTCACCTATGACCGTAAAGTCGCCTCGACTCTCGTTGACCGATGGAGGCAAGACCGAGATCCCCATTCGTTTACACTCTTGCACCGTCTCTGCGGTCTTATCCACGTCGCCCGCGTCTGCCGTGAGAAGTGCCGCCATGTAGTGCACCGGAAAATTCGCCTTCATGTATGCCGTTTTGTAGGCGAGATTGCCATAACTTGCAGCATGCGCCTTATTGAAGCCATACGCTGCGAAGGTTTCGATCTGCTCCCATAGTCTTTGCGCCACATCCTTCTTCATCCCGTGCTTCACGCAGCCGCTCGTGAACTTTTCCTTTTGCGCGCGCATTTCTGCGGGGATCTTTTTCCCCATCGCCTTGCGGAATTTATCAGCTTCGAGCCAGCTGTAGCCCGCAAGCTTTATTGCGATCTCCAAGACATCGTCTTGGTAGACGATGACGCCGTATGAATTTTTGAGGATCGGCTCCATGCGCGGATCAAGGTAGCGGATGAGTTTCGGGTTCTTTTTGCGTTCGATGTACGCGGGGATGAAGGCTATCGGGCCTGGGCGGTAGAGGGCGACCATCGCGTTGATATCGTGGATGGTCGAGGGCTCAAGGTTTGTGAGGTAGCTCGTCATACCGCCGCCTGAAAGCTGGAAAACGCCATGCGTCTGCCCGCTTGAAAGCATCGCGTATGTTTTCTCATCATCGAGGGGGAGGCGATCGAGATCAATCTCAATGCCAAGGCGCTCGCGGACGCGATTCACGGCGTCTGAGAGGACGGAGAGGTTGGTGAGTCCGAGAAGGTCAAATTTGAGGAGTCCGACTCCCCCATATTCATCGGTTATCGAGTACATATCGTACTGCGTGATCGTTTTTCCGCCTTTGGGATCGAGCTGGATAGGCGAGAAGTCGGTGACCGGTGAGGGCGCGATAACGACTCCCGCTGCGTGCACGCCGACGTGTCGCGCGTTGCCCTCGACCTTTTGCGCGAGATCGAGGATCTCACGGCTCGCGGCATCGCTCTTATAGATTTGCGCGAGCTCTGGCGTGCTCTCGAGCGCGCTCTTGATAGAAACGGGGAAGCCCTGTTTGCCGAAAGGGATGAGCTTCGCGATCGTGTCGCCCAATCCGTAGGGGTGGCCGAGTGCCCGCGCGACATCGCGCACAGCAGCGCGTGCCATCATCGTGCCAAAGGTGCCAATCTGTGCCACTCTATCTTCTCCGTACTTGTGACGCACATACTCAATCAATTCGTCGCGGCGGTCGTCGGCGATGTCCATATCAATGTCGGGCGCGGAAGGCCGCTCGGGATTGAGAAAGCGCTCGAACGGCATTTGGAATTTGATTGGATCAACCGTCGTGATGCCGCAGAGGTAGGAAACAAGGGAGCCAGCGGCGGAGCCGCGCGTGTTGGTGTAGATGCCGCGTTCCCGCGCGTGTCGGAGGAGATCCGCGACGATCAGGAAGTAAGACGCATAGCCCTTCTTGCCGATGATATCGAGCTCATACTCGAGTCGAGCTCGCAACTCCGGGGTGTCGGAGAGTTCTCTCAAGGGGATTCCGCTCTCTGCGAGCGCTCTCAATTCCTCGTTGTGCGTCGAATGCTCTGCAATGGGGAAGTGTGGAAGGATGGCTTTTCCCAAGGTTAGTCGCAGGCCGCACGCTTCTGCGATCTTCAGAGTATTTTCGAGCGCATCGGGCAGATCGGCGAACAGCTCCGCCGCGCGCGCGCGGGGAATAAAAGAAAAGTTGCGCAGCGTGGTTTCTGCATCGCGGTTGAGTGCCCCGCCCGTCCGGATTTTGTTGACAAGATCGCATGCGAGCAAGTCTTCGGGCAAAAGGTAGTAGACATCGTGCGCTGCAACGAGCGGGACTCCTACCGCTTTCGCACGCGCGACGATATCTTGCATCTGCTCTTCGTGCTCTACGATCTCCGGATGGCGCGTTATCTCCGCGTAGCAATCTTCTCCAAAGAGCATATTGAACCAGTGCATGATTTCTTCGGCATACGCTGCAGAGCCGTGGCGGATCGCATGCGCATGCTCGCCACCGTAGCTGGGAAGAATCGCGATGAGGCCCTCCCGGAACTTCTCGATAAGCTCGCGGTCGATGCGAGGGCGGTAGTAGAAGCCTTCGAGATGCGCTTTCGAGACCAGTTGAATGAGATTGCGGTATCCCGTTTCATTCTTCGCGAGAAGCACAAGGCGCGAAGTTTGGTCGTCCACGCGATGCTCCTTTTGTGCGCGTGAGCGCGGGGCTACGTGGAAGTCAACGCCGATGATGGGCTTGATGCTGTTTTCATTGCACTCTTTGTAAAACTCTATTGCACCGTAGAGGTTCCCGTTGTCGGTAAGCGCGAGCGCTTTCTGCCCGTCTTTCGCCGCTGCAGCAACGAGCTCGGGAATTTTTGGCAGTGCCTCAAGCAGCGAGTAGTGCGAATGTGTGTGTAGGTGGACAAAATCACGCGACATACACGAAGTATATCACTCGCGTTTTTTTCCGTTGTTTGAGGCTTCGCTGCGTGATATATTGAGCTCTAGCAGATTGCCCGTGCCCTGCGCGCGGCGGTAAAGTCGGGGCCGAAATCCGACAATGGAGAGTCCTATGGCTGAAGCGACATCGCTATTGCGCGACGAGCTGCATAATGCTCGTCAAGCAAAGGCTGGAGTACTAGAGGCTGAGCTGCGAGAACGCCTCGCAGCTGGCGCGGATGACGCGGAACTTGAGCAGGTCATTGAGCGCCACAACTTCGCGCCGCTAAATGGCGGCGTGACGCTGAGCGTGAGCCAGTTCTACGTTGCTGTCATCTCGGAAGAGGGGTACGTCGAGGAGATTGAGTTTGATCTCCCGGTATGACGGCTCACTTCGCGAGACTTACAGAGGGACCGACGTCGTTCGGTCCCTTCTGCTATGATGTGACGTGATGCGGTATCTCATCGGCATTGACGAAGCAGGACGAGCGCCCCTGGCGGGACCAGTCGCCGTCGGTGCGGCGATGGTGAAGAGCGGGTTTGATTGGTCGCTCGTTGGAGGGGTGCGCGACTCGAAGCTCATGTCAAAGCCCGCGCGCGAGCGATATTTTCGACTGATGCAACAAATGCAGCGCGAAGGAATCTTGAAATTCTCTGTCGCGTTCGCGCCGCACTCGATGATAGACGAGAAGGGGATCACTATGGCGGTGCAATTCGCTATCGAGCGCGCGCTTCAGATGCTTCGTGCCGATCCTTCTCGTTCGAACGTCTTTCTCGACGGCCTCCTCTCGGCACCGGATGAGTTCAAAAATCAACAAACGATCGTTGGGGGAGACGATGTGCTTCCAATCATATCGCTTGCGGCAATAGCAGCCAAAGTTACCCGCGATAGGCTCATGACGAGGTTTGCAAAAAAATTCCCGAGCTATGGCTTCGAACAGCATAAAGGATATGGAACGAGAAGCCATCGCGAGGCTATCCGACGATTTGGTCTCTGCGAAATCCACCGAATGACGTACAGTCAGAAGTTTGCTGTTCGCTGAAATTTCTGTATAATCGCGAGACTATGGTAGTGCGAATGCGCCGGAACAGGTCGGAAACCGCGAAGCGACGGAGCCATCATGCGCTTGAGGGTGTCCATACAGTGAAATGCGAGTGCGGCGCAGCGCGCCTTCCGCATCGCGCGTGCCCATCCTGTGGAAAATACAACGGTCGCATCGTCATCGACATTGTCGCGCGCGCGAAACGGCAGGCCCGACGTGATACGCGTCGTGAAAAAGCACTCCGCGAATCCGGACAGATTACTGAGGATAAGGAAAAGGAAACCGCCCAGTCATAATCTTTTGGACTTGAAATCACTGGCTCTTTCGTTCGTCTGATCTTTCGAGCTGATATGGCCAACCGACACCTAGCTCGCTGTGTAGTGCTCCAAGTGCTTTTCGAGCGCGATCAATCGGGCGGCAAAATCGAGGGTGACGAGGCGCGCTCGCGTCTTGTCGAGTATGCGAAAGAATTCGGCGCGCGCGAGAGCGATATGCCGTTCATGGAACAGCTCCTGCAGACGGCGGTTGCAAAGCAAAAAGAAATCGACGAGGTGATCGTGCGCGCTGCACCTGAGTGGCCGCTTGAGAAGATTGCAGCGATCGACCGCAATGTCCTTCGCCTCGGCCTTGCGGAACTTCTTTTTGCCGACCGCACGCAGGTGCCCGCAAAAGTAGCAATCAATGAGGCTATCGAGCTCGCAAAGACGTTCGGCTCCGCTTCCTCGGGACGCTTTGTGAACGGCGTATTGGGCGCTGTCTACATAGAGCTCGGCGAGCCGGGGAAGAACGAGGGCGGCACGCGCAAGAAAGAGGGAGACAAACCCGCAAAGATGCCGACCGAACACCTCGCGGGAGCCGTCGTATACGCGAAGAACAAGGGTGAGACGTATCTCGCATTCGTGCACGACATTTTCGGCCATTGGACGATTTCTAAGGGCAAGATAGAGGAGGGTGAAGACATCCGTGCGGGTGCCGTGCGTGAAATAAAAGAGGAAATGGGACTCGATATCACGATCAAGGAGGAGCTCGGCGTCAACGAGTATGTTGCGAACGATTCGAAGGTCGAAGGTGGCAAGAAGCGGAAACGTGTTACGTACTTTCTAGCGGAGTCGCCGTTTACGGAGCTGAAGCTCGGTCCATCTGGCGGTTTGGATGATGCGCAGTGGTTTCCGCTCTCCACGGTCGGAGATTTGAACTTTTATGACGACACCTTGAAGATCATCATTCCTGCGATAAATGCCCTCGCCAAGAAAGGTAATTAGCCAATAGGGTATAGCCACTTGTACAATGCATCATGTTTTTTTCATCCCTAAACCCTAGTGGCTAATGGCTTATCGAATATGGATTTCACTCAATTTGAAAAGAAAATCGGGCATCATTTCAGAAACCAACGCTTACTGGAGCAGGCGTTCACGCACCGCTCGTATCTCAACGAGAACCGCGAGCTCGGGCGCGATCACAATGAGCGGCTGGAATTCTTGGGTGACGCTGTTCTTGAACTCGCGGTGACTGAATTTCTATACGCAAAGTATCCGGATAAGCCGGAGGGCGACCTCACGGCGTATCGCGCCGCGCTTGTGAATACGCAGAGCATTTCTGATGCTGCGACGAAGCTCGGCATGAACGAGTACCTCCTTCTCTCCCGTGGCGAGGCGCGCGACACGGGTCGCGCGCGACAGATAATCCTCGCAAATGCGTTTGAGGCATTGATAGGCGCACTCTACCTTGACGGCGGGTATCCGACCGCACAGCGATTTATCGCAGACCAGGTATTCCACAAGGCCGACGAGGTCGTCGCAAAGCGTCTCTGGCAGGATGCGAAGAGCCGTTTGCAGGAGGCCTCGCAGGACCTTTTGGGCATCACCCCGAAGTATGAACTCTTGGATCAGTCCGGCCCCGACCACGACAAACGTTTCGTGGTCGGTGCATACATCGGAGCCGAGCGTGTCGCCACAGGCGAGGGGAGAAGCAAGCAGGAAGCTGAACAGAGTGCTGCACAGAGAGCTCTTGCAGCTAAGGGTTGGTAGTGGCAATCTACAAGTGGGGCTAGCGGGTAGTCCCGTTTTTGCTAAGGAGGAGGGCGATGAAGAAGCGCCGTGATTATGCGGACATCAGTCCAGTCAAAGACTACGAGGCCTTGAAGAAGTTCTCCGAGGCCCTCAAGGTCGAGCACACGCCCGGCTATGTGATCGCAGTCGTGATCGTTGCGGCCGGTTTGATCGTTGTTCTTGGCGCCTGTGCTGAACGCGCCTCGGGCATTGTCGCAGCCGCCCTCGGCGGCTGAGCCCACTTCGTCTCTTGCGCGGAGACAGAAAACCGAGTCTCAGGCTTGAAGCCTGAGACTCGAACTTTTTGATACAATTAAAGCCAATGTATCTGAAATCGATAGAACTTTCAGGATTTAAATCCTTCGGCAAAAAGACAGAGCTTGTATTTGGCTCGCCGATCGTCGCCGTCGTAGGTCCCAATGGTTCGGGGAAATCGAACGTTGCGGAGGCATTTCGTTTTGTGCTTGGAGAGCAGTCGATGAAGAGTTTGCGTAGCAAGAGGGGCGAAGATCTAATATGGGGTGGCTCACCTTCTCTTTCACGCATGAATCGCGCGTCGGTAAAGGTCGTCTTCGACAACATGAAGCGGCTTTTAGACATCGACTTTGTCGAAGTCGCGATCGAGCGTGTCGTGCACCGCGATGGGCAAAACGAGTACGTTCTGAACGGCACGCAAGTACGCCTGAAGGATGTGATTCGGCTTCTTGCCGGTGCAAACATCGGTGGAAGCGGCTACCAGATCATTTCGCAAGGCGAGGCCGATCGGATTTTGAACGCCTCTCCGAGAGAGCGCCGTGAGATGGTGGAGGATGCGCTCGGCTTGAAGCTCTACCAGCACAAGAAGGTTGAGAGTGAGCGGAAGCTCGAGGAAACAGCCGTCAATATCGATAAAACTAAATCGCTCCGCAGAGAGCTTGCGCCGCATCTCAATTTTTTGCGGCAGCAGGTGGAGAAAATCGAAAGGGTGCGGGAAATGAAGGAGATGCTCGCAGAGAAGCTGAACGACTACCTCGCTAGGGAGAATGCGTGGATTACACAGGAGGACGTCCACCTGCGGGAGATCGAGCAGACTCTTGCTTCCGAGCTTAGGAAGCTCTCGGAATCCGTTTCGCGCGCGCGTTCTGCAAGCAAGGGTGCAGGAGACGGTACGCTCGCAGAACTGCAGAAAAAACTTGCAGAGAGGGAGAGCAAACTTTCGGAGGCGCACCGCGAGAGCGAACGGCTTGCTCGCGAGCTCGGGAGGGCGGAAGGCGCGCTTGAAGCGAATGTGGTGACGGTGGAGGCAATCGTGCCAGTGCCGCACGTCCGCCAATTTGCAAGAGACCTCATGGCGCTGCTGTCCGATGGTGAGAGGATGGATGACCTGCCTAATCTGATGAATCTCATTAAAGACGCAAATAGGCGGATCAAGTCGTTCATCGAGGGGCTTTCAGGAGGAGCGCCGGTCACGAACCAAGAGGTGCAGGAGCAGGTGGAAACGCTTTCCCGATCCCTTGAGCGCGTGCAGAAGGAGGAAGGCGCGCTTGCAGAGGAGCTTGAGAATTTGCGAAGGAATATCGCAAAGACGCGTGAGGAGAGCTTCGCGGCCGAGCGCGACCTCGTGGAGCTCGAGGTTTCGGTGCGCGAGGTGCAGGGGAAGCTCTCGGGTGTGCAGACCGCGCGGGCAAATGTTGCGGTCTCTCGTCAGCGTTTCGATGACGAAGTGCGCGAGGGAGTGGTACTCGTCGGCGCCTCTGTCCGAGCGTGGGAGAGTGGTAGCATCCCTGCTGGTGCTCTTTCCGAAGACCGTGGTGCGCAGGAGAAGCGACGGCGAGAGATAGAGCGTTTAAAGATCAAGATAGAAGAGTCGGGAGTAGGAAGCGGCGAGCAGATAGTAAGAGAGTTCAAACAGATGAAGGAGCGCGACGAATTTCTTGCGCACGAGCTCGTTGATTTAGAGAAGTCTGCCGCATCGCTGAAAGACATCATTGCAGAGCTCGAAAAGACAATCGATGTGCGCTTCCGCGAGGGACTCGAGGGCATCAATGAGGCGCTCAAAGGGTTCTTCGTCAAACTTTTCGGCGGTGGGGAAGCTCGCTTGCGCATCGAAGAGCCGAGACGAGTATTTCGAAAAGAACTCGAAGAGGTGGGGGAGGAGGAAGAATTCCAGGAAGAAGAAGAATTGTATGCTGGACTCACCATATCTGTCTCTCTACCGAGAAAAAAGATAAAGGGACTCGAAGTGCTCTCTGGCGGCGAACGGGCGCTTACCTCGATCGCCCTTATCTTTTCCATGACGCAGGTGAATCCCCCGCCGTTCCTTGTTCTCGATGAAACCGACGCAGCGCTCGATGAAGCGAACAGTAAACGCTACGCCGACATGATTCGCGAACTCGCGGCAAAATCTCAGCTTATCGTCATTACCCACAACCGCGCCACTATGACAGTTGCAGGCGAGCTCTATGGCGTCACGATGGGGCAGGATGGAGTGTCGAAGTTGTTGTCTGTAAAACTTGAGGAAGCTGAAAAAGTTGTAAAATAGCTCGAGTATGTAGTGAAGAAGGCCAGGTGTTTCTGGGGAAGAAACGAGGTACTGGCCTTCTGTGGCAAAATTTCAGGCATGGTTTGCCTCCACGAGGACACGGTGGACTCCTGGGTTCTGCTCGAGCAGAACCCGCATGTCATCGGCGTCATGCATGGTCGAGACCATGAATGTTGCCGCAGCGTCTAGCTTCTTGCTCTTGGCGTCGAAAAATGCGCTTTGCACACTTCCAAACTCCCTGAGCAATCCGGATATTCGCAGGTACGTTTCGTAGTCGAAGCTGCCTGTGACTATCACCTTGTACGCTTTATTCTTCGGTACCGGGTTCACTCTACTCACCTCCTTCCCTTCCTATTTCCATTCAATCAAACAGGTTTGAAAGCGCAATTGACCGCAGTGATGCTTGCTGGTACAGTGTCGCGGTTATGTTGAAAATCAGGATGCAGCGAACCGGCAGAACGAACATGCCGACGTTTCGCATTATCGTGACGGAGCACACCGAAAGCCCAAAGACCGGTAACTTCATCGAAAAGCTTGGCACCTACAACCCGAAAACCAAGGAGCGCACTATGAACGCTGAGCGAGTCAAGTATTGGATGTCCGTCGGCGCGAAGCCTTCTGCGACCGTTCACAATGCTCTCGTTAGCTTGGGTATTTTGGATGCTAAAAAGATAAACGTTCTTCCGGCATACAAAGCTCCCGCCGAGGCAGCGGCGGAGGCAAAGGCGGAAGAAGCAAAGAAGGCTGCTGAGCAGGAAGCGAAGGCAGAAACGAAGGCTGCACACGACGCAGAAGTGAAAGCTGCGGCTGAAGCGAACGTAGAGGAAGCTGCACCTGCAGAACCCCCTCAAGGCTCTGGCGAGGCAAAAAACGAGTAATTTGCCTGCCTGCCGCCAGGCAGGGTATACTGTCCGACGGTCATATTACTACAGACTACTAACCACTAACTGCACTAGTTGCATGGAAAGAGATCAGCAATTTCTGGAGTACGTTGTGAAGGCATTGGTCGACAATCCGGACGACGTGAAAATTAACCGCACTGTGGATGAGATGGGCGTCTTGCTCACGCTTAGCGTGCACAAGGACGACATGGGCAAGGTCATCGGCCGCTCGGGGCAGACCGCGAAGGCGATTCGTACGATCCTCCGGGTCGTCGGCATGAAAAACGATGCGCGCGTAAACCTCAAGATCGAAGAGCCTGAGGGCAGTGAACGCATGTTTGCGCCAGATCGATCAGTGGATGACGTCATTGATTCTCTCAAGAGCGAGTAATGCTCCACCCCCGCACCAAGCGTTCGAACTTATCTGGTCGTGGCAAGTCACGGGCAAAGGGCCGCTTGGTAAGGGGCTCCGCTCCGCTTCGTTTTCACATTGTTACGCTCTTTCCCGGATCTATCGAGCCATATCTCAAAAGCTCGATCATCGGCCGCGCTAGAGATGCGAGAAAGATAAAAATTTCTTTCTACGATCCAAAAGATTTCACGCGAGATACATATGGCCGCGTGGACAGACGGCCGTACGGCGGCGGGCCCGGGATGGTCTTGGAGCCGGATGCTATCTTGAGAGCGGCGGAAGCCGCTCTCAAGAAGGCAAAAGGCAAAAGGCAAAAGGCAAAATTCATTTTTTTCTCAACCGACGGTGAACAGTTTAGCGAGGCACTCGCAAAGAAATTATCACGAGAAAGGAACATTGTGCTTATCGCAGGGCACTACGAAGGAGTAGACGCGCGCGTGCAGAAAATACTGAAAGCCAAAAAAGTCTCCATGGGTCCCTATGTACTCACCGGTGGCGAGCTTCCCGCAGCGACCCTGATCGACGCTGTTGCTCGATTTGTACCAGGTGTCTTGGGAAAAGCCGAATCTCTCGAGGCAAGCCGTGTTTCGAGCCCCGAGGTCTATACGAGGCCGGAAATGCTTGTCTGGAAGGGCAAGAAATATAAAGTTCCGGCGGTTTTGCGCTCGGGCCACCATGCAAAGATCGACGAGTGGAAGAGGCGCCGGGACTCTTGACCCCGTGAGATAGGCGTGAGCCGCCATCTCAATGGGGTTGACGGAAAAGGTGCCTTTGTTTATACTCCTCGGACATTTGCACGTTAGCTTCGAGTGAGTTGCGGGCGCGCTTCGGCAAACGTTTTTCATAAAAATTTAATATCGTTCATACCTGCAGCGCGAAAGCGCGCTGTACGGGTAGCTTGTTGCACAATGAGAAAAACCAAGCAGCGGCCGCAGAAATACTTCTCCGCGTTCCGGGAGCCTCTCGTGAAGCTGCCGTCGCTCGTCGATTCACAGCTCGCCTCCTTCCGCGAGTTCATCGAGGGGGGTGCGGAGCGCGTCTTCGGTGAGTTTTTCCCGATCGGTGACCACTCGGGCAAGAAATTCGAGCTTAAGCTTGTGGAATTTGCTTTTGGCGAGCTGCGCTGGAACGAACATCACGCGAAGAAAACGATGCGCACGTACGAGGCGCCGCTTTCGATCGTGGTGCGACTCAAAAACAAGACGACGGGCACCGAGAAGGAGCAGGAAATCTTCCTCGCAGACTTTCCATGGATGACGGCTCATGGCTCATTCGTTATCAACGGTGTTGAGCGTATCGTCGTGCCGCAGCTCGCGCGAAGCTACGGTGTGTTTTTTGAAACCGTCCCGTACAAAGGGAAGAACTACTTTGCGGCAAAAATAATTCCCTCGCGCGGCGTGTGGATCGAACTCGAGTCGGATCCCGATGGCGGGATCTATGTGAAGATCGATCGCAAGCGGCGTTTTCCCGTTACCGCGCTCTTGCGGGTGCTCGGACTTGCGACCGAAAAAGAGATGCGCGCGAGGTTCGAAAAGTCTCGCGCAGCCTCTGAGGCTATTGCAGCGACACTTGGGCACGACCAGGCGCACACGCCCGAGGAGGCATACGTCGAGATCTACCGGCGTCTGCGAGACGGCGATATCGCGACTCCTGAGAGCGCTCGGGAGCACGTGCAGGCGATCCTCTCCGCCGAACGCTACGATCTCTCCAAAGTCGGCCGCTTCCACTTCAACCGTCGCTTTGGTCTCCCGACCTCGCACAAAGATTTGGAGCGCGCGACCCTCAACTCCGAGGACATCGCACGCATCGTGACGCACATTGCCGAGAGCAACGACAATCCTGCAGCGCTGCCGGACGACATCGATCACCTCGGCTTCCGCCGCGTTCGTTTCGTTGGCGAGCTTTTGGAGCAGCGTATGCGCGTCGGGCTCTCACGCATGAAGCGCAACATTCAAGATCGGATGGCGATGGTAGATCCCACGACCACGCTCCCGGTGCACTTCATCAATCCTCGGCCCTTCCAGGCGGCGGTCCGCGAATTTTTCACGACCGATCAGCTCTCGCAGCTTATGCAGCAGTACAACACGCTCGACGAGATCGAGCACCTGCGAACGCTCTCGACGCTCGGTCGCGGTGGCTTGACGAGCGAGCGAGCAGGCTTAGAGGTGCGCGACGTGCATTCCTCGCACTACGGCCGCGTGTGTCCCATTCACACGCCCGAAGGCAAGAACATCGGCCTTGTGTTGCACATGTCGCTCTATGCGCGCCCGAACCAATTCGGCATTATCGAGACACCCTACGCGAAGGTTGAGAAGGGCCGCGTGACGAAGGAGGTCGTCTACATAAACGCCCTTGAGGAGGAAAGTCATGCGATCGCACACGCTGCAACGCCGCGTGATGATGAGGGCCACATCAAGGAGAAGCTCGTCGATGTGCGCAAAGGTGGCGTACCGATGATCGTCAAGCGTGAGGAAGTCGATCTGATCGAGGTCGCGACGAACCAGCTCTTCTCGGTCGCTACGTCCTTGATCCCGTTCGTCGAGAACGATGACGCAAACCGCGCTCTGATGGGTTCCAACATGCAGAAGCAGGCAGTGCCGCTTGTCGTGCCGGAAGCTCCTTTGGTCACAACCGGCGTCGAGGCCTCCGCTGCGCGGGACTCGGGGCGTCTTGTGATCGTGGAAGAGGCGGGCGAAGTGACCTACGTGGATGCGTCGCTCATCAAGGTGAAGAACGCGGAGGGGAAGACGAAGGAATACCCGCTCGTCAATTTCCAGCGTACGAATGGCTTCACGACGTTCCATCAGCGGCCACTCGTTTCCGTCGAAGACAATGTGAAGAAGGGAACTGTTCTTGCCGACACCTCTACTTCTGTCGGGGGTCAGCTTGCGATAGGGCAGAACGTTCGCGTCGCCTTTTTACCGTGGTTCGGTGCAAATTTCGAGGATGCAATCGTTATTTCCGAGCGTCTCGCGAAGGAGGCGCGCTTCTCCTCCATCCACATGGAGGAGTTCGTCTGCATCGTCCGAGACACCAAGCTCGGGCCTGAGGTGACGACGCATGACATCCCGAACGTCTCGGAATTCAAGCTACGCAACCTTGACGAGGACGGTATCATCCGCATCGGCGCCGAGGTGCGCCCGGGCGATATTTTGGTGGGAAAGGTGACGCCGAAGGGAGAAACGCAGCTCACGCCCGAGGAGCGGCTCTTGCACGCGATCTTCGGGGAGAAAGCCAAAGACGTGAAGGACACTTCTCTGCGCATGGAAGGCGGGAAGCGCGGTCGCGTGGTGGGCATCAAAATATTCTCGCGCGAAAGCGGCGACCAACTCGAAAGCGGTGTCATTAAGCGCGTGCATGTTGAAGTCGCGCAGCTTCGAACGATCGCGGTCGGCGACAAACTCGCCGGACGCCACGGCAACAAAGGCGTGATTTCGCGCGTGCTGCCCGAGGAGGACATGCCCTTCGACGAGGAGGGAAATCCCGTGGACATTATCCTCACCCCGCTAGGCGTGCCATCCCGTATGAATCTCGGGCAGATCCTCGAGCTCCACCTCGGGCTTGCGGCCGAAACCTTGGGCTACCAGGCAGTCGTACCTTCATTTGCCGGGGCTACCGAAGCGGAGATCAGGGCAGAATTGAAGCAGGCAGGATTTCACGAAAGCGGCAAGCGAGTTCTCTTCGATGGTCGCACCGGCGAGCCCTTCGCCCAGCCGGTTGCGGTCGGCACCATGTACATGCTGAAGCTGCACCACATGGTCGAGGACAAGATCCACATGCGCTCGATCGGTCCCTACTCGCTTACGACGCAGCAACCCTTGGGCGGCAAGGCGCAAAACGGTGGTCAGCGCGTCGGGGAAATGGAGGTGTGGGCGTTTCTTGGCTACGGCGCGGCGCATTCCCTTCGTGAGATCCTCACGTACAAATCCGACGACATTCTCGGCCGCTCGGCGGCGTTCGATGCGATCGTCTCGGGCAAACGCATCACTGAAACGCACACGCCGGCGACATTCAACGTGCTCGTGCGGCACCTTCGCGGTCTTGGCATTGATGTCGAATTTATCGGCGGGGAGCGATTTGAAGGAAGACGAGTATGAAAAAGAAGGATGTCATACCGCAAAGTTTTGAGGCAGTCGCGATGCGACTTGCCTCTCCCGAGCGTGTTCTCGACTGGTCGCACGGAGAGATCACGAAGCCCGAGACCATCAACTATCGCACGCAGCGTCCGGAGAAGAACGGTCTCTTTGACGAACGGGTCTTCGGCCCCGAGAAGGACTACGAGTGCTACTGCGGCAAGTACCGCGGCATACGCTTCCGCGGCATCGTCTGCGAAAAGTGCGGCGTAGAGATAACGCGCTCGATCGTCCGCCGCGAGCGGATGGGGCATATCGATCTTGCAACGCCGGTCGCGCATATTTGGTTCTTGCGAGGTATCCCATCGCGCATCGCGCTCATGCTCGGGCTTTCGGCGGTGGAAGTGGAAAAGGTCGTCTATTTTGCGGGCTACATCGTCACCCATGTGGACGAGGACGAGCGTACCCGTCTCCTCAAAGATCTTGAGCAGGAATTGCAGTCGAAGCTGAAAGCAGCCGAAGGGGCGGAAACGAAGACAACGCTCAAGGAGAAA
This sequence comes from Candidatus Kaiserbacteria bacterium, assembly GCA_016186765.1. Classification (GTDB taxonomy): domain Bacteria; phylum Patescibacteriota; class Minisyncoccia; order Phycocordibacterales; family UBA2100; genus UBA10103. Next base: position 50,523 of record JACPLD010000003.1, on the reverse strand, counting down.
GCGCAAAAGGCGAAGAAAGAGATCGAGTCCTTGCGAATCGGTGCGGTCTTAGATGAGGCTGCATACCATCTCTTTGCGGTGAAGTACGGCGCAATGTTCCGCGCTGCGATTGGCGCCGAGGCGCTCTACAATATCCTCACAAAAATCGACCTTGATGAGTTTGCGAAGAAGCTTAAAGAAGGATTCGAAAAAGCGCCCGCCGCCGAGCGCGACAAAGCGCGCAAGCGCCTTGCGCTTGCCGAGGCCTTGAAGCGCGCGAATGTGCGGCCCGAGTGGATGTTCATCACGCGTCTGCCGGTCGTTCCACCCGCGCTCCGTCCCATGGTTGCCTTGGAGGGCGGCCGCCACGCTTCCTCCGATTTGAATGATCTCTACCGTCGCGTCATCAACCGCAACAACCGTCTGAAACGCTTGCTCGCGATCCACGCGCCCGATGTGATTTTGCGCAATGAGAAGCGTATCTTGCAGGAGGCAGTGGACGCGCTTTTGGACAACTCCATGCGCCGTGGCGCAGGCGTGCTCGGCATTCTTGGTGGCCGCCGCCGCGCGCTCAAATCGCTTGCCGATTATCTCAAGGGGAAGCACGGCTACCTGCGGCAGAATCTCCTGGGGAAGCGCGTCGACTACTCGGGTCGCTCGGTCATTGTCGTCGGCCCCGACCTCGCACTCGATGAGTGCGGGCTCCCCAAACACATGGTGCTCGAGCTTTTCCGACCGTTCGTGATACAGGGGCTGCTTAGCCGCGAACTCGCGTACAACATTCGCGGCGCCGGCCGTCTCATCGAAGACGAAGCGCCGGAAGTCTGGCCAATACTCGAAGAAGCGATTCATAATAAGCACGTGCTCCTCAATCGTGCCCCGACCTTGCACCGTCAGTCGATCCAAGCGTTCCGCCCCGTGCTCATCGAAGGAAACGCTATTCAGGTGCACCCCTTGGTGTGCCCCGCATACAACGCCGACTTCGACGGCGACGCGATGGCTGTGCACGTGCCGCTTTCGGAGGCGTCGCAGCTCGAGGCGGCAAAGATCATGTCGGCCAATAAGAACATCTTGAAGCCGGGAAGCGGCGACGTCGTGGTCGCCTCGAAGCTCTTGGATATCGTTCTCGGCTGCTTCTGGATGACCAAGGTCCTTCCCGGCGCAAAGGGAGAGGGCAAGAGTTTCCCCTCGACGAACGCGGCGATCACGGCTTTCGATTTTGGCGCCATTGACCTACGGGCGAAGATCAAGCTACTCCCTGGAGAGAGCAAGAAGTACGAGCATTTCGGCGGCATGGTATTTGAAACGACGGTTGGCCGGCTCCTTTTCAACTCCGTATTGCCGAGCGATTTTCCTTTCGTGAACGAAGAGATAACCAACAAGCGCATGCAGCGCTTGGTGCAGGATCTTGTGACGCACTACAAGCTCGACGGCATTCCTGTGATCCTCGACAAGATCAAGGCGTTCGGCTTTCGCTATGCGACCTATGCGGGTATCACGTGGTCGCTGCCGGACGTTGTGGTGCCGAAGGTGAAAGAAGCGCTCGTGCGTGAGGGCCGTGAGAAGGCCGCCAAGGAGCAGGATAACTTTAGAGAAGGGCTCTTGACTGACGAGGAACGCCGCCGCATGACGCTTGAGATCTGGAGCAAGGTATCTGCCGATCTGCGAAAGCACGTGCTCGAGAGCCTCGACAAAAACGGCTCGGTGCATGACATGATCACCTCGGGCGCACGCGGAAGCGTCGTGCAGCTCCATCAGATGGCGGGCATGAAGGGGCTCATCACCAACCCCCGCGGCGAGGTCGTCGAGTTTCCCATCATTTCCTCGTACAAGGAGGGGCTCACGCCAATCGAGTATTTCATCTCCACTCACGGTGCAAGAAAGGGTCTCGCGGATACGGCCCTCAACACCGCGCGCGCGGGCTACCTCACGCGGCGTCTGTTTGATGTCGCGCACGACGTGGTCGTTTTAGAGGATGATTGTGGCACAAAGGAAGGTGTGGTGATCCGCCGGCCTCGCAAGGAAGACATTGGCGGATCGTTTTCTGACCGCATCACGGGCAGAGTGCTCGCGGAAGAATCAGGTTTGTATAAGCGCGGGACGCTTCTCCATCGCGACGACGCAAAGGCGCTCGAAGAGAGCAACGTACAGGAGCTGCTCGTGCGCTCGCCAATGACGTGCAGGGTCGCGCGAGGCGTATGCCAAATGTGCTACGGTACGGATCTTACGACCGGAGAACTCGTCGATCTCGGAGAGGCGATCGGCGTCGTCGCGGCGCAGGCAATCGGGGAACCCGGCACGCAGCTCACGATGCGCACCTTCCACACGGGAGGGGTGGTGACCGCAGGCGGCGACATTACGATGGGCCTGCCTCGTGTCGAGGAGGTCTTCGAGTGCCGTATCCCGAAACTTCCGGCTGTTATTGCGCGCGTCTCGGGGCTTGTTAGCGAGATCGTGAAAGATGGACAGGAGACGGTCATCACCATCATTCCGGAAGGAGGCTCCCCGAAAGCCGGCAAATCGGGAAGAGCGTTGAAGCGAGAAACCGAGTACCGCGTGCACCCGCTTCGTCAGATCCTCGTCAAGGAGAGGCAGAGTGTCGTGAAGGGAGACTTTCTCACGGACGGTTCCGCCGACCTCGAAGAGCTCTTTGCCCTTGCGGGTCGTGAGCGCTCGCAGGAGTACGTCATCAACGAAATCACTCGTATTTACGAACTGCAGGGTGTTTCGACGGCGCGGAAGCACTTGGAGGTCATTGTAAAGCAGATGTTCTCCCGCGTGTCTGTCACCCATGCAGGCGAAAGCGGCATTTCCGCGGGTGACATCATCGCTGATTTTGAATTCGAACGCCTCAACAAAGAGGCGAAGGAAGAGGACCGTGAACCTGCGCGCGGCAAATCACTTCTCCTCGGTATCACGGAAGTTTCGCTCACGCGTGCCTCGTTCCTCTCCGCGATTTCCTTCCAGAACACCCCGCGCAAACTTGCAGAAGCTGCCGTCTCCGGAGCCGTGGATAGGCTTGTGGGGCTCAAGGAAAACGTCATCATCGGCCGCTTGATCCCTGCCGGGACGGGTTTTCCGGGGAGTAAAAAGCACGACACGATTCAGCAGATGGAGGCGGAGCTTGCCGCGCAAGAGCCAGTCGAGATGCCGCAGGAGGGTGAGAAAGTTGAGCGTAGCGGACGTTGATGAAATGTCGGAGCTTATCATCGTGAAGCTTGGCGGAAGCGTGATTACCGCGAAGAAGAGCGGCAAGCCAATGCTGCGAACCCGCCTCGTGACGCGTTTGGTCGAAGAACTCTCTCACTGGCACGCATCCGCTTCCACGCGGAAACACGCGCGACTGATTCTTCTGCATGGTGCTGGCTCTTTCGGGCATCCGCTTGCGCATCGGTATCGCCTTTGGAATTCAGTACTCGAGCCAGATATCCTGATCGGTGTGGGACATGCCGCTCTTTCCATGCGCGAGCTTGGGAACCGCCTAAGTGATATTCTTCTCACTGCAGGAATCCCCGTCGTCCCTCTGCAAACAAGTTCGCTTGTGCGGCAAGTAAAAGGAAAGGTGGTTTTTGGGGGCCACGCCCTTGTTGAAACCATTCTTGCGCACGGCGGTGTGCCGCTTCTTGGTGGAGACGTCGTTTTGGGTGGTCGCCGGAGCGCGATCGCTTCGGCCGATGCGCTCGCCGCGGCGCTCGCGGCGCATTTTCGGGCGAAGAGAATTCTCTTTGCCACGGATGTTGACGGCGTGTACGAGCATTTTCCTCCGCGCCGCGGCGAGCGTCCGCTTCCGCGGATACGCCGCAGCGCACTGCGTGGCATGACATTGCGTGCCGCGAGTCATACCCGTGACGTTACCGGCGCAATGAGAGGTAAACTTCGCGCGCTCCTCCCGCTCCGAGGTTGTGAAGTAGTGATTTTTAACGCGAAGAAACCGGGTTTGCTCGCGGATGCCTTGCAAGGCAAATCTCCCGGTTCGACAGTCGTGCTTTAAAAAAAGCGCGCGCGAGCCGATTGTCCGACACGCGCGCTAACTCTTGGGAGCCACGGAACGGCAGTGACTGCATGTCACTCCTCGCCGCCCGGCGAGGTAATCGTGGAGCATTTCTCGCACTCCCCGCCGGATCCAGAGCTTGAGAGCCTCTCGCGGGGATTCCCACCGCTGTCCGTCGACCTCGCCCGACTTGCTGGGGCAGCGTAGATCTCTTGTATCAGTCTGCCCAACGTAGAGTGAAGCTCGGGCGTCTTGCGCGATCCAGTAAAAGCCGCGCTTCTTAGACTCGATTTCCACCGACAGACCGCCCAGCTCTTCGGTGATGAGACGGGCGAGCGCTTCCTGCTCGCTCTCACCTTTCTCAACGGTCTCCATGGGAATCGAGTAAATCCCCACGTATTTTTCAAGGTCAGGCTTTGCTTCAAGTTCCTTCAGAACCAAAACCTCACCGTTAGGATTGACGACGATTAGCGCCACTCCTCTGCGGAGGGCGCGACGGTTTCGCTTCATGTGCGACCCTCCTCAAAAAACGAAAGAACGAACCGCGATTGTATCATCTTTCTTTCCTCCGTGCCGCCCCTCCTCTTTTCACCTGCCCATGCGCCGCTCGCGCTTGTTGTATTCAGCAAGTATCCGGTCCAGCATTTCTTCAGAGAAATCCGGCCAGAGCGTATCGATGAAAAAAAGTTCGCTGTACGCCGCTTGCCAGAGCAGGAAGTTCGACAGCCGCTGTACGTTTCCTGTCCGTATGATGATATCCGGATCCGGCATCTCCGCACTCCAGAAATGTTTTCGGAAAGACTCTTCGGTTACCTCTTCGCCCGTTTTCGCGATACGTTTTGCCGCTTCAAGTATCTCCGCTCGACCGCCATAGGAGATACCCACCCACAGCGTCATCTGTGTATTTTGGGCACTTTGCTTCTCTGCCGTGAGCATCGCATCTTGCGTGGATTCGGCAAGCATCTCACGCTTCCCGATAAAGCGGAGACGGATACCTTCTTCTGAAAGACGCGGAAGCGCACCATTCTTACTGACCATGTGCTCTACAAGCTTCATGAGATACGCAACCTCGTCAGCCTCGCGGTTCCAGTTCTCCGTTGAGAAGACAAAGTACGCAAGGTGTTTGATGCCTCGGTCGCGCACCCAGCGTGCACATTCGAGGGCTCGTTCATAACCCCGTCGGTGTCCTTCGAGTTTCGGCAGGCCATTCTTTTTTGCCCACCGTCTATTTCCATCGAGCATTATGCCAATGCATGCGGGCATCTGTTGTTCCATCCGCAAACGCTACGGCATGTGCTTCAAAAGTCAATTGATTTCGGTAGACGGTAGAGCACAAGGAAGCCGAGCTCGCCTCGCAAGAGCTGCTTGAGCTACCTGGAGGAGAGCGCGAGAGAGTTGAGCAGTAAGTGGAGCCGTGCTAGAAATCTCTTGGAGAAGCACACAACCCGAGCGTTGGCTCGGAGGAGGTGAGTGATGCGAATCATTGATCCCGGACATGTCTATGAGCTCGATCAGCTCGGTGGCGGCGTACAGACGCTTCTTCTTGCTGATCCGTACAGCGAAAATGTCCATCCCGGTCTCAGAAACGTCGATTTGATAGGCGCGCTTGTCGACAGGACACGATATCTCTACGACATCTTGCCCTGTAGAGAGACAGCGAACGCCGAAGAGTGGTTGCGCATGGCGCTTGGAGAGTCCGCCCCGTCTGCATTTCAAGTTCTCGATCCGGGGCATATCTATCAGTTCGATGTCGAGGGGCCTTGGCTGTGGAAACAACGCCTTATATTCGTGAAGCGATCAGGCGGTGCAATCCGCTACGAAAAAGAATGGGCCGGCCTACAAACGCAGGAAGTTTTACGGGCACTCATCGAGCATGCGGAGTATCTCGGCCATGAGCGTTCCCTATCATTCGAATTCGACAAAGCCGAGTTATTACGCAAGGCGCTCTTCGAGTACGAAGCGCGCGCATATCGTCGCAAACAGGAAGGAGTTAATCGCAAGCAACCTAAGCATGACGATACGGCGCGGCCAAAGTCCTGGTGGGATGAGCCTTATGAGGATGTTCCGTTTAGTCACGAGGGCATTGAACTTCGCTTCGTCGGCCTCGATGGTCACATCGTTCTCGAAGAAGGGTAGGCGTGCAACCTACCCTTCTCTTTTTCCGACAGATATTAATGGTTTCGTAAACCACTAATATTCGAGTTGATAACCGTTCAGCCTTTTTGTTTCGTTTGTAAGCAGAAAAGAAGAAATTTCCTTTTTGTAGTCCTTGAAAACATCGGAAAACAGCTCTGTAGTCAATACCGAAGGGAAATTCCGGACTCCCGAGTAATCGAGGTAGCTGCTCCATCTATAGTTAGAGAGATAGCGCAGCGCATAAGCCGCGCTACCAATCTTGTGCTCTCTCCAATCTGCTGCGTTTTTTAAGAAATCGAGCGGGTTGCAATGGATGTAGTTCAGTATGTGCAAGAAGTGCGCGTCGGTGCTGATTAGAACTTTCCTCGTGCGACCCTGGAAAAGAGTACCCTGGCGCCTATAGCGTTCGTTAAAGTAGTTGGCGTATCCGACGTTGAGCCGACGAATGAATTTCGTAAGCCCTCCGTCATGCTTTTCTGATATAAGCAAGTGATAGTGATTCCCCATCAGACACCACCCATGAAGATCTACAATCCTTTCCTTTTCAATATAGTGGTTTCGTAAACCCTTATTTTGGGAGACTCGGTACCATACATTTTTCGCATCTTCTGTATCGTTGAATTCCCAAAGGTCGTGGACAAAGCGAGCCCGATCTGCTTCGTCTAGAAAAATTAGTCTTTTTTCTACACCTCTATTTAGGACGTGGTAGAGTTCCATATCGCCAGTATATATTAGTGGTTTACGAAACCACTAATATGTAGGAGTAAAAGGGCATAATGTGCTGCATGTCCGACACGGTGCAGCAGATCAAGGATAGGTTGTCTATCGTTGATGTCGTAAGCCAGTATGTGAAGCTCGAGAGGAGCGGTACCTCCTTGCGCGCCCGGTGTCCCTTCCATGCGGAGAAGACGCCGTCGTTTTTTGTCTCGCCCGAGCGCGGCACCTTCCACTGCTTCGGCTGCAACGTGGGTGGCGACATCTTCTCGTTCGTCGAACAGATCGAGGGACTTGATTTCAAGGGGACACTCAAAGTGCTTGCAGAAAAGGCAGGGGTGCCTCTCGTCTACAGTCGAAGCGACAAGCGGGAAAAGGATGAGCGAGATCGCCTGTTCGAGCTCATGGAGGTTGCAACGATTTTCTATGCGTCCCGACTGAATAATGAAGTAGAGCAGTACCTGCACGAGCGCGGTCTGAACAACGCGACCATCAAGGTGTTCCGGCTCGGCTTTGGGGGAAATGGCTGGACCGACCTCTTTGATCATCTGAAGGCAAAGAAATTCTCGGAAAAGGAAATTCTAGATGCGGGGGTGGGCAAGAAGACGGAACACGGTCTCGTGAACGACAAATTCCGCAATCGCATCATGTTTCCGATCTCGGATTCCGCGGGGCGAGTTGTCGGATTCTCCGGTCGCATTTTTGGAGAAGATGCGTCGCCTGAAGCACCTAAGTATCTCAACAGTCCCGAGACGCCGCTCTTTCACAAATCGCGAATTCTCTACGGACTCGACAAAGCAAAACTCCCCATGAGGAAGCACAATTGCGCCGTCTTGGTAGAAGGACAGATGGATCTCTTGGCTTCACATCAAGCAGGATGGGGAAATACCGTTGCGGTTTCGGGAACTGCCTTTACAGGGGAGCACGCCTTGATTATCCGTCGTCTCACCGATAACCTCGTGATTGCACTCGATCCGGATGAAGCGGGGATTAAGGCAGCCGGCCGGGCCGCCAGGGCGGCTCTCCAAAATGGACTTAATGTCAAAGTCGCACAGCTCCCAAGGGGATTGGATCCGGCGGATTTGATTTTGAAAGAAGGGAAAGAGGCGTGGAGCCGCTCTCTTCGCGAAGCAAAAGATATCGTTACATTTCTTCTCGACGTTTTACAAGAGCGTTCAAGGGGAATCGACTGGTTTCGCCGCAACGTTGAGGGCGCTGTGTTGCCCTACGTGGCCGATGTGCAAAGTCCGATCGCGCGCGAACAGTACCTGCGTGAGATTGCAGGGCGCCTCGACGTTTCCATACAGGCTGTTGCCGAAGCACTCGAAAAAATACCGCATGCCCCTGAAATTATCCCACGAACCGAATCGCGTGATGCCGGTCGCTCTGCGGCGGGGGAAGCGGTGGATCGTGCCGGGAATGCTTACTCGATACTCCTCTGGCAAAAGGTGCTCCCGAAACCCTCACTTGACCTTGACACATACGAGCGCGAACTCGAAGAAGCACTCGGGGCTGATACGCTTGAGCGCTTGCGGACGCTTCCAGAGCAGGAGCAAGAGAGATTACGATTTTTGGCAGAGTGGATGTACGGGCGAAGCACTGCCCTTCAGGCGGAAACGCGGGCTCTCCTGAACGTGCTTCTCAAAGAGCGTCTTTCTCGGCAGCTTATGGAGGCGACGCGTGCCCTCAAAGAGGCTGAAAACCGCGGCGACGAGGAGGAGACGGCTGTGCATATGTCTGTGTGTAACGTGTTGACAAGGCGAATTGCGAGGCTCCACGAAGTGATGTAGAGTAAGCCACTTAGTCTCCTCGCGTCTTCACAGTGAATACATGCGGGAGGCTTATTCATAGGCGTTGTCTCCCTCAAGGGGAAGGGGAGGAATTTCTGCACGCTGCATAAATCTATGACAAAAGGCAAAAGAACAATGAAAAAGAAAACGAAGGCGCGACGCACTCTAAAAAGCGGTAAGGCCGGCAAGCGCACCGCGGCGTTGAGGCGCGCGAAGCCGAAGGCAGGCACGAGAAAAATCTCGCGCAAAGAAAAGCGGGGTAAGCTGATCACTGCGAAGACTTTGAGTGGCAAAGCTGCGCAAAAAGTGAATGCGAAAGTCGAAGCGCTGATCAGGCTTGGCAAGGAGCGCGGCTACATCACGTACGATGAAATTCTGCGTGAATTTCCCACCATCGAGAATAATGTTGTCCTTCTCGATGAGATGTATGAGCGATTTGGCACGGCGGGCATCGACGTCTTGGAGGGCGGCGGCATGCTTGAGGATACTTCGGCGGATTCCGTGCTCGCGAGCAAGAAACTCCAGCACCGTCGCGCTGATTCGAGCTACGACTCGGTGCAAATGTATTTGCGCGAGATAGGCCAGTATCCTCTCCTCACCGGCGAGCAGGAGAAAGAACTTGCGAAGCGCATCCTTGAGAGTGATGAAGAGGCTCGCTCGATCCTCGCACGCTCCAACCTTCGCTTGGTCGTTTCCATCGCAAAGAAATACGTGAATCGCTCGCCCGATCTCACGCTCCTCGACCTCATTCAGGAGGGGAACCTCGGTCTCTTCAAGGCTGTCGACAAATTTGACCACACGAAGGGCTACAAATTCTCAACCTACGCGACGTGGTGGATTAGGCAGGCGATCACACGCGCACTTGCCGATCAGTCGCGCACGATCCGTATACCCGTGCACATGGTTGAAACCATCGCGAAGTATAAGCAAAAAGTCCGCGAATTGAGCCAACATCTGGGACGCGACCCGCTGCCGGAAGAAATTGCTGCCGAGATGGGAATTGAGGTAGACAAAATTTATACGATCCAGAAGATAAATCAGGATACCGTCTCGCTTGAATCGCCGGTGGGCGAAGATGATGACGAGCGCTCGACCTTGGGGAGCTTCATTGCAGACGACGCGATCGCGGCACCTGATCAAGATGCGTCGCGTCGTATCCTCTCGGAGCAGATGATGGAAATCCTCGACGAGCTCTCGCCTAAAGAGCGAAAGATCTTGGAAATGCGCAACGGCCTCTCGGGCGACGGCATTTGCTACACGCTCGAAGAAGTGGGTCGCGAGTTCGGTGTCACGCGCGAGCGCATCCGCCAAATCGAAGCAAAAGCCTTGGAGCGCATAAGATTTCATGAAAGAGCAAAGCAGCTCCGGAGTTACTAAATAAAAGAGAATGCGGCTCGACGCAAAGATCGAGCCGCATGATGTATGCACCGTGTGGCAGCAGCTATTCGGAGAAAAAGTCTCGTAAACGAGCGATGTCCCGTTTGATCTTGGCACTCCAACTCTGCATCAGCAAGGCCAAGATTAGGAGGGACAAGATAAGCAGTGTGATTGCCGCGCCCGTTTTCGCATTGTCTTCCGACAGTCCGGTCAGTTCGAACAACTTTCCGACGGACCGGAGCATGCCGTTGAGGATCTGGTCCATGTAGTCCGCAAGCGCTTGCCCGGCTGGACCTGCCTGCCACCATCCATGCGCGCTACCGAATCCGTCAAGCACAATGTAGAGAAGGGGGGTACCGATAGCAAGGCCGAATAGTGCTCCAACGATTGCCCAGATCTTATGGTGTGTCATTTTCGCCATTGTGTCCTCCACCTGTATTTGATCCGGTCATCATTATGTATGGTTTCTATACCTTTGTCAACCAAACGTGACCAAAGGCTCGGGGGTTTTACGTTTAAGGGAATGGTCCGACCGGCGATGCTCGAACTTCGAGCGAATCCGGGATGGGTCGTTAAGCTTCTCTAAGGGTTGTCAACTTCGCCGAATTCGGCACGCTAGCGGGCTTTGTACCACTGGCGTTCTTTTTTGTAAAAAGTTCAGAGCTCGCTCGCTTTGTCTAACGGGGTATACTCGCTGGTATGTCGAACGCACATTCACCACTTCCCATCAAGCATTGGAGTCATTCCTCGCTCGTCACGTTCCTGCGCAACCCCCTTGCGTGGTATAAGCGCTATGTTGAGGGGGTGTATGATATTCCAGCTTCGCCATCGTCTGTTGTCGGCCGCGCTGCTCACGTGGCGCTGCAGAATTTCTATGGGGGGATCGGCAAGGACGGCGCCATACAGCTTGGGCTGGAATACCTTCGCAACGTATCCGATTTTGAGATACATTTCGGCAAGGCCCGCTCGGCTCGTGCGAAGAAACTCAAGCGGCAGCTGATGGAGCGGGAGTATCTGCAGGCAGTTTCTTTCTATCTCGAGCGGCCGCCTCGTCACAACGTCCTGGGCGTTGAAGTGAAGGGGACCGCAGAGGTCGAAGGCTTGCCGCTCCCCTTGAAGGCAGTGTCCGACCTCGTCGTCCGCTCGAAGCGCGACCGTCAAGCTATCGATATTGTCGATCATAAGTTCGTCGATGCGTTCAGCATGCTCCGCAAAGAGAAGCCCCTCTTTGTGATCCAGGCGATTTTCAACTACTACGTTGTCCGCGAGCTGTATAAAAAACCAGTGCACCGCTTCATTCTCTACGAATGCAAAAAAAGAAAGAATAGCGACGGCTCATCACAAGTACGCCGCTACGTCATCGAGTATGCGGAGTGCAAGGAAGATTTCGCGCTTTTCCATCGGCTCATTACGGATGCGACAGCGGAGATATCCCGCCCTCGCACGTATCTCCCGAACCCTTCCGATATGTTCGAAGGAGACGATTCGTTCAATCTCTACCGCCTTGGACTTACGAGCGATTAAAGTTGTGCTTCGATTGCGGCTTTGAACGTACGTAAATCGTCGGCTCCTGGGATGAGGGTCGTGCCTGTGATCACGGCCGGCGTTCCTTGGACGCCGAAGGAAGCGCCCTCAGCGCGGTCTTCCTCGATGAGAGCAAGATACTCATCGCGTTTCTCCGAGACCTTGGCCTTGAGCGCATTTGCGTCGAGTCCAGGAATTGTACGAATGAGGTCGAGGATGGAATCTTCATCACCGAACCCGCCGTTCTCCTCGTCCTGCGCCGTAAACATTGCTTCATGCCATTCGTAGAATTTGTCGGGGTAGAGTTCCCATATCGCGTGCTTATACAGCGCGGCCGTGAGAGAGTCTTCGCCGAGGAAGGCGTAGTCTTTGAAAACGATCTTGAGCTTGCCTGTCTCGACGTACTCTTTGATGAGAGTAGGCAGAGACGGATCGATAGGAATCTGGGGAACGCCGCCGACGTCGAGGGCCTTGCAGAATGGGCATTGATAGTCGAACCAATACGCAAGCGTGACTGGCGCATTCTCCTCACCAAGCACGGGATCGTCCGCCTGAATGTTGACGTCCTCGACGTTGACTGTCGGAAGTCCGTCATCGGGCGCGCCGGAGCCTCCGCTGTTTGAGAAGTACACTGCCCCCGCGATAAGAGCGCCCGCAACCACGATTGCGATTGGGACCAAATACTTTTGAAGGGCGCTCTGCGTGTCGGGCATGATCGGTGGAGTATATCCTATCGGCTGCGCACCTTCAACTTCGTTTGCCGCTTTTTGTTGATTTTTGGAAGGCGGATCATGAGTACGCCGTGGCGCTCGGAAGCTTCTGCCATGTCGACGTCGACCTCTTCTGGAAGGAGGATCGTGCGCGAAAACGAACCCCAGTAGAGCTCACGCTGAAAGTAGTGCTCTTCGTCCACTTCGCGCTCGTCTTCGCGGCTCCCCGAGATCGTAAGCATCTCGCGCGTCAGCGAAATATCAATGGAATTGGGGTGCACTCCCGCGATGAGTGCCTTCACCACAATCGCATCGGGTGTTTGGTAGACGTCGACTGCGAGTTCTCCCGCCGGTTCGTCCTCCCCTGGCTCGCGCGGGACAAGATGTGCGTGGCGTTCTCCGCCTTCTCCCTCAAAAACAGCGCGCGTGGCTTTCGGATCGTCAAAAAAGTTGTCGTAGTCGTCGCCCCCGCCGGTGAGTTTTGAGAGAAAGCCTTTGGCCATGGTTTTATAATCTTGCGAATTTACGTTTGATCATAGGATGGATCCTTTTTACGTATTCTAGCACGGCGAGAAGTACAACGAGCCCAAGCCATACGAGCCCGAACGTGCGCAGGATGTGTTCTTCCGCCGTATTGAGTATAAGAAGATTGAAGAGTGAGTGCAAAGCGACGGCGAGGATAACTCCCATGAGCGCGTAGAGACGCTTTACGCGTTTCGGCTTGTAGAACGAGAGCGCGAGAGCAACACCGATCACGGCTGATGAGAGCACGTGGAGGAGGGTAGCTCCGACAAAGCGGAGATTTCCAGTGAGTATCGTTTGAACGAAGGTCTCTCCCGAAAGCGGCGAGAGGAGGAAGAGCGTGTTTTCGAGGGCTGCGAAGCCTAAGGCAACCGTGACCATATAGATCACGGGGTCGATCGGTTCGTCGTCGTCGCGGCGCCATAAGACCGTGATGCGCGCGGCGAAGTACTTCATCACTTCTTCGATTGCCGACCAGGCGATAAAAATAGCGGTTTGTGATATGAGAAAGGTGGCGGCGAGCTTCTGAATTGGAATGACGATAGCGACCGTGACCATGCCGGCAAAAAAGGCGAGTGCGATGAGCTTTCGTGGTTCTGGATGCGGCGCATCCTCCCGCTGCCAAAACCACAGCCACGCGAGGGCGGGGAACATCCCTCCCGCGATTGCACCGAGGAATGGAGCGACTTCATTCATGTGTCTCGTCGTTATGCACGATTCGTAGGTATTTTTTTGCTATCTCATCGAATTGTGATACGACGGCAGCCTTTTCCGCAACGCTCATGTCATCGTAGCGTGAGATATCGGGGGTGAGCTTAGAAACCTCCAGAATAGCGTTCATTTTCGGTGTACGATCCCTTCTCGTACCGAGGATCATGCCAATGTGCGTAAAGTAGGAATGCAGTGCTCCAATATTGTTCAGCCTCAGTCTGTTTCTATTCAGAACGTCGGTTACGGCACGACCATACTTAGTCTCAATCTCGTTGCGCCATGCTCTGCGCTCCGGGTGAGTCGCGAACGAGTCGCGAATGAGTGGGCCCGAGAGGTAGGATTCGCACACTCCCTCGACGGAGTCGAGAAAACGGACAGCGTGCTCATCAAGCCCTTCAAGGCCGTCATGCTCGATCTCTCCGCGAGTGTACTCGGCTATCGGGGGCGATTCGATATGTACGCCTTCTTCCGAGAGGATCTTTAAAATGTCACCCTCGCTGAGCCTTTGAGACGACACCGGTATCCTTTCTTCAGACATTCCTACTATTGTACTGCGGCCATCGCGCGACCATGAGGAGTTCGGCTTCTTTCTGTGGAAGCTCCCGCCATATCGCCTCGGTCACAAAGGGCATGAAGGGATGGAGGAGCTTCAGGGAAGCATAGAGTATGGAGTATAGGGTATAGCGGCGAGAGGCGGCTGCTTGCCCTGAGGGACTCGAAGGGCTGCCGTCGTCCGCTTTAAAAATTGGCTTAGATTCTTCAATAATCTCCGCTGCAAATCGGTCCCAGACGAAGTGGTAGATAGAGTTAGCAGCTAAATCGAGCCTGAATTCTTCAATATTTTTTGTGACCTCTCGTGCAATATTCTTTGCTTCCTCTAGTAGCACTTCGTCGTTTTTGTTTAGTTTAGCGCTCAATGCATTTACATCGAAGTTCTCAAGAACGAAGCGAGTAATATTCCAAATCTTATTAGCGAAATTTTTGTATCCCGCGACACGTGGCTCAGAGAGCTTCACATCGTTGCCGGGCGAGGCGCCGATGATGAGCGAGAGACGAGCGGCGTCAGCCCCATACTTTTGGATCATCACCAGAGGATCGATGATGTTTCCGAGCGACTTACTCATTTTCCGTCCTTTCTCGTCGCGCACAAGGCCGTGTAAATAGACGTTCCTGAACGGAATATCCGCGAGCAAAAATCCTGTCATGAGTATCATCCGCGCGACCCAGAAAAAGAGGATGTCATACCCAGTCTCGAGCACGTCCGTCGGATGATACATCTCAAGATCCCTTGTCTTTTCAGGCCACCCAAGCGTCGAGAAAGTCCAAAGCCCCGATGAAAACCATGTGTCGAGCGTATCGAGGTCTTGGTGATATTGCGCAGCGCAGAACTTACATTCGGGTCTCTCGGCTGAGACGATAATGGGAATACATTTCTCGATGTCGCTCTCACGACCCGGGATCGGAATGCACTTTGGCTCGTGGTACCAAACAGGTATGCGGTGTCCATACCAGATCTGCCGTGAGATGCACCAGGGGCGCAGGTTGTCTATCCAGTTGTAGTAAATCTTTTCGAAGCGCTCGGGAACGATTTTGATCTGCCCCGACGAGACCACGTCTTTCATCCATTCCTTAAGAGTCATAGTCTTCCCATTGGGGAATTGCACTTCCTTGTCGACAGCTACCCACCACTGGAGCTTGGGCAGTGGCTCGATCGTGCCACCGGAGCGATCGGCCTTCGCGATATTCATCGGCGTCTGCTCTTCTTTATCGAGGAGATCGTTTTCCTTTAGCCACGACACAATACGTTCGCGTGCCTCACTCGCTTTTTTGCCCGCGACGAGCTCGCCTGCGGCCTCTGTCATCCGAGCATGCTCGTCGATCACTTGCACGAGAGGAAGCTCATGTCGCTGTGCGATCTCCCAATCGGTAAAGCTATGCGCGGGCGTGACACCGACAGCGCCTGTGCCGAATTCGGGATCGACGGCAGTGTCAGCAATAATCTTCAGTGCGAGTTTTGCGCCTGCAAACTCCACGTCAAATTTTTGCCCAATGAATTCTTTGTACCGTTTGTCATTAGGATGAACGGCAACAGCCGTATCACCGACTTTTGTCTCCGGTCGCGTCGTTGCTATTGCGACCGGAAAATCCTTGCTGTAGCGGAATGTATAGAGCACCCCTGTTGTTTCTTCGTAGGTGACCTCATCGTCAGAAACTGTCGTCTGTCCTTTGGGATCCCAATTCACGATGCGATTGCCTCGGTAAATAAGGCCAGCATCGTACATCCGCTTGAATGCTTCCTGCACAGCGCGGCTGCGCGTCTCATCGAGCGTGTACGCTTCGCGGCTCCAATCCACCGATGCCCCCATCGCCTTGATCTGACCGACGATAGTATCGTGGCTCATTTGCGCAAAATCCTCCACTCGCTTCAGAAATTCCTCACGGCCGAGATCATGCCGAGTTTTCTTTTCCTTTTTCTGCAATTCTTTTTCGACAACCGATTGCGTCGCGATAGCAGCATGGTCGGTGCCGGGGAGCCACAGCGTTCTCAGTCCTTTCATGCGGTGGTAGCGAATCAGAATGTCCTGAATCGCGAGCATTGCTGCGTGTCCCATATGGAGCGTCCCCGTAACATTTGGTGGAGGGAGAACGATAGAATAGCTTGGAGCGTCCGTTTTCGTTACCCCCTTCTCAACGCATACATCGGGATTCCCGTAGCCGCCCTTCTCCCACAACGCCAATACGCGAGGCTCCTGCATGGCAGGGTCGTACGGTTTGAGGAATATCTCGGGCGCCTTTGAGGGCTCCATTTGGCTACATTAGCACAATTTCAGATTCCCGTTTGCCTTCAGATTTTGAGGATCGATGAAATCTTTTTTCAGCGCGTGGAAGTATCCTGCAAGCGCGATCATGAGACCATTGTCGGTCGAATATTCGGGCGGACACACCAATAGCTTCGAGCCCATAGCTTCGAGCTTTGAGGACAGTTCACTCCTGATATGTTTGTTGGCGGAGACGCCGCCACCCATAATGACTGTGCTCACACCAAATTCTTCGACGGCGTGGAGCGTCTTGTAGACGAGCACATCTGTCACCGCATCTTCGAATTCACGTGCGATCTTTTCTCTGTCGAGCGAATGGAGTTCATGCGCTTGCACATAACGCTCGACGGCGGTCTTCAGACCTGCGAATGAGAAGTCGTAATTGTCACTGTGTATCATCGGACGGGGGAGCGTGAAGTCAGCTTTGAGCCTCGAGCTTCGAGCTGCGAGCGCGAGGCGGGAAATCTCGGGGCCGCCCGGGTAGGAGAGGCCCAAGAGCCGTGCGACTTTGTCGAAGGCTTCGCCCACAGCGTCGTCCCGCGTGCGACCGATATATGCGTATTGCCCGAACGTTTTCATCAAGACGAGCTCGGTGTGTCCGCCGGAGATGAGGAGCGCGAGTGCAGGGAAGTCGAACTTCGCGAGCCTTCCCTTTTCCGTCATCGAAATAAGGATGTGCCCTTCCATATGGTTGACCGGAACGATGGGGACACTCCACTTTTCCGAAAGCTCTTGCGCGAAAGTAATGCCGGTCCATAAACACGGCTCAAGACCTGGGCCGACGGTGACAGCGACAGCATCGATATTAGTGGTTTCGTAAACCCCTAATATTCGATCGAAGAGGGCAGGCAGGTTTTTTATATGCTCGCGCTTTGCCATCGTGGGGAAAATACCGCCGTACGCTTTATGAATGTCCTGCGATGAAACCTCGTTACCTAGCATCTTGAACCGAAAACCTTGCCCCTCTCCTTCGGCCTCGATGAGCGCAACACCCGTGTCATCTGCAGAAGTTTCTATGCCGAGTATATGCATGAGAGCGTTATACCGCATATGCAATAGGTGGGCTACAACCGGAAAGTGTTTTCACGTATCATGAGGAGCATGCCGGAATCTCTGACGGGACGCCGCGAAGGAAACCCAGGCAAGAATGAGAGAGAACGGAAGCTCTACATTAAAGATTCACCTCTTCTCGATGCGGTATACCACCGTGACGAGGGTGTAGAGAGGGAAGCAGAGGTCGAACGCAGATTTCTTCCGAAACGTCTTCTAAGTGAGGATGAGTGCATGGCTCTTTCGCACGGGCACATGCGGGGAATTGAGCAAGCATACGTCCTCGCACACATGGCAGGTGGTGCGGACAGAACGTTCCGCTTGCGTCGCACCGATCACCCTGCTGAAGGTCGGTTGTTACGCGTCGCGATTAAGAAAAAGATTGACGGTGGCGAATTGGGAAAAGACGAATACCAACTCAAATTCTCGGAGGATGATCCGAGAACAGAGGAATTCAATCGTTTGTGGGATGCTCGAGTTTGGAACGCGATCGCAAAGACCCGTTACTATATCCCCCTCACATTACCAAATGGGAATAGCGTAGAGATTCATTACGACGTGCATCACGGAGAGGGGATGGAGAGGGTAGTCAGGATAGAAATCGAGTTCCACTCTAAAGCTGACGAGACCTTGTTTTGCAGTCGTGCGGATGACAGTTTTTTACCAGATTGGATCGGAAAAGATGTTACAGCTGATGTGCAGTATAGCGGCACGCAAATCGCACAGAAAGGATTTCCTCAAGAGGCGCGCGAGCTCATGGCGAAGCTCGAAAAGAAAGAGGTGTAGTTCTTCTTTTGTGCACGCGCCAGGATTCGAACCTGGGGCCTTGTCTACGTCAAAGACACGCTCTAACCAACTGAGCTACGCGTGCAGCACCCTTGCCTACCCTGCCTACCGGCAGGCAGGCGGCAGGCAGGTCGCAGGATAGCGTTTTTTCTTTTAGTATTCAACCAATGGAGGTGATTCAGCTTTCGGACGTCGGAATAGAGACTTCTACACTTCGCGCAGCAGAAGTTTTGCGCGCGCGCGGCGTCGTTCTCTATCCCACGGACACGCTCTATGGACTTGGTGCTGATGCACTTTCGGATGAAGCTGTTGCAAAAGTACGGAATATCAAAGGAAGGGAGGAAGGAAAACCGATTCACTGCATCGTTGCCGATCTTGCGATGGCGGGGAAGTATGCCGATGTGAACGACAGTGCGCGTCTTCTTGCGAAAGAGTTTTTCCCGGGGCCGCTCACGCTCGTTCTCAAGAGGAAGCAGGGAGTCGATATGGGGATCGCTCGTGGGGTTGGCACGATAGGCGTTCGAGTCTCAAAAAATGATTTCTGTATCGCGCTCGCGCGGGAGTTTGGCAAACCGTACACGACAACGAGCGCAAATGTGAGCGGGGAAGTATCGGAGCGAAGTGTGCAGAAAATTCTCACGCAGCTAGGTGAATCGGCTAAGCAAATCGATCTCGTGATCGACGCAGGAGAGCTTCCACCCTCTCTGCCTTCCACCGTTGTCGGCGTACGAGGACAGGACGTCGTTATCTTGCGCGAGGGGGCAATACCTGCAAGCGATATCTATGACGTTTTAGGATGGATGCCGCGCGAACGGGAAGGCCTTTGACAGACTTCACGCTCCACCTATAGTGGGGCTGTACGAGATAGCTATGCCTCAAAAGCCCGGTATCGACCTAAACGACACCTCGAATCGCATCATCGCGGCCATTATCCTCGCGCTCATCTTCATCGGTGGCTGGTGGCTCATTGCTCGCAATGCGTACGATGGCTCAGTGTCTCTCTCTGAGACCGAGGATGTTGAAGAAGAGGTCGCGGGCAGAACGAGCGAAAGTTCCCCGGTAAATCCGACATCGGTATTCGGGCCGCTTTCGGAGGAGACGCCGACGATTGCGGGAAGCAGAGAATCGGTTGACGTGACCGACCAGCTGGCTGGCATGAGTGTGAAGGTGAAATCCGCTACGCTTGCACAGATGGGCTGGATCGCGGTGCGCGACGCTGATGGCCGCACGCTCGGCGCTGGGCGCTTCGAGCCGGGTACGCACGCTGACATTGAGGTCCCGCTTCTTCGGGCAACGACAGCGGGAGAGCGCTATCAAGTTTTGATCTACGTTGACGATGGCGATGGGGAGTTCGACCTCCACAAAGACATCCTGGTCACGGGTGGTGACGGCAGTGTCGCCGGCGACGTCTTCTCCGCACAATAAACTTCAGACGGCAGTCCAAAAAAGTATTCCTAATAGGATGACGGTTATTCCTGCAAAGAAGCCGACGGTTTTCAAAAACAAATTCACCGCCTCTGTTTTCTTGCCATCAAGGTAGAGTTGGGCTGGCTGAAAGACAAAGAGATACGCCATTACTGCGGCCGACAGAACGAAGAGGGAGAGCACCGTGATGGGAATGAGAATACCGTTTTCAGGAACGTCCACCTGGTGGGCGAGATTCATGACAGTCGCGACGAGCACAATGTAGCCGGCTGCGAGAAGGGCATTGTAGAGCGGATTGAGAGTCACGCAGAGCATTATACGCTATGACCCAAACTGCCTTAGGAATTTGAAATGGCGGCGCAGCGGAAGAGCAAACCCGATACGACAAGAATTCAACCAACAAGTGCCGTTATCATCTGGCTCACCCCGTCGACAGCGAGCTCCACCCAAATGGCGAGAAGCGTGAGTACGATAGCGGCGACGGCGAACATTCGAAATATCGGGTGAGTAATCTTTCTCACCGCGAAGTCAATGGCGAGACCCGTGCAGAAGAGGAGTAGGCCCATGACAACGAAGCCGCCAGGTGCCCAATCCCAATCCCCTCCTTCACCTCCGTATACTCGCGCATTCGGGTTAAGGAGCGTCAAAACCAAGGGTATCAGTAGTATGAGCGCTACGACGAGAGCCCACGTAATCAGTCTTCTATGACTAATCGTGTTTCCAAGTCTATCGAGAGCCTTCTTCTTTAATGTTAGCATCTTCATCTAAACCTAATTCCTCCATAAGTTTTCTGTCTTTTTCCGCCCGATGCAATGCTCCTGCAGCTTGAACAAAATTATTCGCAAGCTCTTGGACAGCTATATAGTCGCCAGAATCTCGACGCGATTTAATCAGAGCATACATATCTTTTGCTTCTTGATTATCACCCATAGTCTCTGTCATGCCCTTCAGAAAAGAATCTACAAATTCTTCCTCTGGACTCTTTTTCCTAAATGGATTTCTCATACTTTTATAGTATCGTATCCATTAAATTTGTATAGCAACAAATTGCCTGCAGCGCCCCCTCGAGCTTTCTCAAACTGGCTGGATGTCTGGAACGATGTTGGAACTAAAATCATTCTTTCTTAAAATCAAAACTGATCGTATTGAAACAAGGACACCCATCTACAGGGCACTTCATTATCCCACCCGCTGCTAAATCTTTGGGATTTGCAATGATTTGATGCGGGTCAAAGGGATGCCCACATTGTTTGCAGTTGCCATTCTCATCATCCATTTTGCTATCTTTAGTTTCCATATTGATTTTATTACTTGGGGTTTGGACCGCCACAATTCTATTTCAACGATGAATACAGCCGGCCCAACAACAAGGCCTGCGCGTTCCTTCTATAAGCTCCGTACGCGTCCTCTCGATCCGGTGGCTTCGCGTCCGCGCTTTCTTAGCGGAGATGACCCAGCAGATCCACTCATTGCGCGCGAGTGGCGTAATATCTTCCCACGCTGCTCGCGCCGCAGGCGTCTGAATTAGGGCCTTTCGCAAATCCTCCGGCACTTTATGTACCACACCACCGGCGACCCCTTTTTTGGTCATAAGATTGCGTTTGATGCGATGACCCTACGGGGAGTCGAACCCCGATTTGCTTCTTGAAAGAAAGCCGTCCTAACCGTTAGACGATAGGGCCGCGTCGCAATGATAACGCATTATGTCTCAGTAATAAAATGTGATATTTTGTCGTCTGGTTTGATCGTTTGCGGCTTCCCTTTATCGAAGTCGCGGACAAGCGATGCTTGTCCGAACGGAGGAGTCGGATAGTGGTTTATTCCAGCGGTTTCGAAAACCGCCATGCCGAAAGGCATCGTGAGTTCGAATCTCACCTCCTCCGCAGTGTCCAAAAACCGTAACATGCAAAAAACAACCAGAGTTTCGTGGAGAAGAGTCCAAGAGCTCGCGAAGCTTTTGGCGCGCAAGGTACGCGCGCGAAAGTTTCGCCCGGACTGCATTGTTGGCGTTACCGTTGGCGGGCTCGTGCCGCTCGCGCTCCTTGCCGGCGAGTTAGGCACGAAAGATGTCGCGACGATCTCGGTTCGCTCGTATGGGAGAAGGCGCAAAGGGAAGCTCCGAGTGACGGCACTCCCGAAGGTTGACCTGCGCGGAAAGAAGGTTCTCCTCGTGGACGAAATCGTAGATGGGGGTCACACACTCCGGCATGTTTCGCATATTCTCAAGCGCGACTACGGTGCTGCCGAGGTGAGAGCGGCGACCCTCGTCCTCAAGAAAAAGGACCGCGTCTTTACGCCCGACTTCTACGTGCTCGAAGTTGGCGCGTGGGTCGTGTTTCCATGGGAGTTCCCCCATGGATGATCTTGCCCGGATTCGAGATGCAGTTGCGCGGAGACTGCGAGAGACCGGGGAGACCCCTTTTGCAGTTTTCGACTTCGACAACACGTGCATCGTGAACGATGTCTGTGAAGCTACGTTTGCGTACCTCTGCGGCCATGAGCTTTTGCGCGATCGAGCGCTTCTTGGCAAAGAAAATCCTTCTTCCGACTACCATGAGCGCGTGTTTAGCACCTACTACTCGTTGCTCAAAAACGGGCGGCTCAAGGCGGCATACGTACTCATCGCGAGGATGTTCTCTGGCTTTACTCCCGGAGAAGTGGAAGCTCTCACACTCGCTGCTATAACGGAGGAGGGAAGGCGGATCGGCTCCAAAGTGCTCTATGGATTCCACATTGAGCGCGGCCTTGCACTGCGCCGTGAAGTACTCGCAATCGCAGACTTCTTGAAGTCAAAGGGAGTTTCTGTGTGGGTGATAAGCGCGACGCCGGAGCCTGCGGTGCGCGCGGCGATGCAACACTTCGGGATCGAGGCAGGTCTTATCGGCATGAGGAGCGTTGTGCAAAGCGGCGTGTTTACGTCGGTGCTTGAAGAGCCGTTATCCATGTTCGAAGGTAAGGTGGCATGCGTGCAGAAGTACATCGACTCCGAGCATGCGCCTCTTCTTGCTGTAGGCGACAGTATGAGCGACCTGCCGATGCTTGAAACAGCGGAGATCAAAGTGGTCGTAGATCGTACCAATGAGCTCTCCAAGGTTGGGAGTGAACGTGGATGGTTCGTGATTTGATATACTCCCGCGATGGCAAAACTGATCCTCGTCCGTCACGGCAAATCCGAATGGAACAAACTGGGCAAATGGACTGGCTGGACCGACATCGGTCTTATTGAAGAGGGCATTGAAGAGGCGCGCCGCGCGGCGGAGTCGATCAAAGGTTTGAAGATCGACCACGTTCATGTTTCTACTCTGAAGCGTGCGCAAGAAACTTTTGAGGAAATGAAAGGCATTCTCGAGCTTGAAAGACTCAAGCCGCGTGTGCATGGCGCGCTCAAGGAGCGAAGTTACGGTATTTACACGGGGAAGAACAAATGGCAAGTGAAAGAGGAGGTGGGTGAGGAAGAATTCAGAAAAATCCGGCGCCGCTGGGATCATCCTATTCCCGAGGGCGAGACGATGAAAGACGTGCATGATCGGGTCGTGCCGTACTATAAAGAGCACGTGCTTCCCGAGCTAAAGCGCGGGGAGAATGTGCTTGCGATCGGGCACGGTAATAACTTTCGGGCCCTCGTGAAATATTTGGAGGGGTTGGGTGAAGAGGGTGTCAGCGACCTCGAATTTGGCACGGGCGAAGTGTACATCTACGATGTAGACGGCAGCGGGAAAATCCTCGGCAAAGAGATTCGAGCGACGAACCACAACAAGCTCAAGGTCTAAATACCAGCGATCGCGCGTGCGGTAAAGCCGATACCGAGAATGCCGAGGAAGTTGAAGACGTACGAGAGCATAACGAAGTAGCGCGCGTTCACGTGCGAGAAGCCAAGGAGGGTGATGCCGAGCTCATCCGGCAGCGGAGAGGCTATGAGAAGCACGCCGGCAAGGAGCGTGAACCATCGAAAGTGTTTGAATTTGAAGATCTTCCTCGCTCTGCGGAGTATTCCTTCTTCTTGAAGCAGCTCGAGGATGTCGGCTGCTACTCTGTCTCTCACAAATTTAAAAATCAGAAGATCTCCAAGTACCGAGCCTATGGCGCCTACAAACGCCGTCACATACACCGACTGCGAGAGCGCGATCTCTCCCAAGGTCGCCATCGCCGGCGCGGTCGTAAAAATGGATGTGAAGAACATTCCCGCAACGAACGTGCCTAGAAGTTCGAGCCCACTTGTCGCAGTAATGAATCGAGTAATAGCATGCGTGCTCGCGAGAATGACCGCGATGAGAACGCTCATTAGGATGAACACGACGTCGGTAAGAATGTGTCGCTCTCCCGGCTTCCTTCGAGCAAGGTAGCGACGCGCGTGCGCATAGAGAGTATGCTTCATTGTGGAACTATTATAGCGTGCTTCGTGTCCCCAGCTTTCCTTTTTCGGCGAAGGCTGTGGTAGGATAGAGCCCAATGGCGCGGGATTTTCGGGAGCTTTTGGAGACAAAATGGGACGAAGGGAAATTTTTGTGCGTTGGTCTCGATAGCGACTTGGTGAAAATCCCCGAGGCGGCACAAAAGGAAGACACCCGCACAACAATGGTTGCGTTCAATCGAGCCATTATCGATGCCACGAAAACGGTGGTTTGCGCCTACAAGCCGAATCCCGCGTTTTACGAAGCGCGGGGTGAGGAGGGCTACGCTGCCCTGCGGGAGACGATCGCGTACATTCTCGATGTGGCCCCCGACATTCCCGTGATTCTCGACGCGAAGCGTGGCGACATACTCTCGACGAACGAGCAGTACGCGATTTCCGCCTTCGAGCATCTTCGAGCGGACGCGATCACCGTCCATCCCTACCTTGGCGCGGAACCTCTCAAGCCTTTTTTTGATCGTGAAGAGAGAGGCATCATTGTTCTCTGTCATACCTCGAATCCGGGCGCGAAGGAAATGCAAAATCTCTCGGTGGATGGCGGAGAGCAGCTCTACAAATACGTGGCACGCTCCGCTGCGGAGCGATGGAACGCAAAGGGAAACTGCTCTCTCATGGTCGGTGCGACGTATCCTGAAGAGCTCGGAGAAGTCCGGAGCATCGTTGGTGATATGCCGATCCTTGTTGCGGGCGTCGGTGCCCAGAATGGAGATCTCGAAAAAACGGTACAGAGGGGATTGGACAGTCGACGCCGCGGCCTCATCGTAAACGCGTCACGCTCAGTTATTTTTGCATCGAAGGGCGAAGATTTTGCAGAGATTGCGGGTGCGCGAGCGCGGGAGCTCGATAGCAAGATCCGTGAATCGCTATAATGGAATGTCTATGACGGAATCTGAAGTTTTGGATTTGCTTCAAAAGGTCGGTGCATTTCGAAGTGGACATTTCGTCTTTACTTCAGGAAGGCACAGCGACTCCTACGTCAACAAAGATGCCCTCTACCCCTACACGCGCGACACGTCGCTCCTTTGCAAGACGATGGCTGAGCGATTTGCAAAGAAAGGCATCGAGGTCGTTGTCGGTCCCGCGGTCGGGGCGGCGATACTTTCGCAGTGGGTAGCGTACCACCTTACGGAGATGCGGGGCGAAGAAGTCTATGGCGCGTATGCCGACAAGGATGGACAGGGTGGGTTCACTCTCAAGCGGGGGTACGATCAGATCGTTAGGGGAAAACGCGCGTTGGTCGTCGAGGATCTCACGACGACGGGCGGCTCGATAAAGAAAGTCGTTGAGACGGTACGCGCGGCAGGAGGGAATGTCATTGGCGCGATCGCGATTGTGAATCGGGGTGAAGTCACAAAAGAGCAAGTCGGAAATCCCGGAGAGTTTCAGTCACTCGTGGATCTGCACCTCGAATCGTGGGAAGAGTCGGAATGCGAGCTCTGCGAGAGAGGTATCCCGGTGAATACTGACATCGGCCACGGATATGAATTTATGCGTAAAAAGAGGGCTTAACACGGTCGTGATATACCCCGTGAGATAGGCGAAGCCGCCATCTCATGGGGTATACTGTGTGTCTTATAAGTTTTATTACTACCTATGAAAAATTTTCTTTGGGCTCTCGCTATCGTCATTATTCTCGGGGGAGGCTATCTGTTTTGGCAGAGTAGCACCCCAAGCGCAGGGGTAACACCAACGCCAACACCTTCCTCGCCATCGCCTGAACCGACTCCGACACCGACTCCAGTCCCTTCGACCCGTTCGACGGACTCAGGGTCGCCCCGAGGGATTCGAGGGGCGACAAGCTCAGGGCAAGCAACGCCGACCGCTCCGATGAGCGCGACTGTCACCTATTCAGCGAGCGGATTTAGTCCTTCGGAAGTGACCATCAAAAAAGGAGGTACCGTGACGTGGACGAATTCAAGCGGTGGGCAGATGTGGATCGCCTCGGCACAGCACCCTTCGCACGTGGTATATGCCGGCACGTCGCGTGAAGAGCACTGCCCTGATGCTACGGGAGCAGCATTCGATCAGTGTGCGGGAAGCACCGGCGACTACAGCTTTACCTTCCAGAAAGTAGGCACGTGGAACTACCACGACCATCTGAACGCGCAAAAATTCGGGAAAGTCGTTGTTGTTGTTGAATAGTTCGATGATTCGACGAACTCACCACAAGCAAGCTCACCACAAGTAGCATGAATGCGGAGAAAGTCGCACATCTTTTACTTCGCGCAGGTATCGCGTTTGCCTTCCTCTATCCTCCACTCAATGCCATCGTCGATCCGTACAGCTGGATTGGCTACTTTCCCGCGTTCGCGAAGGGCTACGTTCCCGACCTCGTTCTTCTGCATGCTTTTGGTTTTGTGGAGGTGGTGATCGCGCTCTGGCTCCTTTCGGGATGGCGGATATTCTGGCCATCTCTGCTGGCGGCAGGGATGCTGCTTGCGATTGTCGTATTCAACCCAGGCAACTTTCAGGTGCTCTTCCGCGATGTCGCGCTTTCGGCAGTGGCTTTAGGTTTAGCCATGATAAGCTATGGCGATGAGCGAAAAGCCGGAGCTCCCGAAGGAACTGCAGCTTAGGCTCGAACGCAAAGAAGCCCTTCGCTACGGCGAAAATCCACACCAGAGCGCGGCGCTCTACAAAAATCTGCTCGATCCCGAGCGCCCCGGTGCTGCAAACGCACGAAAGGTGCAGGGCAAGGAGCTTTCGTACAACAACCTTCTCGATGCCGATGCGGCCTTCGAGTGTGTCGCTGAATTTTCCGAGCCTGCCGCCGTTATCGTGAAGCATACAAATCCCTGCGGCGTCGCGCTAGGTACCTCACCGCTTGAGGCGTACCAAAAGGCGCTTGTGTGCGATCCTATTTCTACATTCGGCGGCATCGTCGCAGTCAATCGTGAGATCGACGCTAAGGTCGCCGAGGAGCTTGTGAAGATATTTCTTGAAGTCGTTATTGCACCCTCTGCCGACGATGCCGCCTTGAAAATTCTTGCGACGAAGCCGAACATCCGCGTTCTCTTGACGAGCTCCATGCCCGATCCGAAAGCCTCGTCATTCACGCTGCGTACGATTGCAGGCGGCGTTCTCGTGCAGAGCCGTGACAATACTGTTTTTGAAGACGAACCGCGCGTCGTTACGAAGCGCGCGCCGACGGAGAAGGAAATGAAAGATCTTGAGTTCGCATTTACCGTCTGCAAGCACGTGAAGTCGAACGCTATCGTCTACGCGAAAGACGGTGCAACGGTCGGCATTGGAGCAGGGCAGATGAGCCGTATCGAATCAGCGTACATCGCATGGCACAAGGCGAACAACGCGAAACTATCTCTAGAAGGTTCGGTACTGGCATCTGACGCCTTTTTCCCGTTCCCGGATGTCGTCGAGACTGCGCATCAGGCGGGGGCGACCGCTATCATAGAGCCTGGTGGATCGCAGAAAGACCAAGACTCGATCGACGCCGCCGACAAGTTCGGCATGGCCATGGTCTTTACGGGAGTGCGACATTTCAGACACTAGAGCGATAAAGCGCGGAGCATTTATTCGCGCTTTCCCTTTTCAATCATTCTTAGCGCGGCGCAAGGTCATGTAGATATCCTCGAGGGCTTTGACGGCGTCGCCGGCAGCGATGTTGTTTTGGTGGTACAGGCCATCGGTTACGTCGCCGGCCGCCCACACACGCGGGTGCGAGGTGCGTTGCGATTTGTGATCAACCTTGATCTGCCCAATCGCATTCTTTTCTAGTTTGTCCCCGATCCATTCGGTATTCGGCAGGAGACCGATCTCTACGAAAATTCCTTCGACCGGAAGCATCTCCTCTTTACCAGTTTTTGTGTCCTTCCACTTCAGACCAGTCACGAACGTTTCGCCGACGATTTCCATCGGCTCGGCATTCAAAAGCGCGCGCATATTTTTGTGCGCTATCGCAGCAGCTATGGTGACTTCGTCGGCTTTGAACACGCCGTCGCGATGTAAGAGCGTAACGCTCTTACAGTACGCGAGGAGCTGCAAAGCAGTTTCGAAGCCGGCATTGCCTCCGCCTATCACGACGACATCTTTGTCTGCGAACAACGGGCCGTCGCAGGAAGCGCAGTAGGTGAGACCCTTCTGATCAAATTCTTTTGCACCAGGAATAGTGAGCGTACGCCGGCGCGCGCCACTTGCAATCAGGAGTGCTCTTGACTCAGCTGTTGTTTCTTTTTTTCCTTGTGCAAGTCTGACTTGTACAACACCGTCGGTTACATCAAGCGCAGTGGCGCGCGCCGACGAGAGGATTTCGATGTAGTTGTCCTTGTACGCCTCGATGTGCTCGCGGAATTTCTTGGCGAGATCTGTCCCCGTTATAGATTTCGTTCCAATCCAGTTCTGCACGTCGAGAGAGACATTGCTCTGCCCGCCCCACTCATCGACAACGAGCAATGTTTTCAAGCGTTTGCGCGCAGCGTAGACAGCTGCGGCAACTCCAGCAGGACCACCACCGACAATAATCAAGTCATACATAGTGAACAGAAAACAGTGAACAGTAGGATATCACAGAATTTTCTGTTCTCTGTTCACTGTTCTCTGTTTGCTACTTCCTTCGCAAGAAGGAAGGCAGTCCTCCCCATCCTTCGTCCTCATCTTCAGCGGCAACACGCACCGGTTCTTTTGCTTTTGGTTTTTCTGCGTGCGTAGATCTTTCAGATTTCTTTTCTTCTCGTTCGCGCATTGTCGCCGGCGGTACGTCAGTCTCTTTCTTGGGTGTGAAGCGCTCTCTACCGCCAAAGAGCGATGCGCGAGGGCCTACCGCTTCGGGAAAGCCAGTTGCAATTACGGTCACGCGTACCGCACCTTTCTTGAGCGACGGGTCGGTAACCGCGCCGAAGATAACCTTCGCGTCTGGATCGATCGCCTCGGTAATAACATTCGCAGCATCCTGTACCTCGAGCATGCCCAAATCTTCTCCGCCTGCGATCGAAAAGAGGACACCCTTCGCGCCATGGATCGAAACGTCCAAGAGGGGAGAGTTGATTGCCGCGCGCGCGGCGAGCTCGGCGCGTTTCTCGCCGATACCCGTACCGATGCCCATGAGCGCGCTTCCTGCGTTTTGCATGACGGCGCGGACGTCTGCGAAGTCGACGTTGATGATGCCCGTTTGCGTGATGATGTCGGAGATGCCCTCAACGGCCTGCTTCAAAATGTCATCGCACATTGCGAAGGCGTTCTTGATGCCCGTTTCGCGTGTGACGATCGAAAGAAGCTTGTCGTTCGGGATAACGATAACTGCGTCGACGGCCTTGCGAAGCTCTGCAATGCCCTGATCGGCGAGACGCGCACGCTGCGCGCCCTCGAAGCCGAAGGGTTTTGTGACGACACCCACCGTAAGCGCGCCCATTTCGCGTGCGATTTTTGCAACGACGGGCGCGCCGCCGGTGCCGGTGCCACCGCCCATGCCGCAGGTGACGAACACCATGTCGGAGCCTTTGAGCGCATCTTGGATGTCTTCGCGTGTCTCATCGGCGGCCTGTTTCCCGAGATCGGCATTCATGCCGGTGCCTAGACCGCGCGTGAGCGCTTTTCCAATGTGGATCTTCCGCTTTGCCTTGTTCTTGTGAAGGTCCTGGCCGTCGGTATTCACGGCGATAAAATCGACGCCCTGCACGTGGGAGGCGACCATGTGATTTACTGCGTTGCCGCCCGAACCCCCGACTCCCACCACCCGAATTCTTGCGAACGACTCCACGTCGGGCTTCACCTGCTTGGACATATTGGGGCAATAGTATCACTTCCGGAAAAAGGGCAAACTTGACACACGTGAGTGTCTGTTATCTCGCCCTATGTCGGTTTAAGGAAGCAGCGAGCGGATGGCTTGCTTTACCGAGTCCCACGCGTTTCCGACAATCTCTCCGAGCGTGTGACCGCTTCCTGCTACTTCTTCCGCGTACGCCCAACGGCAGAGGCCATACGCGACGGCCCACGTTGCATCCACTGACGAGGAGCGCGGCAAGTAACCAATCTGCGAGACTTGCGAGGGCAGTTTCAATATCGCGCGCGCGACATCCGAGATGCCGGAGAGTCCCGAGCCACCGCCGGTGATGACAACGCCGGCCGGAAGCAGGCGTAGGCGCCCGATCTCCTTGAGATGCGCGTTTACGAGCGCGAACATGTCTTTCAGGCGTGTCGAAACG
Source organism: Candidatus Kaiserbacteria bacterium (assembly GCA_016186765.1). Classification (GTDB taxonomy): domain Bacteria; phylum Patescibacteriota; class Minisyncoccia; order Phycocordibacterales; family UBA2100; genus UBA10103. The sequence goes on along the minus strand of JACPLD010000003.1, from coordinate 20,420 downwards.
ATAGTGAGCATCTGCTTCGGCGGCACGTCGCTGCCCGTCACGGCGCCGCGCTTCATTTGCTCCGCTTCAGGCAGCGTGATCCGCAGCGAAAGCGCAATCGTGTTCGTGATGTCGGAAGAGCCGATGGAAAATACCTTAATGGAAACGGGGACGTCATTCTCGAAAACGGCGATGGAGAGCGTTTCAGAGCCCACGTTAGCAAGCACGACACCCGCGGTCTTTTGGGCTTTCGTGAGTGTTACGAGCGAGGCGGCCAAGGGTGCCGCCATCACACCCTCGACTTCCACGCCGGCGTTCTCAACTGCTTCGATGAGATCGTCGTGGTGATGCGTCAGTATGGTAACGAGCATCGTATCGACTGAAAGTTTCGTGCCCTGGAGGCCCTGTGGCTTTCCAAACACCTTTGTGCCGTCGACGCGGAACTCGAGCGGAATAGTGTGAAGGATCGTGCGATTTACGAGTTTTCCGGATGCGCGCTTCTCGCTTTCTCGGAGGACGCGCTCGATCTCGCGGTCCGTGACGATGCCGCCGGATGGTGTGAGTGTCACGTCGGCAGAGCCTCTGGTCTCTTCGAGGCCAACGCCGCCCAAGGCGACTCGCGCTCGCCGCACACGCACCTTTGCAAGGCTTGCGGCGCGGTGGAGCGCCTCGCGGATGCTTTTGGTAGCCTCTCTCGTGTCGACGATGTAGCCGTGGCGCATGCCCTTTGAGTTTGAGGTGCCAGTACCGAGTATCTGCATCGGAAGCTCAGGCGATTCTCCGGCGGCAGCGATTACGACTTTGACGTGGTAGGTACCGACATCAATTCCTGTATAGACTTTCCGCATTGCCTCATTGTAAGGCAAAAGGAGAAGGGCAAAAGTCAAAATGAGGGGGACATCGAACGGCTATGAGAATCTCATGAGCACCTTCTTCTCCGCCCTCTCCATTTTCGTGCCATGTTGCATGCCCTTGAGATGCAAACATGCATGTACGAAGAGGAGCATAAGGCGGGCTCGAAGAGAGACGCCATACTGTTTGGCCTCCCGTCGTGCCGCTTCCATATTCAAAAAAATTTCGCCCTCGTTCTTTTCGAGCGGGAATGAGAGCACGTTGGCAGCGTAGGATCTCTTTCGGTGTTGCCGATTTATTCTCCTTGCAAGTACATCCCCGCATATCACAAGGGAAAGTTCGTAGCGCCCTGGAAGAATCTCGTTCGCGATCCTTTGAAAGGGAATCTGCGGCAGTTTGCCGCGGATCACTGTTTTGATTTCGAGCTTTTTTCCTCGCATCGATCTATCGTGCGATCGGAGTTCCTTCGCCGAGCCGCGGTGTTTGCTCTCGCACGGGGCTGCCGCGCCTCGCGGGCGCCTCGATGATCTTCCCCTCTTTAACGAGCTGCTTGTATTCAGCACGGCGCTTCAGGAGCTTCAGTGCGCGCTTCTTCTTCACGATCTTCGAGGTGTCGCGTGCAAAGTAGCGTCGATTGCGGACTGTTTTGATCAGGCCGGTGCCTTGCACGCGGCGGCTGAACTTCCGAATGACGGAAAGCGCAGTCTCGTTTCCGCTCTTCTGGACCTCTGTGTTTACCGACATGTGGTCGCTACTCTAGCACAACATATAGCTATCCAGCAACTCACGTTGTGGGAATGAAAAAGGGAGCTCATGCGGAGACAAATCTCCTGCGCTTCAAATAGCCGGTCAGTTCTTGGAGTGGGATCGCATCCTGTGAGTTCGTTGCAGCCTCTCGCACGAGGATCGTTCCCTCGACGGCCTCTTTGTGTCCCATGATGAGGATGTAGGGAGAGGCTAGCCTTCGTGCCGCTGCCATTTGTTCACCGATACGTTCGTGGTAGAGGCCATGGCTCACGGGGATGCCAGCCTCACGCAAATTCTCGAGTATAGGAAGCGCACGGCGGCGAGCCTCTGCCCCCAAATGCGCGAAGTAGATGCTTGGAGGAAGTGGGTGCTCGCGCTTCACGCGTGTCTTGCCTCGCAGCTCGCAGGTAATCGATATCATTACGGCGGGAAGCGCGGCGGCGGCAAATCGCGAGGCGAGCGGGTCGTAGCGGCCGCCGAAGGCAACAGGTATGCGTGAACCACTTGCCGCATCGATCACCGATATCTGAAAGAGAGTATGCGCCCAACAATCCCTGCTCCCTAAAACCGTGGGCGAGAGCTCGTAGGAGAGTCCGAGTGCCTCGATGTATTCAAGAAGCTCCCAAAACCGGCGGCGCTCCTCTTCGGTGAGATATTCCATCGCTTGTGGCGAGCGCGGGATCGCGGGGTGGCCGCGCTCGATAAGTGCGACGAGGGCTCCGAGCGGGTCGGTCGCGGCGCGAGGACGCAGTGTTACGGAGATCGATTCGATGTGCTTGCGCAAGAAACTCGCGACGTCGCGGACGAAGCGCCCCGACGATTCAGGAGAGCCGATGTTGTTGATCGAGAGTACGCGCTCGGGAAGTCCCGCTTCGCGCGCGATCGCATTTGCTATCACGATGAGAAGCGCCTCCGCGATCGCCGATTGCGTCCCGATGATATGCAGCTCGAGTGAGGCAGTGGGCATGGCTGCTTTGGCGTCACTCCCGACACGCCACAGGAGCAGCGATTCAGGGGGTGCGTGAGCAAGGATCGAGAGACGTCGCGCGGCGACTGCGAGTACTCGCTCTTCCTTGCGGGCGAAGGAGATCTCGCGTTCGCTTCCGCGCGCGCGCCGGCGGATTTCCCGGATCTGCGCCAGATCTCTGCGGGCCGCTTCTTCGAACGGAATGAATCCGAAGTACTCTGCGATCGCGATGGCGGAATTTAAGAACGACGCCGTATTCTGATACCGCGTATCCTTCAGACGCATCATATAAATAGGTTTTAAGGATTAGGTTTTAAGGATTAGGTTTTCTTGAGTCATGAATTTTTTTCTGAAACCTGACGCCTGCCACCTGCAAGCTACTCTTCGTATCGCGCTTCTCCGGGCAAGAGAGAAATCTGATCGAATGGGTAGAGACGGACGAACGCGCGTCCGACAATGTTCTCGCGCGCGAGCGTTCCCCACAGGCGTGAATCGGCCGAGACACGTCGATTGTCGCCGAGTACGAAATATTCGTCCTCGCCGAGCTCAATTCGCATTTCGTTCCTGCCCTCGAGGTTCTTTGGATCGAGGTAGAGCTCTTCGAGCGTGGATCCATCCGGGTGTTCGTCGTTGAAAATAGTTACCTTTTGCCCATCGAGGACGACAGTCTCGTGAGGCAAGCCGATGATACGCTTGATGAGTGAGCGACCACCCTCTTGTGGGAGGTTGAAGACGACTACGTCGCCTCGCTGTGGCGCTCCGATGTCGTATGAAATGCGGTCAATGATGAGATAGTGCCAGTCGTCGAAGCTCGGATCCATCGAGGCACCGGAAACGACGTACGGAGCAGCGATGAAGAAGCGAATGAAGAGTGCTAAGCCGAGCACGACGACCGTGTAGCCGAGGAGTGAGCCTCGCGGATTCGTATTTTGATGTTCCTGTGATGCGTTTCCCTCCATCACGGGATGTTTCATCACGGCATTCTACTCTCATGCGCGGATTGACACAAAGCGTTTGTGGTGTTGCATGTCTCCTTGGCACGATACGATCTTTGGAGTCGCATATTTTTCTGCTGAAAAATTGCTCTCATTAGCTGGGCCTCTCCGAAAGGAGAGACCGGACGGCCTGCGCGAAGACTCCAAAGACCACACCGCGCCTCGTCGACATGCTTTTGTGGGTGATTGTTTAGAAAATCTGCTAGAATAGCGCCTCATGGCTTGGATTATCGTCGGTTTGGGAAATCCGGGAGAGGAATATGACTCGACGCGGCACAACTGTGGCCGCATGGCAGTCGAATTTTTTGGAAAAACCATGCATCTGAACGGTTTCAAGCGAGATTATGCAAAAAAGGCGACCACCGGAGGCGGTATGGTAGGAAAAACCGCGGTTGCCTTAGTGCTCCCCGACACGTTTATGAACAAATCGGGCGCTACGGTTGCACGTTTCGTCAAAAATCAGAGGGCGGTGGAGCGCATGATCGTCGTCCACGACGATTTGGACCTCCCTTTGGGGAAGATAAAGCTCTCGTTCGACAGGGGAAGCGGCGGACACAAGGGACTCGAGTCGGTCATACGCGCGCTGAAGACGCAAAAGTTTACTCGCGTGCGCATTGGGGTCTCTCCTTCAACGGCTGCGGGCACTCTGCGGAAGCCGGAAGGCAAAAAAGTCGTCAACAATTTTATACTCACAAAGTTCCGTGCGCACGAGATTGCCACACTGAAGCCTGTTTTCAAACGCGTCTCGCATGCACTCGAAACTATCGTGCGCGAAGGTCGCGAACGCGCAATGAATCAGTTCAACTAATAATTAATGCATGGATTCGAATTATGTTCTGCCGGAGTACCAGAATAGGGGAGTCGGGAAGTTTTTCTGGGCGGCAGCGCTGAAGTTTCTTGATTTGTCGAAAGACACGATCGTGAACGTCGCGACATTCAACGAGAATGCAATTGCGTTTTATGCGAAGCTCGGTTTTGTTGATACAGGCAAATGCTTCACAGATGAACGATATAGATTCAGAAGCGACGCTAACATTCCGCAAATGGAGATGATTCTCCGTGCGTCAAGGGTGCGTCAAGGAGGGTGCGTCAAGGTGTCACCTTGACATCGCGATAGTATTCGAGAGCTTCCTTGAGCATTTTGCCGGGCGAGAATTGAGTTTCAATTTCGAAGATCGACGAGTCAAGGATTTTTCCCAGAACATTGCTTGTGTCAGTGAAAGCGCCAAAACTTGAATATGGATATATGAGCAGTTTCTTCTGAAGTATGTATAAGTCTTTAACTCGTCCATCTTTCCATCCGGGCTCGAAGAGCTCTGCTGGATTGCAGTGAATGTACTGCAGAACTTGCTGAAGGTATCGGTCATCACTGATGTGCCGTGACCGAAACGGCTTTGTGAACAGATTTCCGGCACGGTTGCGCCTCATGTTGAAGTACATTGCATATGAAGTACCAAGCTTCTGCATAAAGGCTGAAATACCGCCATCTGTAATTTCTTTCAGTAAAAGATGAAAGTGGTTCGGCATCAGACAGAAAGCTCCGATTCCGACGAGGGGTTTCCCGCGATTCATCGAAAGTAAGTTAAAGAGTGTCGGGGAACGGAGATTACTTCTGTGGATAGTGGAGGTATTGTTGCACAAGTAGAGGAGCCCTAAAAAACGATTGTAGTCGGAACGGTCAACGAATGTCCTCCGTTTGTCGATGCCTCGTGCAAAGCAGTGATACCATTCGCCGCTTCCGAAAGGGGCTCTGTTCATTCTCAGGATAATACGGCAACCTTGCGTCAAGGTGTCACCTTGACACACAAGGGTGTGGAAAAACAATCTTGAGACCGCGATTAGCCCGCCGGTTTGAGAGTCATTCGACGATCCTTTGGTTCGAAAAACGTGATGGTGAACGGATAGACCTTGCCAAGCTCGAGGCGAGAGCGTAGGTCTTCTTCGTTGGCGAACTCGGAAATGTGCACGAGGCCCGCAACACCTTCCTCTATCGATGCGAGCGCACCATGCTTGTTGTACTTGATGATGACAGCATCCACCTTCTCGTCTTTGTGATACTTTACCGCGGCCGCCTTCCAGGGATCTTCGGTCAAGGCCTTGATGGAAAGAGAGACTTTATCATCCTTGATCTCGATCACCTTCACTTTCACCACCTCTCCTACACGATAGCGTGTCTTCGGATTCTCGACGAGCGCCCAATCCATTTCGGAAATGTGTACGAGACCTTCGAGTCCCTCCTCGAGCTTCACGAAGACGCCGAATTCCGTCGCGCCGGTCACGGTGCCTTCTAAACAATCGCCTACGCGGTACTTTTCCACGAGCGACGCGCGCTCGCTTCCGCCTGCGCCTTTCTCCGCGAAGATGAGTTTGTTCTCTTTTGGAGAAGCCGTAATGATCATCACCTCAAGTTTCGTACCGACAAGCTTTTTGAGCTCGGCGAAAATCCTGTCTTTGTCACCATCCGGCACGCGTGGGTAGTGCGCAGGCGAAAGCTGCGAGGCCGGCAGGAATCCCTGCAAACCGTTCCACTGAATGATAAGTCCACCTTTATTTGCCTCTGTGACAGGAAGCTCGAAGGAAATCTTCTTTTGCATCGCGATTTCGGCTTCGTTCCAAATGAGGGCTTGTCTAGCCTCGCGCAAGCTAAGCTCGATGTACCCTTCCTCGTTGTCAGTGCCCATCACTTTTGCCGTGATGGTGTCGCCGATGTTGACGTTCTTCAAGGCTTCACGCGCAGAAAGGTATTCGCGGCCGTATATGATGCCAGTCCCGAAGGGGTGAAGGTCGACGAATACGCGCGCGCGACCGACCGCGACGACGGGACCTTCGACCACATCGTCGACAAAAGGCGGCTTTCCAACGGAATTCAAAAGCTCCGCCATCGGCCCCTCCTTCGCCGAGGTTCCTGCCTCCGCTCCCGCTTCGGCGGGCACGTCGGCATCGCTGTCTTCTGCTCCTTTAAGCCTGGTATCTTCAGTTGCTATTGCACCCATGTTCTTTGTGCTCGGACTATCCTGCCTACGCTACCCAAGACAGTCAGCAGGGAAGTTTTACCGAACGCGTTACTAATAAATAATCCCCCAATGGGGACATACAATATATAGGAAGAGCGTGAGGAGCGCAAACTATTGAAGCTCTTGAAAAGAGAAGGAGGGCAGCAGCGTGTGAGCCGCGGCCCTCCTCGACCCTTCGTTCCGAGGATTTGTTGCCTTACAGCGTCCAGTCCGCTGGGGCGATGAACACGAACAAGTTCACGTTCGCCTCCTCTCGAATGAGGACCATGCTCGGGAGATTCTTGGAAGTCCCGAACCTCGACACACTACATCTTAAGCGCGAACGCGCAAGGTGCTGCGAGTGGATAGTTACGGTATACTGCATACGCATGATTCTGACGTTCCACGGGGGCGCGTGTATTCGCGCGAGTGCTGGAGAAACCGCTCTCGTGTTCGGACCAGTGTCTAAGAAATCCAAAGACTTCAAACCGACAAATTTCGGTGCTGACGTCGCGTTCATCCCGCTCGATCATCCCGACATGAACGGCGCGGAGGAAGCGGGACGCGGCGAAAAACAACCGTTTGTGATTTCAGGGCCAGGTGAATACGAAGTGAAGGACATCACGGCGACCGGTTTTCCTTCTGGCTCGAAATATGGAGGCGAAGCCCACACGAATACCGTGTACTCGGTTCACTTCGATGGACTTTCTATCATGTACTTGGGCGCGCTCGGAGACCTCGATCTCCCGTCTGAAGTTTTGGAGATGGATGCGCCGGATGTTCTCATCGTTCCTATCGGCGGAAGCGGCGCGCTCTCGCCCGCAGAAGCACAAAAGTTTGCGGTGAAAATCGAGGCAAAGATCGTGATTCCCGTTTTATACGATGACAAAACACTCAAGCAATTTTTGAAAGAGGCAGGCGAAGACGTGAAGCCTGTCGAGAAACTTACCTTGAAGCCGCGCGACATCGTTGGCAAAGAAAGTGAAGTGGTAGTTCTTAGCCACTAGAGTATAGCCGATAGGGAAAACGCCATGGTGATACAAAAAGCTGTCGACAATTTGAAGGACAAGCCGAAGGACGAGAAGAAGGCGATTGCTGGTGGTATCGCGATTGCGGTGGTGCTGATACTACTTATTGGCTGGACGTTGCTCTTTTTCAAAAAGATCCAGCGTGGCGAGCAGCTTCAGCAGCTCGGCGGCGGCGCGCAGGACGAGTTCAATTTCTCCAACGTGCGTGATGCACAAGAAAAGCTGATGGAATCGTTCAACGACGTCGATGCCTTGCTGGAGGCGCGCAAAGAGTCTTCATCGCAGTACCAACCTCTGCCCACCTACGATGATGTCTCAGGCGAACCACCACCCTTCGGTGGCTACGAAACGACCGAGTAGGGGGTCGTTGAGCTTTGCAGGAAAATATAGCTAAAAGCCTTATTTTTTGCTAGAATTAACAGGTCATGGCACGCGAGAAGAACACATCTGCTCATGCTCCCGCACCGGGAAGCGCGCGCGGCGTCGTTTTGCGGGACATCTCGACCGAGATGCGGGAGAGCTATCTCGACTACGCGATGTCGGTGATTACCGCGCGCGCGCTTCCCGACGTGCGCGATGGGCTAAAGCCGGTGCATCGACGGATTTTGTACGCGATGCAGGAAGCCGGACTCACGGTTTCCGCGAAGACTAGAAAGTCTGCAACCGTGGTAGGCGACGTGATCGGTAAATACCATCCGCACGGCGATGCGGCCGTGTACGACGCGATGGTGAAGATGGCGCAGGATTTTACGATGCGCTACCCGCTTATCGTGGGCCAGGGAAATTTCGGTTCAATCGACGGCGACGCGCCCGCAGCATATCGCTATACCGAAGCCAAAATGTCGCGTCTCGCGTCAGAAATGCTCCGTGATATCGAGAAGGAGACCGTCGAGTTCCGCCCCAACTACGACAACACGAAGCAGGAGCCGGGAGTGTTACCTGCGGCGATCCCGAATCTCCTTCTGAACGGTACACTGGGGATCGCAGTCGGCATGGCCTCGAACATTCCGCCGCACAACCTGCGCGAAGTGTGCGAGGCTGCCATGCATCTCATCGAAAATCCAGAGGCGACGACGGAGGAGCTGCTTTCATTCGTCCAAGGACCTGATTTTCCGACCGGTTGTATCGCCTTCAACCAAAAAGACATCGCGCATGCCTATGCGACTGGCCGCGGTCCTGTCGTCGTGCGCGGAGATGCGGAGATCGTTGAAGGAAAGAAAGGCGATTACCAGATCGTTATCACATCGATACCGTTCCGCGTGAATAAGGCCGATCTTCTGACGAAGATTGCCGATCTCGTGCACGAGAAAAAGTTGGAAGGGATCCGGGATATCCGCGACGAGTCGACGAAAGACATTCGCGTGGTGATTGAACTGAAGAACAATGCGAATGCGCAGACTGTTCTCAATTACCTCTACAAGCACACGCAGCTTGAGGAAACATTCCACTACAACATCGTCGCGCTCGTCGATGGCGTGCCGCAGACGCTTCCTCTCAAAGCGCTCCTCGAATACTTTATCGCCTTTCGCAGAGAAGTTGTTACAAAGCGAACGAAATTTGATCTGGAAAAGGCTGAGGAGCGCGAGCACATCTTGCTTGGTCTCAAGAAGGCGCTTGACCACATCGACGAGATCATCAAACTCATCAAGAAGAGCAAGGACGTGGAGGACGCACGCGCGGAGTTGATAAAGACATTCAAATTCTCTGAGCGGCAGACAAACGCGATTCTTGACATGAAGCTCCAAAAGCTTGCCGGTCTGGAGAGAAAAAAGATCGAGGACGAGCTGAAGCAAGTGCAAGCGCTGATTGAGGAGCTTGCGGCGCTCCTTAAGAGCGAGAGGAAACTCCTCGAACTTATCAAAAAGGAGATTCGCGAGGTGATCGAAAAATATGGCGATGAGCGGCGCACGAAGATCGTGAAGCGCCCCGCGAAGCTTCTCTCTGCGGAGGATCTCGTCGCAGACGAGGACTATGTCGTCGTCCTCACGCAGGGCGGCTACATCAAACGCACGAACCCGGTAGAGTACCGGCGCCAGAAGCGCGGAGGTATCGGCGTCGTCGATCTCGACACGAAAGAAGAAGACTTCGTGACTGAGTTTCTCACCTCCTCCGCGCACTCCGACCTTCTCTTTTTCTCCGATCGTGGGAAGGTGTATCAACTCAAGATGTACGAGCTGCCGGAGGGAAAACGCGCGACTAAGGGTAAGTCGATTATGAATTTCATCTCGCTCGAGCAGGGAGAAAGCATCACTTCGATCCTCGCTATGCCGAAAGAAAAGAAGGCTGTGGAAGGGCTTGCGCTTTTGATGGCGACTCGCAACGGTACCGTCAAGAAAGTCGTGGCGAATAAGTTCCACGAGGTACGCCGCTCTGGATTGATAGCGATCAATTTGGATAAGGGTGATGCCCTCATATCCGCGGCCTTCGTGCGCAAGAGTGATTCGGTAGTCTTGGTGACCGGGAAAGGGCAGTCGATCCGGTTTGACGAAAGAGCAGTGCGCGAGATGGGGCGGCAAGCCGCTGGTGTGCGCGGCATGAAGCTTGGAAGGGGAGATATGATCGTCGGCACGGGCGTCGTGCCGAAAGGCGCAAAAGGAGAATTGCTCGTTGTTTCTTCGACCGGCTATGGCAAGAAGACGAAGCTCGATGAGTACAAGGTGCAAGGCAGGGGCGGAAGCGGTATCAAGACGATGTCTATCACGCCGAAGACAAAGCAGCTCGTGGGTGCCGCGGTCGTTCTCGGTGGAGGTGAGCTCGTCGCGATGTCAAAGAAATCACAAACCATCCGCACTGGTCTCGACGAGATCCCGACCCTCTCCCGCGCAACTCAAGGAGTCAGAGTCATGAAATTGCGAGAAGGAGATAGTGTTGCTTCGTTCGTTGTGTTTGAGACAGCTGAAGCAGCGAGTTGAGGAAAACTAAGGATTGTCGCTCGGAGTCCATATATACTGTATAGGATGCAGCAGACTGCACATCATGCTCCGTTGAATACGGAAGGCTTTGCGCACCCAAAGAAGAATGTTGGCGCACTGGGGATCCAGAGTGGCATGCGCGTTGCGGATTTTGGTGCGGGAAGTGGTGCGTACGTGCTCGCGATCGCCGAGCGACTGGGAGGCAGCGGCGCGGTCTATGCCATCGACGTGCAGCGTGATCTCTTACGGCGCATTCACAACGAAGCGGTGCGTCGCGGCTACAAAAATGTCGAGGTTATCTGGGCAGATCTTGAGGTTCCGCGCGCCTCCAAGCTTGCCGATAGCTCGATCGATCTTGTGCTCATATCGAATCTTCTCTTTCAAGTGCCCGACAAGCTGCCAGTTTTGCGCGAAGCGCGACGTATTATCAAATCGACCGGCACAGTCGCGATCGTCGACTGGAGTAACCCCGAAGAAAACGCTTCGCGTTCCAACGAGGCAGGTTCGTTCGGTCCGCGCAAGGAAGATGTAGTCAGCAGGGAAATGGCTCTCGACCTTGCGCGCAGGAGTAGCTTGGAACTTATCCGAGAGTTTCCGGCGGGCGCGCACCACTATGGATTAGTATTGGGGCCTGTGCCGTACGCTGCGATATGAAGAATCTGTCGGTTTTTCAGATCATCCTGCTCTCCGCATTCGGAGCTCTTGCGATCTCTGGCATACTCATTTTCGCGCTTGTCGTTGGTTCAGGTGGGCGCAATTCTATCGGGCCGATGACGATATGGGGTACGCTCGAGCCAAACGCATTTGCGGTTGTCTTACGACAAGCGTCCGAGAACGACGGTAGGCTCTCGCAAGTCACCTACGTTCAAAGAGATCCGGCTACCTACGAGGCTGATCTCACCGAAGCGCTCGCAAACGGCACGGGACCCGATCTCTTTCTTCTGCGGCAAGATTACGCCATGCGCGACAAGGGTAAGGTCATACCTGTTCCCTACACATTCCTTTCCGAAACGAAGTTCAAGGATACGTTCCTCGAGGCAGCAAACCCCTATCTTTCGGAGGAAGGAGTGCTCGGCATTCCACTTTTTGTCGATCCCCTGATTTTTTACTGGAACCGAGACATCTTGGCTTCCGCAGGGTTTGCGAAGCCCCCGCAGTACTGGGAGGACGTACCTGAATTTGCGCAGAAGGTCACGAAGAGAGACGACTCCGGTGGCATTGTTCTATCTGCGATATCGCTGGGTGAATTCGCGAATGTGAATCACGCAAAGGACATCATCACTCTTCTTATACAGCAGGCTGGGGGCACTATTACGCAGGAAGATGGCACGGGTCGCCTTGTCCCCGCGCTCACGCTTCGCGTCGCGGGTTCGCCCTCGCAGGCTGCAGAATCCGCGCTTCGTTTTTATACGGAATTTGCCGATCCCTCCAAAGTCCACTACTCGTGGAATCGATCGCTCCCGAGCTCTCGGGCTGAGTTTGCCGCAGGCGATCTCGCGCTCTACCTCGGCTATGCATCAGAATCGACGCTGCTTGCGCGCATGAACCCGAACCTCAATTTCGCAGGCGCCGCGGTTCCGCAAGGGAAGACGGCTACGCGCTCCACGAACGCTGCGCATGTCTACGCGCTTTCGGTTTCGCGGACGAGCCGCAATCCAGAGGGCGCCATGACGGTCGCGGCTCTTATTGCCGACACTTCTGTTGCGCGCGCACTTTCGGTTGCGGTGGGTATCCCTTCGGCAAGACGCGACGTCATCGCGGAGAGCCTGAAGGGCGAGAACGTGCTCTTCGAGGGAGAAGCTCTCATCGCACGCTCGTGGGTGGATCCCGATCCGGAAAAGACGGATGGCGTGTTCCGCGGTATGATTGAGAGCGTGACAACGGGCTCCTCGCGTCTTTCGGAGGCAGTTGGCCGCGCGAATCAGGAGCTCGCGCAAGCGATGGGGGAATAGTATGCATACACGAAAGGCCTACCGAATCGCGATCTTGACTCTCCTCACGGTTCTTTCCTTCGCATCTACGGCGTTCGCGCAAGGTGTGGGGCTCAAAAATCCTCTCAATTTCGATACCATACCACTTTTTATCGCCGGCGCCTTAAAAGCGCTCGCGATGATAGCGCTTCCCATCGTTACGCTCTTTCTCGTGGTCTCCGGTTTTTACTTCATCACTGCGCAGGGAAATCAGGAAAAACTTCAGAAAGCGAAGCTCAATTTTTTCTACGTCATCATTGGCGCACTTCTCATACTTGGGGCGTGGATCATTGCAACTCTGATTGCCGGCACCGTGTCGCAGCTCACCGGCAGATAGTGAGTATGGAGTATGGAGTATCGCGTATGGGGGGTTGCAGGACTCTGAAAACAATCTTTTCCTCCATACTCTATACTCCATACGCGATACTTCTTCTTCCTTCCGTGGCGCTCGCCGCGCCGAATACATTTCAAGAGCTCGCCTATGACGTCGTCGAGATCCTCGATACTGCCACGTTCACGCTCATTATCTTCGGGCTCGTCGTGTACTTCTGGGGGATGGCGACGAACATTCCGCACTTCGGAGATGAAAAGGGTGCAGAGAAGAGGAAATCGTTCTTTTTCTGGGGCCTCGTCGTACTTTTTGTGATGGCTTCGATCTGGGGCATCATTCACCTTCTGCAAAACACACTCTTCGGTGGCGATTCGCAGTTTACTCCGGGCGCAGGCGAGTCGGCAACGCTCTGCGACAACTTCGGCAACTGTTCGGTCGGCCGGCTCGAGATATGAACGGTGAACGTAGAGTTATTGTCGGTACATGCACAGTCGCGACACTCTTTCTCGCACCGGGAAATGTGGACGCACTCACGCTGCCGCAGGTAGTTGGCTTTTTCCATATCGTCGTAGGTCTCGTCCTGACGGGTATCGTTCTCATTTTCGTGGCGGGGTTTTCGATATACGTCGCACGTTTTAACACATGGCCTTCGTACCGCGACGCCGCGATACGGGTGCTTGAGTGGGCGATTGTAATGCTCTTTGTCCTCATTGTCGTGCTTTCGATCGTCAATGCGATTCAGCACCACGGCAGCGTAGCGCTGCCGATCATCGCCTTTCTCATCATAGCTGTTGTGGCCTTTTTCATCATACGCCTCATAGCGACCTCGAAAAAGAAGCCTCCAGCTTCGCCTCGAGAGCGCGAGTGAGCGAGGACGTTATCCACACGATTGACGCGCGGCCGATTGTGTTTTTCAGGGGGCCCGATAGCATGAGAGTACTTAGTTACTTATCTGTGCATCGCCATACCTATGAAAGGAATTAGCCGCGCTGTAGCTCTCCTTGCGCTCCTTCTGCCGTCGCTTGCGAGCGCACAGACCTTGACTAACGTGCTCGTGCTTGCGAGCACGCTCTTAAACGGCGTCATCGGACTCTTTATCACCCTTGCAATCGTTGTCTTCTTCTGGGGTCTTATCAAGTACCTCATGAGCATGGACCATGAGAACGCAAGTGAGGGTCTTAAGATCATGTTCTGGGGTGTCATCGCGATTTTTGTCATGGTCAGTATTTGGGGTATCATCCGCTTGCTACAGAGCACGCTCAAGGTCACCTCGACCGACCCAGTCATTCCGAAGGGCATTGTTGTAAATCCGGGAAGGACATACTAAATTTGATCCCGCCCGCTGATCCCACATGAGCGGTGCACAACTTCTCGAGAATTTCGTCACCTACGTCATCGATCCGGCAATACTTCTCGTCATTGCTGCCGGATTTTTTCTCTTTGTCTTCGGTCTCGTGCAATTTTTGCTCGATCTCGACAAGGGGGCGAACCGCGAGCAGCACATCAAGCATATGCTCTGGGGCATCGTGGGTATGTTCGTCATGGTGTCTGTCTATGGCATCCTCGCGCTCCTCGACAACACGTTTGGCCTCGACGCGTTTTCGGCGACTCCCGATATGAGCCGCTGGCAGGACATCGATATTCCACCTCTGTTCAGGTAAGTACACCTTTGCACGTCGCAAGGAATTTGTCGAAATCTCGCATGAGAGCTCGGAGGGAGTCGGGCGGCGGTGGAAGTGAATGCTTATCGATCGAGCGAACGGGGATGATCTTGGAGGAAGTGCTCGTAATGAACGCACCGTCGGACTCTATCGCGTCTGAGAAGCGCACCTCGTGCTCTTCGAGCAAGAAGCCGTTTTCTTTGGCGACTTTGAGGACTGCCTTTCGCATGACGCCAAGCAAGATCTCTTCCTCCGGCGGAGAAATGAGCGTTTGGCCCTTAATGCAGAAGAAATTACATCGCGTTCCCTCGGTGATACAACCCTTTGAATTTATGAGGAGCGCATCGTAGCAGCCGGCTTCTTTTGCGCTCTTGTATGCAAGGTAGCTCTGCAGCATGTTCAGGGTCTTCGCGTGCGGAAATGGGCGCTCGTACTCGCAGGTGATAAAATCGGCGCCCTCCTTGTAGAACTTCTTGTCTGGAAAGAGGGGGTTGAGGGAGAGGATGTAGAGCACCGGCTCTTTCCCCCCGATGAGGAGAATTTTGAGGTTGTATGTTTCTGCGCCGTTCTTTTTGATAAGATCAGCGACGCTCTTTTTGATGAATGCGTCGTCAAAGCGGTGCTTGATCCCTATGATCCGCGCGGATTCCATGAGCCGCTCGACATGGTCTTTGAGGAAGTAGGGAATGCCATCGTTGACGCGAACATTCTCATACACCCCGAAGCCGTATTGATATTCAATACTCGAAAGCGGCACGACTGCCTCCTCTATGGGCAGGATCTTTCCATTCTTCGAAAAATATTTGAAGTCCATAGTTTACACTGAGCTTGTCGAAGTGTGGGCAGGGAGAGATTCGAACTCTCACCCCTTGCGGGACCAGCTCCTAAGGCTGGCGCGTCTGCCATTTCGCCACCTGCCCAGAAATCAATCCTATAGCAAAAAAGTTTCTTTGTCCGCCCAGAAGGACTCGAACCTTCAACCAACCGCTTAAGAGGCGGCTGCTCTGCCAAATTGAGCTATGGGCGGTATCGCAAGATTCTACACAATTTTTGTGAGTGGGTCAGGTGGGTCTCGAACCCACACCCCTTGCGGGACACGATCTTAAGTCGTGCGCGTATACCAGTTCCGCCACTGACCCATACGTTGCCTTGCAACGTGAGGCCACGGCGGGATTCGCACCCGCGCATAGCGGTTTTGCAGACCGCTGCGTTACTTCTTCGCCACGTGGCCGTCCCGATAGAATATCAAAAAATGCGCCCACGCATAGCGCAAAGAGACTGTTGGGCAGACCTGCCACTTCTTCGCCACGTGGCCGTGACACAATACTATAGCACTTATTCACTCTTTTTTCGCGTTAATTCCTCCACTCGTTGGCGGTTTTTCTCGCCGTAGTCAATTTCAAAATCGATGGTCGGCACCGGCTGGAGGAAGCTGTGCTCTTTCACATAGTCACGCAAGTCGCTGCGTGCGCGTCTTGCGAAGGTGAGAGCTTCTTCCTCTTTCGTCTGCGGAAGGATCGAAAGGAGGACTATCACGTTCCTGAAGTCATCCGAGAGTTCCGCGCGGGTGACTGTTATCAGGCCGTAGACCGATGGGTTTGCCACCTCGCGCGCAAGAAATTCACCGGCCATATGTGCAAGTTCTTCGGCTACTTGTACATGTCTGCGGCTCATGTTCATTTCATCGCGCTCGTGAAGCACTCTAAGGTGTCGCCTTGCACGATCTCGAACGCGCTCGTTATCAACGCACCGAATTCGCTTCCTGTCTCGACGCGATCGACGTCCGCCTTGTGCGACTGAATGTTCTTTATTTTTCCAGTACCGACGAGCGTGCCCCTTCGTACTACTCGGACGGAACCACCGCGCGCGAGGTAGCCTTCGGAAACTTTGCCGCCCACAACGTGCTGATCCTTGCGGCTTGAAAACTGCTTGAGCACCTTCCCGTGGCCAAGCGTTTCCTCGACAGCGCGCTTCGGGCGCATCTCATGCAAAAGTTCTTCAAGGCGCTCGGTTAGCTTGTAGATAATGTCGAAGGTCTCGATGCGAATGGTGTGTTGTCGCGCGTACTCTTCCGCGATCGGGTCTACCTTCACGTTGAAGCCGATGACGACAGCCTGCACACTTCCTGCGAGCGCGGCCTTCACGTCGCCTTCGGCGATATTGCCAATGCCCGAGAGCACGATGCGAACCGAAGAGTATTCGTCGCCAAGCTTTACGATCTCATGTTCTATTGCCTCGAGCGAGCCAGCTGCATCGGCCCGGACGATGAGGGGAAGAACAAAATGCTCGGAGTTTTCTTCTGGTGCAAGCGTCACTTTTTGCGATTTTCCCTGTGTCCGCTGAATTTGCGAGCGAGCTTCTTCCGCTTCGCGCTTCCCTTTGTATGCGAGGAATTCTGAACCCAATTCCGGAAGCTCGTCGAATCCTACAAGCTGCACTGGTGTTGAAAAGGACGCTTCGCGAAGCGATACCCCGCTGCTCCCTTCCATAATGCGCACCGGAGAAATGCTACCTCCTGCGACGACCGTCATGCCGGAGCGGAGGGTGCCGTTCGTGATAATGAGTGTTGCTGCTAAGCCGCGCTTCGGATCGCGATGGGCTTCAATGACGAAGCCGGAAGCGGGTGCTTCCGATTCTCCTTTCAGTTCGTGCAGTTCGGCGACGAGAAGGACAAGGTCCAAGAGCTCGTCGACGCCGGTGCCTACTTTTGCGGAAATCGCGGTCCAAGGGACATCGCCGCCGAGTTTCTCGAGATAGATACCCTCTTGCATGAGAGAGGCTTGTGTACGCTCGATATTTGCCTCCGGCTTGTCGATCTTATTGATCGCGACGATATAGGGAATCTTTGTGCTCTTTATCCTCGCGAGCGCCTCGAGCGTCTGCGGCTTCACGCCGTCGTCCGCAGCAACGACGAGGATCGCGATGTCAGCGATACTGGCTCCTCGCGCGCGAATTGCTTGGAATGCGGCATGACCCGGAGTATCAATAAAGGTAATTCTTTTCGCCTGCCCCGAACTCTTCGAAGGGCGCTCGACCTCATACGCTGCTACGTGCTGCGTGATACCGCCGGCTTCTTTTTCAACGGTGTTCGTCTTCCTGATGTAATCGAGAAGCGTCGACTTGCCATGGTCGACATGGCCCATGACAACAACGATGGGTGGACGCTCGATATGTGAGGCTGGTTTTGACATATGTCGCAGGAATTGCCATACAGGCAGTTTTCGGCAGTATACGTTTGCGTAAGGTAAAAGGCAAAGGGCAAAAGTCAAAAGTTTTGTTACACTCGCGACATGAAATGGTTCGGCCGCAAACGAATATATCTGGATTATGCGAGTGCGCCGCCCGTTTTGCCGCAGGCTACTGCTGCGATGCACGAGGCCGAGAAATGTATAGGTAATCCCGGCGCGATTCACAGAGAAGGCGCCGCGGCAAAAAAGTCTCTTGAGAATTCTCGTGCACGTATTGCTGGGCTTTTAGGTTGCAAAGCACGCGAGCTTATCTTCACCTCGGGCCTCACCGAATCCAACAACCTCGCCATCATAGGCTACGCGAAATATCTCGAACAGCTCCGCCGCGGCCTGAAGGGAACACACTGGCTTGTGAGCTCGATCGAACACGATTCCGTTCTGGAGAGCTTCACCGAGGTCGAGCGAATGGGTGGTATTGTTTCTCACGTCGAGCCTGATGAACGGGGAATTATCTCGGCCGAGGCGGTCGGACGCGCCCTGCATCCTGAAACTGTCTTTGTTTCGGTCGGATGGGCCAACAATGAGATCGGCACTGTTCAACCGCTTGCGAAAATCGCCCAAAAAATTCATGAGCATGAGCAACACACAAGTCAGACTTGTGTACACAAGTCAGACTTGTGTACGTGCGTGCGAAAGATGATCTTTCACTCAGACGCGGGGCAGACACCACTTTATCTACCCACCGTCATCAACAGTCTCGGTGTCGATCTTCTCTCTCTCGGGGGCAACAAGCTCTACGGTCCGCATGGGATCGGTGCACTCTATGTTTCGAATGACATCGGTCTTGCCCCCGTTATCTTCGGCGGGAAGCAGGAACGCGGATTGCGCGCCGGCACGGAGAGCGTTGCGCTTGCTGCGGGGTTTGCAGCGGCGTTCGAGGTTGTTTCGAAAGAGAGGAAGGTCGAGAAGGGGCGATTGAAGAGTCTGCGCGACAGTCTCGCGCGAGAACTCACCGCGCAAATTCCTAATCTAATCGTCAACGGCGATTTATCGCGGGCGCTTCCGCACATGCTGAACGTTTCGATACCAGCCATTCAGAGCGAATACGTGACGCTCGCGCTCGATGCAGCCGGCATAGCTGTTTCCACCAAAAGCGCGTGCCGCGAAGGCGAGGAGAGCCGCTCGCACGTTGTCGCTGCGCTCGGTGGGGAGGCATGGCGGGCCGCGAACACGATCCGCTTCTCCCTCGGCCGTGACACCACCGATCGCGACGTTCGAAAAACGGTACGCGCGTTGGTCCATATTCTCTCAACGAACAAGCGTATGCGCTGACTTTTGCCTTTTGACTTTTGCCTTTTGACTTATATGATGCGGTCATGGACATGGAAGAACTCTCCAAATCCCAAATCGTCCTCCTCACGCTCCTCGTGAGTTTCGTAACTTCCATTGCAACGGGTATTGTCACCGTTTCGCTCATGGACCAGGCGCCGCCCGCGATCGCACAGACAGTAAATCGCGTTATTGAGCGTACGGTCGAGAAGGTAGTGCCACCTGCGGAAGGGCAAGCCGCGGCGGTCGTCACGACCGAAAAAACTATTGTCGTGAAAGAATCGGAACTTATCGCGAAGGCCGTCGAAACGATGCGACCGAGCCTAGTTCGACTGTACGCGAGCTCATCTGAGCGGATCTTCTTGGGACTCGGGATTGTGCTCGACGGAAGCGGGAAAGTCGCGATCGACGGATCGGTCGTCGGAGAGACGACAAGCCTCGCAGTCGTGCTCTCGGATGGCACTGCGCTTCCGGCGACGCTTTTGTCACGCGATAAAAAGAACGGCATCGCACTCCTGCAGGGTGCGACAACGACATCAGACGGTAAAGCGGTTCGCTTCTCACCCGCTGTGCTTGCTGTCGGCACGCCGACTTTGGGGCAAACGGTGGTCGCGCTCTCCGGCAAATTGATTCCTCGCCTCGCGGACGGACTCGTGACGGCGCTCGTCCCGCGGGAGGAGGGTGAGGCAGCTGTTATCGATAGCAATATTTCGGGAGATTACATTATGGAGGGCAGTCCGCTCATCAACACCGAAGGGGGCCTCCTTGGCCTAAGCACTGCCGTCTCGCGCACGTCTTCGCCGGGGGCCTTCATGCCATCTTCCGCTCTTGTGCCGTCTGATGTGGAAGGAGAGTCTGGGACGAAAGCAAAACCAGGTGAGTAATTAAGAAATAAGGATTTGAATATTTTCTGTTTGTGCGGTATCCTTTGATTCGGACGCTGGCAACTGGCAGCCGATAGTGGGGCTGTGGTAGCTAGATTCATATGACCCCATTTCACAACTACACTACGAAAGCAAAAGAAGCCATACACCGCGGCCACCAACTCGCGGTCGAGCGGGGGCACAACCAGGTCTCGACGCTCCACCTTCTTGCCGCGCTCCTCATGCAGGAGGAGTCTCTGGTCGTGCCGATGCTCGAGCAGGTGGACATCGACGTGGCTCATCTCTCTGACTCTGTCTTAGAGCTCATCGAGGGTACTTCGGGCAACACCGCCGTTTCTCCCAGCTTCCAGCTCTACCTCACGCCCGAGCTTGTGCGTGTATTTGAGGCGGCGCCGAGGATTGCTGCATCGTTCAATGACCAGTTCGTTTCTCCCGAGCACCTACTTTTGGGCTTGATCGAGCACCCGGGACCCGCGTCGGACGTTTTTGCGCGCTTCCGCATCGACCGTGCAGCGCTCGCGCGCGTGCTCACCGACATCAAGGAGGGAAAGATACGCGATGCTGAGGAGCCGAAAAAGCCGCGG
>JACPLD010000005.1 GCA_016186765.1 Candidatus Kaiserbacteria bacterium | reverse complement strand
GGCACCAGCTCGCGGCCTCGCGTGCTCGCTCGGCATCGCTCCGCTGTTCGAATCCCTTCGCAAGCTCTCGCTTGCTCCATCAGTATGCAAAACGGCCTGGCAAAAGCCAGCCGCTTTGCATATGCGGAGAGGGAGGGATTCGAACCCTCGAGACAGTTTTACCCGCCTAACACGTTAGCACCGTGCCGCTTTCGTCCACTCAGCCACCTCTCCGGCGAGCTAAAAATACCACATTGACCTTCGTCTGTCGCTCTATGCTCGCGCGAGAGCGAGAAGCGTGACGTTTGCGCCGGCACGACGAAGCGGGGTGGCGGCGTTCGCAAGTGTTGCACCGGTTGTCGTTACGTCGTCGATGAGAAACACGTGCGCGCTGTGGACCAGTGACTCGTCGTTGAGTGCGAAAGCGCCGGCAACATTTGAAAGTCGCTCAGAACGCGGAAGCCTTGTCTGCGGTTTTGTTGCGCGTGTTCGCGTAAGCGCGTGAGGCGCGAGCTCTGCAAGCGTGCCGTTGCGGTACTCAATGGGCAGTTCCTGCAAAACGAGCTCGATTTGATTCCAACCGCGTTCACGCGCACGGCTTTTGTGTAGCGGAACGGGGACGATCAGCGTTTTTTGTGCAGAAAAGAGGTGCTGCGAGGCGAGTTCTTCTTGCAGGTAATCTGCGAGCACGGCGGCCGCGAGCTTTGCGGCGTGTGAGGAGCCATCGTACTTGAGAGAGCGGATCAAATCTTCGACTGCTGGATTCTGATACTCCATCAATGTCGTAATCCGCACGCCCAATATATCGTGCGGAACAGGGAGGAGCGGAATATCATGCAACTGCCTCGCTTCCGTTCTCACACGCCGCTGCCGCCTTGGCAAAATGGCATCCAAAGCGGAATTCATGATCTCTTTCCAGAGAGCCATGCTAGGATTTTCCCATGGATCTCACGAAGAAGAAGTGTGTCCCGTGTGAAGCGGGCACGGGAGCGCTCACCAAAGAGGAAGCGGAAAAGCTCATGCAACAGCTCAAGGGCTGGCATCTTGCGGCCGATGCGAAGCACCTCTCGAAGGAGTTCACCTTTGAGAACTTTCTTGAGGCGATGGCATTCGGGAACAAGATCACGGCGGTTGCGGAAGAGGAGGGGCATCACCCGGACCTCTCGATTAGATGGGGACGAGTGGGGGTGGAACTCTCCACGCATGCGATTAAGGGGCTGTCGGAGAATGATTTCATCCTAGCAGCTAAGATTGACAAAATCACATAAAGGTAGTTTAATTTGCCCCCCTGTTCTTTGAGAGAAAGTGCAATTTTGCCATGGCGGAAAGATTTCTACCAAGGTCGGACCTTGGTATTTTCCCGCTGTGGCAAACCTTGAACTTACCACGGCATCACCATCAACCAACCCGAGAGGAGATGACGCCATGGCTCATGGCAAGATCATCCGCATCGACCGCTCGATTCCAATCTTCTATCCTGACTGGGTGGAAAAGCCGATGCACCCCGAACTGGAAGCGACGGGTCCTGCCGAGTACAACCTCGGCGACGTGGAGCAGTGGCTCCACGAGAAGCAGAAGACCGGTGTCGCGGGTGGCAAGGAGATCTACGAGTACCTCAAGAGTGCCGACGATCTCAAGAACCACCACGACTTGCGCGACCTGCTTGCAATCCAGAAGCTCGGCATCGAAGTCTTCCGCAAGCACTTCAAGGGCAAAGCGGTGTTCGGTTGGAAGTCCGTCGTGCTGAGCCGCAACTACGGCGGCCTCAGCGTCCCTTACCTCATCGAGCGCGGCGGCGAGGTGGTGTTGTGCTGGATCTGGCTCGGCTACGGCTGGGACGCGCGCAGTCCTGCGCTCCGCTTCGGCAAGTAGAACTTGGCACTGGAATCTTGGCACTTGTCCTTGATTCCTTTGTCCTCGGCTCCGCCCTCCGGCGGAGCCGAATTTTTGATATAGTTTTTGATGTAGTGATGGATGAGATTTCTGGCGATGCGGCGGCTACGGCACGGCAATACCCGCCAAGTGGCGAAGATTGACCAAATAGCGTGAAAGAGGGGTGATATAGTCGCTTCGCTCGTTTAGCCGTCACTCGCTCGGAAGTGTGAACAAGCTCACACTTCTCTCGCTTCGTTAGGCTATAATTACCCGCGATGGCGTTCTCGCTAGGCAGTATCACGGAAAAAATTTCTTCCGCATTCGGCGGCGGCGCAGAAGGAAGTTTCTTAGGCATCGACATCGGCACGAGCTCGGTGAAAGTCGTGCAGATGCGTGCCTCGCATGGTGCGGCGATCCTCGAAACCTACGGCGAAATCGCGCTCGGCCCCTACGGCGGACAACCGGTCGGCAAGGCGGTGAAGCTTACGCCTGAAAAGACAGCTGAAGCACTTATGGATTTGATGAAGGAGGCGAACGTAACGGCTCGTTCGGCCGGCCTTTCTATCCCATTTTCCTCAAGCCTCATCTCCGTGCTCGAGTTCCCGAAGGTAGACGAGGGAACCTTGAAGCGCATGGTCCCGATCGAAGCGCGCAAATACATTCCAGTTCCCGTCTCGGAGGTGACGCTCGACTGGTTCGTTATTCCGGAAGACGAGGAAGAGAAGAGCGCCTTCGACCGTGTGCAGGCCCCGGCGCAAAAGCCTAGGGGTGTAGAGGTGCTCCTCGTTGCTATTCACAACGACGTCGTGAATAGTTTCCAGACGGTCGCCTCGACGGCGGGCATTCATGTGGAGTTTTACGAGATCGAGATCTTCGGTGCAATACGCTCCTCACTTTCGCGTGGCATCGCGCCAGTCTTAGTCGTTGACATCGGCGCTTCGACGACCAAAATGTACATCGTTGAGCGCGGCATCGTGCGGCTCACGCATCTCGTCTCAATGGGAGGACAGCAGATGTCGGAGACCTTAGCGCGCTCGCTCAACTGGGACTTTGAGAAAGCGGAGCGCGTGAAGCGCGAGCGCGGCTTGGAGGATTCTCCCGCCTATTCGGCCGACGAGAACGACCGCATCAAATCTGCGCTGTTATCAACACTCTCGCGTCTCTTTTCGGAGGTGAATCGGGTACTATTGAGCTACGGGCAGCGATACAACAAGAATGTGTCGCGCGTCGTTTTGACTGGCGGCGGTGCATCGCTCCCCGGCCTTTCAGGGGAGGCGAAGTCATCCTTGAGCGCCGACGTTGTCATCGCGGACCCTTTTGCCCGGACGGAGGCACCGGCATTTCTTGCGGACGTGCTGCGAGAGATAGGTCCGGGATTTTCAGTTTCGGCAGGCCTCATACTTCGTAAATTGAAGAGTACCTAAGCAATGTATGCCCACATCGAGCGTACCGCAGAGTTTCATTCCCCACGAGGCGCCTGTCGCTGCCGGCCCAGTGCGCCGCAGCGGCAAGGGTCTTGCTGATCTCTTCGCACTCATCGCCATCGTGCTTTTAGTCGCATCGGTCGCGCTTGCGATCGGCATCTTTCTCTACCGCGAGTATCTTGCGGCAAGCGCCGCCTCGAAGATCGAGCAGCTCGAGCGTGCGAAGGCGGCATTCGAGCCATCGCTCATTGCGGAGCTGACGCGCCTCGACGACCGCATGCAGGCGGCGAGCGAGATACTCCAAAAGCACATCGCGCCGTCGGCGATCTTTGAAATGCTCGAACGAAACACGATAGGCTCTGTCGGCTTCACCTCGCTCGACTTTGAGGTAGCGGATGCTGAGAACATGGCGGTACAGATGGACGGCGTCGCGGGAAGCGTGAATGGCATCGCGCTACAGGCCGACCTTTTCTCCGAAGATGGCATGTTCACAAGCCCCGTTTTTTCGAACATCAACCGCGAGATTGACGGCGTGCACTTCAGCCTTTCTGCGAGTGTGGATCCTCTTGCGATAAATTTCGCGCAGCTCCTCGTCGTTCCCCCCGCTCCCGCGGCGCCCCAACAAACATTTCCTTTCGGTGCGCCTTCTATCTCTCCGATTCCCGAAGGAGGGGCATCCCTCGGAGAGGAGGAGAATAACCTATGATAAGGATCGTCCTTTCGATAGCGGCACTAGCGATAGCGGGGAGCGTGCTCTTCTTCTATACGCAGCCGACGTATGAAAGAGTTCTCGCGCTCGAAACAGAGATTGGGGAATACGACCAGGCACTCAAGAAAGCGGCCGAGCTGCAGGCTCTCAAGCAGTCGCTTCTCTCGCGCTACAACGCGTTCAACCCCATCGACATCGACCGGCTCCACAAGCTGCTTCCGGATCATGTCGACAACGTGCGGCTTGTCCTCGATCTCGACAGCCTCGCAGGCAGGCATGGCATGGCACTACAGAACGTCACGCTCTCGAACCCAACGGCGAACTCGGAAAAAGGAGCGATCGGTGCAATCGGAGGCGGGAGGCAGAAGTTCAATTCGCTCACGCTCAAGTTCACAACGCATGGCACCTATGCAAATTTCAGGGGATTCATCGAAGAGCTTGGGCAAAGCCTCCGCATCGTCGACCCCGTCAGCTTGAGCCTGCAAGGGGGAAGCGACAATAGCTCGGGGCAGGAGCCCCGATATCGCTACGACATCACCATTAGGACGTACTGGCTAAAGTAGTAGTATGCAGCTTTTCTCACAATATAAATGGTATCTCTTGGTTGGCGCTTCGGTCCTTGTGGCAATAGGCGCATGGTGGTTTCTCTCCGATGCGCCGCAAGAAGGTGAGCTCCTGACGACGGAAGCCGCGGGAGGCGGCAGTGTCGACAAAGAGCTCGTCGGCACGCTCCTACAGCTGCGCGCCGTCTCCCTTTCCGGAACGGTATTCTCCGATCCGGCCTTCCAGCTGCTGCAAGATTTCGGGACGCAGATCATCCCTGAGCCGGTCGGGCGGCCAAATCCGTTTGCGCCGACCTCGTACCGTCCCACGAGTACGTCGCAGGGGAGGGAACTCTTCCCGACGCGCTGACCTATGCCCACCTCCGCAACACAGAACACGGTCGGGGGAGCGCCTGCCCCAGCGCTCGGAGCTCCGCCGCGGAGCCTCGGGGGTTCGAAAGTTCCTTATGAAGTGCTGCGTTACATTCCGCAGGAGTCGGCCGAGCACTACAAGCTTGCGCCGCTTGGGGTGGTGGACGGGATCTTGGAGGTGGGTATGGTCGACCCCGACGACATCGGCGGGTTCGATGCCTTGAATTTTATCGCGCGCGGCACGGGGGTGCCGTTTAAGGTTTACCAGATATCGCAAGCGGACTTTGAAAGTATCTTGCGAATGTATAAAGGGCTCGGCGGAGAGGTCGATCGCGCGATCACAGATCTGCAGACCGAGCAGAAGCTCTCGCGCAGCACCGAAGAAGCTGCACCCTTAGATCTCGACACAACGCTTGCGCAGACAGATACGAGCCTCGAGAAGAATATTCAGGAAGATGCGCCGACCATCAAGATCGTATCGACCATTCTCCGCTATGCGATCGATGGCAAGGCTTCCGACGTCCATATCGAACCGCAAGCGCACGGCGTGCGCGTACGCTACCGCGTCGACGGCGACCTGCACACGAGCGTCGTCCTGCCTTCTACGACGCTCCGTCCCTTGATCGCGCGTATCAAGGTACTTGCCTCTATTCGGCTCGACGAGCAACGAAAGCCGCAAGATGGGCGCTTCTCGGCTTCAATCGACGGGCGTGCGATCGACTTCCGCGTCTCCACCTTTCCTTCGTACTACGGAGAGAAGGTCGAGATCCGTATCCTCGATCGCGATCAAGGCTTCATTCCCCTCGAAAGAATAGGCCTCACGGAGCGCAATCTCCAGTTGATCCGCAATGGCATCACAAGGCCCCACGGGCTCATCCTCATCTCGGGTCCCACGGGGAGCGGTAAATCGACGACGCTCTACTCAATGCTCTCGGAGGTAGACCGCGAACACAAAAATGTGCTCTCGCTTGAGGACCCGATCGAATACTTCATCGAAGGGGTCACGCAATCGCAAGTGCGTCCCGAGATCGGCTATAGTTTCGCCAATGGCTTGCGCACAACCTTGCGTCAGGACCCAGATGTCATCATGGTCGGCGAGATACGCGATGGCGAAACAGCAAAATTAGCGATTCAGGCGGCTCTAACAGGCCATCTCGTGCTCTCGACGATTCATACAAACGACGCCGTCGGCACCATCCCGCGCCTCATCGACATGGGCGTAGAGCCCTACCTCATCTCACCTGTGCTGATCCTCTCCATCGCGCAGCGTCTCGTGCGAACGCTTGCGGAAGAGGGAGGCGAGGAAGTAGACCTCTCTGCGAGCGACCGGAAGGCGATTGAAGCCGACCTTTCGTCGCTTGCCGCGAAGTATCGCTTCAAGATACCGCAGAAAGTCTGGGAGCCGAAGCGGACAGCCACATCGCCCACCGGTCTGCGGGGTCGCATGGCCGTTTTTGAAGTGCTGGAGATGTCGCGGGATATCGAGCGTATCATTCTCGACAATCCGGTGGAGTCGAGACTCTGGGAGACTGCGCGAGAGGGCGGCATGCTCACCATGCGAGAAGATGCGCTGGTGAAGGCGTTCAATAAGCTCGTTCCGTACTCCGAGGTCAACACGCTCTCCGCGCTTCTCTTGGGAGAAAATGAGGCGGAAGAATCCGCCGCGAAGGAGAAGACAGAGCAGAAGGAACAAGGCGAAACTATATGAACGAGGCGACAAAAGGAAATGTGCTCTTTGTGGATGACGACAAGTTTTTGGCGGATATGTACGGCATGAAGTTTACCTCTGCTGGCTATACCGTACAGACGTGTCTTTCTGTCGCTGAAGCACTTGCCGCACTTAAAGCCGGCTTTGCGCCTGATGCTATCGTCTTTGATCTCACGATGCCCGAGCGCGACGGCTTCTCGTTTCTCGATGAGCTCTCACAGAGCCACGTGGCTCCCGGAGCTACCCTCATCGCGCTTACGAACATGAGCGACCCGGCAGAGAGGTCGAAAGCAGAATCGCTTGGTGTGCATCGCTACATCGTGAAGGCAAGTATGATCCCCTCCGAAGTTGTTCAAGCAGTCGCGGAGGAGATCGCAAAAAGGAAAAAATGAGTGCCAAGAGTACGATACAATACATCCTATGGCGATCGAGTATGGTGCGACTTTGAAAAAATACATCAACGTGCTTTCGCACGAGGGCGGGAGTGATCTGCACTTCTCGGCGGGTGCGCATCCCACGATCCGCACGTCGGGAGTGCTCACACCGATGCTCAAAGAACCGGTACTTTTGCCCGAGGATACACTAGGCTTTTTGAAGACACTCGTCACGCCCGAGCAGGAGAGGCGATTTCTTGCGGAAAAAGAGCTCGATTTTGCCTACGAGAGCGAGGATCGGAATCGGTTCCGCGGGAACGTCTTCTTTCAACGCGGTTCGATCTCGATCGCGCTCCGCCTCATCCCGAAAACGATTCGCTCCGTGCAGGAGTTGAATCTTCCGGATGTTCTCACGACCTTTGCCAGGAAGACGCAGGGATTTTTCCTTGTCGTGGGGCCCGTGGGGCAGGGAAAGACGACGACGCTCGCCTCTCTCATCGAGCTCATTAACACAGAGCGAATGGAGCATATCGTAACGATAGAAGATCCGATTGAGTACGTGTTCGAGCCGAAGCAGTCACTCATCGATCAGCGGGAAGTCCGCATCGACACAAAGGATTTTGCGACGGCACTCCAAGCCGCCTTCAGGCAAGACATCGACGTGCTCTTGGTGGGAGAGATGCGCGGGCCGGAAACGATGGCTGCTGCCGTGACTGCCGCGGAAACCGGCCACCTTGTCTTCTCGACGATGCATACGAATGATGCCGCGCAAACCGTCGATCGAATCATCGACACGTTTCCTGCCTCGCAGCAGGACCAGATCCGCCTGCAGCTTGCAGCCTCGCTCGCAGGGATTTTCTCCCAGCGTCTCGTCCCGCGTGTCTCTGGCGGTCTTATCCCGGCGTACGAACTCCTCATCAACAACAAGGCGGTCGCGAATCTCGTCCGCGAGCGTCGTACCCATGAGCTTCCTACTATTATCGAAACCGGCTCAAGCGAGGGCATGATAGACATGAATCGCTCGCTTGCGGAATTGGTGGCGCGAGGAGAGATCACGGTCGAGAGCGCCTACCAGTTCTCACTCAACCCGAACGTGCTGCAGAAATTGCTATGAGAAAACAGAAAACAGAAAACAGAAAACAGAGAAATGCCAATTCATCGACTGTTCTCTGTTCTCTGTTCTCTGTTCTTTAATCTATGGCTTTATTTACATACCGTGCGGTCGACCAGGAGGGCGCCGAGCGGCAAGGCACGATCGACGCGGTCAATATTGATGTCGCGATCACTGCCCTCCAGAGAAGAGGGCTGGTCGTATCCTCGATAGCGCCGCAACAGGAAAAGACAACAGCGTGGACACGCATCTCTCTCTTCGATCGCATCACCAACGCGGACATCGTGATGGTGAGCCGCCAAATAACGACGCTCTTCGAAGCGCAGGTATCGGCTCTTCACGCCTTTCGGCTCCTCGCCTCCGAGGCACGAACGCCGAAGCTTGCCGAGAAGCTTACCGCGGTCGCAAACGACATCCAAAGTGGTTCTTTGATATCGGCAGCACTCTCCCGGCATCCCGAAGTGTTCTCGCCGTTTTACGTCAACATGGTTCGCGCGGGCGAGGAGGCTGGAAAACTTGATGAAACTTTCTCGTTTCTTGCCGATTACCTCGATCGCAACTACGAGATCACACAAAAAGCGCGCAACGCGCTCATCTATCCTGCATTCATCACAACGACATTCGTAGTCGTTATGGCATTGATGATGACACTCGTGATTCCGAACCTCGCGACGCTCCTCGAAGAGATCGGGCAGAATATTCCCATCTACACGAAGATTGTGATCGGCATCAGCAATTTTCTCACACGCTACATTCTCCTCATCGTCATCCTGCTTTTGATCGCGGGCGTCTTCCTCTACCGCTTTTACCGCACGCCCGTTGGGCGCGAGATGTTCAGCCGCGCGCGCATGCAAATTCCCGCGATCGGAGAGATCTACAAGAAACTCTTTCTTTCGCGTGTCGCCGATAACCTCTCGACGATGCTCAAAAGCGGCGTGCAGATTCTTCGCGGCCTTGAGATAACCGGCTCTGTCGTAGGGGACGCTGTCTATGAAAAAGTCTTGGTAGCCGCCGCAGCCGACGTAAAGGGAGGTCTTCCTGTCTCTGAAGCGTTTCGCAAGCATCCGGAAATTCCCGGTATCGTCGTCGCTATGGTCAAGATCGGGGAAGAGACCGGTAACATGGCGCACGTGCTTGAGACGATGGCGCGGTTCTATCGCCGCGAGGTTAACAATGCGGTGGACACTCTCGTGGGTCTGATCGAGCCCTTTATGATCGTGACGCTTGCCGTCGGCGTCGCGATGCTCCTTGCCTCTGTGCTTCTCCCCATCTACAACATCGCGTCGGGTTTCTAGGACTATCCACACGGGCGCTTCAAGGGCGCTTGGTCTGCTATAATGAGCGCATGAAGGATTCTCGTGGCCTTGCCCTGAGTCAATCGAATGGTTTCACACTGATCGAATTGCTCGTCGTGATAGCGATCATCGGTATTCTTTCTTCTGTCGTGCTCGCCTCCTTAAACAGCGCGAGGAAGAAGGGGAGAGATGCGCGGCGCGTCAGTGACACACGGCAGTTGCAGCTTGCACTCGAGCTCTACTACGACAAGTACAACGCGTATCCGCAGGTGACCGACCTCGACTCCTCCACGCTCGTGAGCGACGGCTTTCTCGCTGTCATTCCGCATGACCCGAGTGATCAGCGCGACTACTCGTATGCGTATGCGACGAATGGCACCAACTACCACCTTGGGGCATCGCTCGAAGATTCCGGCAACAGCGCAAAGAACAGCGATGCCGACTGCACTTCCGCTGCAGCAGGCTGTTTTAGCGCTGCGGCCGCGGCAGGGGGATTTAATGGTGCGGATTCCGGCAAGTGCAATGCGAGTGATACGGGCACACTCTGCTACGACGTAAAGAGTTAGTCACGCATCTAGCGCTTATACTTACTTGGTGACTGCCTTCGTATTCGGTGTATTCGGTCTCATCGTTGGAAGTTTTCTTAACGTTCTCGTCCTGCGGCGTGGGAGAGCTCCGCTCTCTGGGAGAAGCACATGTCCACACTGTGGCCAACTAGTCTCTTGGTATGACAACATACCGATCTTCTCGTGGATTCTCTTGCGTGGTCGCTGTAGAGCGTGCGGGAGTGCCATTTCCCTGCAGTATCCGATTGTCGAAGGTGTCACGGGTGTTATTTTTGCTTTCTTCAGCCCCCTGTACAGTGCGGCACAGCATTTTCCATTTCCTATTGGCGTTCTTCTGCTTGCTGATTATCTTACAATCGCCTCTCTTTTGATCGCGATAGCCGTCTATGACCTTCGAACGACGTACATTCCGGACACGTGGGTCTACGCATGTATCGCGCTTGCGTTCGTATCGCAGTTCCTTACCTCGCTTCCGCAGTTCGACCTCGCCGTAGTGCTTCTTTCCGGGCCTGCGGCTGCCGTCTTACTCTTTCTGGTGTGGTTTGTTTCAAAAGGGCGCTGGATGGGACTTGGCGACGTCAAGCTTGCGCTCGGCATTGGCTACCTCTTGGGTCCCCTCTACGGATTCATTGCGGTCATGTTCGCATTCGTCCTCGGCGCAGTCGTGTCGCTTTTAATACTCCTGCCGCTTCCCGCGATCGCCCGCTTTCTCTCAGACTGGGGAATAGCGCATATTGCTCCGTCGCAGTCGTATACAATGAAGAGCGAGATACCGTTCGGGCCATTTCTCATCGCAAGCTGCATTTTTGTATGGTTCACGCAAATATACGGAATACCGCTTCCCCTCTTTCCGTGAGAGGGTTCACCTTGATGGAGCTTTTGGTCGTGACGGGAATCCTCACCGTCATAAGCGCTCTGATCCTGATAAACAACAACCGCTTCGGCGGAGCAATTCTTTTGGAGAATCTTGCGTACGACGTCGCCCTATCCATTCGGGAGGCGCAAGTCTACGGCATCGCGGTGAGGCGATACGGCACCAGCAATTTCAACATCGGCTATGGAATGCATTTTGCCAAAGCGAGCCCGACGACGTATGTGCTCTTTGCGGACGCGGTTGCCTCAAACGGCCTCTATGATGGCTGCCCCGATTCGTTTTCCTGTGAGCTCGTCGAATCGACCGAGATCCATCGGGGTTTTCGCATCGCCGATCTCTGCGCCACGCCAAGTTCTGGTGGCGGCGAAGTGTGCGGGCTGGAGCGGCTCGACATCCTTTTTAAGCGTCCTGAACCCGACGCGTTCATCAGTGCGAACGGTGTTTCTGGTGTCGCGAACCCTAGTGCCTTGCAGGAGCGCGGACGCATTATGCTCGAGTCTCCACGGGGCGATCGCTTGAGTGTGATTGCTGAGGTCGCGGGGCAGATTGCAACACAGTGATATGGCAAAAGGCAAAAGGCAAAAGGCAAGAGTTCGGAATGAGCGCGGATTTACGTTGGTCGAGATGATTGTCGCTGTCGGCTTGTTTGCGGTCGTTATGCTCGTCTCGACAGCGGCACTTCTTGCGCTCGTGGGCGCAAACCGTAAAGCGCACGCGCTGCAGTCTGTCATGAATAACTTTAGCATTGCTCTCGATGGAATGGTGCGCTCAATTCGGATGGGTTCCGAGTATCACTGCGGTTCGGGCGACATTACCGCGACGCAGTCGTGCGAGTTAGGGAGTACGAAGTTCGCTTTCAAACCTTTCTGCGAGGGGGACTGCGACCCGCTGGAGCGATGGGTATACGTCTATGATACGAACGGCACGTTCTGCGGACAGGGACGCCTCTGCAAGTCGGAGAACAACGGAGGAAACTACTATGCTGTCACGGCGGGTGACGTTGCAATCGAGGACTTCACGTTTTATGTCGTCGGTACAACGCGCGGAGATACCACCCAACCGAAGGTCGTCATTGCGGTGAGCGGCACAGCCGGCGGCACCAACGTGAAGACGACCACCTCTTTCTCGATACAGGCAACCGCCGTGCAGCGGATACTTGACATATGAAGGATCAGGTATCAGGTTTTGGGTGTCAGGTTTCAGGGAAGCGACCGAATTCTTGGTTTGCATTTCCCTATAACCTTAAACCTAAAACCTATAACCTTCATGCCGGTTTTACGCTTGTCGAGACGCTGGTCGCGGTATCGATTCTTTCCGTTGCAATCGTGTCGCCAATGGCGCTAACGGCGAAGAGCCTCGCGACCGCCTACTACGCGCGAGACCAGATTACGGCGTTCCATCTTGCGCAAGAGGCTATAGAGGCAATACGCCACGGGCGCGACAACAACATTCTCGTCACCGTGTTCGGCGATTCTGTGGATTTGCTCAACGGCATCCCCGCAACCGA
Organism: Candidatus Kaiserbacteria bacterium; assembly: GCA_016186765.1. GTDB lineage: Bacteria > Patescibacteriota > Minisyncoccia > Phycocordibacterales > UBA2100 > UBA10103. The sequence continues at coordinate 108,892 of JACPLD010000005.1, read as the reverse complement.
TGGCTCGCCGTTTATTGTTGATACGAGGGACGATTCGACGGCGCTCTGCCCGCTTGAGGGCTGTCCGCCGCTTCAATGGGACGGTAGGCTGTACGGCTATCGGCCAGCATGCGCGATGCCGACAAACGATTGCGGCGCGGGAGAAGGCTGGGAGAACACGCGCTTCACGCGAACGGTTCGTGCAGAATTCCTGCCGGGCGGGGAGGATGAGGTGCGCATTTCCGTGGCGATAGAGTGGACGACGGGCTCGTTCCAAACGCGATCGTTCACGATCTCTGCAAATCTCTACCGATGGGTGGAGGAAATACAGTAAGTATGAAAAAGAAGGAATCCAGGGGGTTTACGCTCATGCTCGCGGCGCTCATCGCCTCGGTTGTGCTTTCTCTTGGCACAGCAATCTTCGCGCTTGCGCAGAAGGAACTCACGCTCTCCTCTGTTGGCCGCGATTCGCAGTTTGCTTTCTATGCAGCCGACAGCGGCGCCGAGTGCGCGCTCTACTGGGATTTGCGATTCGAACTCTTTCCCACGACGACGCCTACCTCTAAGCAGCTTACGTGCAACAACGAACAAAAGACGACGAGCGCCCAGAGCGTCGAGGGCGCAATCGTCTCTACATTCGAGTACGAGCCGAATGGCTACTGCGCGAAGGTGAATGTCACAAAGCGCTCCACGCACCCATTCACGATCATTCACGTGGACGGCTACAACACGACCTGCGCAAACATCGAAACAAGCTCCCATGCACTCGAGCGCTCGGTCGACCTGAGGTATTGAGCAGGTTAAAGGTGCAAGGGTAAAGGGCTAAGGAATAAGGGTTTGACTGGAACCTAAAACCTAAAACCTGTAACCTATTGCACATGATCCCGAAGGAGATTCAACACCGCTACGAGCGTCTGAAAAAGACCATCAACCGCTACCGTACTGTCTACCACGTCTACGACAAGGAAGAGATATCGCAACAAGCGCTCGATTCTCTCAAGCACGAGCTCTCGGAGATCGAGGGGCAGTATCCCTCCATCATCGCTCCCGATTCTCCTTCGCAGCGAGTCGCGGGCAAGCCGCTTCCCCAGTTCAAGAAAGTTCGCCACAAGGTGCTACAGTGGTCGTTCAACGATGCGTTCTCGCCGGAGGAGATCCGCGAGTTCGATGCGCGCGTGAAGCGCTTCCTGAAGCCCACGCACGGAGCGGTGCATCCGAGCTACGTATGCGAGCTGAAGATCGATGGCTTGAAGATCGTTTTGGATTACGAGAAGGGGATTCTGAAAACGGCCGCAACGCGAGGCGACGGAGTTGTGGGCGAAGATGTGACGCACAACATCAAGACCATCGAGTCGGTGCCGCTCTCGCTCTCGCGGCCGTTGGACATCATCGTGGAAGGGGAAGTGTGGATGAGCTCAAAGAGTCTCGAGATTCTCAACAAAGCACGCAAAAAGGAGGGCAAGCCACTTTTCGCAAACCCTCGCAATGCGGCCGCTGGTTCTATTCGCCAGCTTGACCCGAAGGTCGCCGCCTCCCGCAAGCTCGACGTCTTCATCTACGATGTCGCAAAGACGAGCGAAAAATTCCCGGCGACGCAGGCAGAAGAACTCGAGTACCTGCGGGCCTTGGGGTTCAAGGTGAACCCGCATCACATTCTAGCGAAAACGATAGAGGATTCGATTGATTTCTGGGAATCGTGGAAGAAGAAAGGGCGACATCAGAAATATTGGGTAGACGGTGTTGTCGTCAAGGTGAACGAGAAAAAGTACGAGGAGACACTTGGCTACACAGGGAAGGCACCTCGATTTGCGATCGCGTTCAAGTTTCCCGCCGAGCAGGTGACGACCATCGTCGAGAGCATCGTTTTGCAGGTGGGTCGCACGGGCGTTCTCACGCCTGTTGCGCACCTTAAGCCTGTTCCGGTAGCCGGCACGATCGTCTCACGCGCGACGCTGCACAATGAGGACGAGATCAAACGGCTCGACGTACGAATTGGCGACACGGTTATTCTCCAAAAAGCGGGTGATGTTATTCCCGACGTCGTGAGCGTTGTCAAAGAGCTTCGACCGAAGAATGCGAAGGCATACACATGGCCGACACGAGTGCCTGAATGTGGAGGGGATGGCCACATCGAGCGTATTCACGGACAGGCTGCGTGGCGGTGTGTGAACAAGAATTCTTTTGCGGTCATGTGCAGGCGGTTCCAGAACTTCGTCGGCAAGCACGCACTCGACATAGAGGGCCTGGGGAAGGAGCGCATCAACATGCTCCTCGAAAAAGGGCTTGTGCAGCACTACGACGAGATCTTTACCCTCACCGAAGGAGATGTTTTGAACCTCGAGGGTTTTGCAGAAGTTTCTGCTAAGAAACTTGTTGATTCGATTCAAAAATCGCGTCACGTAGAACTCTTACATCTTCTCGTCGGACTTTCCATCCCGCAGGTGGGCGAGGAGACCGCCGTACTGCTTGCTAAGCGCTTTCACTCGATTGATGAAATCGCGAACGCTGATATCGCATCACTTGAGGAGATAGAAGGCATCGGTCCTATTGTGGGCAAAGAGATCGTCGCATGGTTTGCTCTGAAGCGTCATCAGAAGCTCATCGCTGATCTTAAGAAAGTCCTAACGATATCGAACTCATTGTTTGCGAAGGCTGCGAAAGGCAAGCTCGCGGGCAGGACGTTCGTGCTCACCGGCACGCTCGAGTTAATGACGCGTGATGAAGCAAAAGAAAAGATCCGCGCGCTGGGCGGCGATGTCTCGAGCTCTGTATCCAAGAAAACCGACTATGTTGTGGCAGGAGAAGAAGCTGGCTCCAAACTTGATGAAGCCCGGGAGCTCGGCGTGCCGGTGCTGGCAGAATCCGAGTTTCTCCGTATGATACGGCAATGAGCAAAAAAGCAATTGATGTCGCTGCGCTTGCGAAGCTCGCACGGCTCGAGGTATCTCCCGAAGAGCTTGAGAAGTTGGAGGAAGAAATTCCGAGCATTTTGGCATTCGTTGAGACCATTCGGAAAGCAAGTGCGGGAACCGAACACAAAGGCAAAGGACTTCGTAATGTAATGCGCGCTGACGAGAAGCCGCACGAAAGCGGCATTCATACAGAGAAGTTGTTGAATGCGGCACCCGCGCGCGAAGGCGATCGCATTGCCGTCAAGCAAGTTATATCGAGGAAGAAATAATTCATGGATCTCTCCAAACTGACCATTGCAAAAGCACGTCGGGCGCTTGATTTGAAGGAGTATTCCGCCCTCGAGCTTACGGATGCCTACCTGAAGAACATTGCCGCGCGCGATCCTGAGATTCATGCGTATCTCGAAGTCTGGGAAAAGCAGGCGCGCGAGGAAGCAAAGGCTGCCGATGAAACAATCGCGCAAGGCCAAGCAAAGGCCCTCACCGGCATTCCGCTTGCGATCAAAGACAACATTCTCATTGAAGGACGCATCGCGAGCTCAGCCTCGAAGATACTTGAGAACTATGTTGCCTCGTACGATGCAACCGTGATCGCGAAACTGAAAGGTTCACGAGCCGTCTTTTTGGGCCGAACAAACATGGACGAATTCGCGATGGGCAGCTCGACCGAGAACTCAGCGTTTGGTCCGACAAAAAATCCGATCGACACCTCTCGCATTCCCGGCGGCTCATCGGGCGGATCCGCGGCAGCTGTTGCCGGAGCTATGGCGGCGGCAGCCCTTGGGAGCGATACCGGTGGTTCTATCAGGCAGCCAGCAGCGCACACCGGCTTGGTCGGTCTCAAGCCTACGTACGGCGCTGTTTCGCGCTTTGGCCTTATGGCAATGGGCTCTTCACTCGATCAAGTTGGCCCTCTCACAAAGATTGTTGAGGATGCTCGCATTTTGTTTGAGGCGATACGCGGATATGATGGCAACGACAGCACGTCGCTTCCTGATTCGAAAGGTGAGGCAAAAAAGCCGCGCAGTATCGGCGTGCCAAGAAAATTTCTGGAGAGTGGGGTCGACAAGGATCTATTGGATGTATTTGAGCGTACGCTCGAGAGTCTTCGTGCAAACGGCTACGAAGTCAAAGATATCGAAATGCCAACGCTCCCTTATGGGCTCGCCGTATATTACATCGTCATGCCGGCAGAAGCTTCGACCAATCTCGCACGTTTCGACGGTATCCGCTACGGACTCTCTATTCCTGCTGGCAGTATTGGCGAAGTGTACGCGAGAACTCGCGGCCAAGGTTTTGGCCCTGAAGTTCGTCGCCGTATTCTCGTCGGAACGTTCGTGCTCTCTGCAGGATACGCTGACGCGTATTATCGGAAGGCAAGAGCGGTGCGCGCGGCGATAACGGACGAGTTCGCGCGTGCTTTCACTGAAACCGACATTATTGCTGTGCCGACAACGCCTGCTCCTGCCTTTAAATTCGGCGAAAAGACAGCTGATCCACTTGCTATGTATGCGGAGGACATTTTTTCAGTGCCGGTAAATCTCGCAGGCGTACCCGCCATCTCAGTACCGTGCGGTAGTGTCGCTCGGGAAGGAAAAGATCTTCCTGTCGGATTCCAGGTCATCGCGCCGCACGGGGGGGAAGAGAGGTTGTTCTCGATTGGGGAAGACATTGAGAAGACGCGGCACTAGCGCTGTTATACTGGGAGGATGGAGAACACACTCATCGGGGCTTTCCCTGAGGCGTTCAGGTTTCTCGGTGATCTGATTTTTCGCTGGGTACCGGCGACGTTGATCGCTGCACTCAACGCGAGCCCTTCTTCACCCTTTGCGAATCTCGAGCAGCCTGTCACCGCATGGGATGTGCCGATGCTCCTCGCGCAGGCCTCTGGTCCGAGCGGCTATGAGTCGCTTCTCAAGGGATGGTTCGTCTTTTCGTTCATCACGCTCACCGTGTCGATCCCGTTTCTCGCCCTCGTGCTCTATTGCTGGACGCGCATTTTCCAGATACGGCGAAGGGAATACCGAATCGTGCGTGCCGCGCAGCGCACGGTCGCCGCGCAAGACATTCCGCGCACGCAGCTGCGCTGGAGGAGAGTTCTCGAGCAGGCGAGTAGCTCCAATCCGGAGAGCTGGCGTCTCGCGATACTTGAAGCGGACATCATGCTCAACGAACTTCTCGACGTGCAGGGGTACAAGGGTGAGACGATGGCCGACAAAATGAAGCAGGTCGACCGCGCGCAGTTCAATTCGATTGATGCGGCATGGGACGCGCACAAGGTCCGCAACCGCATTGCTCATGAAGGTACTGCTACCGATCTTACGCCACGCGAAGTGCACCGCATTATCGCTCTCTACGAGCGTGTTTTCAAAGAGTTCAGATATATCGAATAATTTCTTGTTGTTCCCGCACACTCAACGCAAAAATTCCGCTCTCGCGGAATTTTGCATTTCGTGTTGCGGGGGCTGGAATTGCACCAGCGACCTCGAGGTTATGAGCCTCGCGAGCTACTTCTGCTCCACCCCGCTACGGGTACTGTACTACAAGGGAGAATTCGTCGCAATTTTTAGTGCGCGAGAGCTGTCAACACAATTTCTGTGAGTGAGACGGCGACGAAGGTTGCAAGCGCGAGGAGGAAGAGCCGCCAATCGAGTGAGGTGATGAGCATGCCGAAGCCGTAGGCAAGGAAGCCGAGTGCGACGAACCACAGAACGGAGTTGAAGGCAAGAATTGTTCCCCAGAATCGTGCGGACATACATGAATTATAGCCTGCCGGTGTCGGGGGTGGGCTACGATCCCACGACCTAGCGCTTATGAAACGCTCGCTCTAACCAACTGAGCTACCCCGACTTGTTCCGGAGTATAGCATCAAGCAACGTTTTGATATATTCTGCTTCGGTTGGGGGCGTAGCTCAACCTGGATAGAGCACTTCCTTGTCACGGAAGGGGTTGCGGGTTCAAATCCCGTCGCTCCCGCCAACGTCAAAATCAGATACCGAATCGGTATCTGATTTTGCGTTTGTGACTGTCGGGATTTGAACGGGAAGGGGGGGGTCGGGAAAACATTTGTTTTCTCGTGGAGGAAGGAATGGGAAAACCGTGGGTTTCCCAGAGGTTCTCGTCCGGTCGAGCGCGCAAACGTCAAAGCTGGACACCGTTTTGTATACGGTTCTGCATTCTGAAGGCAGGCACCACGTATGCACAGCTCTTTCTTGACCACGGCCCCGCAAGATGTAAAGTGCCCGTGGGTGTAGCGGAGTGCACGAGATAGCCTCGCGGTCAGTCGGCAGTGCTTGTCGAGGTCTGATGAGCATCGCCTCTGATCGTGAAGGCAGATATAGGAGAGTGACCTATGATGATGTCGACCGAATTACTGGAACAGCTCGTTCCATGGTCTGATGACAGCTTCCTTGTCATCGACGTAAAGTCCATCTTGCAGCACTGCTTCGACAAGGGGACCCTCTCACCTAGAAAGGTCGAGGGCATGCTCGCGACACTCCCTGCCTCGGAGCAAATACGCAAGCGCAACGGCGCCAGCGCGCACCTCTACTGAATCCCGGAACCTTGTGGTCCGGACCACTCGCGAAGAGCCGCCAGAGTTACCTGGTGGCTCCTCTTTTGTGATGGGTAGTTCGTAGCATCAGGCAGGATTGAGCAAAATGGTAGAATCGCGGGATGAAAACATCGCAGAAGGTTTACACTGAATACAAGATTATGCCATCGTTGCAGCTCCACCAGCTGCGGGTAGCAGCGGTCGCCAAACTAATTTGTGACAACTTCGATCAACCGCTCGATGAGCGAAATGTTGTGCTCGCATGCCTTTTTCACGACATGGGCAACATCATTAAATCAAACCTCGACATCTTTCCCGACTTTTTGGAGCCGAAAGGTAGAGGGCACTGGGAGCATATTAAGGAGGAATTCATATCGAAGTATTCGAAAAATCACCACGATGCAAATCTATCGATCGCACGGGAGATAGGCCTTCCGCAGCGGTCTGTCGAACTGATAGGGGGTACAGGATTCTCGAAAATAGAAAGAATTCTCGCCGGAGACTCGAAAGAGCAGAAAATCGTACAGTATGCTGATTTGCGTGTCGGTCCCCGCGGCATACTCCCGCTTCGTGATCGAGTTGAAGAAGGAAGGAAGCGTTATGCTGTACGAGCGAAAAAGGAAGGACTACCGAATAGAGATGAAGTGTTCGATGCGAGCGTACGGTCCGCGCACGAACTTGAGAAACAGCTCTTTACCTTCGTTCGCATCATACCCTCTGATATCACAGATGAAGCCGTTGCGCCGCATATCGAGCGATTGAAGGCGTATCCATTGGCGTGATAGTATCGCTACGAAGCCGGAGTAGTTCAGTGGTAGAACAACCCCATGGTAAGGGGTAGGCCGCGAGTTCGATTCTCGCCTCCGGCTCAATTGAAAACGCCTGAAAAATCGCGTAGGATGAGCACGATTGCCACCTTAGCTCAGTCGGTAGAGCACGTCTTTCGTAAAGACGGGGTCCGGAGTTCGATTCTCCGAGGTGGCTCACGAATAAAGTGTGGTACACTTCCCCTGTTCCTTCGGGGTTGGGTGTGAGTCCCAATCGGCGGTAAAGCCGCAAGGCGAGTCCGCGAGTCCTGGCATATGTCGGGACACGACTGCGGTTCAATCCCGCGACCGACCGTATAGTCGGGATGTCCTGCGTCGCATAAAGCTATGCAGGACCCTTCGAAGCTCGCCGCAGGCGAGCGTAGTAGGGAAAGAAGGAAAGTCCGCCCATTTTTTTTGGGTGAATGGATGCAACCCCGAACGAACGGGGTTTTATGTTTACTGGCATTATCACGGAAATGGGGACTGTTGCGACCCGCACACGATCGGGGATTTCGATCAGCACAAACAAAAGGTTTCTGCGACGGCTCAAGCGTGGGGACAGTATCGGGATTGACGGCGCATGTCTCACGGTCGTCGCAAAAAACGGGAGCTCTTTTTCGGCGGATATCATGCCCGAGACAGCACATCGAACAACACTTCCCGATCTCCCGCGAGGCGCTTATGTCAACCTCGAGCTTCCTGCTACGCCTATATCATTTCTTTCCGGCCACATCGTTCAGGGTCATATAGATGGAGTTGGAAAACTTGTGAGCGTCGTGCGAAAGGGAAACAGCCGCATGCTGAAATTTTCTATCCCTCGCACGCTTTCGAAGTATGTGGTCGAGAAGGGATCGATCGCGGTCAATGGCGTCGCGCTTACCGTCGTAAAGGCGGGAAGGAAGTATGTAACCGTCGGCATCATTCCGCATACGTGGGAGAGCACCTCGTTTCGCACTGTGAAAGTTGGCGACAAAGCGAATATCGAAGTTGACGTACTTGCGAAGTACATCGAGAAACTCACAAGAAGAGCATGAAAAGAATCAAAGACATACATATCGGCATCATCGGGAGCTCGTTTCGCGAAGATGTCACGAGCGAGCTTGAAAAGCGATGCATTGCGGCGCTGAAGCGCCGTGGCGTGAAGGTCGGAAACATCGATGTGTTCAGGGTGCCCGGCTCTCTGGAGATCCCGCTTGTCGCGAAGAAGTTGGCAAAGAAGCGCAGATACGACGCCTTGATAGCATTCGGTGCCATCGTGAAAGGAAAAACCTATCACTTTGAACAAATTGCCAATGAGTGTGCACGTGGGTGCATGGATGTCTCCCTCGAGTACGAGATCCCCGTCATTTTTGAAGTGCTCGCGGTCTATCGACTAAAGGACGCGCTCGAGCGCGCGACGAGAAAAAAGGAGAACAAGGGCATCGAGGCGGCAGAATCGGCGCTTTCGATGATCGAGCTCATGTCGGAACTATGAGGAAAACATTCAGTACCGTTGAAGAAGCGATCGCCGACGTTCGGAGAGGAAAGATGCTCATCATCGACGATCCGGGTCGCGAGAACGAAGCCGACCTCTACATTCCTGCCGATGCCGCGACGCCAAAAGCGATCACCACGATGATCAGAGAGGGCGGGGGAATCGTGTGCACAGCGATCACACGCGCGCAGGCCGCGCGGCTCGATCTCTCGCTTATGGTCCCGAAGAGCGAGAACACCGAGAAGACGAGCGTGAATTTCACCGTATCGGTTAATGCCAGGCGTGGTATCACGACAGGTGTCTCTGCACACGATCGCGAGAGAACGATTCGCGTTCTCACCAATCCTCGCTCGAAAGCAGAAGATTTGGTGCGGCCGGGACACGTCTTCGGACTCGTTGCGCGAGATGGAGGTCTGCTCGAGCGAGCGGGGCACACGGAGGCAGCGGCAGATCTCGCACGGCTTGGGGGCCATGCGCCTGCTGGCGTTCTCTGTGAGATCGTTGGGAAAAGTGGGCGCATGGCGAAGCGCAATGAACTAGTGCGGCTCGCGCGAAAACTCAACATACGGATCATCACAATACGCGACCTCGTCCGGTATCTGCACACACACCCGCTCTCCCCGCTTCCGCATCAGCCCGATGTGGTTCGCCTCGCGAGAGCGGGGCTGCCGACGAAGTACGGAATATTCGATATCGTTGTCTACCGATCTATTTCAGACGATCGAGAACACGCTGCTCTCGTTCTTGGCAAACCCCGGAGTGGAGCGCTCGTGCGCGTTCACTCGCAGTGCATCACGGGAGACACGCTCCTTTCTCTCCGATGCGACTGCGGTGAGCAGCTCGAAGAGAGCATGCGCCGGATAAAGAAAAACGGCTCGGGGGCCATCGTCTATTTAAGCCAGGAGGGAAGGGGGATCGGGTTTGCCAACAAGATAAAGGCATACGCGCTACAGGATGAGGGACTCGACACGGTGGAGGCGAACCGCGCGCTCGGATTCCTCGCCGATGCGCGCACCTATGAGGCCGCAGCCCATATTCTTGAGGATCTAGGGATCTCCTCCGTGCGACTTCTTACGAACAATCCAAAAAAGGAGCGCGAGCTCGTACGGCATGGAATCTCGATCCTCGAGAGCATTCCTCTCGAGGTGAAACCAAACTCAATAAATTCGCGCTATCTCAAAACGAAAAAGAAGAAGCTCGGGCACCGGCTTACTGCCGTCTGACCATGGGGGCAGCTCCAGTGTTAATAACAACCTACACTCGCGAAGCCCTGTACTATACTGAATTACAGTGCAAACCGGGACGTTCCCTCGGGAGATGAAGGCGATGGAAAAGATAGTCACACACCTGTACTTTGCGACTGCGGGTCCGAGCGGGTTAGTGGGCATCGCTCAAAATCGCTTGGAAACATTTGGCGATTCAAAACGATATGCCGAGACGAAACCCGAACTCGGAGAGCTTTTCTGCACGTATCAGCAAGACGACGAGAGCGATCCAGTTAAATACTTCCTGTGGAATTGGGAATGCAGAACGCTACCCAATGGCACGCTCGAGGAGAAGTTCTTGCTCATACCGGATGAGGCATGGCATGTGTATCCCATGCAATGATCCGTCAGTGATCCGTGAAGAAACCAATGCAGGCCGCCGCGTCAGACGCGGCGGCCTGCTGACTTTGTGCACCGGTGTATACCCCATGAGATAAAAACTCCAACCTATAGTGAAATTATCTGGCACGAGTTATCTCACGGGGTATACTCCCCACATGCAATCGAAGAAACCGATAGAGGCCCGGATCGGCGAGATCGAGACCGCAATGGCAGCGGCGGATTTTTGGACTGACAAAGAAAAAGCACAGGCGATGCTCAAAGAGTATCAGGACCTCAAGCAACGTCTTGGCGGCACTGCGGGTTATGACAAGGGGAACGCGATCATTTCCATTGTATCGGGTGCGGGCGGCGATGATGCGGAGGATTTCTCCCGTATGCTCTACGAAATGTACATGAAATACGTTTCTTCGAAAGGGTGGCGCTCTTCACTGCTGTCGTCGAATCAGAACACGATGGGGGGCTATCGAAGCATATCGTTCGAGGTGCTCGGAAGCGGAGTATATGGTGCACTCAAGAATGAGGCGGGAGTGCATCGCCTCGTACGCCTCTCGCCCTTTGGGCAAGGAAAGCGGCAGACCAGCTTTTCTCTTGTCGAGGTTTTACCGGAGCTACCCGATGTGGGAGAAGCGCATGTTCCCGAAAGTGAGCTGGAGATCAGTGTCGCGCGCTCTGGCGGGCCCGGCGGACAGAATGTCAACAAGCGTGACACGGCAGTGCGAATGACTCATAGACCGACCGGGATCATGGTTCATGTTACTTCCGAGCGTTCTCAAGCCCAGAACCGCGAAAAAGCGCTTCGTATGCTGCGGGGGAAGCTATTTCAAATGCGCGAGGAAGCACAAAAGCGTGAAGCGCGCGGACTTTCGACTGGCGCGTCTACAAAGATCGAGTGGGGAAGCCAGATCCGCTCGTACGTGCTGCACCCGTACCAACTCGTGAAGGATCATCGGACGGGAGAGGAGCGCCGAGATATCGGGAGTGTGCTCAATGGCGACATTCAGTCATTCATTGACGCGGAAAAAAATTTGGGATAGTCGGGACGTCGCGATATAATACTTTGGATGTCCGAAGGTTCCGGTTTTTATACTCCATACACGATACTCCATACACGATACTTTTCTGTATGATTTACTACGATAAAGTAACGAAGATCTACAGCGGTGGCCAGGCAGCCGTCCAAGACATCACGCTCGGGATAGATCCGGGGGAGTTTGTATCCATTGTGGGTCATTCGGGCGCTGGGAAATCGACGCTCCTCAAAATGCTCTTCGCCGAAGTACAGCCCACGGAGGGCGCCGTGTACTTCGGCTCCCGCGAGATCAAGTTGATGAGCGGCAAGGAGTTGCGCGATCTGCGGCGCAACATCGGGACTATTTTTCAGGATTTTCGCCTCCTCCCGACGAAAACCGTGTATGAAAACATTGCTTTCGCGCTCGAGGTTGCCGGCAAATCAGAAGACGATATCGCTGCGGATGTGCCGCATGTCTTAGAGCTCGTGGGGCTTCCCGAGAAGATGTGGAGCTTCCCCTCGCAGCTTTCCGGTGGCGAGCAGCAGCGGGTCGCGATCGCGCGTGCTATCGTCAACCAGCCCGACGTCTTGATTGCCGACGAGCCGACAGGCAACCTCGATCCCATTAATACGCACGACGTGGTGGAAATCCTGAAGAAGATCAATGATCTCGGCACGACTGTTTTTCTCGCAACGCATAACAAGAGTGTCGTCGATTCAGTGGGGCGACGTGTTGTCGTGATGGATCAAGGACGTATCGTGCGTGACGACAAGCAGGGCAAATACGTTCTATGATAGGTCCTAGGTGTAAGGTTCTAGGTTATAGTTACTACAAAGCGGGAGGCTTGGAATTCTCTGATTTTATCTAACACCTAATACCTATCACCTAATACCTAGTTCCTATGAGCACATGGGTCAACATGAAGCGGGTCGCGCGATATGGCCTCATCGGATTTGTGCGTAACGGGTTCGTCTCGCTCGCAGCAGTTCTTATCATGACCATCACACTCTTTGTCGTTGCCGGGCTTCTCATTTTGGGTGCGGCACTTAGTTCGACGCTACAGCAACTCACCGAGAAAGTTGACGTAACCGTCTATTTCACCACGACCGCGAGCGAAGAGCAGATTCGCGAAGTGCAACGATCGCTCGAATCGCTCCCCGAAGTTGCGATCGTCACCTACGTGAGTCGCGAGGAGGCGCTAGCGATATTCCGCGAGCGGCACAAGAACGATCAGCTCACCCTCCAAGCTCTCGACGAGCTCGGCGAAAATCCCTTGGGGGCTTCGCTCGAGATACGCGCAAAGGAAACGAGTCAGTATGAATCGATCGCACGCTCGCTCGAAGCTATGCAAGAAGGCAGCGAGCTCTCAAGCGCGATCGACAAGGTAAATTTCTATCAGAACAAGACGGCGATCGATCGTCTTACGAACATTATCGAAACATCCCGCCGGCTCGGCATTGCCATATCGTTCGTTCTTGGTCTTGCGACCGTTCTTATCGCCTTCAACACCGTGCGCCTCGCGATCTATACCGCTCGCGACGAGATCGGTGTCATGAATATCGTCGGCGCCTCGCGCTGGTACGTGCGGGGCCCCTTTATGATAACGGGCATTCTGTATGGACTCGTGAGCAGCCTTGTGGTGCTTCTTCTTCTCTATCCCGTCACGCTCTCCCTGGGGCCGGGAAGCGAGCGCTTTTTTGGCTCATTCAATGTCTTTAGCTACTTCATCGGCTCGTTCCCACTTATCTTTCTCGTCGTGATGGGCTCTGGCATCGGCCTCGGTGCCCTCTCTTCGTACTTGGCAGTCCGACGCTACTTGCATACGTAGAGTGCGCTTGGAGATGTCGTATTAAACGCTCCCGCTGCCACCTGCGGATTATATGTTATGATGGAGCCCGATGAAGCGGCGTGCGCTAAGCGGCCATAAGTATATTTTTGTTGTCGGCGGGGTAATGTCTGGAGTCGGCAAAGGCATTGCCACAGCCTCGATAGGAAAGCTTCTCACCGCGCGCGGTATCTCGGTGAACCTCGTGAAGATCGACCCGTATCTCAACGTGGATGCGGGAACCATGAACCCCATCGAGCATGGGGAAGTATTTGTTTTGGACAGTGGACTCGAGACCGATCAGGATATGGGTAACTACGAGCGCTTTTTGGGGCGCGATCTCGGGCCCGACGACTACATGACGAGTGGCATGGTGTACGCATCTGTCATAGCGCGTGAGCGCAACCTCGGCTACGGAGGGAAATGTGTAGAGACAATCCCACACGTGCGCGACGAAGTGATCGAGCGTCTGAGACGCGCCGCAGACGTGAGCAACTCTGACATTTCGGTTGTCGAGATTGGCGGCACGGTCGGCGATTTTCAGAACGCACTCTACATGGACGCGGCGCGTGTGATACACCTCCTTTCCCCCGACGATGTGCTCTTTGTCATGGTTTCGTATTTGCCGGTGCCCGGAACCTTGGGAGAGATGAAAACGAAGCCGACGCAGAATGCCGTACGCCTCCTCAACTCCTACGGCGTGCAGCCCGACGTCATCATCGCGCGAGCCGCGCATCCATTGGACCGGAAGCGCAAGGAAAAACTCGCGATCAGCTGCAATGTGCGTCCCGACATGATCATCTCGGCACCAGACGTGGAGAGCATCTACGACGTTTCCCTGAATTTCGAGCGCGATAAGCTCTCCAGCATCCTCCTCGAGTCGCTCGGATATGAAGAAAAGCCGCAGGCCGATCTCTCGATATGGAAAGAGTTTGCCGAAAAAGCGCGAAATGGAGGAAAACAGGTGAAAATCGGCATTGTCGGTAAGTACTTCGACACAGGCGATTTCGTCCTCTCGGATGCCTACATTTCTGTCATCGAAGCGATTAAATTCTCTGCCTACCAAAACGACGCGAAGGCCGAAATTCACTGGCTGAACGCAAAACACTATGAAGCAAATCCCGAATCCGTGTCTGAGCTTGGCGACTATGATGGCATTCTTGTGCCGGGCGGATTTGGCGAGACAGGGATCGAGGGGAAGATCGCCGCAATAAAATTCGCGCGCGAAAACAAGATTCCATATTTCGGTCTCTGCTATGGTATGCAGTTGATGACAGTCGAGTATGCGAGGAACGTCGCGAATTTAAAAGATGCACACACGACCGAGATCAATCCGAAGACGCCACATCCCGTCATCATGATTTTGCCGGAGCAGGTGGAGAAACTCGAAAAGAAGGATTATGGCGGCTCGATGCGGCTCGGCGCATATCCGTGCGATCTCGTGGAGGGGACGATTGCGCGCGAGGTGTACGAAAAGGAATCGATCTCAGAGCGACACCGCCACCGCTACGAGGTGAATCCCGAGTACATCGAGCGTCTCACAAAAGCGGGTATGGTATTCTCGGGCGTCTCGCCCGATCGACGCTTGATGGAGATCGCGGAGCTTCCAAAAAAAGAGCACCCCTTCATGCTGGGCACGCAATTTCATCCCGAAATGAAGGCCCGTCCTCTCTCGCCGCATCCTTTGTTCAGTACATTCGTCAAAGCAGCACTCGGACACAAGAGCAAGGTGTGAGCGTTCTTTCAGCTTGACTTCGATTCATGCGCAAGTAGCATGAATCATGGTTGCTAAAATCTTAGAGCGGGGTTTCACCTTCGACGACGTGCTTATCGTCCCGAACGAAAGCCGGATGGAACCTGCGGAAGCTTCTCTCCAAACGACACTGTGCGGGATTGACCTCAAAGTCCCGTTCCTTTCTGCTGCGATGGATCGCGTGACCGAGGTTGAGATGGCGATCGCGCTCGGGAAACTCGGGGGCCTCGGCGTCTTGCACCGCAACCTTTCTATAGAGGAGCAGGTAAAGATGGTAAAAGAGGTGAAGAAGACTGGCGTGCGTATTGCGGCGGCTTGCGGGCCGTTTGCAGCCGATCGCGCGAAGGCGCTCGATGAAGCGGGAGTGGACGTGATTGTGATCGACTGCGCGCACGGCCATAACTTGAACGTCGTCGAGAGTGCAAAGAAGATCAAACAGGGTCTGAAGTATGCCAAGATGATATTCGGCAACATCGCAACGAAAGAGGCCGCGAAAGCCGCCTGCGCATTTGTCGATGCGGTCAAGGTCGGCGTCGGACCGGGCTCTATTTGCACGACGCGAATCATTTCAGGTGTCGGCGTGCCACAGCTTTCTGCAGTTCTCGACGTCGTTTCTGTTGCTCACAAGAAGAAAGTACCCGTCATTGCAGATGGTGGCATACGCACATCGGGAGACATCGCAAAGGCGCTCGCCGCAGGAGCCTCCGCGGTGATGCTCGGCAATATTTTTGCTGGCACCGACGAGACGCCGGGAAAGATCGTTGAAAAAGATGGGAAGAAATTCAAAGAGTATCGCGGTATGGGTTCGAAATCGGTGATCGAAAGCGCCGCGGGGAAGGAGCGCTACTTTACGCACGGGCGTAAGGCTGTACCCGAGGGCGTCGAAGCGCTCGTTTTGCACAAGGGCCCTGTCGCGGAGGTGGTCGCGGACCTTGTTTCGGGCGTTCAGGTGGGGATGGGATACGTCGGCGCACGCACGCTTGAGCGTTTTCACGCGAGGGCGAAGTTCATCCGCATCACGAACGCTTCAATCATGGAAGGAAAACCGCACTCACTTTCCGGCATCACTGAATAAATGTAGAGTGGCGGGATGAAACAGCTGCAATACGCAGCAGGTGCAGTGGCTATCATTGCAGCTTCGTGGCTGTTGATGTTGCCAGTCTCGGACACAACAACGTACGTTAGGTCGATTGCGTACACGCCAACGCTCTCGCCGGAGCCGCGGGCATCAATTATTTTTGGTGGCGACATGATGTTCGATCGGTCAATCCGAACGACGATGGAGCAGCAGGGAGAAGATTACGTCCTTTCGTGCATCAGCGAACTACTTAAGAGTGCGGATCTCGTTGTGGCGAATCTTGAGGGACCCATTACCACCTATTCATCAAAGAGCGTCGTGTCAAAGATCGGCGAAGAGGGTAATTTCACGTTTACGTTCCCAACTTCGACTGCGGCATTGCTCATCCGCCACAACATTCGGCTGGTAAACATCGGCAACAATCACATCCTGAATTTCGGGCGCGAGGGTCTTCAACAAACGTTGGCGTGGCTCGACGAAAGGGGTGTGCACTCTTTCGGCGATATTTCTGGTAGTGATGTGATATACCGCACCACAGTGCACAGTGTGCCTCTCTCGTTTATCGGATACAACGAATTCGGCGGACACAGTTCTTCATCAGCTCTCGCGGCAATTCGTGAGGAGCAAGGAGCTGGACGCGTGGTCGTTGTCTACGCGCATTGGGGCGATGAATATGCCTCTCCGCCGGAACGTGTGAAAATTCTCGCGCGGCAATTTGTCGATGCGGGGGCGAATATCGTCGTTGGTTCTCACCCACACATCGTGCAAGAGAAGGAACTCTACAGAGGCGCACACATCTATTACTCGCTCGGCAACTTCATTTTCGATCAGTACTGGAATAAAAGCGTGCGCCGAGGACTTCTGCTGCGCGTCGAATTTACTCCCACAGGCGTCTCTTCAGTGGAAGAAATTCCCATTGATAATCAGATTGATCGCCGGAGCTGTGCGGTATGACCCGCTCGCCAAGGAGGGCTAGGAATTCCTCACGCCGATCCTCGCGACCAACATCCCACAGATGCCAGAGAGGATAGCACTCCGGCGTATATTCATAGTGTCCGCGGACTTCCCGATCTTCGAAAACGCGAACGTGATATTGGAAAACGAAATCATTCACGAGACGCAGACTTACCACCTCTCCGTCGTCTTCCCACGCGACGCGATGATAGGCATAGCCGTTCTCGATGAGGTATGCGACAAATTCCTCGATGGAAAGATGGGGTGCCACCGAGCCGAGGAGAAAGGGCTGGCGGCCGCGGTTTTTGATAAGAGAGAGCGCGATCACGCTGTCGCGAACCGTCGGATGATATGGCGTGTAGTAGTACCAGAAATAGTACTTGATGCGGTGAAGAAATGAATCAGGATAGACCATCTCCGAGTGGGGGATCTTTTCTATAAGCGCACGACGATCGCGGGGCGCCATATTGCTGATTTGCCGGACATTGTATCAAGCAACCGTGCACGCGCAATCATCTAATGGTAGAGAGATGATGCTATCCCAATCGGATCGCGGAAAAATGTGGAGTCGGTCATTCCGAGATGGGTCTTAAGGGACAAAACTTTCATTATTCGCTATTTGCGCGGCTTATGTGAGGCAGAAGGATCGAACTCCGTTCACAAACCTACGTATACGTACAAATTGTCATTTTCAAACAAGAATCAATCAATGTTGAAAAACGTTGTGAAATTACTTAAAATGTTAGGACTTTCTCCACATCACGATTCTTTGAGAGTCCAGATTTCAAAGAAGGAACAGGTGGTGAGAGCCGTCAAGCTTTTGGAATTTAGAGAGTATTGATTTTGCGGGGTGGTGCAATGGTAGTCACGTCGCGCTCTGGACGCGAAAATCTTGGTTCGAGTCCAAGCCCCGCAGTACGAGGATTTATCGCGTTGTGCTAATGTCTTTGGCATGGAAGATGAGAATAATAAAGTAAACGCCTACGGTGGACTTGTGAGAGTAACAAAGCGGCAATATATCCTCATACAGTCGCTCGTTTTTGCTGTTCTCGGGGCATTATATATCTTGACTCTATTCTACGACCTCGACCATATTTTTTTCGGAAATGCTCGGGTCACGATCGGCCTCGTTGTAGCATTGGAGATGGCTGAGATGATTTATATTTTCCGAAAATTCCGTTGAATATGAAATCCGGCATCGAGGAGGCAAAACGGTTTTTGACTGGTAAAGATTTTACGTGGTTCGAGCGTAAAAATATAAGAGACGAGAGTTCTTTAAGTGTTGATGATGTACGATGGCTTCGCGGATGGACATTGGCTCCCATCGGCATCGCTAACATCTTTTACCTCGGAAGCCCTCGCCGAAAACTCTATGACATTGTCACGGTCTTTATCGTGACCTATCTATTTTTTGAAGTCCACGACCAGTTCCTGCGGCCCATGTTTATTAATAACTCTGCATCCAGCATAGCTGACAAATACGAGCTTGGGATTTTGGCCGCCTTAACATATTTCGTTTTCGTAGCAATCCCGTTCACAATTGCGTATTTTTATGCGCTGTATTTTCTCTTAAGGCACGCAAAGAGACTATCCTGGAATAGAGGAAACTGGGCGAGTGTCGAAGAGTTAAGAAAAACTGAGAGGAAGTGGATTTATTTTAATACCGTGCCGTCTCTGACTTTGCTCGTACTCTTGTTTGGTCTCATATATTTTCTAACGTAGACAGGTTCCAATGTCGTCCCAGACGGTCAGCCCACTAACGTATTCTGGTTCGGATTTCGTCTTTCTGCTATGCCCCGTGAGATAACGAACGCCAGAGTGCAGCGAACGGTTGCTCATGTGTATCTCACGGGGTATGCTGCCGCGGATGCAAATGATCCTCACGCACCTACGCACCTACGCGCTCCTCTATGGCGCTGCTGCGATTGTACTGGCGCTGGCAGCTTCCCTCATCTATGGCAACAGCGATGGGAAGGAAGAGCTCCTTACTGTCGCACCCGGTGAATTTCTTCAAGAAGTTTCCGTTTCAGGAAAGGTTATCGCCGCGCAGGATGTGGATCTTGGGTTTAGTCAGGGCGGACGCGTCGCTGGTGTATACGCAAAAGTGGGGCAAAACGTGCAGGCGGGAGCGACTCTTGCTGAGCTCGAAAATGGTGAACTACGTGCAAGTATTTTGCAAAAACAAGCAGCGCTTGAGCGTGAGCAAGCATCGCTTGCTCTCCTCAAGGAGGGAACGCGTCTCGAAGAGGTGGACGTTGCGCGCTCGGAAGTTTCGAGTGATGAAACCGAACTCGCGCAGAAGCGCAATTCGCTCGTCGAAGCGGTAAAAGATGCATTCAGCACCTCCGATGACGCTGTGCGCAACACATTCGATCAATTTATCGATAGTCCGCGCATCGATCCTCAAATTGATTTCATCGTGAGTGATATCCAGCTAGAGACGAACGTCGAGCGTGCGCGACTCGAAATGGAAAGCGTGCTGTCGCTCTGGCAGAAGAATGTGGAGGGACTTGCGGCCGATGCGGCGCTTCCGAGCGCGGTTTCGGAGGCGCAGTACAACCTCTCGCAAGTTGCCTTGCTGCTGACGGATGCCAATACCGTTCTCAATAAGGCAGTACCAACGGGTACTAATACGCAAGCGGTTATCGACGGGTACGAAAGCGATGTCGCCGCGGCGCGCTCCGCCGTAAACGCCGCCGCCACGGCGCTCGTTTCCGCGATAACCTCGGAGAAGAACGCAGTCTCTGCGCTCGAGACGTCGCGCCGGAACTTGACGCTCAAGGAGGCAGGCACGCGCATAAGTGACATTGCTGCACAAGAGGCGGACGTGAAAGCAGCGGAAGCTGACCTTGCAAGTGCGCGAGCGCAACTGGGTAAGACGATCATGCGCGCTCCCTTCACTGGAGTCGTAACAAAAATGGATCTCAAGGTCGGATCTATCGCTTCAGCAAGTGTTTCGGAGGTCTCAATGATCTCTTCCGGCACGTTCCAGATAGAAAGTTTCGTGCCTGAAGTGAATATCGCACTTATCGAGCTTGGCGATCAGGCTGCGGTGACGCTCGATGCCTATGGCGAAGGCGTCGTGTTTGCCGCTCGCGTCGTCTCGATCGATCCCGCGGAGACCGTGCGCGACGGTGTCTCTACCTATCGCTCTCTTCTGCAATTTGCCAAAAACGATACTCGCATCAAATCGGGCATGACCGCGAATATTGTTATTACAACGGATGTTCGCGATGGCGTCATTTCAGTGCCCCGCGGCATCGTGTTCGAGCAGGGTGGGAAGAAGTACGTGCGCGTGAAAGTCGGAGATTCTCTTGAAGAGCGCGAGGTCGAAACCGGCGCGCTCTCTAGCCTCGGGAATGTGGAGATACTTTCAGGTCTTTCGGAGAGCGAGCAGATTGTGCTCTCGCCGTAAGGTGCATGGTGCCGCTGAATATTCGCGTTGGTTTTTTCTTAGCGCTGCGCGCGCTGAAGCGGGCATCGCTTTGGACCACAGGGCTCATTGTCTTCGTGATGGTGCTCACCTTCCTCAATCTCGTCGTCATCTCGGGAATTCTTGTTGGGCTCTTGCAGGGAGCGGTTGATGCCCTACGCACCGAATACACGAGCGATGTCATTGTCTCGACGTTGAGCGATAAAAGCTACATTGAGAACAGCGGGAACCTCATAGCGCTTGCCAAAGAACTGCAGGGCGTTGAGCGTGTGACGGCCCGCTACATCGAACCATCGCGACTCGAGGCGGGTTACCAGACGCGGAAGGAATCAGACAAGCCCGATATCGCAAATGCATTGGTCGTCGGCATAGATCCGGAAGAAGAAGACGCGATCAGCGGAATCTCAAACGACATTATCGAAGGGGAATTCCTCGAGGCGGGCGACTACGACAAAATAGTGCTCGGCAACTATCTTTTGAAGCAGTACATCTTGTTTGAAACGCCTGGACTTGCGACTCTGGATAACGTCGGCATCGGCACAAAGATCCGTCTGCATGTGGGCGGAGTGGCAAGAGAGGTTACCGTGAAGGGCATCCTCAAGAGTAAGGTGGACGAGATCGCACTGCGCGCTTTTATGATCGACTCGCAGTTTAGGAGCATCATCGGACGCAACGATGGGAATGTTGACGAGATCGCCATCAAGATAGATGAAGAGACGACTCCGGAAGAAATCCGCGACGCTTTGGTTCTTCGAGGCGCAAAACAGGATGCGAGAGTGCAAACCTTCGAGGAGGCGCAGCCGCAAGCATTCAAAGATGTCATCAGTACTTTTAATATGTTGGGTGCGATGTTCTCCTCGATCGGACTCGTCGTCGCATCCGTGACCATTTTCATTGTGATTTTCGTGAACGCTCTGACGCGCCGCAAGTACATCGGCATTTTGAAGGGCATCGGTGTGAACGGGAGGGCGATCGAGTATTCGTACGTCTTCCAGTCGATTTTCTATGCCGTTATCGGATCTGCAGTGGGACTCCTCTTAGTATATGGATTTCTTGTTCCGTATTTCGCTGCTAATCCGATAGATTTTCCTTTCAGCGACGGGATCCTCGTTGCACCCTATGAACAAACCTTCTTCCGCGTTGGACTTCTTGTTGTCTCAACCGTCATTGCCGGCTACATACCCGCATGGATGATTATCAGGAGAAATACGCTCGATTCGATCTTAGGTAGAAACTGATATTTATAGTGAGCGAAGTCGAACTATGGTACGGACCAAGCAACTTGTAAAGACGTTCAAAAATGGTGATGTGTTAACACCTGTTTTGAAGGGAATTGATTTTGCGGCATCGCAAGGCGAATGGGTCGCGATCATGGGCCGCTCGGGTGCTGGCAAATCAACCTTTCTCTATCAGATGAGCCTTCTCGACGACCCGACAAGTGGAGAGGTTGTCATTGACGGACATGATACGCACGGAATGAGCGCGAAAGAGAAAATGCAGTTTCGGCTCTCGAAGTTCGGATTTGTGTTCCAGGACTATGCGCTTTTGCCGGAGCTAACTGCGCTCGAAAACGTCGCGTTGCCGCTCCTTATGCAGGGTCTTCCAAAAGCTGATGCATATGGCAGGGCACTTTCAGCGATCGAGCGCGCGGATCTTGGTCATCGTACCGGAAATCTTCCGAGCCAACTTTCGGGCGGCGAGCAGCAGCGTGTTTCTATCGTCCGAGCAGTTGCGCACAATCCAAAAATTCTTTTTGCAGATGAGCCAACCGCAAACCTCGACAACGACTCTGCTAAGCGCATCATGGAAATATTTACCGATCTTCACAAAGCGGGGCAGACTATCATCATGGTTACCCACGAAGATCAATACGCAAAGCTAACGCAGCGCATCGTGCAGCTCGACGATGGCCGCATTATCTCCGAAGAGCGCGTGAAAGCTGAACCGAGGGCAAATTGATTTTCAACGAGATGTCCAGAGAAACGTAAAGAACCGCCGCCTTCTAAGGCGGCGGTTTCTTGCTCGACATTGTTAGGGATTTGTCCTGAACCATGCAGGCCATGTCACGCTCAGATTTCCGCTCGCGTCCACTGCCTGTACCGTGTAGAAGTACGTCGTCGAGGATGCAAGTCCAGTGATGGTGACTGCATGCGATGTTTTCAGCGCAGCATCCGTCATGACCGCAGTTCCGCCTACTATCGGCGTGAAGCCGGGGCCCGCTGCTTCCGTTAGCGTCAGGCCGTTGGGAGCGTAGTAGACCTGGCCTCGTGCCGATTCGTTCGTCGCGAAGCTGATCGTCGCGCTGTTTGAAGACGTTGCAGCAGACACGCCGAAGATGAACGGCGCCGAGACATCAGCACCGACACTACCTCCTGCGCGAAGGTTCAGCTGCAGCAAGGTCTTGGGACCAGCGCGACCATAACCGGTCGTCGCGACAGTTCCTGAACAGACTATTTCTTCAGCGCACTGAAAGCGCTGCACGGCAGCTTGCGTCAACGCACCGAAGTAGCCGGTCACTAATCCTTCTGGGTAGTATGTCGTCTTTGTCGCGAGGTACGACTGCAGGGCCGTCACGTGAGCGCCACGGGAGCCGATGCTCATTTGCTCGGTAAACACAACCTGTGCAGAAGCAGAGGATGCCCATAGGAGGACAAGCGCGAGCCCGGCTGCGAGCCCTAGTGTTCGAGATAATGCTACTTTCATACCTTATATGTTATTTGTTTCTTAGTTCTTGATAATGCAAGGTCGACCCGCTCTTGTGACGGACGAGTCGTCATGAACGTTACCGACAGTGTGTCGAATACGCGCGAAGGCTCGATGTAGATGTAATCCTGCGGAGTAAGCACGACTGTATTGGAACGTCCTAAAAGGAGGATGCTCATGAAAACTTCATCTGGCATACTTCAGAGTATTCCCGTGGCTACGAGGCCACTTAGCAGCCAACAACCTAGTAGAGCATCATTATGAAAATACTTCTTGTCGAAGACGAGCAAAAATTGGCGACTGCCTTGAAGCGCGGGCTTGAACTCCAGGGCTACGCCGTCGATATCGTGGGCGATGGAAAAAAGGCGCTCACGCGGATATCGCTCCACCGCAGCGACTACGACATCGTCATCCTCGACCTCATGCTCCCTTCGATGGATGGGCTCGAGATATGCAAGCAAATGCGGGCTGAGGACATCACGGTGCCCGTCCTCGTGCTCACCGCACGTGCAGAGACGGACAACAAGGTGAAGCTCCTTCTCTCTGGCGCCGACGACTACCTCGTGAAGCCATTCTCCTTCGCGGAACTTTCGGCGAGGCTGCGTGCGCTCTCAAGACGACCAACGGAGAGCGTACCTGAAGTGTTACGCAGCGATGACATCGAGCTGAACCCTGTCACGCGGCGCGTGACACGCGACGGGCACAGTGTCCCACTCACCTTGAAAGAGTTTGGTCTTCTCGAGTACTTCATGCGCAATCCTGACAAGGTCGTGAGTCGGGAAGACCTTCTTAGCCACCTCTGGGATTTCAATTATGTCGGATTTAGCAATGTCGTTGATGTCCACGTTAAGAACCTTCGCAGAAAACTTGGCGGAGGAGACACGGGCCTACTCGAAACAGTTCGCGGCATCGGCTACCGGCTTCGCGCATAGGTACCGGCTCGACCCGTTCTTCCGTACCGAGGTGAGCGTGGTGGCGCTGCAGGTCTGCTTCGCGGCGCTCCTGCTTCTGATCGTCGGCATCGCGGCGAGCGTGCTCTACCACGACGCCTCGGCAGCGCTCTTGCACGGGATTGAGCAGGTGCTCATAAGACCGTCCGACACAGGAACGATTAGCGAGTCGGTTGCCGAAGAGCTCTCTTCGATGCGCGTGAGAACGGTCGCGTGGGCGGCGATCGCGGTTGTTCTTGTCACGATCATCTTGGGTTACCTCATCGCGCGTCTCGCGCTCTCGCCGACGCGCAGCGCACTCGAGTCGCAAAAACAGTTCATCGGCAACGTCGCGCACGAGATCCGTACGCCGCTTTCTATCATCAAGACCAACACCGAGGTTGCACTCATGTCGCAGGGTCTTGAGCGCGACACAAAAGCGACGCTCCATAGCACTGTCGAAGAGCTCGACCGCATCTCCGAGATCATCAACAACCTCCTTTCGCTCTCCGCCTCGGTGCGGCCGGAGCGAATCGAGTTCAAGGATCTTGATCTGGGTCCGATTGTGCGTGGCGTCATTGGGAAGTTGAAAGATCTTGCGGATTCGAGGCGGGTGGAGATTACGGCGCGCATGAGCGAGCGGCGAGTCGTGTGGGGGAACGCGGCCGCGCTCGAGCAGATCGCGATGAACGTCCTCAAAAACGCCATCACCTATTCACCGGAGCGCGGCCGCGTCATCGTCACTATCGAGCCATTGCATCCGGACCACATCGAGTTCACGGTACAGGATTTCGGCATTGGGATTGCGCGGAAAGATCTCTTCCGCATCTTCGAGCCCTACTACCGAGCCGACCCTTCCCGTCGCCGCGGCGAAGCGGGCTCGGGTTTGGGTCTCACGATCGTTTCCGAGCTCGTCAAGCTCCACAATGGCAAGGTGACCGTGCGAAGCGCCGAGAAGCGCGGCACAATCATCACGATCCAGCTTCCGGCGGGCCGCGTGAGCCTCGATCTTTTGGGAGAGATGCGACGTGACGATAGTGCTGGCGAGGTCACGGTGGATTTTTCTCATCGCGCGGGCTGATAGCAGCCTTCATTCCTGATTCATAGGTGCTTCGTAGCATGGACGTAGAATCGCTCCTTCTTCGAGGCGCCGCTCCGAGCTTGTAGCGCGGGGCGGTAGTGCTCGAAAATTAGCAAGGTAGTTCCAATTTTCACCATGTCACGGAGAAACGGGAAACAATCCATG
The DNA here is from genome assembly GCA_016186765.1 of Candidatus Kaiserbacteria bacterium. Taxonomy (GTDB): domain Bacteria; phylum Patescibacteriota; class Minisyncoccia; order Phycocordibacterales; family UBA2100; genus UBA10103. Next base: position 83,627 of record JACPLD010000005.1, on the reverse strand, counting down.
TTTCGGTTGCGAAAGGTAATCGCATGAGCCGGGGAGGCGAGAGCTTTGAGGAGCCTCGCCTCCCCGGCATATGAGGGCGACTTCAGCAACGCTTCACCGACGGGCTCGCCCGCAAACGACCCTTTCGTGGGGTCGTTTGGTAATATGGATGCATACTCCGCGTCTTCTATGAGAGACATCGAACGATCGTTTCGCGACGCATTCGAACGACATGCCGATGAGCTCTTTCGGCACGCGGCGCTGCGTCTCCCGGATCGGGATCGCGCGCTCGAGCTCACGCAGGAGTGTTTTTTGCGAGCGTGGGGCTATGCGAGCCGGGGTGAGGAGATACGAGAAATGCGGCCGTTCCTATTTCGAACGCTTCGGCATCTCATTATCGACGAATACCGGAAGGCAAAATCGTTCTCGCTCGACGAGATGACTGAAACCGACGAGGGGGAACAGAGGGACGCGCTTCTCTCCGACGGCAGCAACCCGCTCGAGGAGGCGATGAATCGCTTCGATGGTTCTCGCGCGCTCCGTGCGATCCGGGAACTTCCTGATCTCTATCGTGAAGTGCTCGCGATGCGATATGTCGACGATTTCTCTATAGGGGAAATCGCTTCGTGTATCGGACAAAGCGAGAATGTCGTTTCGGTACGGCTGCACCGCGGCCTCAAGATGTTGCACGCGTTGCTCGAATCGGAATGATGACCCTATGAATAAATTTTTCTCACAACTGAAAAAAGAGACACACGGAATCCAGCTCACGTCGAAGGAGCGGGAGGTGATGCGCCATGCACTTGAGAGCGCGATGCGCTCGGGCTCGCTGGTAAAAAGTCCAATTCGCCTTACGCGGAGCCCCTACCTCTTTATCTCATCGAAATTGGTCAGCCCGCTTGCATTTGCATTGGTGGTTGCCGTTATCGGAGGGGGCACAGCCTACGCAGCCGAAGCAGCCGTACCGGGCGAACTTTTGTATACCTTCAAGGTACAAGTGAACGAGAAGGTTGCTGAGGTGCTCGCGATCTCCTCCGAAGCAAAAGCAGAAGTGCACACAAAGCTTGCCGAGCGGCGCATGAAGGAGGCTGAAGTGCTCACGTCGCGCGGTGAACTCACGACGGAAGCGAAAACAGAACTCGAGACGCGTCTCGAGGATCATGCCGCGAGAGTCGATAGTGAGGTGGAGGTGATCGAGCGAGAAGATCCTGTTGCCGCCGCCGACATTTCGAGCCGCTTCGAATCCGCACTTGCCGCGCATAGTGCCCTTATCGAGCGGCTCGGCGAGGAAGTGGAGGATGAAACGAGTCGTCGCGAGTCGGTGCGCCTTGCGGCTGCTCTCAAGGAGCGTGGCAAGCGCCTCGCGCGCGGAGGTGCGGTCTCCATCACTGCGGAGCGCAGCGTCTCGGGTGATATTGCGGTACAAACGTTCGTAAAGAGCGACGAAAGCGCGATCACCGCTTCCATCGTGCTTGAGGCAAATGATGATCCGGTCGCAGTGCGCATTGGTGAGAGTGCCTCCTCGACGCTTGAAGAGGCCGAGGCACGGTTTAACGCATTTGAAAAAAACTTGAACGCGACGACCGCAGAGCGCGTGAAGAAGCAGCTCCAGAAGACACGCGAACTCATCAAGAACCTACACGGCAAGGACAAAGAGGTATATGAGAAGGCCCTTAAAGATGCGAAGACCTTGAAAGTATTCATTGAAGCGCAAGAGAAATTCGAGCAGCGCGAACTTCTCCCCACGCTAGAAATAGGAGAAGAGGAGGGAGGAAGATAAAGTCGTGATTTGACGATAATCGATCGAGCTTGACAAGGTAGGCCTCGCTGAGGCATAGTTGCGCCATTAGGAGTGCAAATCGGCATAATTATCTATATTTTAAGCCATATTTTATGAAGACCGTTGCTCTTAGTGCAGCCATGGGCGCTCTCTTTCTCGCAGGTGTAGCTTCTGCGCAGGTGTACTACCCGCCGACCTACACTGCTCCAACCTATACGACACCGATCTCAGGCTCCGCATGCGTCATCTTGACCTCCGACCTTTCGTTTGGTTCTCGTGGCACCGAAGTGACAAAGCTCCAGCAATTTCTCGTGAGCCAAAATTACCCCGGCGGCGGAAGCTGGATGATCACCGGCTACTTCGGCAATGCAACCGTGCAGGCTGTGCGCAATTTTCAGCAATCGGCAGGAATTCCAATGACTGGCTATGTCGATGCTACGACTCGCGCTGCAATTCAGAGTCGCACGTGTCTGTCCGGCCAGGGCGGGATCTTGGGCACGGCATATCCACAAGCCAATATTGCTCCAACCTACCCGCTTCCGACGCCGACATATCCGATTACGACTCCAACGTATGCGCCTACGACGCCGACGTATCCATTTACCACACCGACATATCCGCTCACGACACCAAGCTACCCATACCCGCCGTATCAGTTTGGAAGCGTATCTATCACATCGCTTTCTAGCTACAGCGCGCAGATCGGCACATCGATAACTATCTATGGATTCGGCTTTGATGCATACAGCACGAACACAGTGCACGTTGGCAGTGCGACAGTGGTCGCCTCAAGCAACGGCACCTCGCTCACATTTACGGTGCCCTCGCTTCCGCCTGGCACCTACAGCGTGTACGTGACGAACTCTCGTGGAACCTCAAACAGCCTCTCGCTGTCGGTCACGCAAGTGCAATCGGTTTGCAATCCACTTCCCTGGTACCAGGGGTGGCAGTGGGGTCAGACCCAATATCAGTGCGGCGTCTACAGCAATGTGGTGCTGAACTCTCTCTCGCCTAACTGGGCGGCGGTGGGTACGACGATCACCGTAAAGGGCAATGGCTTTTCCGCGACAGGAAACACGGTGTATATGGGTGGCAGTGTCGTCGCGACAGTTTCTTCGACCAATAACGGCACAGAGCTCACCTTTACCGTGCCCCAGCAGCTGCAAGGCCCCTATGGTCTCCAGCAAATCGTGCCGGGCCACTACCCTGTGCGTGTCGTGAACGGAACCGGTGCGCAGAGCAACTCGCTCACGCTCTCCATCACCGAAGGAACAACCTCGCTTTCGATCTCGAACGTGTCGGGGCCGACCTCGCTTGCAGCAGGGAGTGTGGGCACATGGACGCTTAACGTCACCGCTCCATACGGTTCCTACCTCACGACAAGCGTGAACTGGGGTGATAGCAGCACTCCCTCGACGTCGAGCGTAGTTCCGGCTTATCTCTTCGGCACGCAGACGCTCACCCTTACGCACGTGTATGCGAATGCCGGTACGTTCACGATCAACTTCAACGTCTCGAGTGCAAATAATACGACCTCTGCAACGAGGACCGTGACTGTCACATCGGCTCCGAGCGGCGGACCGCTCATGCTCAACACGCTCTCGCCGATGCAGGGCGCGGTGGGCACGACGGTGACGCTTAACGGCTCAGGCTTCACCTCGACCGACAACGTCGTGCACTTCGGCATCGGCGGCTCACGCAATGTCCCTTCGACGAACAGTGGCACGCAGATCGCGTATCTCATTCCGACGTACATTTCGGCGTGCGACCTTATCCAACCGGGATATTTCTGCGGAGCTCCGACACAAACGGTGACGCCCGGCGTGTATCCGGTCTACGTAACGAACTCAGTGGGTGCGACGAACGTGCTCTACTTCACAGTACAATAACGAAAACATCGGGTGAATCCCGCACGGCCCCGCATTTGGCGGGGCCGTGCGTTTTAGAGATATGAAGATCCTTCTTTCTCGAGCTTCATTCGCACGAGAGTGCAAATGCCTGCGGAAATCGCGACGATTTGGAGGTTGAGCGCGTTTGTGTAGAGGAACCCTTCCGGCAATCCGAGGAAGACGCCGCTCCCGCCAAAGCCTGCGATCCAAGCGCCGACAAGCGCGAGGCCGCCCAATGATCCTGCCCCGATCATCGTCGCATGCATTATCTTCGAATATTTCATACTATGTAATAGATGGCTCTTCTAATACTGTAATTATGAACCACGCCGCCCACGCCCAACACGCCGGTGTGCATAGAGAACACGATACTCACGCCGGCCATCATACCGAGGATTTTTTGAGGAAATTCTGGGTCGTACTTCTTCTCACACTGCCGATACTCGCGTACTCGGATATCTTCACCATCGCGACAGGCATTGAGACGCCACGATTTGAGGGAGTTGAGTATGTGATACTTGCGCTCGGCTCCGCGGTGTTTTTCTATGGAGGATGGATATTCGTGAAAGGCGCATACGGCGAACTCCGTGCTCGACTTCCCGGCATGATGACGCTGATTGCGCTTGCGATCACCGCAGCGTATTCGTTCAGCGTTTTTCAGGTGCTTCGGGGTTCGGAGGAGACGCTCTTCTGGGAACTCTCCACGCTAATCGCCATCATGCTTCTCGGGCACTGGATAGAAATGCGCGCGGTGCAGGGAGCGAAGGGTGCGCTGAAAGAGCTTGCGAAACTCTTGCCCGATGTCGCTGAAGTCGTTCGTGGGGAAGCGAGTCGCGTGGTTCCGCTTTCTGAACTTCGCGAGGGAGATATCGTTATCGTAAAGCCCGGTTCGAAAGTGCCTGCAGACGGGAAGGTTGTTGAGGGCGAATCCGACGTGAACGAAGCCATCATCACCGGTGAATCGAAGCCGGTATCAAAAGCTGAAGGCAGTGAGGTTATCGCGGGCTCGATCAATGGCGATGGCGCACTCAAGGTGAAGGTAACGAAAATTGGTGAGCACACGTTCCTCGCGGGTGTCATGCGCCTCGTTGCCGAGGCCGAAGCGAGCAAATCGCGCTTGCAGATGCTCTCGGATCGTGCGGCATTCTACCTGACGGTTATCGCCGTTGCCGCGGGAGGACTTACGTTCGTGCTGTGGCTCTTCGCACAAGCAGGAGTGGTCTTTGCAACAGAGCGGCTCGTCGCCGTCCTCGTAATCGCATGCCCGCATGCACTAGGGCTTGCTGTTCCACTCGTCGCCTCTATCTCGACCACGATGGCGGCGCGAAGCGGCTTTCTCGTGAAGCGCCGCCTCGCGCTCGAAGCGGCGCGCAACATTGATGTCGTGCTTTTTGATAAGACAGGAACACTTACGAAAGGCGAATTTGGTGTTGTCAATATATTCGGGAAGGATGAAACGCTTGCGCTTGCGGCTGCAGCCGACGAGCGTTCGGAGCACCCACTCGGACGCGCAATAGTCGCGCATGCGAGAGAGAAAAATATTAGACTGCCGAGCCTCTCTTCGTTTTCGAATCTTAAGGGGATGGGCGTGCGCGTCGTTATCGAAGGGAAGGAAGTGTTTGTGGGCTCGGAGAAAATTCTTCGCGAGCGGAATGTCGCAATGCCAAGAGAGCATGAGCGAAAAGTCCGCGCTCACGAGAAAGAAGGCAAGACGGTTATTCATGTTGTCCGCGAGAGTGAGCTCGTAGGTTCGATCGCTCTCGCTGATATCATTCGGTCCGAATCTCGCGAGGCGGTTAAAAGTCTGCGGGAACTTGGGATCAAGATAGCGATGGTTACGGGAGATTCGGAAGATGTGGCAAAGTGGGTCTCGAGAGAGCTTGGGATCGACCAATATTTTGCGCGCGTCTTGCCGAGCGAGAAAGTTGATAAAGTGAAAGTGTTGCAAAAAGACGGCGCGAAAGTTGCCATGGTTGGTGATGGCGTGAACGACGCGCCGGCTCTCACACAAGCGGATTTAGGGATAGCAATAGGCGCGGGCACGAATGTCGCGATCGAATCGGCAGGCATCATCCTCATCAAGAGTGATCCACGAGACATTCCCAAGATCATCCACCTTTCGAAACTGACGTACTCGAAGATGCTACAAAATCTCTTTTGGGCGACGGGCTACAATGTTGTCGCGCTTCCTCTTGCGGCAGGTGTTCTTGCTTCGTACGGCATCCTTCTTGAGCCCGCCCTCGCAGCGGTATTCATGTCGCTCTCGACTGTGATCGTCGCCTTGAATGCCATCCTTTTGCGCCGGCAATCGCTTTAAATCCTTAGTAAATCCTTAGTTCTGAATGGCAAGGTCTTACCTTGCCATTTGCGGCATTGTGGCGGCGCGAGCGGAGATGATAGACTGCGCATATGGAGCTCCGCGCATATGCACTTCTCGCACTGACGCTGTTTGTGCTCGTGGCTCTCTTTGGAGCATTCGCACTCATGGGCCCAATGCATACCGAGATGGGCTGTCCTTTTATGCTCGGTCAAACGGCGCTCTGCGCGAGCTCCATTCTCGAGCACTTGAATCATTGGCAAATCGCCTTTTCGAGCATTCTCGCGGAGTTGCTCGTGCTCGCTGCGCTTGCGCTAGCCTTTTCGCGCGTGTGGGATCTGCATTCGCTCCCGGAGCGAAGCTTCGAGCGCATACGACTGCGCAGGCGTACACCCGAGCGACCGACGCTCATGCAGGAGCTTTTCTCGGGCGGTATTCTTCATCGCAGGGCTCCGTAATCGTTTGACCTCAGGCATTTTTGCCCGTTAGCAGGTTCGTAACAACAACGACTATGGACAACGTGAACAACAATACTCTCATTATCGGACTCCTCACGCTTCTCATCGGGCTTGTCATCGGGCTCGCGCTGGGAGGAAGCGGCTTTGGCGGGGGAATGATGAACATGATGGGCCTCGGTGGCATGATGCGCGGCGGCTCAATGGAGATGGAAGAGGCAATGCATGGCATGACGGAAAATCTCGAAGGGCTTTCGGGCGATGAGTTCGATCGCGCGTTCATCGCAGAGATGATCGTTCATCATGAGGGAGCTGTCGACATGGCACGCGCCGCGCTCGAAAGCGCAAAGCACGACGAGATAAAGCAAATGGCAGAAGATATCATCTCGGCGCAGACGCGCGAGATCGAGCAAATGAAAAACTGGCAGAGGGACTGGTATGGAGAGTAGTCCTGAACGTGCAGAGACCGGATGGAGAAACACCAATCTATCGATTCCAGTCGCAATCGTCGTTGCGGGAGCGCTAATTGCGGGAGCCGTGTACTTTGGTAACCGTGGAAGCGGGATTGCGGATGGTACGCAACCGCCTGCGGCAGAGGCTGGAAACCTCGAAGAGATGCGGGCGATCTCGAGCGATGATCATATTCGTGGTAATCCAGACGCACCGGTGAAAATCATAGAGTATTCAGATACCGAGTGTCCCTTCTGCAAGAGCTTCCACCCGACGATGCAGCGGGTTATGGACGAATACGGTGCGAGCGGAAAAGCAGCATGGGTATATCGCCATTTTCCACTCGACAACATTCATCCGAAGGCGGACAAGGAAGCCGAGGCAACCGAGTGCGCCGCGGAGCTCGGCGGGAACGATGCGTTTTGGGCGTATGTGGACCGGCTGTTTGAAGTCACTCCATCAAACAACAATCTCGATCCCGCAGAGCTTCCGAAGATCGCGCAGTATGTTGGTCTCGACGTCGCAAACTTCAATTCTTGCCTTTCGAGCGGAAAATACGCCGCGCATGTTGAGGAGGATTATCAGAACGCGCTTTCGACAGGCGGCAACGGTACGCCGTGGAGTATAGTCATTGCAAAGAGCGGAAAGAAGTATCCGCTCTCGGGCGCGCAGCCGTATGAGGCCGTTAAGCAGCTCCTTGAACTTGCGTTGCAAGAGAAATGAGTATGATCGTACGTGCGCTCACAATCGTGTTCCGAAGACCTGCGTACGTACTCGTCGCGATTCTTATTGCGCTCATCGCCTTCGCCATGACCGTCTGGATGCCGAATCTCGGGCTCATCGCGCAGATCATTGGGGATCCTGCCGCGAGTGTATCTCAAAAGATCTCGCTGCCCCTAACGCTTCTCACCTCCATTAGCACCAACTTCAGTGTGCTCTCGGCTCTGTACACGATTGCGATACCGATTCTCTTCGGCGTGAACGTGGCGATGATGATCTACTATTGGAAGCGAAGAATCGGAGCGGCGAAGGGCACCATGATGACCGCGGGATTCGCAGGAATGACAAGCGGCATCTTCGGAATCGGATGCGCTGCGTGCGGATCGTTCCTACTTACAAGTATTCTTTCCAGTTTCGGAGCAGCGGGAGCACTCTTCCTTCTGCCGCTCAGAGGCGGGGAATTCGGGATACTCGGGGTTGTGTTACTCGCCATTTCTATTGTCCTTCTCGCGAAACAAATTACTAATCCTCTTGTGTGCAAAAACTAAATCGATCTCATGAACAGTAAACAATTACAAATCGCTGTTGTAGTGTCGGCGCTCTTCATTGGCGGCGCATACTACTTCAGCGCAACATCTAAAGCGCCATTGGCATTCATCGCCGATGAGGCTCTTGCAGCCAGGTTTGACGTCTTAAGTAAAAGCGGCAACTCATCGTGTTCTGCCGCGTTTGCCGACTCGATCGACGATATGTCGGATTCAGCGCGGCTTATCGGCTCGTGCTGCTCTCCGATGGATCCTCATCGGTACGAAGAGCAGGTCACGGGACTACAGAAGTTCAAGAACATTCCTGAAATTCCGCCGGATCCGTATGACATTGACGCTTCTTTGGCGAAGAAGCTAAAGGCGTACTACGACGTTGAACTTACCGCGGAGGAACAAAAAGCGTACGACTACGCGATGCAGAACTCGGACGAAAAGGGTCCCTGCTGCTGCAGGTGCTGGCGGTGGTTCGTATACGGAGGCCTAGGAAAATTACTCATTCAAAAATATGGATTCACCGGCAAACAAGTGACCGAGGTCTGGAACCTCTCAGACGGCTGCGGCGGAGCCGGTGATCACGTAAATCATTAAACGTATGAAAATATTCTTTATTGCAATTGGCGCACTTGTCGTTCTAGCTCTTGGGGCCATCTTTATTCTTCCAAAACCGAGCGGTACATTGCCGAACGATCCCGATGTTGTCGGGGTGGGAATACATTGGCATCCGCGCCTTGAGATATATGTCAAAGGAGAAAAAATTGAGATTCCTCAAAACGTCGGCATTGGCGCGGTGCATGCGCCGATGCATACGCACGACGACCTTCCGATTATTCACCTCGAATTTCAGGGTGTAGCCCGCACAAAAGATGTCATGCTCGGCCGATTCTTCGAAATCTGGGGCAAAGACATGCGTTCCTTTGGCTCCAACATGCGGATGACCGTAAACGGCGTCTCGAATACGGAATACGGCGACTACATCATGCGCGACGGTGACCAAATCGAACTTCGCTTCGACTAACTAACAGGTTGACGCGGCGCCGGCTGTACTCGGCGCCGCGCTATGCGACAATGCACATAACGCCATGGATTGGATAGCTACGCTTCTCTCGTACGTCTTCGTACAAACTCTCGGTCTCTTCATTGCATACGTTGCCGCGGGCATTTTCATATACCTTGTGTTGCGCAAACTCCATTCGAAATGGATGGCAGTTTCGCTCCTCGTCGTGTTTCTCGGCGTCTCTATATTCTTCTACGTTCCGCAGGGGCTTCCGCACGGATTCGAGTACCCGTTCTTCCTCAAAACGTTCGGTCCCGCGGAAGGGCCCGTCCTTCCGTTTGGGAACGTCTTGCAATTCTTCAGGAAGATCGGGAATTTCGAGCGACCTTCCGACATTGCGCACGATCCGGCAGATGTGCCGCCGCCCATAGAGCGCACGGAGTCCGCGACGGTTGATATAGAGATTACGACGAAAGAAGTGATTGCGGAGATGGCACCGGGCGTGTACCTCAATTACTGGACGTTTGATGGCACGGTGCCTGGACCATTCCTGCGGGTGCGCGAGGGGGACACGGTGCGCCTCACGCTCACGAACGACCCAACGAGCCTGCACCATCACTCGATCGATCTTCACGCGGTAACCGGCCCCGGCGGGGGAGCGGTTGCGACGAATGTTGCGCCCGGCGAATCGAAGACACTCACGTTCAAAGCACTCAATCCCGGTCTCTTCGTGTACCACTGCGCGCATCCAAACGTGGCGAATCACATGGCCCACGGAATGTACGGTCTCATTCTCGTAGAACCTGCAGAAGGATTGCCCAAGGTCGATAAAGAATTTTACGTGATGCAGGGTGAGTTCTACACGACCGGAAACTTGGGCAAAAAAGGGATCCAGATATTTGATGCAGAGAGCATGTTGGGCGGAAAACCCCAGTACGTGGTCTTTAATGGTCGCACGGGGGGCTTGAGCGGAAAGATGTCGGCGAATGTCGGTGAGAAGGTCAGGCTCTTTGTGGGGAACGGCGGCGTCAATCTCATTTCCTCATTCCACGTGATAGGCGAGATCTTCGATAGTGTCTATCCCGAGGCGGCAATTGGCTCCGAGCCGCACCGCAATGTCCAGAGCACGATCGTTCCCGCAGGCGGCGCATCTATTGTGGAGTTTGGTCTCGAAGTGCCGGGGAATTATGTACTCGTCGATCACGCTCTCGCGCGCCTTGATCGTGGCGCGTGGGGCGTTCTCCGTGTGGAGGGTGAAGCGGACCCGACGATATTCAAGGGTGAGATCGAGATGGGCGGAGGGCATTAGGTTGACAGGCAAGCAGAAAACATTTGGAACCGCGGACAGGGCTTGACCTTCATGCCCAGTTCAGCTAATACTTCTAATATTATTGAAGTATAAGAATAGTTCATGCCTACAACAACGTATCGGAAAATCGTGCTTGATGCAGACCTCGTTCGGCGAGCTCGGCTCCTCTCGATCGCTGGTGACGAGACGCGGATACGGATCTTCTGCTTTCTCTTCGAGTACGGCGAGGGGTGCGTCTCCGATATCGCGGAGAGTATCGGCGCGCAGCTCAACACCGTCTCGCACCACCTGCGCATGATGAAAGACACGGGGCTCGTCACCTCGGAGCGCATGGGCGTGCAAATCTGCTATCGGCTTGTGCATGACAAATTCATGGACAATCTCGAAAAGGCAATCTGTGGATAAATTGAGTGGATTATCAGCTTATTACTAACTAAAACATATGGAACAAGAAAAAGTCACCATCTTCACAACCCCGACATGTCCGTACTGTAAGCAGGTGAAGGAATTTTTCGCAGAGAACAACATCTCGTATGAAGAAAAAGATGTTGCGAAGGATGCAGCTGCACGCGCAGAAATGATAGAGAAATCTCAGCAAATGGGCGTACCCGTCATTCTTTTGGGGCAGGAGGTCGTTGTGGGATTCAACAAAGTAGCTCTCCAAAAGTGGCTCGATATCCACGCGAAGTAGCCGGGCCCTATGAACCGCGCAGCACTCGTCATTCTCGTTCTTGCGCTGGCCTCGGTATCTCTACTTATGTATCAACGCCTGATAAGCAATGAATCTGTTCTCAAAGAACCGTCGGGTGAGACGTCACTTTTTGCTACAAGCACAAGAGCGGTCAGCATCACCAATGGTTTGAAGCATAGTGTCCCATTGGAGGAAATTGTTTCGGGCGGTCCGCCGAAGGATGGCATTCCTTCGATCGACAATCCGAAATTCGTCTCCGTCAAAGATGCAGAAAGCTGGCTCAAAGACGATGAGCCGGGCATCGCGTACTCCGATGGAGATGTACATCGGTTCTACCCCTATCAGATCCTGGTTTGGCACGAGATTGTCAACGACACGGTGAATGGGAAGCGGATACTCGTTACGTTCTGTCCGCTCTGTCTCACCGGATTCGTGTTTGATCCGATTGTCAACGGTGAGCGCGTTGAGTTTGGCACTTCAGGAAAGCTTTGGAATTCGAATCTAGTGATGTATGACCGCAGGACAGATAGTCTATGGTCTCAAATTTTGGGTGAGGCAATTGTTGGAGAAATGACAGGCACGAAGCTTTCGTTGCTCTCTTCGGATCAGGCTATGTATGGCGATTGGAAGAAGAACTTTCCCAGCGGTGAGGTGCTCTCTCGCGAAACAGGAGCAGCGCGTTTTTATGGAACGAATCCGTACGGTGATTACTTTTCAGCCACAACCCTCGCGCTCTCGCTCGCGCGTCCGGCCGACATGCAGCTTCCCAATGATGCACTTGTCCTCGGGCTGGTTGTCAATGGAAAAGCGAAGGCATATAGCGTCGAGGCGGTGAAGGTGAAGAGAGAGGTTATCGACACGTTCGAAGGAACGACGTTTGTACTTCGTCACGACAAGGAACTCGATGTTGTGCGAGTCTTCAAGAAGACGCAAAGAGGGGAGGAGCGCGTGAATCCATTCAGTTCATTCTGGTTTGCCTGGGCCGCCGCGCATCCTGGAACGGAACTTTACAAGTGAGGTCGAACCATTATTGGATAATAATCTTGCTTATGGAGGATAAAGACAAAGGCGGAAGCACGTGCACGATGTGCGGTCATGAGCACAAGGAGGATGGCACGTGTGATTGCGGATGCGGGACATAGCTGGTGATCAAAGACTTCTGGTATGGTTAGAAAAATCAAGAATAGGGAAGTTCTCTACCAGTGTGAGGAGTGCGGTTTTGCGTATGCCAAGGAAGAGACTGCCAATCGCTGCGAGGCGTGGTGCAAGGAGCACAAGTCGTGCAATCTCGAGATAATCAAGGAAGCCGTTCCCAGATAGCGTGTTAATTAGGCGAGAAGGTATACGGTGGGTAATTATCAGGACTGCTCGTTGGCATTTTTATGGAACAACTCATACCGGTATTCGAACTCGTGGGTCGCATTCTTTATGGCGGCTTCTTCGTCGTTGGCGGCATGATGCATTTTATGAAGCTCAAGGACATGACGGCCTACGCGCAAATGAAGGGTGCGCCCATGCCGCAGCTCTCGACGATCGTCACGGGCATCGTCATCGTCCTCGCAGGACTCGGTGTCATCTTCGACGTGTACGCAACGATCTCGCTTCTCCTTATTGCTACGTTTCTCGTTGTCATCACGCCTATCATGCATGCTTTCTGGAAGGTGGATGACCCGAACATGAAGATGGTGGACATGCAGATGTTCCTCAAGAACATGGCATTGCTTGGCGCAGCACTGTTTCTCCTCGCTCTCGCGTAGAGTGTTGCTCGCGGAGCGCTGATGTGGAAAACCTGAACCGGCTCGTTCGATCCGACGTAGGATTGGTAGATGCACATCGGAGTTGGATTGCGGCCCGCTGTTCTCGCACTGCTCGCGCCGTCGCTTGCGCTCGCGCACACACGATGGTTTGCAGAGGGGGAGTTGCCGCTGCACGAAACGAGCGAGCCGACCACGTTCTATCTCACCGTGTGGGCGGTCGTCGCCGCCATTATCGTCGCGATCGGTATCTATCTCGAGCGGCGAGGGATGTTCCAACTCTCGTTCCTCCACCCGAGGCGCGACCACGCCTACACGCGAGCGGCATCCACCTTCTCGATGATCGCGGGGGCATTCTTTGTCATCGCGGGAACGCACAGCTATCTTTTTTCGCCGAATCTGACGATTGAATCGGGAATACCGTATACGCTCGTTGTCCTCCAAATACTTATCGGAATTGCGTTTCTCGCGGGCATCTACGCGCGCGTGGCGGCAGTGGGCCTCGCTTTGCTTTGGATCGCTTCTTTTCCGGTAGCCGGTGTCGTTGCAATGCTCGAGGACGTGTGGGTGCTTTCGACGGCGCTCTTTATCCTCATCATGGGGAGCGATTACTTTAGCCTCGTGCCGTGGCGTGCGCTCGCGCACCTCACACGACGCTACCACGAATACGCTTTGCCGCTCTTGCGCATTGGCACCGGTGCAACACTCCTTGTTCTCGGTTTTTCGGAGAAAATCCTGCGCCCGGAGCTCGGCATCAACTTTCTCGCGCAACACCACTGGAACTTCATGCAGCTTCTCGGCTTCGAGTGGTACTCTGACTACCTGTTCACGCTCTCGGCGGGTGCTGTTGAATCGCTTCTCGGTCTCGTCTTTATCCTCGGCATCGTGACGCGCCTCAACGCGCTCGTGCTCGCGATCTTCTTCACGGTCCCGCTCTTTGTCTTGGGGCCGATAGAGCTCGCGGGACACCTGCCGCACTTCGCAGCTGTCGTGCTCTTGCTTCTCTTTGGCGGGGGAAATAGATTGAAGATCAGCTGAGCGCATCTTTATCACCGACACCTTGGGCGACATGCGTGAAGCTAAAGAAGCTGGCATGGGTGTTCAAGGTTTACAGCTGGAGAATTTGATTGTATAATTCTGCCAGATTGGGGTGTCAACGCGCTACGGCGTCCCCGTAGCACTGTTCTCTAACACAAGAGGAGGATGGACATGTGTAGTTACAACCCCGCTTTTGATGCCTGCATCAGGGCGTTGTCGAAGGTCGCTTTCGCGGCGGGCTTTGAAGTAGCGATGAAGCAGGAGATCCTCGGGCCTCAAGGCATCGAGGAACTCGAGTCGTTTGCGAATCGCGCGGAACCCGCCGCGCATGCTCTCAGCCGAGAGCTAACAAACAAGCTCAAAGACGACGAGTATGCACTCGCCAGGCACGCAGATCATATGCGGTCGATGGCCGCTAATATCTTGTTGCTGCGCGATGGCTACGTCCCTGCTTTGAGGGTCGATCGCGAAAATCTCGTAATGAGATTGCGCGCCCTCGAAGTTATGGCCAACGTCTACGCGCACTTCCAGACTATTGGATTGGCGCTCCGATGACAGCAACCTGCAGTGACCCGAGAGTCCATACCGCTTAGCGGTGTGGGCTCTCCTCTCTTTTGCGACGATACACCCCGCGAGATGGCGGCTTTACCTATCTCACGGAGTATACTGCGCCGCATGCGAAAGCGGCATTTTGTGCTTTTTGATTTCGATGGCGTAATTGCCGATTCGTATTCTGTCGGCTTCGAGACCGCGCAGAAGCTATGTCCTTATTTCACCGAGAATGATTTTCATAGCGTGTTTGAAGGAAATGCATGGGAAAGGTATGAGGCTCTTATGTCGCGTGTACACGGACCGGAATGCTGTCACGATCTCGACTGGTTCAGCATATTCACGCCGGCCTTCGAAGAGCGCGCGCAACTTTTTCCCGGCATGCGCGAAGTCATTGAGAAACTTTCGCATGGGTACGTTCTCATCATCATCTCCTCAACTATCACGAGTCCGATACAGGGCTTTTTGGAGAAGCATCACATCGGCCGTTACTTTTCCGAGGTGATGGGAGCCGATGTGCATACAGGGAAGCGCGAGAAAGTACACATGGTCTTCGAGAAATATGGTACTGCGGCGTCCGAGTGCGTCTTTATCACAGATACACTGGGTGACATGCGCGAGGCCAAAGCCGCTGGCGTGGGCGCTATCGGTGTCTCGTGGGGTTTTCACTCCCGTGAGACGCTTGAGAAAGGCGAACCGTTCTGCGTTGTCGAGAAACTGGACGAGATTCCTTCCGCTGTATCTCGGTACTTCACGGGTGCATAATGGTCCGATGTCGGTTCTCGGAGTCACCAATCTCTCAAAAACCTATCGCGGCGTGCGTGCGGTAGATGATGTATCGTTTTCCGTCCGACGCGGCGAGATCGTGGGGCTTTTGGGACCAAACGTGGCAGGGAAGACGACGACCATCAATATGATACTCGGCGTCTTAGAGCCGAGCGCAGGCTCGATCCTGATCGACGGCATTGATGTTGGGAAACGTCGCAGCGAAGCCATGGGGCGAACGAATTTTGCCGCCGTGTACGCGCAACTTCCGGGCAACCTCACTGTTGCGCAAAACCTCCGCATATTCGGTTTTCTCTACAGTGTGTCACGTGTCGAGACGAGGGTCAGAGAACTCCTTGAAGAGTTCGACCTCGTTCGATTTGCAGAGATGAAGTGCGGCGTGCTCTCGTCAGGAGAGCAAACGCGTGTGGGGTTGGCAAAAGCGATGCTCAATCGTCCTCCTCTGCTTCTTCTTGATGAGCCGACGGCCTCGCTCGATCCTTCTTCGGCTCGCACAGTCCGGGAAAGAATTACGGAATACGCGAGGAGTGATACTGGAGGAGTTTTGTGGACGTCACACAACATGCACGAGGTGGAAGCCGTGTGCGATCGGGTACTCTTCCTCTCGCATGGCAATATTCTCCTCGAGGGTGACCCGAAGACACTTGCAGGGGAGCATGGCAAGTCGAATCTCGAAGAACTTTTCATCACTATCGCACGGGAACCTCTCTCGCTCGAACTTTGATGCCTATGAGCCTGAAGCGCATGTACGCAATCATCGTGAGGCAAACGTACCTCTATCGGGACAATCCGAGCCGCTTTTTTCAAATGTTCTCATGGATGCTCATCGATCTCGTGCTCTGGGGTTTTCTCTCAGAGTACCTGTTCGATATCGGAAATACATCGTTTAGTATCGCTCTCGCGCTCCTGGGAGCAGTGCTCTTGTGGGGCTTCTTAAACCGCGTGCATCAGGGTGTTATGATGGCGTTCCTTGAGGATTCGTGGTCGAGGAATTTCCTCAACATTTTTGCTACACCCCTGAAGCTCTCGGAGTACGTGGGAGGATTTGTTGTCTCGACGATCGTCACGAGCGTCGTCGTTTTTGTCGTTGTGGCCTTCCTCGCATTCCTGTTCTTTGGCTTCTCCATATTTATTCTTGGCGTATCCCTCGTTCCTTTTCTTCTTATCTTGTTTCTTTTCGGCGTTTCGCTCGGCATTCTTGCAGCCGCGATTGTTCTGAGACTTGGTCCTTCGGCGGAGTGGTTCACGTGGCCGATCGCAGCTGTTTTAGGGCCGGTGGTGGGCGTGTTTTACCCTGTTTCAACGCTTCCATCGTGGATGCAGGCAATCGCGTATCTGCTTCCACCGACCTACGTGTTCGAGGGCATGCGCAGCGTGCTTATCGGGGGCACATTTGGGTTTCAGGATGTTGTCGTCGGCATGTCACTCGTAGTAGTGTACGCTCTCGGCGCATACGGCGTGTTCGCGTGGGTGTACAGAACAGTGATCCGCAATGGTCAGATCGCACGATACACTGCCGAGAGTTTATAGTGTCGCGCAAGATTGGTACACTATATCCGTCTTCCTTTCTATGTGCAGGGTGAGAACTTTCTTTACTGTTGTTTTTCTGCTCGCATTGCCAGCGGCGGGGCTCGTGCCGTTTTCCGCAGAAGCAGCAATGCAGAAGTCATTCGAAGTCTCTGGATGGATCCCGTACTGGAGAGCGGCGACAGGCACTGCCGATGTGCTCCCGAATATTTCCACGCTCACCGAGGTGAACCCGTTCGTGTATACGCTCGTAGAAGACGGTGCACTTATCGACAACGGCCTCATCGACCAAGAGCCGTGGCTCTCGCTTCGAGCTGAAGCAAAGAGTAAAAATATCCGCTTTATCCCGACGGTCATGACTTCAAACAGTGAGCTCGTTCACACACTTTTGAGCAATACGCAATCGCGCATCGCGCTTGAGGATACACTCGCAAACCTAGTAAAAGAGAGCGGGTTCGATGGAATCGATATCGACTTTGAGGGGAAAAAGGCGGAGACGAGAGACTACTACTCTACGTTTTTGAAAGGGCTCAAGATGCGCCTCAAGGATAAGTGGCTCATGTGCAGCATCGAATCGCGAACGCCTCTCGCGGATCGTTACTACGGCACCACACCGCCGCCTGACGCGACCACGTACGCGAACGACCTCAAGGCGATCGGGAAGTACTGCGACCGCGTGCGTATCATGGCGTACGATCAGCAGAGCATCGACCTGAAACTTGCCGCGCAGTATGCCTCGAGCTCTCAGCTCTACGCGCCGGTAGGAGATCCGGCGTGGGTGGAGAAAGTTATTCTTCTTGTTGCCCGAGATATCCCTAAAAATAAGCTCATGATAGGCATTCCGACCTACGGCTATGAGTACGATGTGACCGCCTACGCAGGACCCGAATATTTGTACAAAATTCTTTGGACATTCAATCCCGGCTATGCGATCCCGCTCGCAGAGAAGTTAGGCATCACGCCGTACCGCACCCCGTGGGGCGAGCTTGCCTTTAGTTATGCGCCGACTTCCACTTCGACTCCCTCGGGTGTCGCAACATCATCGCTCTCTGCGCAGGCGATCTCGGGACTTTCGACCGCGCTCGCTGCTTCCGCCTATGCGCAAACGTACAATTCAAATCTGCCGTTCCGCTACGTCGTCTGGCCCGACGCGGAATCCGTGCGGCAGAAGGTTGAGCTCGCAAAGCGCCTCGGCGTGCGCGGCGTCTCAATTTTCAAACTTGACGGCGGACAGGACCCGAATATATGGAATGTGCTCGCGACGAATGCGAAAGCGCCCGCGCGCGCTCCGCTCGCGCGCGGCCTCTCGCTCGGCTCCATCGGCGAAGACGTGCGCACACTGCAGATGATACTGAACGCCGATGCGGCGACACAGATCGCAGTGAGCGGCGCCGGCTCGCCGGGAAGTGAAACGACCCGATTTGGCCCACTCACCAAGCGCGCAGTGCAAAAGTTTCAGGAGAAGTACGGTATCGCGAAGAAAGGACATCCTGCGTTTGGCACAGTTGGTCCCGCTACCCGCGCGCAACTGAACGCACTTTTGCAGACACTCTAACGGCATATTCGGCTATACACAGGTTTGCTCTTGTCGGCGAATAGTGCAGCGATACCGTGCCTATAATGAGCGCATTAGGCGCTCGTCGTCGCGTGTGCCGCAATAAGTAAGAGCATTTTTTATACGCTTCATTAATAATCATATGGGTCTTTCACTCGTGCGCCGCCACGGCGTCGTTTTTGCTATTTCAGTTCTCGTGCTTTTCGTTTCTCTCTTTGGATACGCACTCTACGTGCATGCAGCGGTTGCGACGAACGCTGCCGCCTCGCTCACCAGCCCTAATCAAACCATCAAGGCTTCTTCTGTCGCGACCGCAGTCATCGGATTCAACCTCGTTTCAGATTCGGAGACGCTCGCCTCGACGACCATTGGATTGATCTTTTCTGCTTCCGGCACAACGACTGATATTGCGACACTTGGGGCCGCGACCTCCACGGGAATCGCAATCTACCGCGATGATGCCGCGGGCGGAACGAATGGAAGCTTCGACGCCGCCGACGACGTGATACCCCTTTTGAGTGCGCCCGGATGGGTCTCAAGTGCAAATGGCCTGAACGCGACAACGACCCTTACCTTTGCTACTGCCGAGACAGTTCCGACCGACAACGCGGGGGCGAACGCCGGCAACGACTATTTTGTTGTCATCACGAGCTCTCCCACGGCAGTGAATGGACACGCCCTGAAGGCGCAAATGATTCCGGGCGGCATTGGCTGGAACGGCGCGGTCGCTCCCGGCCCAACCTTGTTTCAAACGGACGTTATAACCGTCGATACGATAGCGCCCACGGTGAACACAAACGCGACGGGCCCTGCAAACGGCTCCACGAACGTACCCGTTTCGACCTTCATCCACATGGGCTTTAGCGAGAATCTCGACCAATCTACACTGAATTCGACCAACATCACCTTTACCCAGAATGGCTCCGCCGTGGGCGCGGCGGTCCGCCCCTTTCCCGATGGTTTCGACATCGTTGCCTCAAGCCCTCCCACCTACGCCGCCGGCAGCAAGTTTGCAAAGGTAACGACCGCCTCTACCGGATTTTTCTCCGTATCGAGCACGAACGCTATCACGCCGCAGGGCGCCTACACGACCCCTGCCTATGGTGACATCGTATATCTTCAGTTTGGCACGTTCCCGCCTGTCGTGGGCGTTGTCACGAACAGCGTTCTCACCTCGGGAACGTTCGCCATCAACGGCAATGCGCTCTTCAACCCCTCCCAAATCACGAAATTCACCACGCCCTTCTTTGCGACGACGACGAGTACGGGGAGCCCGCTGGGTGTGGGCGACCTCGTGGTCACGAACGCAAGTACGAACCAGGTGACCACCCAGTACGACTGGCACATCGTAAAAACAGGTGCAAGCATCAATAGCTCGAACCTGCGTTTCGACCTCGCGAACGCCGCGCCTACCTTCCCGGCTTCGACGACGCTCTCGAAGATACTACCGTCAGCGACCTCGACACTCGACGCTTCCGGTTCGCTCACCGCGACGACCACGTTCAACGCGGGCGATCTCGTGTTTGCGGCGATCGTGAGCGGTGCAGACAATACCGGTGTCTACGATTGGCACCTTGTCACGATCGGCGAAACGATAAACGGCGTGCTCGGCTCCGGTGCCAATCCCGGCACGAGCTCGGCACTTCGTCTCGATAGTGCCGCTACTCGGCCGATATTCTTGCAAAATTCGGTTCTCGCAAAGATCACGACATCGGCAAATGGTGCGGTTGACTCAGGCGCACAGGATGCGACTGCCTTCTCACTGGGCGACATGCTCTTCGGGAAGGTCACCGCGGGTGGCTCGAATACCGGCGCGTACGAATTCCATCTTGTCTCGAACGGCGCGACGGGCGCGACCTCGACAGCGCTTCGCTTGGACAACGCGTCGACGGACCTCGCGACGTCCTCTACCTACGTGGTGACCGCGACGACCGGCGTCAAGGATTCGGCAGGCAATCCCCTCGCCTCGAACCAGACACTTTCATTCACGACTGGCGGGACGGGCGGAACCAACATCTCACCTCCCTACGTACAGAGCAGCCAGCCGCAGGGAGGCTCGCAAAACCACCCCATCAATGCGCCTATCAAGCTGACCTTCTCGGTCGCGATGAAGAGCGATGGCGGAGAAAATGCAGTCACGAATACGGCGGTCGTGAAGCTCATGACCGATGTGAACGGCCAGCCGGGCGGCGCGATAAGCGCAGTGAATTCCTATGCCACGAGCACCAATACTCTCACGATCACGTCGATCTCGAACCTCGGTGCCAACTCCGCTTATGTGGTGCAAGTCCTAACGACCGCACAGAGTACCAACAATATCTCGCTGCCGCAGGAGTACCGTCTCTACTTCCGCACGAGTAGTGGCACTGATTCGACGGCGCCCACGGTGCTCGGCGTGAACCCCGCAAACAACTCGACCAATATCTCACTCGGGCAGGTATTCACCACAGGCTTTTCCGAGGACATGGACCCCTCCACGGTGAGCAGCACGACGCTGAAGCTCTACACGCAGGTGGGCGACACGGCTGTCACGGGCAACGTCACGTACAACCAACAGAGTCGCTCGGCCGCGTTTGCTCCTTCGACCGCACTTTCCGCAAGTACCGGATACAAGTTCACTGTCGGTGCCGGACTCACCGGCCCCGCCGATCTTTCGGGCAATCGCCTTACTGCGACGTCAACGACGTTCGCGACGACGACCGCGATCGCTGACACATCGGCGCCCTCCGTCCAGTTCGCGAGCGCCGACAATTTCGGCATCGCCATCACATTTTCAGAGACCATGCGAGTCGGTGGCGGACCGAATGCGGCGGACAACATCGCCAACTACACCCTCGAGAGCCCAATCGGCACCTCCATTGGCCTCGGTGGGAAGACCGTTACCTACGACGGTCAGACGAAAACCGCACGTATCAGCGGGCTTTCGCTCTCGAGCGGCAGTCAATTCAAAGTGACGGTGGCAACGCCCGTGCAGGACTTGGCGGGGAACGGCATCTCGACGTCAGGCACGCCGGCAGGCAACATCGCGGTCGGCACCGTGCAAAATTCTTCGACAACCGGCGGCCAGCTCGGCCCCGGAACCGGCACGATAGACCAGAGCATGCAAGGAATGAACCCGACACAGCTCATGCCGATGACGCGCATCGCGGGCGCAATCTCCGACTATCGCCTCAACTTCCTCGCCGCAACTTCGATACCGCTTGGCGGCCAGATCATCGTTACCTTCCCCTCTGGTTTTGACGTCACGCGCGCCTCTACGACCGCTGCCGCCAGCTCGCTTTGTAATGCCGACATCAACGGCAACCAGTTTGCGGGAGTCCCCACGATCGCGACTGCTTCCGCAAATGTCGACGCGGGCACCGTCACGATCACGACGGCGGGTACCGCGACAGGCGCAAACGCCTTCATCTGTATCGAGCTTACCGGTATCATCAACTCGACGGTGCCCTCAAGCGCGGGCTACACAGGCGACATCAAGACGCGCGACACGGCCGCGAATAACCGCGCGATCCTTGAGACAAAAACTACCTCACCCTTCTTCCTCGGGCAAGCGGGCAGCCGCACTCTCACGGTAAACGTCTTCAACGATGCGAACGCGAACAGCACCGTGAACGCAGGTGAGGGCATTGCCGCGGTGAAAGTCTTCCTCTTCTCGCCCGCGGCCGGAGGTAACTCAACGACGACTAACTCAACTGGTGTTGCCACGTTCACGCAGCTCTCGGACGGTGACTACATGGTCGGCATCGATCCCGGATCTCTCGCGTCCGCCTCCTCGACCGTCACCTACAATTCTGTACCGCAGCCATTTACGGTTTCCGCGACAAACCTCACGAAGAACATCATCGTGACGGGTGGCGGCAGCACTATCTCGCTTAGTGGCGCCGTCACGGGCCCGAACGGGACCTCTGTCGATATCTTCGCGGCTTCCTCCATGGGTTTCTCGAAGACCACGAAGACCATGACCGGAAGTGCTGTCGCATATTCGCTGCGTATTTCGACGAGCACAACCTATAGCGTGGGTGTCGGACCCGGAATGCCCGATTCGCACTTCATTCCCGGTGGTGCGCCTCCACCACCACCGACGTTCACCTTCATGCCGCCGCCGAACCTAACCGTGATCGCAACCACGACGAATGTCACGGGCGTGAACTTCACGCTCTCCTCGGCTGATAAAACCATCACGGGCACTGTTACGGATTCTGCCGGCAATGCTGTATCAAACGCAGGAGTCTTTGCACGTCCGATCTCGAATACCTCTTCCTCCGGCGGCTCCACCTCTGATCTTGGCTTCGGGTCCGGCGGACAGACCAATACCTCCGGCGCTTTCTCCATTAATGTAGTCGCAGGTACCTACCTCGTCGGTGTCTTCAAGCCCGGCATGCCGAGCGTTCCCGACCAGCAGATTACGGTTCCCTCAAGCGGCGCAAATACTCCTGCCACCCTTTCCTTCAAGCTTGGCACCGCTTCCACACTCACTATCTCCGGCACCGTAAAAGACAATAATGGTAATGCAATTTCGTACTCGGGCGTCGGAGGCCGAAAGGTAAATTCTGCCGCAGATACGACGCCAGTGGGTGGCGGACAGCAGAACTTCGTCGGCGGGCCGACGGATGCAAACGGCGCGTACACGCTCTACGTCACAAACGGCGTCTGGCGCATCGAGGCATACGCACCCGGATTCGGCAAACTGGGAGCAAAGACCGTGACGGTTTCGGGCTCTTCGCTCTCGGGACAGGACTTCTCTGCTCAAAATCTCTCGCTCGGTACGGTCACGGGAACGACCACAAAGGCGGGAACGGCGGTGCAGGGCGTCATGGTACATGCCGAAGGAGCGAACGGCGGCAACATGGGTGTCTCTGATGCAGACGGCGTGTACACACTGAAACTACCTGCCGGAAGTTACACTCTCACCTGCTTCTTCCCGGGAATCGGCGATTCGACCCCGATCGACGTCACCTCTACCGCGGATACGACAAGCTACAGCAACAACTGCGCGCTTGCGGCCCCCATCACCGTGACCGTCAAACTCACCGACGGCACGAATCCAATAACGGGGGCCTATGTGGACGCGCGCACTTCTTCTGGCCGCGGCAACGGCACGAGCGAGAGCACGAGTTCAGGCGCGAACGCCACCTACACGCTCACGCTCTCGCCCGGCACCTACACGATCCGCGCAGGGCATCCTGCATTCGGTCCTATCGGCTCGACCGCGAGCGTCAATTCGACGCAGACCATTACCTACACGGCGCCGCAGCTCTACACCATCACGGGCGGCGTGGTAGCCGACGCGCCAATAGATAACGCGTTCGTTTCTCTGACGGGAACGCCGACCGGGCAAACGAATGTCATCAGTATCGGCGGTCAGACCAATAGCGAGGGTCAGTATTCGATCCGCGTGCCGAAGGGGAGCTACCAGATTCGTGCCGATAAACCCGGCTACATTCTGCTCGCTCCTTTGAGCGTTACCGTCACCGGCGACACAACGCCCTCCGGCGTATCTCTGAAAGCCGCCTCACGGACGATCTCCGGTACCGTCTCGCTCTCCGGCACCGGTGTCTCGGGCGCGTTCGTCGATGCGACGAACGGCTCCGGGGGATTCGCGGTCGCACAAACCGATTCTGCGGGCGCCTATTCTCTCAGTGTCTCGCCCGGTTCGTGGACGGTCACCGCGCGCTCGATCGGCTATACGGGGAACACGACCGCAGATACCACGAGCGCATCTCAGAGCAATCAGAACATCACACTCTCGGCAATATCTGGATTCACGCTGACGGCCGAGAGACAGGAGACGATTACGCCCACGGCAGGCGGCTTCGTCACCAATTCCGACATCGGCAGCACCTTCAAGCTCACGATTCCGGCTAATGCCTTGGGCACGGGCTCGAACGCCGGCACGGTAAAGACGCAGGCAAACACCGCCGTTCCAGCTATTGCGAACGGAAGCGTCCTCTCGAAGAACGCCGTCACGATCAGCGCGGTCGATTCCTCGGGACAGCCCGTAAAAACCTTGAATGATGAGGTCACGGTTGTTGTTCCGTACACAGAGGCCGACATCCCGAGCGGGACTTCGGAGAGTGACCTGCAGCTTGGTGTGTGGAACGACGCGACGCAAGCCTACGACATGCTCTCGACGACCGTGGATACGACGAATAACACGCTCACCGCGAACGTTTCTCACTTCTCCGATTTCGCGCCGATCGCGCCCGCGCAATCGTCGGGCAGCTCCGGCAGTAGTGGCAGTAGCGGAAGCAGTGGCAGCAGTGGCGGTGGAGGCGGTGGTGGTGGAGGAGGAGGCAGTATCGCGCAGCCGACCGCGACAATCGCGAAGGCACAGATCATCTATCCTGATGGCACTGTTACGTACGTCGACCAAAACCTCGGCGTTGCCACGGGCGCTTCAGGTGCCGCTCCGCTCGGCGGGGCTCGCTTCGCGGTTCTTCTCAAGCAGGGCTCTAGGCATGCCGACGTCGCGCGTCTGCAAAAAGCGCTCGGTGTCGATACAACAGGGTACTTCGGGCCGCTGACCCGAGCGGCAGTGCAATCATTCCAGATGAAGCACGGTATTGCGAAGGCGGGCGATGCAGGATTTGGCATTGTCGGTCCTATGACACGCGCTAAGCTCAACGAGCTCTTTGGTTCGACTTCGCTCACCACAGGTGCCGAAGGTGCAGCTCAAGCGGCAGATGCTTCGAGTCTGCCTGCACCGGCGCCGGGAAGTGCAAATGCCTTGTTTACGGCTCGGCTTTCGCAAGGCTCTCGTGGCAGTGATGTGTCGCGCCTCCAGACACTGCTTGGCGTCGACGCAACAGGCTACTTCGGTGCGCTTACCAGAGCGGCAGTCGAGGCGTTCCAGCAAAAGTACGGCATAGCCGGACCGGGCGAAGAAGGCTTCGGCACGCTCGGCCCGAAGACGCGCGCGAGGATCGGCGAAATATTCGGCAGCGGCGTTGCCGCGCCCGAAGCTTCTCCGCAAGGACAAACCCAAAGCGGAAACGCCGCAGTTTCTGTCGGCACTTTCGTCCGCGCGCTGAAGGTCGGCTCGTCGGGAGATGATGTGAAGCTCCTGCAAGTCGTCCTCAACACCGATGCCGACACGCGCATCGCGGAGGCGGGTGACGGCTCGCCGGGGAGCGAGACGACACTCTTCGGACGGCTCACGTTGAAGGCGATCCAAAAATTCCAGGAGAAGCATGGTATCGCAAAACCGGGTGACGCGGGCTACGGGAATATCGGGTCCATGACGCGCGCAAAACTAAACGAGGTTCTCGCAGCGTGGCTTGCGGCAAATACCACGACACCGGCTCCTGCGCCTGCGTCCGAGCCGACTCCGGCGCCGACTTCGATTTCGACGAGCTCACCGCAAGCAGCTCCGGAAACAGCAACAAGTACCTCATCAACAAGCACAACAACGGCAACCGTGAGTGTGACTATCACCGCAACGACAACTGCGACAACCACCACAGGGTACTAGCGGACATTATTCGATACGCATGCTGCGTCCCGCGTTTGCGGGGCGCGGTTTGCTATAGTTAGCGCATGACACAACATCCCATGCCTCAAAGCGAGAAAGAGTGGAAAAAAGTACTTACACCCGAACAGTACCGCGTGTTGCGGGAGAAGGGGACGGAGCCTGCGTTTACAGGAGAGTACCTTCACGAGAAAGCAGATGGGACGTATGCATGCGCGGCATGCGGGAACCCGCTCTTTGACTCAAGTGCAAAGTTCGACTCGGGGACAGGTTGGCCGAGTTTCGATGATGCACTTCCCGACTCGGTTGAGTACATGGAAGACACATCACACGGTATGCGCCGCGTAGAGATCACCTGTAAGCGCTGCGGCTCGCATCTTGGGCACGTGTTTGACGATGGGCCGACAAAAACGGGGAAGCGCTACTGCATCAATTCAGTCTGCCTTGATTTGGAGGAGAAGTAAGCTCACTACTGGAGCAGACTCAAGAAAATCGAGAGCACTGAAGCGACGAATCTCGAGGCTGCTGCTTGCGGTGCATCAGAAGGTGGTGGGGGAGGAGGTTGCTCGAATGTTCCACCATCGGGTGGAGGTTGCATCATTCCTCCTCCATCGGGCGGCGGGGCAAAGCTTCCTCCTTCGGGCGGGTGATCGCCAGGCGGTGGCATGAACTGCTGCGATTGTTGCTGGTACTGCTGCTCGAACTGTCGTTGGTACTGTTGCTCATATTGCCGCTGATATTCTTGCTGGTACTGCTGCTGCTGAAACTCGGGATGCTGCTGTCCATCGGGTGGACGGAAGCTTTCAGGTGGCATCATCCCTTCGGGCTGGTACGGTTTCCCTTCCGGCCGGCCGAGGAACTTGTTCATGTGCTGAGCTTCCTCTCCCATGCCGCCTTGCTCTTGGAAACGCTGCCGGCACGCTTCGGGATTTTGTCTGCACTCTTCCATGAGTCCTGGCGGGATTTCAAATCCACGCATCTCAATCGCACGCTCCTGCCCGACGGAATGGTCGGGCCCTTCGCCCGGTTTGAAGCCGCCTCCGCATTCGTCCGGATGGCTTTCGCAGTACGCTCGGCACTCTTCGGGACTCGAGCAGCTACCGGGGCCCTTCATTCCTTCCGGCCCCGGTCCGCCGCGTGGACCACGCAACCCGCGCTCCTCTGCAAACGCGCGGCACTCCTCCATGTGAGCCGGGTCATCGCAGTACGTTCGGCACTCCTCTCCCTTGCATCCGCCGGGTCCCTCGAAGTTGCCCATTTCTTTCATGCGGGTGGCATCTTCTTCGCTCATAAGGCCGTTTTCAATCGCGAACTGCATGCAGGCCTCCTGGTGGGCGGGATCGTCGCAGTAGGTGCGGCACTCTTGCCCACGGCAGCCTCCTGGTCCTGGCTTGTTACCGATCTTCCGCGCTTGCCCGGCTTCTTCCTTTGACATCATGCCGTTTTCTTCCGCAAAGGCGATGCACGCGTCCATGTGAGCCGGATCCTTGCAGTACGTCTCGCACTCCCTTCCGCGACATCCGCCCGGTCCGGGCTTGTTGCCGAACTTTTTCGCGCGTTCGGCTTCTTCCGGGCTCATCAAGCCATTTTCGAGCCCGAAATTGATGCACTCTTCCATGTGTGCGGGGTCGTCGCAGTAGGTGCGACACGCTTCGCCTCGGCATCCGCCGGGGCCGGTTTTGTTGCCCATCTTGCGGGCCATCTCCACCTCCTCCGCGCTCATGAATCCGTTCTCAACGGCAAAGTTGATGCACTCGTCCATGTGCGCAGGATTTTCACAGTATGTCTTGCACGCCTCGCGCCGGCATCCCCCCGGCCCCGGCTTGTCGCCCATTTTTTTGGCCATCGCCAATTCCTCTTTCGGTATCAAATTGTGTTTCTCCGCGAACGCGAGGCACTCCTCAAAATGTCCCTCCGCGTCGCAGTACGCACGGCACTCCCGCTCGCTCCTGCATCCGCCCGGCCCGCCTTTTGTGCGCACCTCTTTTGCGATTTCGATCTCCTCCGGTGGAATGATGCCGTGCTCTTCGGCGAAGGCGAGACACTCATCAATATGCGCGTCATCGTCGCAGTAATTTTTGCATTGCAGGCCCACGCATCCTCCGGGGCCCGTTGCGCTCCCGATCTTGCGCGCGATTGCAACCTCGTCCTCGCTCATCAAGTTGTTCTTCTCGGCAAAGGTGATGCACGCCTCGTGATTGGCGGAGTCTTCGCAATACGAGTGACACGCTTCCTTCGATTCACAACCACCTAATTCCGGAATAGGGAAGGTGACGTTTTCTTCTTGCGCAAACGTAACACCGGCTGCGAACAGTATTCCCGCTGCAGTCGTTGCTATCAGTGTTTTTATATTCATGTATTTGTCTAGAAGCTAGAAGCTTGCAGCTCGAAGCTATTCAAACGGATTCGTCTTCACGTCCTGATATGGATTCGTCTTTACGTCTTTGAGAGGATTTGTCGTCACGTCTTCGAATGGGTTCACCGCTTCCGCTTCAGTATTTTGGGATTCCAGCGATGCGACGGCCTTTTCCCACCCGTTGTCGTAGCCGAAGTAGTATCCTGCGACCGCGCCGACGATTATTCCAATAACAGCCCCGATCAATAGTTGTTGGTTCATAGCTGAATTATATCCGTATTTTGAGGCTGAAAGCGTGGCCTGTTGATATCCACCGCCTATCCACCCACTCTCCACAATTCTCGGGCATGTCTACTGATTTGACGCCGAAACAGCTCTGCTAGAATTTTCGACGGTGTGGCGGTCGCAAGATCGCCACACCACTCTCTCTGCGCGGAAGCCGCACTCGAAGCGGCAGCGCGTGCAGGGGCTCCGGCGGGGTCTTCAAAGTCTTTGGTAGCGGGTAACACCGCCTCAAGAGGTTCTGGAGATTCTTTGACCTAGTGGCAAGAGGGGTGGCGGTTCTTCTTCTCCGACAAGGGTGGAGAAGAAAGAAACTTTCTCGAGCTTCCAGCCGACGGAGCGATGTTCATTCCCGACGCAGGCGAGAACATGAGGACGTAAAGGGGTTTGGTAGCCCTCCTTGCCCGAAGGACGCTTGTCCCTCTGTAGGGCGAAGGCGACTCAACGACTAGGGGAGTGGAATGAAACGGCGAAAGGTGCCCGCCAAGGCACCTTTTCGTTTTGGGTCATTATAGCCTGCCGCGTTGCCGGACAAGCCGTTCCCCACCCACTCTGTGGACAAGTGTTTTTCTTTGTTTTCTAACCAAACGTGTTGGAGACTTTTGTGCCATGATGAAGGCGATGGCGAAATACGTTATCGGTGCAATCGTTATCATTCTCATCGCACTTAGCGGCTATTATGCATGGCAAGCGTTTGGTACCGCAGCGCTTCCTTCGCCCACACCATCCGCAGTGCCCACGATGAGCACGTATGCGACCTCAACGTTTTCAATTCAGTATCCGAGCAACTTTACGCTCGACGAATCCTACACGTACGATCAGTTCGAGGGGAAGCCAATTGCGGGTGTGAGCTTCACGATACCAGCGAGTGCGGCAGAGGGCACGAACCTTTCTTCTAATACGTACATTGCAGTCGAATGGCTTCCGCGTGCGAAGAACTGCACCGGCGACATCTACATCGTTCCAAACGTTAAAGCATTTGAGCTTACAGTCGGCACCACGACCTATTCCGTCGCAACGACAACCGGCGCTGCTGCGGGTAACATCTACGAAGAACAGGTCTATGCGCTCATCGGCTCAAAGCCCTGCACTGCTGTGCGCTATCTTCTGCACTCGACCAACATCGGCAACTATGAGCCGGGCACGGTACAGGAGTTCGACCGCACGACACTCCTCGAGTCGTTCAACGAGGTCCGCGACTCTCTCATTTTGAGCCAATAGCGTCGAACAATTTGGCTCTGCTGCTTCACCTGCATACAATGCAGAAATGGAGCTGATGCGCACTATTCGATTCTCTCCTCTCTCGGCAGGCGCGATCCTTGCCGTTGCACTCGCATCACTCGTGTGGCTATTTCTCCCTACGGAGGCAGGCCCCTCTGATGGTCCTGATGTATCCGCGACGCCGCAAATCGTTGTGCAAGCTCACGCCGAAGTTGTTCCACCTTCGCCTTTGTATGAGTACGTAGAGATCGAGATGGGATGCAATTACGCGTACGCGGGGGAATGCGTGTATTCGCGTGCGGGACCAGGCGAGGAATACAAGATAGTCAATCGTCTGCGAAAAGGAATCGTCCTGAAGGTTGAAGGCGCTGCGCTTGACGAGCTGCATCTTTGGTACAAAGTCGTCTTCGACGAGCCACTTCGCTATCCGGAGCGCGTCGTGTGGAACCAGTATGTCGCGGCATCGGATGTGCGGCATTTTTATGCCGATGGTGTTCGCGAGCTCGACCTGCCTGCGCAGGCAGGTGGACAAGCATCAACGACGAAGCGAATCATCGTGGATCGCTCGGAGCAAAAGCTTTATGCCTATGAAGACGAGCAGCTTTTCATCGAAGTTCTGATCTCAACAGGAATAGAGCTCACGCCGACGCCGCGCGGCAACTTCACCGTCTACAAAAAAACGCCGACACGCTACATGCAAGGTCCGCTGCCGGGAATTAGCGAAAAGTATTATGATCTTCCAGGAGTTCCATGGAACCTCTACTTCACGAACGAAGGCGGCGTGATCCACGGTGCCTATTGGCACAATAGTTTCAGTCGTCGTTGGTCCAACGGCTGTGTGAACCTCCCGCTTGCAGAAGCCCGCACTCTCTACGAGTGGGCCGACATCGGCACACAAGTCCTCGTCCGCGATTGATCTATTCTATATTCTAGTGTTTTGCAAAAGACTGCAATAGGGTACGATATCAGTATGGCAGGGCAGTACCGAAAGCTCGAGCGTATCGTGAAGGGGTTTGCCAATCATCGTCGCCTCGAGATGCTGGATCTTTTAAAGCGCCAGCCCGAGCTTTCTGTGAACGACATTGCCGAACGTCTCCATATGGGCTATGAGAACGCATCTGATCACGTCAGAAAAATGGCGATCGCGGGGCTTCTTATGAAGCGCAGCGACGGCCCTCATGTACGTCACCGCCTTACGCCACGAGCCGAGCACATTCTAGCATTTTGCAAAAAGCTGCGATGAAGCAGTACAGGGTGAAGGCGAGGGTGTGGCTCTGGCCGGGCGAGCAGGGAGCTTGGCATTTTGCGCATGTCGATAAAAAGCTGTCGGAGGAGATCAAGGAGAGACATGGAAGTCACAAGAGGGGATTCGGATCACTTCGGGTGACCGTGACGATGGGGAAGACGAAGTGGAAGACCTCCATTTTCCCCGACAAGCGCTCCGGCACCTACCTCCTGCCGCTCAAAGCATCCATCCGCCGCGCCGAAGGCATCTCCGAAGGCGACACCATCACGTTCACTCTCGAAATCTGATGAGTTAGTTCGGGTCGCCACTGCCGTTACCGTCGCAGTTACCATCCGTTGCGAGTGTGTCGCCATGAGCGAGGTGCGCGTCGACGGCTTTTGCAGCGACGTTGATCAGCACGACTGAGTTGTTCTCCGCGCTCGTCTGGTGACATACCTGCACCTTGTGTGAATTCGCGAGTACTATTCCCCCAAAGAGGAGAGAACCTACAATGCCTGCCCCAAGAGCTTTTTTCATAGTAAGGGGTTTTGTTACCTACTAATACCCCTCATTCTACGCTCTCTTTTTCTGCGCGTCATGCCAGTGATGCGCCACCGACTCTGAGTTCCCCCCTACTTCGCTAAAGCTCCGAAGGGCTAGGCAAAATGAAGATTTGTGGGATGATTCGATTTCATGGCAAAAAAGTCAAGTAGAGCAGACCTGGAGACTCAAATAAGCACGCTGAAAGGCGAAATAAGCCTCAAGGAAACTCAGCGTGTACAGGATCTGGCAAACAAAGACACCACTTTCGCTACTGAGAAAGCAGCGCTGCAAGCGGACTTGGATGCGGCCAAAGCCGAGGTAGAGAAATTGAAGGAAAGTGTTTCTGAAAAACAAGATCAACTTAACGATCGAGAATTAAAGAAACTAGCACAAGCATACAAAGACCAGGAATCAGAATATCAGAGTGATGCTACAAAGTGGTTCAAATACTCAATTATTTCTTTTGTCGCTGTTGCAGTTTCGTTCGCAGTGTCTTTGTGGTTAGGAGAGGGAAAACTTTGGTACGACAAGATCGAATATCACATAATTAATTTTCTGACTATTACTGCACTCGTATTTTCATTACGCCAGTTCTCGCATTTCAATAAACTACGGATTGACTTTGCGAATCGAAAAGCAATGGCGCAGGCTTATCACAACATATTTACCTCGACGGATGACGCTGTTATAAAAGAACGCTTCCTAGACGAAGTGATAGAAGTCCTCTGCGCTAGACCAGAACATAAACCAGACGCAAATACCATACCTGAAAAGATTCTTGAAAGTCTAACTGAAATTGCAAAGAATCTGAGCAAACCCCATTAACATTACATGGCCAACTTGAATTGGATTGGCAAGAAATAGTCAAACATGAAGATTTGTGGGATAGTCCTAGGCGATGGCTGATATTAAGGAATTTCAGAAGAAAGTTATCGCGTTTCGGGATGCGCGAAACTGGAAACAATTCCACAACCAGAAAGATATGGCTCTTTCCCTCACTCTTGAGGCGGCGGAAGTGCTCGAACATTTTCAGTGGAAAGCGACAAAGGCGGAGATTGAGAAATATGTCAAAGCGCACAAAAAAGAGATTGGAGAGGAGCTAGCAGATGTTTTGTACTGGGTGCTTACCATGAGCCACGACCTCGGCATTGATCTAGGCAAAGCTTTTGAGAAGAAGATGGAGAAAAACGCGAAGAGATATCCGGTGAAGAAGTCGAAAGGGAAATACACAAAGTACAGCAAACTATGAATGCAGACTTTACTCCTGCGCTTGATACGAAGCAATTTTTCAGATTTACTGGCCCACCCGAGCACTGGTTGACCGCGGTCAAATACATGACCTGGGGACTCGAGGAAAGTCATCGAGAAAGATGGAAGAAAATTCAAACAGGAGACATTTTCTTTATTCACAGCACGGGGCCGCAGGCATCGGCATTTCCAAATGCCACTTCCGGAATTATAGGAATCGGCGTAGTCGGCTTCCATTTCTCCAAGAAAAACAACAATTTGTGGCACTATGAAATAAAGAACAACGAGAACCGATGGCCATTGCTGATACCTCTAACCGAAATTTATTTGTTTAGCGAATTGCCCGATCCTGCCATATGGGAGTCACCAACTCCAAGTAATGATACACAAACGTCGAGACTTGTTGATCAGCTTGTTTCTGGTCGCGTACCAATATCCGAGGTTCGAGGATTTCCGCAGATGGGGAGCTTCTCCTCTGTCTCACGAGAAGTCGCAGAACAGATTTTGTTCAAAAAGAGGCCCCTCTATCTTTACTCAGGACACTCAACACGTGGCACGGTCGAAGAGAAGCCGTCAGACTTCTTTGAAGTGAAAAATGCAACGGAAACATTACGTCATGCTGCTTCTCTTAGGTTTTTAGAGGAAGTGAACAAGCGAATCATCACAAAACCCTATTCTCTCGTTAAGCGCGATAACGACATTCTTGCTCGGGCCGAATCAACACATTATTCGATAGTTCAGCAACTTATCGATGTCTTTAGAGCAAAAGGTTACAACACTCTCTCGAATGAGTTTGTTGACTTATTTGCGCATAACGGAAAACGCTCGTTCCTTTTCGAGGTAAAAAGTACAGAGAGTAAGAACTTTAGATCTCAAGCACGCAAGGGAATAGTTCAGCTTTTTGAGTATAACTACTTCGACATCAGAAAATTTAAGGACGAGAAGAACATCGAATTTAAAGATGAGTATAGAATTTTAGTTCCATCTCGTGAGCCTGGCGATAAAGGGTATGTCAATTTTATCAACTCACTTGAGCTAGGCGTCGCTGTAGTTAGTGATGGAAAGGTCAAGCCCGTTGGCCAAGATCTCGGGTTCTCCAAGCTATAGGGCTTGACAATTCTTCGATTCGATCAAGGATCGGGGAATGAGGGCGATCGACAAAGAAACTCGTATACCTGATAGCAACACTTTCCGGAAAGCGCTTGAAAAGTACCTCGAAGCTTTAATTGAGTTGAAGGGTCATGCATGGTGTATGGATGTTCGGAGTGAGAGACGGAAAATGGCGAAACTAATCGGCAGGGTAGTAGTGGGGATAGGAATATGAAAACCGTTGCGGAAGTTATTTAATGCTGTTTGGTTGACCTGAGGCCGCAGTGCTATAGTAAAAACGTCGAATGAAGGCGTATATTTATTACTACTTATAAACGCATGGTATGAAAAATATAGGTATTTGGGTCATCGTTGCAGTCGTCGTTGTCGGGGGAATTTATTTGTACATGAGCCAATCCGGAGGTTCTTCACAGCCTATCGTCGTTGCCTTGAGCGCCCAGAATGATTCGGGGATGTCCGGGACGGCCACGCTTACTGCTATGGATGGAAGCACTCTCGTGGAGCTTGACCTTACCGACGCACCGTCAGGCATAGTGCAACCGGCGCACATTCACTCGGGCTCCTGCGCGAATATCGGCGGCGTGGTGTATCCGCTGACCTTCCCTGTCGATGGCGTTTCCGAAACGACACTTGATGTTTCGCTCGATGCGCTCCTCGCGCAACTTCCGCTTGCGCTCAATGTCCACAAATCTTCCGAAGAAGCGGACATCTACGTCGCCTGCGGCGACCTGACACAATAAGGTTCCTCGGTGCAATCTGTATTGGAGACGATGCTATGATTTCCTGATGCAGGCGACGTATTTTCGGAATTTCATTTTTGGTGTCGAGGATAGTCTGGTTTCGACCGTCGGGCTGCTTTCAGGTGTGGCAATAGCGGTCGGTGTCACTGTTGGCTCCTTCCTTGGCTAATGCTTCAGAATGTCGTAATACTCTCGGCACTTCTCTTGGCGACACAGGCGCTCGCACTTTTTCTTTTTGGACAGCCTGCCATTTGCGAATGCGGATACGTGAAGCTGTGGGAAGGCGCCGTGCTCGGCAGCGGCAATTCGCAACACCTTACGGATTGGTACACCTTCTCGCACATCATTCATGGCTTCCTTTTCTACCTCGCGCTTTGGTATTTTTTTCCGCGCATGCCTGTCGCAACGAGATTTCTTATTGCGCTCGGCATCGAGGTGGGATGGGAAATAGTCGAGAATACGCCGTGGCTCATTGAGCACTACCGGCAGCAGGCACTCGCGCAAGGCTACGTGGGCGATAGCATCATCAATTCGCTTGTCGACACGCTCGGAGAAACGCTCGGATTCGTGCTCGCATGGCGTCTGCCTGTTCTTGCGATCATCGCACTCGGGATAGGACTCGAGCTCTTCGTCGGAT
Organism: Candidatus Kaiserbacteria bacterium; assembly: GCA_016186765.1. Classification (GTDB taxonomy): domain Bacteria; phylum Patescibacteriota; class Minisyncoccia; order Phycocordibacterales; family UBA2100; genus UBA10103. Next base: position 48,459 of record JACPLD010000005.1, on the reverse strand, counting down.
TTTCCATCCGCGACAACCTTTTCCTCAATATACTTGGGTTTTTCGTCCAGCCCGAATTCATATCGACGTGGCAAGCCGGTGGATAACGTACTTGCTGTTTTTTCGGACGCGGTAAAATACACATATGGCACACAATGCGCGAAAAGGGCACGGCCGCAAGGGCGAAGTGCGATATCGATCGCAGGTTCTTTCCGGCCGCAACAAGCGCTGGACGAAGGTGAACAACAAAGACGGTCGCTTCATGGACCAAATGGCGAAGAAGGGGAAGGCATTCAAGGGCGTGCGGATGAAGTAGCGAGTATGTCCAAACAGGCATGGATGTGGATCGCGATTGTGATCATCGTTATTAGCGGCCTCGTGTACTACACGCAGATGTATCCGCAAGCGGGAAGTGATACAGAGGAGGAGATGATGGGAATCGCAAATCCCGCGTCGACGAATTGTGTCAACCTCGGGGGAACTCTTGAGATCGTTGATGAGGCAGAAGGTCAGATCGGTTTGTGCCACATGCCCGACGGACGCGTGTGCGAAGAGTGGGCGCTTTTCCGCGATGGCACGTGCACGATACCCGACTGACCGAGCCCTACGTGTACAGCTCTCACATATCGCAGTAGAATCCCGGGCGAAGGGTGATGCCCTTTGTCCATGAGCATAGGTATTCGGAGGTATGCGCTGCAGATTAGCGCGGGTATCGTAACGCTCGCTGCGCTTGCCGTATTTGCCGACACGCTCATGGGAGCACTTTGGTACTCGCCGGATACCGAAGTCCCGGTGCCCGAGATCGAGCAGGTGCCGGAAGAAAAGAGAGCGTTGCCCGAAGATCAACCTGCTCGCCTTCGCGTGCCGTCGCTCGAAATCGATGCATTTATTCAGCACGTAGGAGTAAATGCAAAGGGGAACATGGCGGCACCAAGCAATTTTGTCGATGTGGGATGGTACAAGTACGGAACGACCCCCGGCTTTACGGGGAGCGCGGTCGTTACAGGGCATGTCGATAACGCTCTCGGACTTCCGGGAGTTTTCAAAGAGCTCGACAAGATGAGGATCGGCGACGATATCTTTGTCGAAGCGCAGGACGGGGAAGAGCTGCATTTCAGGGTCGTCGAGATACAGAGGTATCCGTACACGCTTGTTCCCCTCAAGGTGCTCTTTTCTCGAAGCGACTTGCCGCGCCTCAACCTCATCACCTGCAGCGGAAAGTGGCTTCAGAGCGAGCGAAGCTACGACGAGCGGCTCGTCGTGTACGCCGAACTTGTTTCCGGTTGAAGGTTGCTTCGCGCCGCAAATATCTGCATTCTGCGGAACTCCCCGCCAGCCGGCGGGTCAAACAGTCCTCGAACGCCGATATTTGCGGCGCCGCGACCCGCGCTATACTAGCCTCATGGAAAGAGGCGCTCCGGATTTCTCGAAAGAGAAAAGAAAAGCGAAAATATTCGAGTGGCGTGCGGAAGAACTCAAAGGACGAGTACGCGATCTCCAGGAGAAATCGTCCACCGATGCACTCACTGGTCTTTTGAATCGCCGGGCGTTCGAGCAGAAAGTGAATGCCATCCTCGAGGGCTTCAAGCGAGAACGCAGGGGAGATACGGGTTTGGAGAGTGTTTCGCTGCTTATCGTCGACATCGACAGGTTCAAATCCATCAATGACACATTCGGGCACCCTGCGGGCGACGAGGTGCTGCGGTCGGTTGCCGCCGTTCTGAAAAAGCACATCGAGCGTTCGTCGGACATCGTGGGGCGGTTGGGAGGCGAGGAGTTTGCTATTGGCATGGTGAATCCCAATGGTGCCGTTTCCGGGCGGGCGGAAGCCATTCGCGCCGACATCGAGACTTCCGTGCAACGGCCGGATGGCGAACCAGTAACGGCGAGCATCGGCATTGCCGAGACCGCTACGTCCCTGAATTTCAATTGGCTGTATGAGCAGGCGGATGCCGCCCTCTACCATGCGAAGAAGGCCGGGAGGAACCGCGTGGAAGCGACTCCGCTCACCGAGGCCGCTTGAGCCGCTTTGAGGGCAGGTCTATACTCAACGCGATGCTCCGTACGCCGTTCTACGATCCAGCAAAAACGTACTATGAGAATTGGGAGAAGGGACCTTTCGGGGATTTTCAAGATGGCGTGAAGCTCCCGATGGCCGTGCCGCGGTTTGATTTTTTGGGACAGAAAATCTCATATCCAATCGGGATCCCAGCAGGGCCACTCCTGAATGGAAAATTTGTTATGGCAGCGCTCGACAAAGGATTTGATGTTCCTGTTCACAAGACAGTTCGCAGTCGCATTCGGAAGTGCAACGAATGGCCGAATGTTCTAGGCGCTGAGATTGAAGGCGATCTCACGATCGAGCGCGCGCAAAAGTCTATCGTTGTGCGAGACGAATACAAAGAGCCACTTTCGATTACCAACTCTTTCGGCAATCCCTCATACGATCCAGAAGTCTGGATGAGAGATCTCGCCGATGCTGTGGCATACGCGAAGCCGGGCCAACTCGTCATGTGTAGTTTTGAAGGAACGAAGTGGGATGGGTTTTCGCATCAAGACTACATCGATGACTGGGCAAACGGCATGCAGATGATGAAAGATGCCGGCGTTCGTGTGGTTGAGGTGAATTTCTCATGCCCGAACGAAGGTGCCGCCCAGCTCCTGTGTTTCGATGTACCGAAAGTGAAAATTGTTTCAGACGCGATCAAGAATAAAATCGGCGACACGCCGCTTGTCGCGAAGCTGGCATATTTCGGGGAAAATGAATTGCGGGAGCTTGTAAAGGAAACCGGCAGCATTGTCGACGGCTACTCGGCAATCAACACAATCCCCGCTCCTGTCGTCAATCCCGACGGGACACAGGCACTTCCCGGTGCACATAGGGTAAGGAGCGGAATCTGTGGGCGCGCGATAAAGTGGGCAGGTCTCGACATGGTGCGCCGACTCAAGCGTCTGCGCGATGAGCTTAGCATGCGCTACGCGATCATCGGCGTCGGCGGTGTCATGACGCCGAAGGATTTCAAAGAGTATCGCGAGGCGGGAGCAGACCTCGTCATGAGCGCAACTGGCGCCATGTGGAACCCCTACTTAGCAAGAGAGATCAAAGAAACATACCCAGACGCCTGATCCTCCAAATCGAGCTCCAGATTTTCCAACAATCGTGCTACATTGTCCGTCTAATGGCTATGCCTGTACACACGAAATGACCTCGTTATGTTCTACGTCTACGTCATAAAAAGTCGTCGAGATAGTCGCTTGTACACAGGGTACACGAACGATCTTCGCAGGCGCTTTTTAGAACATAACGGCAAAATCGGTCGTCCGAGTAAATCGACGAAGCCTCGGGCACCATTTGATCTGCTGTACTACGAAGCGTATGTATCGCAGGCCGATGCGAAGCAGAGGGAACATAATCTTAAGCATTCTGCCGGAGCGCGTACTGCGCTCAAGCGACGAATACCGAATGGCCTGCGATCAGGTCATTTCGTGTGACAGGTATGTGCGGGATATTTGCATACACGGGAAAGAGCGGTAAAGACGCGGGGAAAGTCCTTTTGCAGGGGCTCGTGTCGCTCGAGTACCGCGGCTATGACTCCGCGGGAATTTTTACGCCCGAGAGCGGGAGCATAAAAACACCGGGTGCAGTTGCCGAGCTCAAAAAGAAAGTCCCGAAAAAATTTAATGGCAAAAGTGGCATTGCACACCTGCGCTGGGCGACCCACGGTGAGCCGACGAAAGTGAACGCGCATCCGCACTCGGATTGTCAGGGTGAGATCTGGATCGTACACAACGGCATTATCGAGAATTTCAAGGAGCTGAAAGACAAACTTACGAAAGCAGGACATACGTTCGTTTCCGAGTCCGACACCGAGGTATTCGCGCACCTCGTTGAGGAGAAGCTCAAGAAAGCGAAATCCGCCAAAGGCGGATTTGAAAAAGCTGCTGTCGCAGCTCTCAAAGAAATACGTGGCACGTACGGCATGGCGATCCAGTACAAAGGAGAGCCGGAGAAGCTGATCGCCGCGCGCATGGGCTCTCCCATCGTGCTCGGCGTCGGCAAGCATGAGCGATTCATCGCTTCTGACGCATCGCCCATCCTTCCGCACACAAAGAAGGTGATTTTTCTCGAAGACGGGGAAGTCGCTGTCATTACGCCCGATACGCACACCGTCTACAAGCTCGAGGGGAGCCGTGTCTCACGCAAACCGGAGGAGATCGAATGGACTGCGCAGCAAGCGCAAAAGGGGGGCTATGAGCACTTCATGCTCAAAGAGATCATGGAGGGAGCAGAGGTCATCGAGAACACGCTGCGTGGTCGGCTTATTCCCGAAAAGGGACTCGCGAAACTCGGTGGTTTGGAGGGAGTTGCAAAACAGCTCGCAAAAATAGATCGCATCATCATTGTTGCCTGCGGCACTGCCTACTACGCAGGATTGGTAGGCGAGTACATGCTCGAGGAACATGCCGGCATTCCGGTCGAGGTTGAGCTCGGCAGCGAATTCCGCTACCGAAAACCGGTTATCAACGAAAAGACGGTTGTGCTCGCAATCTCGCAATCGGGAGAAACACTCGACACGCTCGAGGCCGTTCGAGAAGGGAAACGCCGTGGGGCACTCACGCTCGGCATCGTGAACACGGTGGGCTCGACGATCGCACGCGAGACTGACGCAGGCGTCTACAACCACGCCGGCCCCGAGATCGGTGTTGCTTCCACGAAAGCGTTCGTCTCACAGCTTGTCGCACTAACACTTCTCACTGTCTTTTTGGGGAGACAACGCGGCATGCAGCCCTCTGAGGGGAAGAAGATCGCAAGAGAGCTGAAAGCGCTCCCCGCGAAAGCGCAGAAGATATTCAAAGGGAAAGGAGCGATTGAAAAACTGGCTCGCAAATATTCGGAAGCAAGAGACTTTCTCTTTATCGGACGCAAATACAATTATCCAGTCGCCTTTGAAGGAGCGCTGAAGCTGAAAGAGATCTCCTACATTCACGCAGAAGGCTGCGGGGCGGGGGAGATGAAGCATGGCCCCTTGGCGATGATAGATGAGAAGTTCCCCACGATGGCGCTTGCGCCTTCAGATTCCGTCTACGAAAAAGTTTTTTCCGCCATTCAGCAGATAAAGGCGCGGAAAGGACCTGTTGTTGCAATTGCTACAGAGGGGAATAAGGAAATTGGAAAAGTCGCCGATGACGTGCTCTACGTTCCCGAGACTCTTGAAATGCTCATGCCCATTCTCTCTGTCATCCCGCTCCAGCTTTTCGCCTACTATTTTGCCCGTAATAAAGGCTACAACGTCGACCGTCCCAGAAATCTTGCTAAGTCGGTGACAGTGGAATAACGGCGTGCCCCGCCGGCTACTAGATTTTGATGATTTCTTCCCACGGGCCTTCGCCTCGCCGAAGCGAGGCTTCGGCCACGCGAAGGCGGGCGGCCTAAATCTTTATGCTCTCTTCCCAAGGTCTTCCGGGAACACCGAAGTGGCCGTAGGCGGCGGTTTCGCGGTAGATCGGCCGGCGAAGATTCAACCGCTCGATGATAGCGCGCGGACGGAAGTCGAAGTGCTTCACGACGAGCGATGTGAGATTTTTGTCTTCGTCGTTGAATGCCTCTATCATCACCGGCTCTGCTCGGCCGATCGCGTAGGCGACAGAGACGAGCACTTTCTTCCCGTAGCCGTTTGCAACGAGATTTTTTGCTGCAAATCGACACATGTATGCGGCCGAGCGGTCCACTTTTGTCGGGTCTTTTCCAGAAAAGCAGCCTCCGCCGTGAGGGGCGATGCCACCGTAGGTGTCCACTTGAATTTTGCGCCCGGTGAGTCCGGCATCGGCCGTGAATCCACCAAGGACGAATTTGCCCGTGGGATTGACGAGTATTTCTACTCCTTCGATCGAGCCGAGCACCGGGCGGAAGAGATATTCGATAAGCGCTTCGCGGATTTCCTCCTGCGGAACGTCTTCAGCGTGCTGTGTCGATGTGAGTGCTGTGAGTATGGCTCCGTTTTGGATCGTTACCTGTGTTTTTCCATCGGGCTTCAACCACGGGAGCGTGCCGTCGCGACGCAGTTTTTCGAGATGCCGCGCGAGCGCGTGCGCGGCAACGACACCTCGAGGAAGGTATTGCAGCGTCTCTGCCGTTGCATAGCCGTACATGATACCTTGGTCTCCCGCGCCATCCTTATCGACGCCGAGAGCGATATCGGGCGATTGCTCAGCCACGCGTACCAAGATGTCGAGATCGTTTTCGTAGCCGATGTCTTGATACACCTGCCGCGCGATCGCCTCGTAGTCTACTTTCGCGCTCGTTGTCACTTCACCCCCCACAAGGAGCGTGCCATGACTCCCAAGACACTCAACCGCGACGCGCGATTTTGGATCCTGCGTGAGACAGGCGTCGAGTACGGCATCGGATATTTGATCGCACACCTTATCGGGATGTCCCGAGGTGACGCTCTCGGTCGTATAACGCTGCAGTAAATGAAACATGTAAAAACTAAATATCTCCCCGAAGGGAGATTATTGGTAAAGTATCTTCCCATACGGGCTGGAATTGGCACCTTCTCTTTCGAGGGTTGCCGGCGGGTCGTAAGGCCAGTTCCTTCGCCGCACTCTTGATACGATATTCAGTTGTAAATCTCGCAAGCGAGATTTCTGGCTCCTCAGCTCGGCCATACGAAAGCTAGCTTTCGTACTGCACTCGCAACACTCGCCAGTAGATACATCGTAGCAGGGTCGCTTCGCCTGTGCAATACTGCCGAGAATGAAGCGTGTTGTTACGATCGGTGGTGGCACGGGAAGCTATGTCGTCTTGCGTGGCCTCAAAGAGTATCCCTTCTCGATCACTGCCGTCATCTCAATGTTCGACTCCGGTGGCTCCTCGGGAGTGCTTCGAGACGAGTTTGGTATTCTCCCCCCAGGTGACATCCGCCGCGCGCTCGTAGCGCTCTCCGAAGGAAAGCGTGCGGAGATCCTCCGTGAACTTTTCAATTTTCGCTTCGAGAATGGGGGCACGCTAAAAGGACATAGCTTCGGCAATCTCTTTCTCGCAGCGCTCTCGTCCATTTATGGCAGCGACATCGAAGCGATCAGAAAGGCTTCCGAGCTTCTCGACATCAAGGGGCAAGTCTTGCCGGTGTCTCTCGACAACTCCAACCTTCACGCAATTCTGGAGGATGGAACGGAAATCGTCGGGGAAACGAACATCGACGTTCCCAAGCACGACGGGAGCAAGTCTATCAAGAAAGTATTCCTCGACCCTCCGGCGAAACTTTTTGAAGAAACTGCCGAAGCGATCGGGAAAGCAGACACGATCATCATCGGGCCGGGAGATCCGTACACCTCGGTCATTCCCAATTTGCTCGTCGAGGGGATGCGTGAAGCGCTCTTGCAGAGCGGTGCGAAGAAGGTGTTCGTCTGCAATCTCCTTTCGAAGTGGGGAGAGACGAACGGCTACGTTGCCTCCGACATCGCCGACGCCGTGCTTTCGTATAGCGGTCTTCAAAAATTTGATTACGCCATCTGCAATACCTCACCAATGGAGGCGAAGCTCGTCGCGGCCTATGAGAAGGAGAGAAAGTATCCAATACAGTGCGACGACAAGCTTTCGGAGTACGCCAAAAAAATCATCACTGGCGATTTTTTCTCGGAGGCCGACATTGCCCGCCACGACTCCGCAAAAATTGCAAAGACCATTTCGGAGCTATAATGTGCATATGCAACTCAAGCTTATCATCACTATTGTCGTTCTGTTCATCGTTGTCATTTTGGGCGCAGCGCTCATCGCCATTCCTTCTCCGACGCCTGCTCCCACACCGACTCCTGGAGCTACAACGACAGAGCCATTTGTTTCGGAGAACGTCATCGTCACGAGTCCTCTCTCTCACGAGAGTGTCCCGCGGACGTTTCGCGTAGCGGGGCAGGCGCGAGGAAGCTGGTTTTTTGGGGCGTCATTCCCACTTCAGGTGCGCGATCCCGAGAACAACAATGTCGGAGGTGGAATCGCCCAGACAGCCGACAACTGGATGACGACCGAATTCGTGTCGTTCGAGGGAAAGGTAGAGGTGGAAGACTATTCCGGTCCCGCGAATCTCGTGCTTCTCAAAGACAATCCATCCGGGCTCCCAGAGCTTGAGGATTCCGTAGAGTTTCCCATCGTCGTGCAATGAGCAAGGTGGGAGAGCGCAGAGCGCGTGCACGAAGAATTGTTGCGTATCTCAAGCGTGTGTATCCAAGGCCAAGGAGCGAATTACGCTACAATACACCGTTCCAGTTTGTTGTTTCGGTGATTCTTTCGGCGCAATGCACCGACAAAGTGGTGAATCGAGTTACCAAACCACTCTACAAAAAGTACAAGACAGCCCTCGACTTCGCTCAGGCCAAGCCGCGCGTGTTCGAAAAGGAGATCTCTTCCATTCCGTTTTTCAGGAACAAAACGAAAGCTATCATTGCAGCGGCCAAGGATGTGGTAAAAAATTCCGGCGGGCGAGTGCCATGCTCAGGAAGAGAACTGCAGGCCTTGCACGGCGTCGGCTATAAAACCGCACACGTCATCCTCGGCGAACTCTACGACGTCTGGGAAGGGATCCCGACAGACACGCATGTGAAGCGCTTCGCGTATCGCTTCGATCTCTCGGACAAAACGGATCTCAAGAAAATTTCGCACGACCTCGAAGCGCTCATCCCCAAAAAAGATTGGAAGTACGTCAACAACGGCCTTGTCCTCTATGGCCGCTATGTCTGCCCAGCTCGTATGCACGATTGCTCGAAGCATCCGCTCACGAGGCTCTGGTCTCCCGCCGCAAAAAGATGGCCTACGGCCTGATCAACGGGATGTCCTCAGCTTGGCCTGCTTCTCAAAGCGTTCGATCGCGAGGCGAATGAGGGCCTCGATGAGCTTTGAGTACGGGATCTCGGACGCCTCCCAGAGTTTCGGGTACATGCTGATGGAGGTGAAGCCGGGGATCGTGTTTATTTCGTTCACGTACACTCTACCCCGTGACGTCACGAAAAAGTCGACACGTGCCATACCTTCACAGCAGAGCGTTTTGAACGTTTTCACGGCAAGCTCTCGGAGGCGTCGCTGTATTTTCTTCGGAAGCTTTGCGGGAATCTCCAAACGCGCTCCATGTTCGTCTAGGTACTTTGCCTCGTATGAGTAGAACTCATGCGAAGGAATTACTTCGCCGGGGAGAGATGCCTTGGGATCTCGGTTGCCGAGGACGGCAACCTCAATCTCTTTGCCTTTGATGAATTCTTCTACCAGTATTTTCGAGTCGAATCGGAATGCGTCTTTGAGCGCCTTTTTGAATTCAGCCTTAGTGCGGACTTTCGCGACTCCTACGGATGACCCAAGGTTTGCAGGCTTCACAAAGAGTGGCGTACCAAGCAAGCGGGCAGCAGTTTCAAAAGAGAGCTTTTCGCTCGCACGAAGGACGAGAAACTTTCCCACCGGTATTCCGGCTTCGCGTAAGAGCCGCTTTGCCACCTCTTTATCCATGCCAATTGCAGAGCCTAGCACGTCGGGACCGACGAAAGGGACATCGACAAGTCTCAAAAGTCCCTGAACGGTACCGTCTTCTCCGAATGGGCCGTGCAAGACCGGAAACACCACGTTGATTTTTCTCGAGGGCTTTCCATCCTTCTCTAGCATTCCCTCACTGCTAGGCGAGAGTGCAACGCTTCCTTCTCTTTTTTGTATGTGTAGTGCAGGTGCGGAAGCGAGCAGTTTGCGCGATTGAGTCGGCGGGAGCCACCGTCCGCTTTTGTCAATGCCGATAAAAACGACGTCGAATTTCTTCTTGTCGAGCGCGTCCCCGACACTCTTTGCCGAACGCAGGGAGACTTCGTGCTCAGCAGACTTTCCGCCAAAAAGGATGCCCACCGTAATTTTCTGCTTCACCTAGCCACTCTAAGGCACCAGCGCATATCGGGCAAACTTGATAGGATAGGGCGATGGCAAAGCAGCGTGTGGCCGTTTTTGACGTTGATGGAACCATCTTTCGGTCGAGTCTCTTAATACAGCTTGTGAATACGCTGATAGAAGATGGTGCGTTCCCAAAAGAGGCGCGTCAGGTTTACGGACGCGAATACGAAAAATGGCTCAACAGGGAAGGCGATTACCAAGAGTACATCGGGGGAGTCGTGCAAGCATTCAACAAGTACCTCAAGGGCGTTCACTACGGGGCTCTTGCGGATGCCGCCGAGAAGGTCGTCGAAGAGCAGTGGAAGCGCGTCTATCGATACACGCGTGACTTGATCAAAGATCTCAAGAAGAAAGACTACTATCTCCTTGCTGTGTCACATTCGCCAAAAACCGTGCTCGACAAGTTTTGCCCGCGCATGGGTTTCAATAAAGCGTACGGCATCGTGTACGAAATAGGTCCACAGGAATTGTTCACCGGCAAAATGCTGGAGGAGCATCTCATTCTCAACAAGGCTGCGATCCTCAAACGCGCCGTCGAAAAAGAAAACCTCACGCTTGTCTCTTCGATCGGCGTGGGCGACACCGAAAGCGACATACCGTTTCTCGAGATGGTCGCGCAGCCTATTTGCTTCAATCCCAATATGAACTTATATCGCTATGCGAAACGGATGAAGTGGAAGTTGGTCGTAGAGCGAAAGGATGTGGTGTATGAGCTTTAATGGTCGCTCGCTGCAGCGTATGTGTTCTGGGAGCACGGATAATTTTCTGCTGAAAATTTCCTCCCGCTCGCGCCGTCGCACTCGCAAGTCTCCTCGAACACACGCGCTGCCGCTCGCTTCCTTCCGCTCCGGTGTGTGGAATTATTGGAAAGAACAGGGACGACGCGATTTGCCGTGGCGTCGGACGAATCATCCGTACAAGATCCTCGTTTCTGAATTGATGCTGCAGCAGACGCAGGTGCATCGGGTGATCCCGAAGTACAAAGAATTTTTGAAGGCGTTCCCAACGGTCCGCCATTTGGCAAGGTCTCATTTTGTCGACGTTCTCAAAGTCTGGAATGGGCTGGGCTACAACAGACGTGCAAAATATTTGCGTGACGCAGCAATCGAGGTTGTTGAGAAGCATGGTGGAAATGTTCCGCGCGACTATCAATCACTCCGTGCACTTTCTGGAGTAGGAGATTACACAGCTCGTGCTATTCGTGTCTTTGCCTTCAACGAACCCGACATTCTCTTGGAAACCAACATCCGAACCGCCTACATCCACAATTTCTATTCTAGTATTTTGCAAAAGACTGCAATAAGCGATTCGGAAATTCTTCCACTGGCAGCCTCAGCGGCGGAGGACAATCCGCCAGGTGGCGGACGGAGGGAATGGCACTGGGCGCTTATGGATTATGGGGCGTATCTCAAGCGCTCCGGTGTTCGCAACAATCACCGCAGCGCACACTACACCCGCCAGTCAAAATTCGAGGGCTCGTTCCGCCAACTCCGCGGCGCAATCATTCGCGCACTTGCGAGCAGCAAGAATATTAGTGGTTTACGAAACCACTATATAGGGAAGTTCGATAGGGCACTCGCTTCGCTCGCGCGGGATGGGCTTATCGTTTCCGAGAAAGGGAGGTGGCGGATTGCCTAAACAGAAACGATTACGGGAATGACAATTGGTCTCTTCATTGTCCTCTGTAGAAGGAAGCGAGAGACGCTCTCAGCTAAATCGTCGCGGGCGGCGTCGAGATCGGCAGAGCGCGGATTGCGAAGCGACTGTTCCACCGATTTGCGGATGATGAGGCGCGTCTGGTCCATCAATTCCTTGTTGTCGCGGAGGTAGACGAAGCCGCGGGAGATTATGTCGGGAGATTTGTGAAGGCGGCCGGTGCGTCTATCAATCGTTGCCACGACGACGCAAAATCCCTCCTGTCCGAGCGCTTTTCGGTCGCGCATCAGCACGTCCGAGAGCTCTGTCACGGTGTGCCCTTCGACAACGCGAAGCTCCGAGGGAGCTTTCATCGGCAGCTTCACCATCTTCTCACCCTTTTGTATCTCGATGATGGAGCCGTTGTCGGGGATCGCAATGTTTTTTGGATCGACACCCTGCTCAATAGCGAGGTCGGCATGCACGCGAAGCATGTAGTGGTAGCCGTGCACGGGGATGAAGAATTTCGGCCTGACCTGCCGGTGAATCCATGCAGCCTCTTCGCGGTTGCCGTGGCCCGAGGCGTGCACATCGGAAGCGTGGTAGGTGATGATATGCGCGCCTTGGCGCGAGAGGTTGTCTTTGAGTTTTTGCACGGCGCGCTCGTTGCCGGGGATGACGGAAGAGGAGAGGACCACTGTGTCTGTTGGTGTGAGGCGGATATATTTGTGTGTTTTGTCGCCGATGCGTGCGAGCGAGGCGAACTCGTCTCCCTGCGCGCCGGTTGCGAGAATGATGATCTTCTCCGGCGGGAAGTGGCCGAGGTCTTCGACCGCGATCACGGTGTCATCTTTGTACTTGATGAGCCCAAGCTCGCGCGCGATCTCGATGTTGGTGCGCATCGAGCGGCCGTCGATAACGACTTTCTTGCCATACTTCTCTGCGAAGTGCATGACACGGATAAGGCGCTCCAAGTGCGAGGCGAACATCGCGACGATGAGGCGGCCCTTGGAATCTTTGACGATTCCCTCAAGCGTGCGATACACGGTCGATTCCGGTATCGAGAAGCCAGGTTGCCAGACATTCGTCGAATCCATGAGGAGAAGAAGCACGTTGCGTTTCTTGAAGATGGAGAATTCCTGGTGCTCTTCTTCGGTCGGCTCGCCGTTCTCGTGGTCGAGCTTGATGTCCCCCGTGAAGACGACATCTCCCCACGGCGTTTCGATGATGATGCCCATCGAATCGGGCACAGTGTGCGTTACCGAAAAGAAGCGCACGGTTGCGTTCCCAAGCTTTATTACTTCGTCGCTCTCCACTTCGCGGATCTGGACCTGCGAGCCTCCCGCGAACTCTTCTTGCCGCTTTCGTATCATCTTGCCCGTGAGGCGGCGGGTGTAGATCGTCGGGTTTCCAATGCGATCGATGATGTAGGGAATGCCGCCGATGTGGTCGAGGTGGCCGTGTGAGATGAGGAGCCCGCGAATTTTGTGTCGCCGCTCCTCGAGGTAGCCCGTGTTGGGGAGAATGTAGTCGACGCCCGGTGTTTCCTCCTCGCGGAACTGGAAGCCGCAATCGAGAATGAAGATGTCGGGGCCTATCTCAACAGCGGTCATGTTGCGGCCAATCTCTTCGACACCTCCAAGCGGGATGACGCGAACGGTATCTCCCGCTGGTTCGGGTATCGCGGGAGCAGCCGAGCGCGGGGCGCTGGGGCGGTGCTCGAGGCGTAGCCGGCCGCCGTGCGGCCGCCGCGGCCGCGCGTATCTCGCGCCGCGGAGAGCGCCCCTCCCGGGGCGCGGGCGCGTATGCGGGGGTGATCCCATGCGCGAGTGAGAATGTTGGTCCGGTACCATCATAGTATGTGCGTTATTCTGAAATCTTGTTCGTAAATATGTTCCACACGAGCTCGGTGTCGGTATACCACTCATGAACGTTGAGAAAACGCTCTGAAGGATCGGTAAGTGCTCCGAGCGCGACACCCTGCAGCACCTCTGGAACAATATAGATGAACTCCGGTGCGTAGAGGAAAACGGCAGGCATGTCGCTTTTTACGATGTCTTCGAACTGCTCATAGAGCCTCACGCGCTCGCGCCTGCTCGTCGTTTCGCGTGCTCGGGTGAGGAGTGCATCCGCTTTGCTATTTGTATAGAGTGCGAGATTTAAGCCGGGGTCGTTGCGCTGCGAGGAGTGCCAGAAGGCGAAAAGATCCAGCGAACGGCCGACGACCTCTCCGAAGAGAATCGCTTCATACTCCCGCGGCCGAATTACGATGGAGTTGAGCTCCGAGAGTGGGTAGACGTGTACATTTACTTTAATACCCGCGTCTCGCCACATGCTTGCAAGAAGTTCTGCAGTCGCGGAGAGCTCCGGCTCGTCAGCTGTTACGAGCGTGAACTCGAGCGTCGTCTTTTTCTTTGTCCATACACTGTCTTCTTTGTCGAAGATCCAGCCTCCGCGGGAGAGAATGTCACGCGCATCTTCCGCTTTCCCACTTTCTTCGTGTCTTACTTCGGCGCTTCCCGTGAGTGGCTCGGGCACCGCCCTCGAGATGGAGCCAAGCAGCTGGGGTGGAATGGGGCTTTCAAGCGCGACGCCAAACCCTTTCAGCACCTCGTCGATGACGTGCTCTTTGTCGATCGCGGCATCGAGAGCAGCGCGTACTGCTCCTTCAGCGAGCAGTGCGTTCTTGCTCTGGTTCAGGAAGACGGCGAACGTGCGGGGCAGTGTGGCGCGGGCGATCGTGGTGTTGTGTCTTGTGACATCTTCTACGGAGAGGGGCGAGACACCCGCCATGCTACCAATTCTTCCGGTGTTGAACGCCGCGAGAAGATCCTCCTCGCTCGGGAAGAAGAGGAACGTAATCTTTTCGAGGTATGGCCGGCCGAGCGCGAAGTTGTTGAATGACGACAGTTCGTACCGTGTGATCGAACCGGTTGAGTTTTCAGACAGATCTTTGTAGCGGTATGGTCCGCTTCCAATGGGGCGTGTGTTCAGGGGATGGAACGGAAATTCTTCTGCCGATACGTCGTTCCACAAAGTTTTCGGCAAGATGCCGAGCGTCGTGTTCTCAAGGAAGGGCGCATAGGCGTGGGGGAGCGTGAACACGACTGTGCGCGGATCCGGTGCGGCGACAGCGACTCCCTCCCAGTCTGCGCGTCGCGCGCTCTTGAAATCTGGATTTCGCGCGCGTTCCACCGTAAAAAGTACGTCGGCGGCAGTCAACGGCGTTCCGTCATGAAAAGTGATGCCATCGCGCAGAGTGAACGTGTATACGGTGCCGTCCTCCGATATATCGTAGCTTTTAGCAAGGTCGGGGATAAGCTCTCCCGAGGGCAGAGCGCGCATGAGACCAGAGTAGACTAGGACAGTCAGGTCCTTGTCGGGGCCGGAGAGCGCAAGCAGTGGATTCACGAATCGGACGGGACCCATTACGCCCTCCGAGAGCGTTCCTCCACGGGAGGGAATCTCTACGCCCGCAGCGCCGCTGAGGCCTGCAAATATCGCGAGAGCACTCAAGACGAGGAGACTCCCGAGCGTGAAAACTGTAAGGCGCTCGCCGGGAGAGAGAGCACGATGCGTTTTCTCAAAGCGCAGAAGCAACGGAGTGCTCCGGTGCCTAAAGAGTTTTGTTTTGAGGTCTTCTCCGGGTGAGGAAGGAGTGGGGGAATCAGAAATCATGGCGCGTCACGCGCGCTGCGTACTCTCCGCTGAAGCGGAGAGTACGCGAAAGCGTCAACTTACTAATAAATTAAAGACTGCCGACAAAACGAAGAGTATTGCGATAACAATCGTAGCATAGAAGAGAGTCCTCTCCAAACCACGCCGCGTGTGGAAACCGGAGCTGAAGTTGTCGGCTCCGAAGGCGCCTCCCAAAGATGCCCCGGTGCGCTGCAGCACGATCGCGCCGATAAGCAGTACAGAGAGCACGATCTGCACGTAGGGCAGCGCGGTTTGGAGAAAAACCATCGGTGCTAATGTAGCATAGGTGGTCGCGGAAGTCAACGTGTCAAAAGAAAGGGCGGCGGTCGCGTCAGACGCGACCGCCGCCAAGAAGGAGAGGCTCTTCGGTCGGCGCTAGTGTCGGCGTATCGCGAGCAGCAGTCCGCCGATAACCGCGGCGATGAGCGTCATAACGCCGAGTTCTGAGGCTGTAGTGAGCAGGCGAAAGATCTTGTCGAAAGCCGAATCCCATGTCTCGCCGCTCAGCATAAGGCTGAGGAGGGTATGAATTGCGAGCATGAGAACCCACGTGCCGACGAGTCCGAAAAGGAATGTCAGCACGAATCTCACGACCAGATTCCGTATCCTCACCAGCATAACTCCTGCAAGAACGCCGAGCAGAGCGATACACAACACCGTGACGATCGGGTCGAAGTACGGCCACAACTCCGTCACTTCCTCAGGTCTGAGCCACAGTGCGGAAAACGCCAGGGGCACAAGCATCATCACTGCCGCCGTGTAATATTGGCGGACAAACAGCCACGCTACAGTGACTGCGAAAAAGAAGAGTGCCGCCATAAGCGCGGCAGGCCCTGATAGCATGATCGTTCCTCCTCGAAATATACCGTCCACTCGACGGCAAGGTTTTTTACCGGCAACATTCTATAATTCCTTCGGCTTCCAGTCAAGTTGACCCAAAATAGCCCCTTCATTTATAGTACGCACTCGAAGCGGTTCCTCCGCGAACTCGTAATAATTTTTATTAAGCATTCATTTTGATATGAAAAAAGAATCAAAGAAAACAAAGGTTAGCGTAATGCCGATTGGAGATCGGGTCTTGGTGAAGCCAGAGGAGGTTGGGGACACAAAGTCGCCGGGAGGTATCATCATTCCCGACACTGCGCAGAAAGAAAAACCCGAGCGTGGGAAGGTGATCGCGGTTGGTCCGGGAAAGCGCGGTGACGGAGGCGATCTCATTCCCGTATCGGTGAAGGCTGGCGATATCGTTATCTTCTCGAAGTACGGCTACGACGAGGTGAAGATAGGCGACGAGGAGTACTACATCATCTCCGAGTCCAACATTCTCGCCGTCGTTAAATGAATTTACTGGAACCTAACACCTAATACCTAGAACCTAATTCGTATGGCCGGAAAACAAGTCATCTTTGATCAGGATGTAAGAAGCGCTCTCAAGCGCGGTGTGGATATCGTCGCGGGCGCAGTGAAAGTGACGCTTGGACCCAAGGGAAGGAATGTTGCGCTTGGCAAATCATGGGGCGGTCCTACCATCACGAACGATGGCGTCACGATCGCAAAAGAGATCTCTCTCGAAGACAAATTTGAGGACATGGGCGCTTCCATCGTGAAAGAAGTTGCCACCAAAACGAACGACAAGGCGGGCGACGGCACGACGACGGCTGTTGTTCTCACGCAAGCGATCGTGCACGAGGGCTTGAAGCGTACAGCCTTGGGAGCGAATGCGATGCTTGTCCGCCGGGGTATCGAGGCGGCGGCGAAAGATGCTGTCGAAGAGCTAAAGAAAATGGCAAAGCCCATCAAAGGCAAAAGCGACATACGGCAAGTTGCCATGATCGCAGCAGAGTCTGAAGAGCTTGGAAAAACAATTGCTGAAGTCGTTGAGAAGGTTGGCAAAGACGGCGTCGTCACCGTCGAGGAGGGGCAGACAACCGCCATCGATTACGAATACGTGGAGGGCATGGAGTTCGACAAGGGTTACGTTTCCGCTTACATGATCACGAATCCCGATCGGATGGAGGCCGTGATCAAAGACGCTACCATTCTCATCACCGACAAAAAGATCTCTGCCATCAAGGAAATTCTTCCGCTCTTGGAGAAGGTCGCGCAAGGTGGCGACAAAGATCTCGTCATCATCGGGGACGACGTGGAAGGAGAGGCGCTCGCCACATTCGTGGTGAACAAACTTCGAGGAACCTTCAATGTGCTTGCGGTCAAAGCCCCGGGCTACGGCGATCGCAAGAAAGAAATGCTGCAGGACATCGCGATCACGGTGGGCGGCCATGTGATCTCCGAAGATCTCGGCACGAAACTCGAAAATGCCGAGCTCTCGATGCTTGGTGCGGCCAGCCGCGTTGTTGCCACCAAAGATTCAACCGTGATCGTCGGCGGGAAGGGGAAGAAGGCCGACATCGAGGCGCGCGTCTCTTCGCTCAGGAAGCAGCTGGAGAGCATAGATTCGAAGTTCGATCGCGAGAAACTCGAGGAGCGCATTGCCAAACTCTCCGGCGGCGTTGCGGTGATCCGCGTCGGCGCGCCGACGGAAACAGAAATGAAGTATCTCAAAGACAAGATAGAAGATGCCGTGAACGCAACCAAAGCGGCAATTGCCGAAGGCATCGTCCCTGGCGGAGGCGCCGCGCTTGCTCGCGTTGCGGATAAACTTTCAAAGAGGATAGACTCGAAAGCGCACGACGAATACACAGTGGGCTACCGGATTCTTCTTACGGCGCTCTCTGCGCCCTTGCTGCAGATTGCCGAAAATGCCGGCCGACAGGATTCGGCGGTTGTTTTAAAGGAAGTTGTGAAGAAAGGAGGCGCATTTGGATTCAATGCGCTCGCCGAGTCGGACGAGAGCGCAATCGTCGACATGTACGAGGCGGGCATCATCGATCCGGTGAAGGTGACGCGCAGCTGTGTCGAGAACTCGGCGTCCGCCGCAGCCGTACTTTTGACGACCGAGGCCGCCGTTGCCGAAATTCCTGAAAAGAAAGTGCCTCTCTCTCCCGGCGCGGGCATGGGCGGAGGGATGGATGAAATGTAGGGGGCACTCGCGGGCGTAAGCGTTTTGGAGTCGCATATTTTTCTGCTGAAAAATTGCTCCCGCTGAAGCCCGTCGGCCTGCGCGAAGACTCCAAAAACGCTCATGCCCGCTCGCTTTGTGCGGGGAAAAGACTGAAAATCTGTATCTCGCTCCAGGTATCTCGGCTCCGATCGAGCACGGCAATTTGTTCGAGGTGAGGCTTGCGCGCGGTAGTCCACAGTGCCACCGCTGAATTCGAGCCGCGACAGGTTACTATTTGATGCATGTACAGCACAAAAGCTGTGGCTCCCTTTGCGTTGGCACTCGTTTTTGCGATTTCCTTGCCGCTCATTGTCTTCGCAGCCGAGGAGAACCCGTGCCTTAAGGAGAGTGCAACAATGGAAGGCGTGGTAACAAACGACTGCATCAAGTGCGTGCAAAAAAAAGATGAGCAGGGCACGTTTTATTTCAAGCCAGTCGGCGCCTCGTGCATTGTGAGGGGAGGTGGTGAGAAGACTGCAGCCAACTGCTACCCCAATGAAAAATTAGAGCCTGGTAACTGTGCAGTAACATACTGCACACCACAAGGTGTAGGGGAAAGCCCGAAATGCTTTGATGCGCCGACGCAAAAGACATTTGATCCGTCTAAAGTGAAAGATCCGAAGGATTCGGGGGAGCTTGCCAAACAATTGGAAAGCGCTTCCAAGGAGCCGGCGCAGACAACTCCCCTCCAAGGTTCTCAGGCAGGCCAGCTCAATGAAGCTTTTGGGTCTGAGCAGACAGGCATAGAGCCGAGTGAATCGGAGAAGGACACAAGGCTAAAAGAGCTCGATGAGCAAATAAGGCTACTGCAAAACTTCAAAGAACAGAACTGCGGTGCTGGGGAATGTCGGACGGGAGTGGATCTGGGTTCTCTAAACGAGCAATTGGAAGGGTTGAAGGAGGAGGCAGCGTCACTTCGGCAGGAAACAGATCCAACAAAGAATTTGCCGCCGGGCTTCGGTCTGACTGAGGGGATAGGGTTGCCGGAGAAGACATTTGGCGAGCCGTCTGTTGCGGCAGAAGAAGATCCCACGTGCGGTGTAGCCTGCACATTCCAGAAAAGCGAAATTGTCCAAAAGGCAACGGATGCTGTGGATGCTGCGATGAAATCGCTTGAAAATCTCAACCTTCAAAATGCGATGCAAGAAGCGATCGAAAAATTTGATCCTTCCAAGGTCGATCTCGGTTCTCTTTTCAAAGACTTGGTCACGCCTGGGGATTATCAGCCATGTGCGGGCTGTCTTCCAGCCCAAACGCTCAGTGCTCTGAATGAATTGACGAACACGAAGATGGCAGTCCGTTATGGGATGCCTGATCCATCGGAGGGCGGAGCGGCTGCTCCAACGCAGACACTTAGGGTCGGCAGCAGCGGTGCAGACGTTACGAAGCTACAGCAAGCACTCAGCGACGCAGGGTTCGACCCTGGCCCGATAGACGAACAATTCGGGAGTAAGACAGCAGCAGCCCTACAGGCCTACCAACAGGCAAATGGGTTAACTGCCGACGGGGTAGCAGGATCACGAACATACGGGCAGCTATTTCCCAACCCAACTGACAACTGGTTGAAAGCTGGTCCGGGAAGAGCTCGTTTACTCGCGGAGACGCACGCGGAAACACTTTTTCAAGCAGGCCAAGTCGACCGACGAGCGTTTCCGACGCCCCAACATCTCGCTGATCGAGTTATTGCCGGCAGTATAATTGAAAGTAACTATGATCTAGGCTTACCATCGAGCACAGACGTGGGAAATGAAAAGACAAATTACGGTCCGCTTCAGATCCAAGCTGGTACTCTCAAGGAGGCTGGTGGTGATCCTAAGAACTACAGTCTTGCAGAGAACATCGAAGCCGCCGGGAATTTACTCGGGGAGTATTCGAAGGCTATTGGGGAGGGAAAGGTATTACGGAAAGGGCAGCCTTCATTAGGGCCTGATGCCACTGGCGAGGAAATCCGGTATTGGGCTGCCCGAAGATATAACAATTCAGACCAATATGCTGACGCAATCGAGCATGTAATGAATGGCCTTACGGGGTTTCGAGCATCGGATGCACCGGTCTCCTATGGGCAAGTAGCGGACTTGTTAGCTCCAGTGAACAGATCTAATTCCTCCGCTATCCAAGCTATGGTTGAAGCCTCCCAGCTGCCCGTTGCGACGGTCGCAAGTGCCCAACCATCGGTGCTAGATGTGACGGCGGCAATACCCCCACGAGTTCTAGAAGCCGCAGCGGCGGGACGACCTCAATTTCCTACAGCTCCAGCCGCCGCAGCTGTACGCACTGCAATTGCAGTCCTTACAGGGCCTCCGCCGCAGACTGCTAGTGGTAGCGTCGAGGTCGCTTCTCAGCCTGTTGTTGCGCAGGACACTACGCGTGTAGGTGCAGGTGTTAGTGCAGGGGGTACTGGGGGAGTAAGGTTTGAGCCGCCTCCATCTTTGCCCGATCCGAATCCGACGCGAGTGGCTTCTCAACAACCGGCGCCCTCCACTGTCGTTGCGCCAAGCCCGCAAGTGCCTCTGCCCTCCTCGTCCTCGCCACTTCCGATTGCGGTTCCTCAGGTCAGCAAACTTATTAGTCCGTATCAGGCGTGGGGAGGAAACTTGCCGTCGATTGCCGAGCGACGCGAACTGTACAACTACCTCGCGAGTGAAGGCTATGCACCTCCTGTTACGCGGTACAGGGGGACTTTCCAGGAGAATGTCAATCTCATAGCGGCTCTGATCAAGTGGCAGCAGACGCACCGCTAGTAGAAGTGGTCAAGGTCTTACCTTGACCGTGGACCTTCGCAGCAAGGGCGCGAAATGATATAATCTCGCAGTATGGAGTGGATTCTTTTGGGCGCGGTCGGGGTGGTCGCCGTTTGGGCGATCTGGGCATACAATCGCCTCGTTCAGCTCACAAACCGTTGCGAGGAAGCGTGGAGTGATATCGACGTGCAGCTCAAGCGTCGCTACGATCTCATTCCCAATCTTGTTGGGACGGTTCGCGGCTACATGCAGCATGAGGCTGGAACGCTCCAAAAAGTAACGGATGCACGCACGAAAGCTCTTGCTGCGCAAACGGTTGCCGAGCATGCAGCTGCGGAAAATATGCTCACGGGAGCGCTCAAGACGTTGTTCGCTGTTGCAGAGAATTATCCGAACCTGAAAGCGAATGAGAACTTCATCGAACTTCAGCGCGAGCTCTCCGACACCGAGAACAAGATCCAGGCCGCGCGCCGTTTCTACAACTCCGTCGTGCAGGAATTGCAGAACGCGATCGAAATGTTTCCCTCGAATATCATCGGCAACATGTTTGCCTTCAAGACACGCGAATTCTTTCAGCTCGGAGAAAGCGAGGGCGCTGCACGCGAACCAGTTCGCGTGAGCTTTTAGCCACTAGCCAATAAGGTATAGGGCAATGCAAACATATCGAAATCTTGTTGTTTGGCAGAGAGGAGTGCAGTTGGTAAAAGCAGTGTATCAACTCACTGACGAAACAATGCGCATGCTGAACAAGCTTATTTCCTCCCTATTGGCTAAACCCTAGTGGGTTTTTCCCTATTGGCTATACCCTAGTGGCTAAGTACTATGTCGTCGCTCTACACACAGCAGGGTAAAAACATCCGCCGGACGTGGCTTCTCATGACGGTTTTTCTCGTCGTGGTTATCGCGATCGGCTACTTCATCGCGTGGTATGTGAACAATCCTGGGATTCTCTACATCGCGGTTGCGTTCTCGCTTCTCATGAACATCACGGCGTACTGGTTTTCCGACAAGGTCGCGCTCGCGGCGACGGGTGCGAAGGAAGCCGACGCCAAGCAGTATCTCGAGTTGCATCGCATTCTCGAAAACCTCGCGATTACTGCAGGACTGCCGAAGCCCCGACTCTACGTGATCGACGATCCCGCGCCCAACGCGTTTGCCGCAGGCCGCAACCCAAAGCATGCAGTCGTTGCGGTGACGACAGGGCTCCTCTCACGACTCGAGCGTAGCGAGCTCGAGGGAGTGCTCGCGCACGAGCTTTCACACGTCGGCAATCGCGACATCTTGGTGATGACAGTCGCGGTTGTGCTCGCAGGATTCATCGCGATCGTCTCCGACATCTTCCTGCGTATGAGCTTTTTTGGGCACGGCGATCGCGACAACAGAAATCCTATCCTGCTGATTGCCGGCATCGTTGCCATCATTGTGGCACCCATCGCGGCGCAGCTCATTCAGCTTGCGGTTTCGCGCAGGCGAGAATTTCTCGCTGATGCTTCCGGCGCACTTCTCACGCGCTATCCCGAAGGTCTCGCAAGTGCACTCCGCAAAATCGCGCTTTACCCTGAGCCTCTTCGAAGGGCAAACCACGCCACCGCGCACCTATTCATTTCGAATCCGTTTGGCCCCTCGACTTCGCTCAGGGCAAGTGCGCAAGGCGGAAGATTCATCGCTAAGATTTTCTCTACACATCCACCAGTAGAGGAGCGGATCGCAGCGCTTACACAAATGCGCGTGTAGCATCCACGTGATATAACGAGCGCGTTGGGAGGGTTCGCATAGTGGTCTAGTGCGCCGCTTTGGAGAAGCGGTATGCCGCAAGGCATCGAGAGTTCGAATCTCTCACCCTCCGCCAGTTTGAGTGCAGCGCCAGATTACATCAGGCCCTTTCTCATCACAACAATGTCGTCGTCGTGCCCCGATTTTTTAGTAGGAAGAACGACATTGATGCCACTAATTGTGACTTCTTTTTCTCCGACTTTTGCCGTTAACGAAAGCATCGTTTCTCCTCGCTCGAGAGCGCCCCGGTTCTGCTCCTCAGCCATCTCGATGAGCGTGGAGTAACTTTCAAACACATCGTTCTCTGACATTCCTGGAATGCCGGCCTCTCTTGCTTCTCGCACCTTTTCCTTTGCCTGTTCGTAGGTGACGACGCCTTCGTTCTGCTCGCTCGAAGCTTCTCGAAAAGCTCCCTCCGAGTCGACCTCGACGCTCTTCCAGAACGTCGGGTCGTCGTGGCGGCTCAAGGAGGGAGTTCCGCCATTCATGTCGACGATGGCCCTGAATGAGTAACCGTAGGCGCGCAGCGAGTTTGCGTTTTTAAGACGGCACAAGACGAGGCCTCGTGGGACAATGTTCGCGCGTAGGCGCTTCGTCACAGAAATTTCCGGATCCAGCATGATGAAGATATCGGCGCGTCCGCTTTCGGCATGCTGTTCAAGATCTGCCTTCCTTGCCTCATGGCCGCGCGCTTCGAGCGCCCTTTTTATAGCCTTGCTTGTACTGTAGAAGACAACCTTGTTCTCTTCGTCTCTCCCAAAGACGCGCTCTGCTGAGACATCGCGATCGTGCGCAAGCACGAAGATATTGAGATCGTGATAGCGGCCGAGCTTGAATTTTCTCCGGACTGCCGCGAGCGCGCGCACGTCGCTGCGATTTGCGGTAAAGCGTGGGAAGTCGCGTAAGAATGCATCTTCGAACTGCTCGTTGCTTTCGTTGTTGTTCGCCGCGTCGAGATCGAGCTTCTTATTTTCACTCCGGATTTTGAACTGCGGCTCCGATGAAGCAGGCGTTCTTTGTTTTCGAAGAGGCGCGGCCATAGAGAAAGTATACCCCGTGAGATAGATTCTTTCATCTCATGGGGTATAGCAGGATCCACTCAGCTTATGCACAAGACAGAATAGACACGTACATTCGCCCTGCTACCATGTACACATGTTCGAAGTCACGTTCCTTCCCATACTCTTTGCAGGTGTCGCGTCCGTCGTAATCGGATTCATTTGGTACCACCCGCGCGTCTTTGGCGGCATGTGGATGCGTCTCGCGAATCTTTCTCCTGAGCAAGTGGAGAAAGGGAAAAAGCAAATGCCCTTGATGGCGTTCTTCGGGCTTCTCGCAAGCATGCTCGCGGCGTATGTGATGAATTATTTCGGCATCGCGTGGGGCGTTTTTGATGTGATCGGGGCGATCGAGCTTGGCTTTTGGTGCTGGGCTGGTTTCGTTGCGCCCACGATGCTCGGTATGGTTCTCTGGGAGCAGAGATCATTCAAACTCTATGCAATCAACGCTTTGTATTGGTTGGTGTCATTCATCGCAATGGCAATAGTTCTCGTATTTTGATTTAATGGCGTGATGAGGCGAACCCTTTCGATCGCGCTTATTCTCGCGGCGTGTGCGTTTCTCATTTCGCTTATCTACGCCGACCTTCCGTTCACACCTGTAGCCGACAATTTTTCGGCAAGTGATTCAAATGTTTCTGCGTCATCGACGATTTTGATTGCAGATCGTGTCGTGAGAGTTACCGTCGCGGATACTCCGGAAGAGCGTGAGAGGGGATTGAGCGGTTGGAAGGGGCTCGCGGAAGACGAGGGGATGCTCTTCATCTTCAATGAAGATGGGCGCTACGCTTTCTGGATGAAAGACATGGAATTCCCCATTGACATTTTGTGGATTTCTCGTGATGGTGCGATTGTGCATATCGAAGAATATGTCGCACCGGAAACGTACCCTGCAAGCTTTGCTCCGAGACGCGAGGCGAGATACGTAGTAGAGCTCCCTGCAGGCTTCGTCGAAAGGCGCGGTGTGCGCATTGGAGAGCTTGTGCGACTCTAGAGGTCGAAGAGGTGGGTTTTCCACAGCTCGCTGTTTAGAAATCTTCCAGATCACAGGGGTACAATGAACGTCCTTTAATAAAGTAACCTCCACGTATGGCAAAAACAACAGTGCGGGAAAGGTCGAAAACGCGCTCCTCTGCGGCGCGTGTGAGCATCATAGGAGATGGCGTCGCGATGCGTGTGTACAAAAAATATCTCCCGCAAATTCAAAAACGTGACGGACGCATCGTACCGTTCGAGTTCCAAAAGATTGTCGCGGTGATCGAAAAGGCGATGAAAGCGAGCAATGAAGGCACACCTCTTGAGGCGCTCGTCGTCGCGCACAAGGTTGCGGGAGAGATGATGCGCATTGCAAAGACCTATAAGAATTTTTTGCCCACGGTGGAAGGTTGCCAAGATGAGGTTGAAAAACAACTGATGCTTTCGGATTACGTCGCCACCTCGAAAGCATACATTTTGTACCGCGCGGAGCGCTCGAAGATCCGCAAAGAGCAGGGAGAAGTGCCGGAGCACGTGCGAAAACTCTCGGAAGAGAGTAAAAAATATTTCAAGAATAACCCTTTGGGTGAATTCGTGTATCTCCGCACCTACGCGCGATGGATCGAGAGCGAGCAGCGCCGCGAGACGTGGATCGAGACGGTTGATCGCTACGTGAATTTCATGCGCGAGAATCTCGGCGAAAAACTAAAAGCCCGTGAATACGCGGAGGTGCGTGAGGCGATCCTCAACCAGGAGGTGATGCCTAGCATGCGAGCAATGCAATTTTCTGGAGATCCAGCGCGCAAGTGCAACACATGCTTCTACAACTGCAGCTTCATCGCGCCGCGCAAGCTCGAAGATTTTGCCGAGATCATGTATCTCTCGATGCAGGGCTGCGGTGTCGGCTACGCCGTTGAAAGTTACAACGTTCAGCAGCTCCCGCAAATCGAAAAGCAAACCGGAGAAAAGTTGCCCATGCACGTTGTGGCCGACACGAAAGAGGGCTGGTGCGATGCACTCACCTTAGGTCTGAAGTGCTGGTATGGCGGTAAAGACATCGATTTTGATTTCTCGCTTATTCGCCCTGCGGGCGCACGCCTCAAAACGATGGGGGGCAAAGCCTCGGGACCCGAGCCGCTCCGCTCGCTTCTATCCTTCGCACGTGAGCGGATCTTGAAGCGACAAGGAAGGCGCCTTCGCAACATCGACGCGCACGACATCATCTGCAAGATCGGCGAATGCGTCGTTGCGGGCGGTGTGCGCCGCACGGCAATGATCTCGCTGTCGGACCTGGACGATGTTGAGATCCGCGACGCCAAAAAGGGGCAATTTTTCCTCACCGATCCGTACCGCTCTGTCGCCAACAACTCCGCTGTCTACGAGGAGAAGCCGACGAACGCCGAGTTGATGGACGAATGGGTTGCTTTGATGAAGAGCGGCACAGGAGAGCGGGGCATCTTCAACCGCGGCTCACTTCCCAAGACCTTGCCCAAACGGCGTCTTGAGTACCTGCGCAAAAAATACGGTAAGAAGAACGGGTTCATCGGTCAGCTCGGCACAAACCCATGCGCGGAGATCATTCTGCAGTCGCACCAGTTCTGCAATCTCTCAGAGGTGATCGCGCGTCCATACGATACGGAAACATCGCTCGTCCGGAAAACGAAACTCGCGACGCTCCTCGGCACGTATCAGTCAACGCTCACGAATTTCCGTTACATATCGGAGGACTGGAAGAAAAATTGCGAAGCCGAGCGGCTGCTGGGGGTTTCGATTACGGGGCAGTGGGACAGCCCGGCAGTTCGCAATCCTTCGACGCTTCGCAAAATGCGGCAGGCCGCCCTCAAGACGAACGAGATATACGCGAAACGCTTCGGCATCAATCCGTCGCACTCGATTACGTGCGTGAAGCCCTCGGGTACTGTATCGCAGACCTTTGATTGCTCTTCAGGCGTGCACCCGCGCCACTCGCACTATTACATCCGCCGCATCCGCATCTCTGCGACCGACTCGCTCTACAAGATGGTGCGCGACCAAGGTGTTCCGCATAACCCTGAAGTGGGCCAGGTCGCGGGCGAGGCGAACACGTATGTGCTGGAGTTTCCGGTAAAGGCGCCTGCCGGCTCCGTGTTCAAGGATGATCTCTCGGCAATTGAGCAGCTTGAGTACTGGAAGACGGTGAAATTGAATTTCACCGAGCATAATCCTTCGGCGACGATCTCGGTGGGAGAAGAAGAGTGGGTGCAAGTCGTCGCGTGGCTGTACGAGAACTGGGACATCATCGGCGGCCTTTCGTTCCTGCCCCGCTCTAATCATGTCTACCGCTTAGCTCCCTATGAAGCAATCGATAAGAAAACCTACGAGCAACGTGTAGCACAATTCCCACAGGTGGACTACTCGAAACTTATCATCTACGAACGCACCGACGAAACCGAGCAGGCGAAAGAATTGGCCTGCGCGGGTGGGACGTGCGAAATTGTCTAACTGCTTGGTTTGCTGCGCACAATTTGGTATACTGTACACCTGCGTTAGGCAGTCGCTCCTGCGAAAGCAGGGGAGGAAAGTCCGGACACGCATCCGCCAGCTGGCGGATAGCAGGGTAGCGGGTAACGCCCGTCGTCCGAGAGGATAGGGATGCGAACAGAAACGTCGATGCCGAGAGGCTAGAACTCCTTCGGGAGTGGTTTCGTCGAAAGGCGAAAATGAAACGGCAAAATTCCTACCTGCGTGCAAGGCCGTGTCCAACCGTGATTCTCAATTGAAATCGCTGTTGGAAGAGCCGCTTGAGGTTGTCGGCAACGACGATCCCAGATAGATGACTGTCCCCGACAGAATCCGGCTTACTTCGCAGGCAAAATCCCCC
Organism: Candidatus Kaiserbacteria bacterium; assembly: GCA_016186765.1. Lineage (GTDB taxonomy): Bacteria > Patescibacteriota > Minisyncoccia > Phycocordibacterales > UBA2100 > UBA10103. Next base: position 20,759 of record JACPLD010000005.1, on the reverse strand, counting down.
GCAAGGGGGATTTTGCATGTGCTATACTCTTCCTCGATGCAGTATTTTGCAGGAGCAGAAGCGGTAGCTCGATGGTCGGCATTCCTCCTCTTCTTGCTCACTCCTTTTTTCTTTATCCCCGTGTCATGGGTGGGCGTCGCACAGGCGAAGGTACTCCTCGCAGTTGTTGTTGCACCCGTTGGCTTCCTCGCGTGGATCGTCATGTCTCTACGGGATTCCGAATTCCATATTCCGAAAAGCCCGCTTCTCATCGCGGCGCTTCTTATTCCGCTTGCGTACCTCGTTTCTGCACTCGTCGCGGGACCGTCGTGGGAATCGTTTATTGGTGACGGTAGTGGGCAGGACACGGTTGTCACGTTCGCAATTTGGTACGCGGCGCTCTTTCTCTCGGCAACAGTACTCGGCGCGCAAAGAGAGAGGCCCGCACTCGCCCTGCGTCTTCTTCTTACGGGTACGCTCGTCGTGCTCGCGGTTCAGTCTGTGCATCTTGCGTACCCTACATTCACCTTTGGCGGCGTGCTCGAATTCCCGGCGAGCTCTATCGTCGGCAGTTGGCATGATCTTGGCATCTATCTCTCGCTTGCGCTTTTTCTTTCGCTCATACTCTTGCCAACGTCGGTCTGTAGCGGCGCGTGGCGCTATGTGGGGATTGTCGTCACGCTCGGCTCTTTCGCGCTTCTCCTTGTCATCAACTATGCAGACGTGTGGCTTGCCTTCGGAGGTGCGAGTTTGCTCTACGCGCTCTTTCGCTTCCGAGCGCAACCAGCAAGCCCGCGTTTCGGCGGACATGGAGTCGCCCTGCTCTTTCTCCTCTTTGCGCTCCTTTCGCTTGCTCCCTACTTCGGGGGAACGCTTATCCAGCGAAAGCTCCCCTCGCCGCTTCAGATAACGCAAGTAGAGGTGCGACCTTCGTGGCAGGGCACCTTCGCGATTGGTCGCGAAGTGTTCGCGGAACCTACGCAGATTTTCTTCGGTTCCGGCCCCAACACATTTCCTCGCGAGTGGGGCCGCTACAAACCGCTCTCGGTGAATACGACGCAATTTTGGAACACAGACTTTTACTATGGCGTTGGTTTTATCCCAACCTCCTTCGTGACGACGGGCATAGCGGGTCTTGTCGCGTGGCTCGCCGTGACCCTTGCACTCCTCTCCCGTCTCGTGCGGCTCTTTCGTGATGCGGGAAATGCCTCTCGCATACGCGCTGCGCTCGTTCTCGCTGCTGTCTTTCTCACGACCTATCACATCTTCTACGTTCCCGGCCCGGCACTATCCCTCCTCACATTTCTTATCTTTGGTGCCATGATCGGAGAGGAGCTCCTCACGGGCGCGGTCTCGCGCTCTCGTTTCTCTCTTTCGTGGGAATCTTGGAAGGGAAAAGTTGCCGCCTCCGTGCTATCGCTCTCGGGCCTCGTTCTCCTTTTCGGTGGTGTGCAGTCGACGCGCGCGCTCGTTTCGGACATGCTCGTGAATCGCGCGGTCGTGCTCTACTCGGGAACGCAAGATATCGGCAAGGCGTCGAAATCGATCGCGCTCGCACTTCTCGTTTTGCCGGGGAGCGACCGCGCGCATCGTGCAGGTGTTGAGCTTGGTCTTTTGCAGCTCGCAGCTCTTGTAAGCCAATCTGATGGGAGTTCGGAGGCGCAGGCTGAGCTGCAAGGGACACTGAATGCGACGATCCAGCATGGACTCGCCGCCGTGAACATTGAAAGTCGAGACTACCAGAACTGGCTCACGCTCGCGCGACTCTACGGCGAGCTCGCCGGTGCAGGTGTTTCGGGAGCGGAACAGGCGGCTCATGATGCCTATCGCGAGGCAGCTTCGATGAGTCCTACGAACCCACTTCCGTATCTCGGTCTCGCCCAACTCGATCTTGCGCGTGGCGACGATACGGCGGCTCGCACGAATCTCGAAACTGCGATCGGTATTAAGCCTGATCTCGCCGCCGCGCACTTTCTCCTCTCGCAGATCCACGCGCGCGCGAACGCGCTAGCGGAAGCTAAACAGCATGCGGAGGCAGTCGTACAGGTCGCCGCACAGGATCCGCTCGGCTGGTACAACTACGGGACGATACTCTACGCAAGTGGGGAGTACGAGAACGCCGCGAGAGCGTTCGAGCGTGCGGTCGCGTTCGAGCAAAATTACGCGAACGCGCTCTTTCTCTTGGGACTTTCGTACTATCGGCTTGACCGGAAGGAAGACGCACTCCGGGTCTTGAGGATAGTTGCTCTCACCAATCCAAATGATGCTGCACTTGCGGACATTATAGAAAAAATTCAGTCTGGTCGCGATCCGTTCGCTCCTTCGAGGAGATAGGTTTTCATGATGCGAGAAACCCTCCGTCTACTCGCTTCTCCGGTGCGGGGTTTGCAGACGGCAGTGTACGTCTTGGCGATCTCTGCACTCCTCTCCTCGCTCTTGGCACTTGTGCGTGATCGCCTCTTCGCGCATACCTTCGGCGCTGGAGCCGAGCTCGACCTCTACTACGCGGCATTCCGCATACCTGACTTCCTGTTCGTCACGATCGGCTCCTTGGTCTCTGTTTACATTCTCATTCCTGAGCTCTCGCGCCGCTCGCTTGAGCGACAAAAAGACTACATCGACACGATCGTTCTCGGCTTCAGTTCGCTTGCGGTGGCCCTCTCTCTCGGCGCTGCATTCCTCGCGCCGTCTCTCATCGCGGCGCTCTTTCCTCAGTTTTTGGCACTTGGCTACCACGAGAGCCTTACGATGCTCTCGCGCATCATGCTCCTGCAACCGATTCTTTTGGGGCTCTCCAACATTCTCGCGAGCATCACCCAAACACGTGGACGCTACCTACTGTATGCCATCTCGCCTCTCCTCTATAACCTCGGCATCATTGTCGGGCTTCTCGCGCTCTACCCATCCCTCGGGATCGTGGGATTAGCGTGGGGAGTTGTTCTCGGCGCTTCACTTCACCTAGGGATCCAGCTTCCTTCGATCGTGGGTGAAGGATTTTTCCGCTCGTTTCCAAAGTTTAGAGATGGTATCGCACTGCTGCAGACGGCGGCGATATCAATCCCGCGCGCACTCACGCTCTCGATGAATCAAGTTACGTTCACGGGTTTGATCTCGCTTGCCTCCGGACTTTCCGTGGGCTCTATCGCGGTGTACATCTTTGGGTTCAATCTAGCAAGTGTTCCTCTCTCGGTAATCGGCGCTTCCTACTCTGTTGCCGCATTCCCGACGCTCGCTTCGGCGCTTGCGAACGGCCGCACACGGGAATTCGTCGAGTACGTTGCGACTGCCGCGCGCTACATACTCTTCTGGTCGCTTCCCGCGCTGGGTCTCATTGTGGTGCTTCGCGCACACATCGTGCGCGTCGTTCTCGGAAGCGGTTCCTTCGATTGGACCGACACGCGTCTCACCGCCGCGGTTTTTGCGCTCCTCTCCATCTCGCTTGCGGCGCAGGCCCTGCTCTTGTTGCTTACTCGCGCCTACTACGCGGCAGGGCGCACCTTCGTTCCATTTTTCATCGCGATACTTTCGACCGGGCTCACACTTGTTCTCGCTTCGCGCTTCTCCTCCGCCCTATCCGACACCGCCCTACTGAGTTTTATTGAGCGCGTACTGCGGCTCGATGACGTTCCCGGAAGCTCCATCGTGGCACTCCCGATCGCGTTTTCGCTCGTCTCTGTCGCATCAGCGGTGGCACTTGTGATCCATTTCGAGCAGCGTTTCGGAGGATTCTTTTCGTTGATAAAGGTTTCTCTCATGCACGCCGTCCTCGCGGGCATCGGCGCAGCCATCATCGCCTATGCGACACTCACCCTCGTGGGGCCGCTTACACTATCTTCGACGCTGCTCTCGGTTTTTCTGCGCGGGCTTGCGGGTGGCATCGCCGGAATATGCGGGGCCGTACTTGTGTACGCGTTTCTCAATAATCGCGAGTACTTGGAGACAGTTTCCGCGATCCGCGGGCGGCTCTGGAGGGCGCCGCTGCCGCAAGCGCAACCTATAGCATCTGCCGAAGAGATCGGGCCGTCGTCTCCGCAATAGGGTACTCGCGGATGCGTGCAGTCCTTGGGTCGCATAATTTTCTGCTGAAAATTTGCTCCCGCTGAAGCCTCATCGGCCTGCGCGAAGACCCCGGAACCGCACGCATCCGACTCGCTGTAGTTAGAATGCGATATGTCCAGCATCTGCTAGGATAGGATACTTCACGTATGAACATACGGAACTTCAGCATCATCGCACACATCGATCATGGCAAATCTACGCTCGCCGATCGCATGCTCGAAATAACGGGCACGATCGAGCCGCGGCGGATGCAAGAGCAGGTCCTGGATCGCATGGAGCTCGAGCGCGAGCGCGGTATCACCATCAAGATGGCTCCGGTGCGGATGACGTGGCACAACGGCGGCGTCGAGTACGTGCTCAATTTGATAGACACGCCGGGGCACGTTGATTTTTCATACGAGGTATCGCGAGCGCTCTCTGCGGTTGAGGGCGTCGTGCTTCTCGTGGACGCGACGCAGGGAGTGGAGGCCCAAACGCTGTCTGTTCTTTCTGTCGCCAAAGATCTGAAGAGAATAGTCATTCCTGTCGTGTCGAAAATCGACGTGCCACTTGCGCGAACGGACGATATAGTGAGCGAGCTCGCGCTCCTTCTTAGCGTGTCTGAATCGTCTGTTCTCAAGACGTCGGGAAAGACAGGGGAGGGAGTCGCAACTCTTCTCGATGCGATTGTTGAGCGAATTCCTCCTCCCGCGACGGGAGAGAAAACCCAAGCGCTCGTGTTTGACTTCGGATATTCGGACCACCGCGGTGTCATCATATACACACGCGTCTTCGGAGGTCGGCTACGCGCGGGAGAGGCCTTGGCACTCTCGGCGGCAAAAGAATCGTTCAAGGCACTCGAGGTTGGTGTACTTACTCCCGACTACTCTCCGCGCGACGAGCTTCTCGCAGGGGAGATCGGATACGTCGTGACCGGCATAAAGAAGCCCGGTGTCACTTCGGTCGGAGATACGGTCACCTCTGCGCGAGAAGGTGCCCCGGCGCTTCCCGGCTTTCTACGGCCGACGCCTGTCATTTGGGCCTCAGTGTATCCGGAGTCGCAGGACGATCTGCCCTCTCTGCGACAATCGCTTGAGCGCCTGCGTCTTTCCGATTCTTCTCTCTCGTATGAAGAAGAAAGCTCGGGCGTCATGGGCAAGGGCTTCCGCTGCGGCTTTTTGGGAATGCTCCATCTCGAGATCGTAATCGAGCGTCTAAGGCGAGAGTTCGGCCTTGCGCTCGTGGTGACGCAGCCGACAACTGTCTACGAGGTAACGCGAATCAACGGAGCGGTAGAAGAAGTCTACTCGCCCGCGCGATTTCCGGACGACGGCGGGGCTAAGCGGATACGCGAGATGTGGAGCAACGTCCATGTCATCACGCCAGCGCAATACGTGGGCAGCATATCGCAGCTTCTCTATGAGCACGAGGGCAGTGTGGGACATACAGAGACTCTTCCCGATGGAAAAGTCCGGATCTCCGCAGAGATGCCACTCAGAGAATTGATGCGAGCATTTTTCGACAGGCTGAAGAGCATCTCGAGCGGTTTTGCCTCGCTCTCCTACGAGCTCGTCGGCCTTCGCGAGGCGGATGTCGTGCGACTCGATGTCTTGATTGCGGAGGAACCCGTGCCCGCGTTTACGCGCATCGTCTCCCGTCGAAGGCTTCAGACTGAAGCGGAAGCGATAGTCGAGAAACTCGAGAAGCTTCTCCCGCGGCAGCTTTTCGTGCTGAAGGTCCAGGCGAAAGCAGGTGGACGCATTATCGCGGCGCGCCGCCTAAACGCGCTTCGCAAGGATGTGACCGGCTACCTCTACGGCGGCGACGTGACACGGAAGATGAAGCTCCTCGAGAAACAAAAGCGCGGAAAGAAAAAAATGTTAGCCCGAGGCAGAGTAGAAATACCTCACGAGGTATTTCTTAAAGTAGTGCGGGAAAGCTAGATGCCGTATATGAGGCCGGGGGCGAAGAAGATAACCATGCCGATGATGATGAGAACGGCGATGACTCCCCATGCGGCATTGATGACTTTTTTCGTGCGCTTGTCGAAGAGAAAGCTCATATGGGTAGGTGATAGGGAATAGGGTATAGGGAATAGGAAAAAATGCAAATCGTGTCAGTGATAAGATTGCAACATGTGGTCACGAAACCAGCGACAGACTGCCACACGGCTTTTTTTGAAGCGCCTCGGCCTCCTTGCGCTCGCCGCTCTCGCGCTCTTTGCTGCTTCTGGAGTGTGGGGCGTGTTTCAAAAAGAGCGCGAATCTGCATCGCGCAAGGCGGAAGCTGAGCTCGAGCGTGCCGATCTTCTTGCTCGGCAGCAGCAGCTCTCGGCCGACATCGAAATGCTCGAGAGCGATCGCGGTCTCGAAGAAACGCTGCGCGAGCAGTACGGATTTGCGGAAAGAGGGGAGGGGCTCATTGTGATTGTCGAGCGGCCGACTTCTGCGCCCATCCACGCAACTTCCACCCTCCGCGAATGGTTTCGAAAGACGTTTTGGCGGTGGTAGATATGCTCGCGTGCACAATCATTTTGGAGTCGCATAATTTTCTGCTGAAAATTTGCTCCCGCTCGGCCTCATCGGCCTGCGCGAAGACTCCAAAACGCTTGCGCACGCTCGCTAGAGTCTGGAAATTTTGATAGATTTTTACCCAATGAGGGCGGGTATAGTTTAGTGGCAGAACGAGTGCTTCCCAAGCATTAGATCGGGGTTCGATTCCCCGTACCCGCATAGGGTGGATAAGGCGCTCGACAGGGAGCGGCGAAATTCTAGAATGAGGGATTATCAATCAGGCACTTCATATGGTTCATAAGATCATGGGAGACCAGAAAATGTACTTCAAGGTTTCCTCCGGCGTCTTCGCGCTTGTCGCGCTCCTTCATCTCGCGCGAGTCCTTTTCGGATGGGACGCGGTCATAGGCGGATGGATGGTGCCCATGTGGCTAAGCTGGGTGGCGCTCATCGTCGCCGGCTACCTTGCCTACTCGGGCTACACACTGCAGAAGTAAATCCCGCGATGCGGGATTTCTGGCTCCTCGGCTCGGAAATGCGAAAGTGTACTTTTGCATTTCACTCGGTCTACGTTGCCAGTAGCGACTAGAGGTATTTTTTTCCGTATGCTCGCATTGCCTCGATGACGGGGCGAAGCGCCCTCCCTTTGTGTGTGAGTCGGTAGTCGACGCGGGGGTAGAACTTCGTTTTTGGCACGCGGGTGACGAGTCCCCCCTGCATGAGGCGTTTGACCTTGGCGCATATCGTGCGAGAGCTCACACCTTCAAGAGCGAGTTCGAGCTCGGTAAAGCCGCGTGGCTTCTCGAGAAGGTCCCGCAGTATCAGCAAGCTAACGCTGTCTCCCACGATGTCTGCCGTTTGTGCCACAGGACACGAGCGGCAAAGGATTTTACGCTGGCGATTTGTTCTCAACATAGCAATATACAAGGCACGTGGGTATATTACACCACAGACATGACTTTACTAAGTAAAGTCATTGATTATACTTGTCTCATCGTTCCGATGACTTTACTAAGTAAAGTCATATCCGGTTCGAATATATTATTCAATAGTCCGGGCTTTCCAGTGTGTATATGGAGGACCATCTCAAGATCAAGGTTATTCTGGGTAGCACGAGGCCCACGCGCTTTAGTGAGTATCCGGGGCGCTGGATTTTCGATATTCTCAAAAAGCGTGAGGGTGTAGATGCAGAACTTCTCGATTTGCGCGACTATGAGATGCCGCTTTTCAACGAAGCCCAGACTCCCTCCTCGAAAAAGGAGCCGTACAAGAACGAAGCCGTCGCTCGCTGGAGCAAAAAGATTGCCGAGGCCGATGCGTTCATCATCGTCTCGCCTGAGTATAATCGGGGACCATCCGGCGTCCTCAAAAACGCCCTCGACTGGGTCTATCCGGAGTGGAATCAAAAGGCGGTAGCATTCGTTTCGTATGGAACAGTCGGCGGAGCAAGAGCTATTGAAGCGCTCCGCATCTCCGCAATAGAACTTCAAATGGCGCCGATTCGTAACTCGGTCAATATCCCTTCACACTGGAATCTTCGTGAGAGCGACGGTTCGCTCAAGGTGGGCGCCCTCGATACGTACGAAAGGGCAGCGGAAGGAATGATCGATCAGCTCATCTGGTGGACGAAAGTGCTGAAGCGAGCACGCGAACAATAGTTATCAACAGTTGGCATACAAGGAGGGCACGATATACTTAGCCGATTATCGAACAAGAGTTATGGCAAAACAATCTGAGGTGACCATTTACACGACGCCGACATGCCACTTCTGCCACATGGCGAAGGAATTTTTTGCAGAGCACAAGGTTCCTTTCGCCGAACACGATGTCGCACGAGACCTTGTGCGACGCAAAGAGATGATCGAGAAGAGCGGCCAAATGGGCGTGCCAGTGATTTTTGTGGGCAACGAGCTTGTCGTCGGTTTCGACGAAGGCCGCCTGCGGGAACTTCTTGCTGTTTAATCGAACTAAAGCGGCGTGGTACATTGCGAACACGCCCCCGTAGTTCAAAAGACAGAACCGCCGCGTCCTAAGCGGTTAATGTGGGTGCAATTCCTGCCGGGGGCACATGAAATTCAAAGGAATAATTTTTGATTTTAATGGTGTTCTTCTGTGGGATACCGAACTACATACAGAGACATGGCAGGATGTTGCGAGAGAGCAACGCGGTTCAGAGCTCACTGAAGAAGAGTTGACACGTTTGCATGGTCGATCGCTGACTGAATTCGCCCGATACGTTGTCGGTCCGGATGCGAGCGATGATGAGGTTGCTGTGATAGGGGAGAATAAAGAGGCGCGATACCGCGAGATCGTGCGTGCAGGTAGAAGAACATATGGTCTCTCCCCCGGAGCAAGGGAGTTGCTTAATGCGCTCGTGGCTCGCAATATTCCACGCGCAATCGCGACCTCTTCGCCAAAAAGCAACGTCGAATTTTTTATTCGACATTTCAATCTTCTGCGCTGGTTTGAACGTGACCACATTGTCTTTGTCGATGGGGAGATTCGAGGGAAGCCCGCTCCAGACCTCTACATCAAAGCGGCAGAGGCGATACGTCTTCGCCCGGAACAATGTGTTGTGGTAGAAGATACGACGTCGGGTATTGCTTCAGCAAAGGCGGCAGGAATCGGTAAAATTATCGGTCTTGCTCCAAAAGCGCTGCAGAAAACATTACATGCGGCAGGCGCCGATCAAACAATTGAAAATTTGCGGGAACTTAGCATTGACAATTTTTGAGGTGATAAGATGAGAGTATGGAAGTTAACGACGAAACTCTGACCGAGCTCGTGCGCATGACGCACGAGAACAATCGCATGCTCCACGCGATGCGGCGCAATGCCCTCTGGGGCGGAGTCATTAAATTCGTCCTCTACGTGCTCGTGCTCGTTGTCGCACCCCTCTGGCTCTATGCTACATATCTTGCGCCGATCATGGAGCAGATGGCGGCTACCTATGAACAGGTTCAAGGGACGGGAGCGAAAGCACAGGCGCAATTTTCAGATTTCCAAGATCTTCTCAAACAATTCCAAAGCCAATTCTCGCCTCAGGAATAATTTGGTATAGTTTCACCGCTGCCTGGGTAGCTCAGTTGGCAGAGCGCGTCCCTGAAGAGGATGAGGTCCCCGGTTCGAGACCGGGCCCAGGCACAAAAAACGAATACAAGTCTGGCTCTATACAAATAGCGGCGGCCTACGTTCCTAGGAACGTAGGCCGCGATTTCTTGTGCGGGCATGTCGCCACACGATGAGTAGCGATGAAAAGCCCAAGAGGGTGAATCCGAGCGCGCGGAAATACTGGCTCGTCGTCCATGACTTCAGTCTTGGACGCAGAGCGGCCGCGCACATGAAGCCGAGGATTAGCCATGTGACAGCAAGCACGCCGATCGGGATTTCCAGCATGTGAACCTCCAAAGTTCGCGAGGTGATTCCCGCTCGCCGCACACTAGCTGGGGAACCTCGTCCGGTCAATGGCTAGAATCCCATCGAGAAGGTCATGGGTTTTGCATCCCCGGAGAGCCATGTTGAGGTATTGAGCTTCACTTCTTTGAGTAATCCGAGGTCACGGTATTTCAGAGCGCTATTTTGGAGCGCGTAGTCGAAGATACGTTTCGTCAGCTCGACGTCCTTTTGGCAATACTCTTTGACCTTCTCTACTTCGCCCTGCTTCCACCAACGGAGCGACTGCAATCCGTCGCCGATCTTCCTCTCTCCCAATGTTGCTTCTGCGATCGTATCAAGTTTCAAACGCCTCCCGAGTGCAGCGTATACCTCCTGCATGAGATCGAGGCTTTTGATGCGCGTGAGGTCTCCGGGGTAGTACTTGTTCAATAGGGGAATGTCGAAGTGATCAGAGTTGTAGCCGACGAGGATGTCGGTTCGCTCGAGGATCTTCCACAGTTGCGGGAGTTCGTGCTCGAGGTAGCACGAGTAACGTTCCGTCTCTGAATCGTGGGTGCCGACAACCGCGATAGAGAGATCCGCAGGATCTCCCGAGCCTGTCTCGTCCATCCAGTTGGCGGTTTCGATATCGAAAGTGACGATCCGCATAGGTAGGGAGGTAGTCTTAGCAGCTTATCCCAAACTGGAGAATAGGTGTTCGGCGATCCTGTCGGCAGTGAGCGTGATCTCCGCGCCGCTCGAGAGGTTTTTCACGGTATAACGGCCGCTCTCACGCTCTTTGCTGCCTACAGCAATCACAAACGGGATCTTCATTTTGTCTGCGTACCGGATCTGATCACTGATGCGCTTTCCGGAGAAATTCACGGAAACAGTTACATCCTCGCGTCTAAGGTCCTGCGCGAGTTTTATCGCGTGGCTCTTCGCATCCTCGTCGACGATCGCAATCATCAATTCGGTCGCGGGTGCATAGTTTGGCATGAGGTTGTGGGTTTCAAGAAAGTCGCGTGCTGTCACATCTCCCATCGCAAAGCCGACAGCAGGGATTTTTTCGACGCCAAAGAGCGCAAGTAGGTTGTCGTAGCGGCCGCCGCCAAAGAGCGAGCGGCGGTTTGCTTCGTCGGTATCGTAGACCTCGAAAACCATGCCTGTGTAGTAGTCGAAGCCGCGGGTGATCGAGGTATCGACAATCATGTTGCGAACGCCGAGGTACTCAAGCTGCGTCCGCAGCTCTTCGAGGAAGGCGCTCGAGGTCGTGCGGTCGATTCTCTCGATGAGCTCGAGTGCAGTTTTTTTCCCGACGAATCCCGAAAGCGCGCCCTCGAAGTCTTCATGTTTTGCGCGACGATCCAAGAGACGCATGACGGCAGCATGTTTTTCCGGCTCAATCTCGAGCTCCGCATAGATCGTGTCGAGAATACGACGGTCGGAAACACGGATCTCGAAGTTGCGCTCGTCCGCGCCGAGGCTTCGCATGACGCCGTGGGCAATCGCGATTGTCTCGGCATCAGCCTCAATACCTTCGATGCCGACGATGTCGGCATTTAATTGCCAATGTTCGCGGAGTCGTCCGCGCTGGGGACGCTCGTAGCGAAACATATTCGCGATCGTGTACCAACGGGCGGGGAGCGGTATCTCGCGCGCTCGCGCGGCGATCATGCGCGCAAGCGTTGGCGTCATCTCGGGCCGCAGGGTCACCTCGCGGCCGCCGCGGTCCTCGAAGGTGTATGTCTGCTCGTTCACGATCTCTTCTGATGTCTTGCCGCGGAAGAGTTCCGCAGGCTCCAAAGCGGAGGCATTATACTCTTCATAGCCAAAAAGCTCGCAGACGCGCGCCATGTGCTCGAAGATATAGCGCTCGATAAACTGCTCTTCGGGATAAAAGTCACGTACGCCCTTGTAACTTTCTGTCGAGAGCCTTTTGTTCGATTTCATCGCATCACTATACCGTCTTTGGGCTTTCCGAGGAACGCTCGGCAGCGGGCAAGGACATATAAAACGTTGAGCCGCGGTTCGCTCCCTCTGACTCCGCCCATATAACCCCGCCGTGCGCCTCGACGATTTGTTTCGCAATAGAGAGGCCGAAGCCCGTGCTTGAGGGGTTTATCTCGCTCGAGCGAGCCCCTTTGCCTCCCTCGGTGAAAAGCTTCAGGAGATCTTCGGAAGAGATGCCGACGCCGGAGTCGGTGACGGCAAGGATGATGGCGCGCTCGCTGCGGGCGAGAAGAATGCGGATGTAGCCGTGCGGCGTATAGCGGATCGCATTGTCGAGCAAGTTCCGGACCACGTGGTCGCGAAGTTTCGCCTGATCGCCTCGTACGATATAGATGTTGGGCGCTATCGTGCAGCTCATGGCAAGGCCTTTCTCTTCAGCACTTTTCTTCAGCGATTCGAATACCTGCTGCACAAGCGCGGAAAAATCAAACTGATTCGAATCGAGTTTCATCGCGCCGGTTTTGAAATCCGATCCGGAGAGCATGTTCATCACCATCTCAACACCTTTTCTCGTTTCAGAAAGCGCGGTGTCGGCCATCACCACCAAGCTCGCGGGGACGGAGCCGTAATCTCCCTCGACGATCGAGGCGAGCGCCGCTTCGTTCTTGGTGAGGTGCGCCTTTACCTCATGACTAATGGTGTGTAAGAGCGACTCCTGCTGCTTGTTCGCCTTCTCGAGCGTGCGATAGCGCTCCATTTGCTTCAGCATGAGCGCGGAGATCTCGTCGGGATGCGGGATGCTTTCCATGCGCGTCTCCGCGCCGCTTGGTCCCGCCGATATGAAGCGGACCAGACCGTAGTTCAAGAAGCTCTGGAGCGGATTTTGCGTTTCCGTTGTTATCTCCTGAATGTTCTCGAACTGCCACGTAGTCATCGTACGTCGGAACAAGTTCACTTGATCTATGTTCACGATGCGCCGGTTCGTGATGATCCAGAAGTCGAGGTAGTCGTTCGTCCAGAGCACAAAGAGCACGAACCAGATGAGAAGTAGCCACACGACCTCAACGAATGCGAGGATGTGCAGGAACGTCCGGTTATCGAGCGGCAGTATGCCGGGGAGCGTGACAAGGCCAAAGAGAATGAAAGGCGCAGCGCCGATTGCGATCGTGCCGCCGAGGTCGCGAAGCAAGATGATCCAGTGCTTGTGCGTCTTGAGGAGGACTTGCTCTTCCGCCTGCAGCTCGAATCCTTTCATACCCGCCACACGAAATGGCATCGTTTCTGACACGAGCCATGCCGTACTATCGAATAAACAAAGCTGTTCGAAGCAATACTATTACGCAGAACATACTTCAACACGTGTAATGCCATTTCGTGTGTTCGGGTCATACGGCGGCGGCGAGCGCGGTGAGGGCGATGATGAGCGCTACACATCCGGTCGTATAGATGGTCAATGCTACAAGCGAGACGACAGCGTTTCCGCTGAAATTGAACCAGTGGTACGAAAGTATTACGCCAAGCGCCGCTGCCAAGATTGCTGCCCCAAGTGAGAGCGCCCCAAGCAGAAAACTCGCGATGCCGCTTTCCATTAGAAAGAATTATACTCCGTGATATGCTCCGCCATGTGTATGGTTCGGACTCTATGTGAACAGGTCATAGTTCGACGTTCGCGGCCCGGACTTGGTCGCGGTCTTTTCGCCACGCGAGCGTTGCGAGCGGGAGGTTGCATCGTTGAATATACCGGAAAGCGCGTCCCTACTGCCCATGCTGACACCCTGAAGACGCGCTACCTCCTCGAACTCGACGAGCACTGGACGATCGATGGTAGTGCAAGAGACAACCTTGCGCGCTACATCAACCATTCGTGCTCTCCTAACTGCGAAGGGCAGCTCGAGAGCGGTCGCGTCTTTATCCATGCCACATGCGATATCAAAAAGGACGAAGAGCTCACACTCGACTACGGCGACGAATACTTCGATGAATTCATCCGCCCGCGAGGGTGCAAGTGTGAACGGTGTTTGCGCTGATATAGTGTCGCTATGGAAAACGAGCGTCGGCTCCTGATACTCCAGTACATTCAGCCGGGACTCTTGGGTCTCATGGACGGAACGGTTTCGACGCTCGCCCCACTTTTCGCGGCAGCTTACGCCACCGGCTCTCCCCGCATCGCGTTTCTCGTCGGGTTCTCCGCTGCGATCGGCGCAGCCATCAGCATGGGATTTGCGGAGGCGCTATCCGACACAGGCGTGCATACTGAGCGGGGGAAACCTCTGCCCCGCGGCTTCGTTACCGGTGCAATGACCTTCGTCGGTGGAATTCTCCACGCTCTCCCATTCCTTTTGCCACAGATGCAGGCGGCACTTGTGATCGCGTACGGGATCGTAGGACTCGAACTTATCGCGATCTCCTACGTGCGCTACCATTACTTCGGCATGAACTTCTTTTTCTCACTGGTGCAGATTGTAGTTGGCGGCGTGCTCGTCGTTGTGGCCGGCATCCTTATCGGGAGTGCCTAAACATGCTAGAGTTGCGGCATGCGTAAAGGCGCGCTTATTTTCTGGGGCATCATTCTTTTGCTCGTCGTTGCCGCTATCGGTGTCTCGCTGTTTTCAAAAACGGGGCCCGGGAATCTCGATTCGTTCGCACAGTGCTTGAAGGACAAAGGCGCAGTGTTCTACGGCGCGTTTTGGTGCCCGCACTGCCAGAATACGAAGAACATGTTCGGAGCATCTGCAAAGCTTTTACCATACGTCGAGTGTTCGACGCCGGATGGAAAATCGCAGTTGCAAGCGTGCGTCGACAAAAAGATCGAGAATTATCCCACGTGGGAGTTTGCCGATGGGAGCCGTCTCACCGGTGAACGGACTCTGCAGGAGCTCGCAGATAAGACAGGGTGCACACTTCCCGAAAATGGCAGTTGAAACAATTAACTTCCTTCTCGCGCTCGCAACACTTACGATGCAGATCGTGGGCGCTACGTTTCTCGCGCTATTCTTTCTCCGCGCGCGCATTCCGGACCTCGAAGATGTCGCATCATTTCTGCAAAAGTGGGGATTGTGGCTCGGGTTTTTACTGACACTTGGAGGCGTTGTGCTCTCGCTCTACTACGATTCGCTCGGGTTTCCGGCATGCAGCCTCTGCTGGCTTCAGAGGATATTCTTATACCCGCAGGCCGTACTTTTTGCGGTCGCGTTGTGGAAGAAAGAGCGCGCGATCGCCGATTATTCCATCGCGCTCTCGATCTTTGGCGGCATTATCGCACTCTACCAGCACTATCTCCAGATGGGTGGAGGCTCGCTCGTGCCGTGCCCTGCGACGGCAACAGAGGCGCTCGATTGCGGCGTGCGTTTCTTCTTTGAGTTCGGCTACATCACCTTCCCCTTGATGGCCGCCACACTCTTTGCGTTCCTAATCACCCTAATGCTCTTCGTAAGAGGTAAAGACACCCAGTAGCTTGACTCTTACCACTTGCTTACCAGTCGCGGTCGCACTCGATAAGCAAGTAGATGAAGGTTGAGTCGAATGTTCATCCGGTCATCGGAAGACCGAAGTGTTGTCTCAAGGGTTTATCGAATTCGATAGCATCAGCGATGACGTACAACACATCACGACCAATCCGCATATCTGTTTTTATGAGTGCGACGATCTCTTCGCAATCATGAGGGTGTACCCAAACGCTGTTCTGGAGACGGAGAAAGCCAAGCTGCTGCAAGAGATGACGGATCTTTGCTCGGTCGTTTTTGCGGCGCTCTTCGATGTCAAAGATGACTATTCGCCATCGACGATCCCAGCGCAGTGGTTTACGTATCGATAAAGTTCCGAGCGATATTTGTCCTACCTGCTTACGTCCAAGGGCAGTAAGGCGTGGGTAACGTTTGCTACCGATCTCCTCGAATCTGACCCATCCTTTTCGCTTCATTCGTGACATCGTTTCTCGCAAACGTTGCTTTGGATCAGCTGGCATTACGTAGTCCAAGTGCTCGCGCTTCAGTATCGTTAGAATCTTTGGCGCCATCATTGCGATGGTAAGCATACCACCCACCGCAAGTGTACTGATGACGGCTCTCTCGATGAGGCCTCTGCGTGTCCGACGGCGCGCGACTCGCTCGAGTGGAGTTTTTGCATTAGAGCTTGCTGACATGCCCGCAGTATAACACTTGTTTATATGTTGCGGTCGCGATAGGTAAGCAAGTCCTGGGGATGCAGGTATCGAACGGTCGGGGCATTTTTGTATAGTCTAAGACAACAATTACACGGTCGTGGTATTCATCACTGTGTGGGTCATCATACTCCGCTTGATGTCTTCGACCGTGCCTCCTACCTTTTTGCCGGGATTGAGGATGTTGAGAGGGTCGAAGATGCGCTTGACCTCTGCAAAGAGCTCGATTATGCGCGGTGAAAACATCAGAGGCAGATAGGGCGTTCGCACAATGCCGTCATTGTGCTCGCCGGTGATGGAACCGCGGTACTTCGCGACTAGCGAATAGACTTTTTCTTCCAACGCCATGATTGTTTTTCTTGAGTCGGGCTTTGCGAGATCCATGAGGGGAATTATGTGAAAGTCGGCGTCGCCGATGTGGCCTGCGATCGTATAGACGAGGTTGTGCTCCTCGAGGAGTTGCGTGAGTTCCGGTAAAAAGAGGGGATAATCGGCCGGGTGCACGACGAGATCATCGATAAAGGGTGCGGCGTAGAGCCCGCGCAGATTCTTTCTCAAGAGGGCAAAACTCTCGCGCCGTATCGTCCAAAATTTTGCCCTTGCTGTCGCGCTTTTTTCAACTCTCGTCGAAACGGGGAGATCCGCGAGCGCCTTTTGCACATCATACGCACGTCTTCGTGCTTCTTTGTCGGAATCTTCCGCAAATTCTGCCATAAGCACGAGCTTCGGCACCCCACCTATGGCGACGACGAACATCTCGGGAATAAATGAGAAGGCGAGCTTTATCATGTCGAAAAATCCGAAGTGGCGAATGATCTGCGGGAGGAAGCGCACCGCGAGACGGAACGTCTGGTCGTCGTAGCTCTCGAAGGACTCGGGCTCAAAGGTAAGGACGCGACGTACTACCTCCGGTAAGACGTCCAGGTCTGAGAGGAACACGACGAGCATCGCCTTGTGCTCCTTTGGTCGGACGAGTCCTACGGTTGCTTTCGTCACTATCGCGAGCGTGCCTTGCGAGCCCGCGATGAGCTGGGTGAGATCGAATGTGTCGCGCTCCTTATCGTGCATGCGCCAGAGCGCGTAGCCGGCAGAGTTTTTTGAGACGTCAGGGCGCGCAGCTTCGATCTCATGCTCGTTGTCGCGGATGAGCGCGTGCAGCGAGCGGTATATCTCGCCCTCGAGATCCTGTTGAGCCTTTTTTTTCTCAAGTTCGTCACGAGAGAGCGATCGGAAGATGGTGCGGGATCCGTCAGAGAGGATCACCTCGAGCTCTTGCACGTAGCGGTTGGTTTGTCCGTAGCGAAGTGTCAATTCACCGCCAGAGTTGTTCGCAATCATGCCGCCAAGCGCGCACAGCTCGCGCGAAGCGGGGTAGGAGGGGAGAAGCATGCCGCTTTTCGCGAGCGTCATCCTCTCAAAGTCGCGATAGTAAATGCCCGGCTCGGCGGTGGCGTAGCCCTCGCCGACCTCGAGCATATGGTTCATGTACTTCGTGAAGACGAGAGAGATCGAGTCAGTTAATGGTCCGCCAGTCATGTCGGTTCCCGCGGAGCGCGGCGCAATCGAGATATGTTCCCCCCGTGCGCGTGCCTCGCGCACGTACTTCACGACCCCGGAGACGTCCTCTGCATCTTTCGGAAAGACGACGAGAGAGGGCTTGCGCTCAAAGATGCTCGTGTCGTGGCTGTACTTCTCCAACGTTGCGGCATCATCCGTAACATCTCCCTTGATGAGAGCGGCGATGTCATCACATAGATTCATGCGAGAATTATAGCCCAGCGAAACGAGAGTAGCGAAAGCATATATGCTTTCGCTACCGAGTGAGCGCAGGCTAAACGAGCAATGCGACTATATCAGCCAAAACTCGCGCAAAGCACTGCAAGCAGTGTTAAGTACAGTTGACACGCCCACTGCAACTGTCCATGATGAACCTTATGGGCGAACACATCGCGAACAGAGTTCAGTCTGCGCGCACAACTGCTGGCATTACGCAGGAGGACTTGGCGGAGCGGATCGGCGTGAGTCGGCAGACAATTATCGCGATAGAGAAGGGCAACTACACGCCGTCAGTATTACTTGCGCTCAAGGTCGCCAAGGTCTTCAAAATTCCTGTCGAAAAATTATTCACCGTCGAATCGTAACTATGAAAGAACTAATCGCATCGACTATTCTCATCGTGCTCCTCGTGTTGGTATTGAACCCGTTCCATTTCTGGATGCCGACGAATATGCAGATGATCATTGTGGCAGGGATACTTGCCGCCTTCGGGGCTGTTGCTGTTTTTGTTCTGCGCGAACGTGCACTCGACGAGCGGGAAGAAACGCACCGCAGCTTTGCGGGACGATGGGCGTTCCTCGCCGGCTCGGCGCTCCTCGTGCTCGCGATCGTTGTGCAGAGCTTTAACCACGTCGTCGATCCGTGGCTCGTTGTCGTGCTCGTTGCGATGGTTTGCGCAAAGCTCGCCGCGCGGCTTTACGGCGACCGCTATCTCTAGCACGCGCTTGTCCACAGGACGTATGTCAAGTCAATTTGACATACGCTCTGGCGCTTTTACACTGGGGGCATTAGTCTACTAATGCGTTCACCATGAATACGAACAATGTACTTATCATCGCGATTATCGCTATTGTCATCCTCGGGGGCGGCTATTGGCTTTTCTCCGGAGGGTTGGGGGGTACGGACGATTCCATGATGGAAGACGAAACCAAGGAAGGAGAGATGATGGAGAAGGACGATTCCATGATGGAGGATGATTCGAAGGGTGAGAGCACGATGATGAAGGATGAAGGGGCCATGATGGAAAAAGGTTCGTACGAGGCATATGCGGCTTCCAAGCTCGCGATGGCACAAAGTGGCGATGTCGTGCTCTTCTTCAAGGCGGATTGGTGTCCGACGTGCCGCGCGCTCGACGCGGACATTCGCGCGAATCTCTCCTCGATCCCTCGGACGCTTTCTATTCTCACGCTCAATTACGATACCGAGCAGGCGCTCAAGCAGAAATACGGCGTGACGTATCAGCACACGCTCGTGCAAGTCTCCTCCGACGGCTCACTCATCAAAAAGTGGAGCGGCTCTCCGACTCTCGCTTCGCTCGTCGTGCAGATACAATAGGACCATGGTTCTCCTCATAATCTCGTTCGTTGCGGGAGTGCTCACGGTGCTCGCGCCGTGCGTGCTGCCACTTCTTCCCGTCATCGTCGGCGGCTCGCTCGCGGGCGGCTCGCGTAGACGCGCGTACATCATTTGCGCATCGCTTGGCGTCTCCATCATTCTCTTCACGTTGCTCCTCAAGGCGACGACGGTGCTCCTCGGCGTGCCGCAATGGGTATGGCAGTGGGTTTCCGGCGGCATTCTCCTCGCATTCGGTATCACGATGGTATTTCCTCGGCTTTGGGATTCGCTTCCATTTGTTGGTGTGCTGAACAGGAGATCAAACGCACTCCTTTCCCTCGGGTACCAAAAAAATTCGCTCGCGGGCGATGCACTCATAGGCGCGGCGCTTGGCCCCGTGTTTGCGAGCTGCTCTCCCACGTACTTCGTTATTCTCGCGACCGTGCTTCCCGCAAGCTTCCTCATGGGTCTTGTCGACCTCTTGGCCTACGCGCTCGGGCTCTCCGGCTTTCTCCTCATCATCGCGCTCGCGGGACAGAAGCTCGTGGATCGGCTAAACATCACGATCGAGCCGGGCGGCTGGTTCAGACGCTCTATCGGTGCGCTTTTTATCCTCGTCGGCGTTTTGGTTGCAACGGGTGCAATGGCGCGCGTCGAGGTGTGGCTCTTGGATCGCGGATTCTTCGACATAACGCGGATCGAGCAGCGCCTGCTCGGAGCTCCCGAGGGGATGAACTCGCCGCAAGAAGCGGCCGAAATGCTTTCGGAAGAAGCGAAGGCGCTCATGTACCCGAAAGCGCCGGAGCTTGTCTCGCCGGATGGCTACATCAACACCCCTCGACTTCCCTCGGGGCAAGCGGGACCGATAACGATAGGGGAGTTCAGGGGAAAGAGTCCGGTGCTCATCGATATCTGGACGTATTCGTGTATCAACTGCCAGCGCACGCTGCCGTACCTGCGCACGTGGTACGACAAGTACGAGAAGGACGGCCTCGTCATCATCGGTGTGCACACGCCGGAGTTCGCCTTCGAGAAGGTGCTCTCAAACGTACAAAATGCCGTGAGAGAATTCGGTTTGGAATACCCGATCGTTCTCGACAATGAATACCAGACATGGAACGCATTCGGCAATCGCTTCTGGCCGCGTAAGTACCTCATCGATATAGACGGCTACATCGTGTATGACCACGCCGGCGAGGGCGATTACGAAGGCGCGGAGCGCGCGATCCAAAAAGTGCTTGCCGAGCGGGCGAAGCGTCTCGATACAGAGATGCCACTACAGGCGATCGCCTCGCCTAGCGACGCGATGCCAGTGGATTTCTCGCAGGTTCGAAGCCCAGAGGTCTACTTTGGTTCGGACCGAAATGAGCTCCTCGGGAATGGCAGTCGCTTTGCCGAAGTCTTGCAAACACTTGAACTCCCTGGAAAATTGTTTGCTAATACACTCTACCTTGGCGGTACGTGGGACATACAGCCAGAGTATGCTCGCGCCGAGAGAGGCTCGCAGATTCGATTTATATACAGTGCGAAGAACGTGTACATGGTCGCCTCGGCAGGTGAGCCGGTGCGGCTAAGGGTTACTCGCGGCGGCAAACCCCTTGGAGAGGAACGCGGCGCAGACGTCGGCGAAG